>NZ_BCVF01000003.1 GCF_001591605.1 Bacillus badius NBRC 15713 | reverse complement strand
TCTGAAGCTGCCTCTTCTCCTAGAGGCAGCTTTTATTGTACTTTACAAATGATGAAATGCAGAAACCTCCCTTTTGGCTATCTTTACCGTATACGTTAGCAAGCAAAGCCCTAAAGACAGCCAAATCAGCCCAACTAGTTTGCCGATCGGACTAATGCCAAGAAGAATGTAACCGCATACAAAAAGTCCGAGCAGCGGGAATAGCAGATTTGTAACGAACAGCCATCCCTGCCGTTCTCTCCGCCGAAAGTAGAATTCCGTCATAACAGACAGATTTACACAAATAAACCCAAAGAGCGCACCAATAACAATAAGCTGAAATAAAACCGGCAGAGGGATCACAACGGCTCCTATATAGCCGGCGATGGCTAAAGCAACAATGCTGTTAGCGGGCGTTCTATACTTCGGGTGCAGGCGGGCAAAGAACTGTGGCAGCATTCGATCTTTTCCCATGCTGAATAAGATTCGGGAGGAAGAAGCTTGTCCGGCCAGTGCCGTTGATATTCCTGAAACAGCAATAATCAGTGTGCAGACCGCGGCAAGACCGCTTCCGCCTACGGCTGCAGCAATTTCGAAGAAAGCCGTTTCTTGGGAAGCAAATGATGTGAAATCTGGCATGATAAGTGTAGCGAAATACACTTGGCATATATAGAAGAAAGAGCTGATTAACAAAGAAAAAATAGCCGCGCGGCCAACCATCCTCCCTGTCACTTTGGAGTCCTCAGCCATCGTAGTAACCGCATCGAACCCTAAATAAGAGAGGACAGCGATCGAGGCTCCGGTAATAAGTGCATTCATCGAGAACGTATCCGGGTTGTATATGCCTTGCAGGGAAAAGAGGCTGGTCATTCCGCCAGCGGAAACCAGGCTTTTGGCGGCGAAGACGATAAATAATACGAGACTGAAAAACATTAACAGCATCATATAGAGGTTGACCCGTGAGGTAACCTGCGCTCCAAGATAGTTGCTTAATGTAACGGGAACAACAAATAACAATAACAAGATCCACAAAGGAGCCGATGGAATGAGTTCCATGAGAAAAATAGCGCTTATTTTATACAGAAGCATCGGAATCAGCAAGTAATCAAGTAAAATGGCCCATCCAGCTAAAAAGCCCAGCCGCGGATGGATGGCTTGAGAGGTGTAGCTGTAAGTAGATCCTGCTGCGGGAAAAGCCCCGGCCATTTTTCCGTAGCAAAAAGCGGTGAAAATCATAGCGATGAGACCGACAAGATAAGAGAGCACTGCATGTCCATTTGACAGTTGTGTCAGCTCCCCAAAGAGTGTTTGTGCCGAAACAGGCGCCATAAATACCATTCCAAAAATGACAAGATCCCGCGTTTTTAACACCTTTTTCAAAGACTGGACAGATGCTTCAGGCTGAAGAACAGCTGCTTCAGCGGCTGAAGAGTTCACTTCATTCATTCCATGCACTCCCCTCTAAAAAATACCGGCCAGCAAGCTCGTATGCTGGCCGCAGCCAGGCAACCGGCTAAAAATAAATCATCTGCAAGCTGGCGCGCCTAAGCCGTATTCATTTACATGACTCGTTGCTCAAAGGCCTGGATAGAGTCAGATAGTGTGGCAATGATTGTCTCGATATCTTGTTTATCAACAATCAGCGGCGGCGCAATAGCTATCACATTTAAGCCGCCGAAAATGAGCGGGCGAAGAATAAGGTTGCGTTTTGCACATTCCTCCACGACAGCTGGAGCAGCAAATGTAGACGGTTCAAACGTTGTCCCGTTATCCGGATCAGCGAGAAGTTCAATGCCTCCCATCAAGCCGATCGCTCTCGGCTTCGCGGCGATTTTATGGGTATCTTGCAGGTAGTTCAATCCTTTCCAAAGTTCTTGCTCCATTTGCTTGGCATTGTCAACCAGTCTCTCATTCTCAATAATCTCGATATTTTTCAACGCAACGGCACAAGCAGTCGGATGGCCGCTATAGGTGAAGCCATGGAAAAATACATTGTCGGACAGATCGGCAAGCTCATCTCTTAAGCGATCCGTCATCATGACAGCTCCTAATTGAATATAGCCGCTTGTGATTCCTTTAGCGACAGACATTAAATCAGGCACAACCTCCCAGTGTTCGACACCGAACATTTTCCCGGTTCTTCCGAAGCCGGTAATGACTTCGTCTGTCATCATCAAAATGCCGTATTCATCGCACAGCTGACGCACCGCCTGCAAATAACCTTCAGGAGGAATTTGAATGCCGCCCACTCCCTGGACAGGTTCAAGAATCACGCCGGCAATGGTCTCTGGTCCCTCTTTTTCAATGATGCCTCTAATACTGCGTTCATACCCTGGAGCAGAGCTGTCGCCAAGCTCACATTCAGTCTGGTGGGGAAGGGCGTGCAGAAAGTCAGGAGCAATGGCAGTGATCATATTTTTAAATTCAGGTACACCCGTAGCGCTTGTTGCTCCCATCGTCACGCCGTGGTAGCTTCTTTCTAAGGCAATGATTTTCTTTCGTTCCGGCTGGCCTTTCATCTTCCAATAATGCCGGACAATTTTGATGGCGCTTTCATTTGATTCCGAACCGCCTGATGTGAAAAAGCTGACATTCAAGTCTCCCGGAGCCATGCTTGCGAGCTTTTGAGATAAACGGATGACAACGTCATGAGAATTATTGAAAAATGAGGAACCGTAAGCGAGTGTCATCATTTGTTCGCGGGCGGCATCAGCAAGTTCTTGGCGTCCATACCCAACGTTCACATTCCATAAGGAAGACACTCCGTCGAGAAATTCTTTCCCATAAACATCTGTGACGTGAATGCCTTTCCCGTGTGTAAAAATGTGTGCGGGGCCCTTGGCCTGCTGCTCTTTGAGCGGAGTAGTCGGATGAAAATAATGTTTTTTGTCCCATTCAACTAATCTTTCGGTCATCGCCTTGTTTTTGGCCGTTTGAGTTGTCATCTTAGTTACCTCCTGTAAAGTAGATTGTAAATTGAAAAAATTTACTATAAACTGAATATTAAAACAGATCACTTACTGTATTCTTACAAATCAGCGTATTTTTCTTACAATCATAAAAATAAGAGCGGTTATAAATAAGCCTTCAAAGGGGAGGTATTCGAATGAAGAGGATAGAGACGAAGTTAAGAATGCCTGCATGTGCTCCGGCCATTCAGCGCCGACGCTTATTTTCCGAGCTCGATACCCAGAAGCAGCTGTCGCTTATTTCAGTTATCGGTGATGGAGGCTACGGAAAAACAACATTTGTGGCTAGTTATATTCATAAACAACAACACCCGGCTGTCTGGTATAACCTGACAGGATCGGACCGTTACAGTCATGTATTCATTAGTTATTTAAAGGCGGGCATTATGGAAAAAGCCGCTAACAAACGTCTATCTTCCATGGCTTCACCTGAAGATGCAGAAGAGGAGCTCGAAGAACTTCTCTCATTATTGGCTGTCCAAAAAGAGCGTCTCTATATTGTTTTAGATGATTATCAGCTGGTCAATCAAAGCCCGGAAATTCAAAATATTATGAAGCAGCTATTGGATTATAGCTCTCCCTTTGTGACTTTTATCATTATTAGCCGCGTTCGGCCTCATCTTTCTGTTTCCCGTCTGAAAACAGAAGGAAAATATCGAGAGTTCACTACAGCTGATATCGCTTTTACCTTTTCCGAGATAAAAGAATTTTTCCATTCGCTGCATCAGCTGAAGCTTGAGGCACATGAATTAGATTTGATTTACAAAAAAACAGAGGGATGGGTAGCGAGCTGTCAGTTGATATTAGGAATCATTGACAAGATGACGGTGGAAGAACGAACCCGTTTTTGGACGGATTTCCCCCACGTGCAGGATATTTATGACTATTTGTCTTCAGAAGTGTTTGAGGCCCAGCCGGAGGAAATAAGAGAATTTCTGTGCCAGACGAGCTTGCTGCCTGAACTCGATCCAGAGGTGATTGACCAGTTATTAGGGAGGGAGGATGCCACGCTTGTTTTGGAGCGGCTGCAGCGTGAGCAGCTGTTCATAACAAGCGATAGCGGGGGTATGCTCCGGTACCATCGGCTATTCCGCCAGTTTCTTTACCAAAAATATAAAGAACGGGTGTCTGTGCATTTACTTCAGGAGCAGCAATTGAAACTATCGTCCATTTACGAAGCGAGATATCAATTTCTCTATGCCTTTGTTTATGCGGTGGTTGGCAAAGATTATCCAGCAGCTGTCCGGCTGATGGAGATGATCAGTCACCGCTATAATCCAATTGAATCGATGGTATTTCTGGACGGCTGGCTGGAGGAAATGACACTGGAAGAGAACTTTGCGAATAATACACTCTTTCTTATTCGATGTGTGCCCCGTTCAATTATCAAGCAGCTCACTTCTGAATTCGAAAAGAATATTTCTCTTTTAAAAGAGAAAAACAGCAAGCTATGGCTATGCAGCCTGCAGCACAGGCTGGCAACCATTTCTCTAATGAATGGGGAACTGGAAAAGGCAAAGCAATTGTTTTTGGACTCCTTAAGGGGGGCTCAGCGCTTTCAGGATATGTCAATGACCGCTTTGAATTTCAATTTGCTGGCTGAAATTGAAAGGTATTTTGGGCGGCATGAAGAAGCAGTTCAACATGTGAAGAATTCTCTTTTTATTTCTGAAAAGTATGGACAGAAGCACACACAGCTGCATGCGCTTGATACATTGGCAACCATTTGCCTGGATAACCAACAGCTGGGTGAAGCAGAGGTTCATATTCAGCAGGCTTTGACCATTGCCAGACAGCACGACTGCTCATCCTTGTTTTTTATTTATACGACGATGGGCCGCTTGTTTCGTCTGAAAGGCCAGATTGATCGATCGATTCAATGGGGGGAGAGAGCGGCTGCTGTGGCTGAAGAGTACAATATTGATTTTGATATGGGCTGGTCTTACAGTGAGCTGGGAATCAGCTACATGGAAAAAAGACAATGGCAAAAGGCTGAATCCTGCTTGGCAAAAGCGTACAGCGCCTTTCAATTGTTTGCTTATTACCGCTGCAAAGTGATTAAATCCCAGATTGAGCTCTACCGCAGAAAGCAGGATCAGCTGCAAGAAAAGAAAAAGCTCGAGGAGTTTGTTCAAGTTTGCAAGGAGCACCATTTTTATTGGGAAGCAAGCAGCTTAGGGTCAGTAGAGAACGACACGGCTAAAGGGGAAGGCAAGGCCCTGCTCCACATTCAAGCACTTGGCGCGTTTCAAGTTTCCCGCAAAGGAGAGCCGGTAGTCATAAAGAGAAAGGCCAGCCTGCGATTGCTGCAGTTTTTCATTACCCACCGCAATAAAAAAATAGAAAAGGATATTCTCCTAGACTTCTTGTTTCCTGAGGGAGCGGTAGAAGCTGCACAAAATCAATTCCATGTAGCCATATCGACACTGAGAAAAGCACTTGAGCCGGATTTACAATCAGGGGCTCGTTCCCGTTTCATTCGCCGTACGGATCAGCATTATATTTTTCATTCGGCAGAGATTGATTTGGATATAGAGAGGTTTGAACGATTAGTGATCGCTGGCGGAGAAGGGGACTCGCCGGAAAAGATACAGAAGTTGCTGGCAGCGGAAGCATTATATAAGGGAGACTACTTGGAAGAGTATCCGTATGAGCCTGCTTTAGAATCGGATAAAGACCGTATTCGCACTTTGTTTCTGAAGGTATGCCGCCTATTGGCCTTCTACTATGAACAAGCAGGAGAATATGAAAAATGCTTTGCCTACTTTGACAAGCTAATCAGTAAAGATCCTTATCAGGAAGAGGTTTACTTTGCTTATATTAAAGCTTTGTTGAAGAAAGACAGAGAAATAGAAGCTAATAGGATCGTCCGTCAGCTGACGATCCATATGGAAGAGGAAATGGGAGTCAATATAAAAGAACGTGTTAATCAATTGTTTGCTGCATTTAACCGCAGTCTATTGTTCATAAGAAATTAGACTTAGGTGATTAGAATGAAAAGGGACACACTCCTTGCTTGCCACCCTGTTTAATATTGTTTTGTTCCTGTTCAATGGAAAGCTTGTAAATAGGCAATTACTCATTTTTGGAAAAATCTGTTTGAAAATTGTGACCGATGGATTTATGATATAGATGTTATCTACTATTGAATCATTTTCCAAGATCAACCGGCTTTTTCTTTATTACTGTGCATGTTCATAATAATGGACTGATGAAGAAAGGAAAAACAATGAAACTTAGAACCAAGCTTTATATCGGATTTGCTTTTCTTTTTGGGCTATTCGTCCTTTCGTATTTCATTCTCACGGCAATGATGAATCAGCTCGGCCAAAATACAGGCGTTGCCATGAAAAATCACCAGATGATGAATCTGGCCAACACAATTCAAGATGAACTGAATATATTCAGCCGGGAATCAAGAGGACTTTTGTCCAACCCGCCAGAAGAATTAATAGGAGAGTTAGAGAAGAATAGGGAAGAGGCGCTGGTCAATGTCCGGGCAGCGATCGCTTCTCTTGAAAAATTGGACAACCGGAGGCAATCCCAGCAATTGATTCAGGAATTGAAGCGCCTGGGAAAAGAGTATAGCGCGCTTGAGAAAAAAACAGATGCATTGGCCAAGATGGGGGAAGACAAAAAGCTTATTAAGATGTTCTGGTACGACAGCCGGGAAGTCAGAGAGGAAATGACGGAAATTTCCAAAAAGCTTCAGGCTATTCAAAAGAAGACGATCGATCAGGAGCTGAAAAAATCCGCTAAAACATCTAAGCAGACCATCCATATTATTTTTGCCTATATAGTGGCAGTGTTTCTCATCGTTTTGATTGTTATGACCTGGATTGTGCGCAGTATAACAGGAAGTCTTAAAAAGGTAACCTCTGTCATGACCGAGGTGGCTTTCGATCATCCTGATTATCTTCCCCGCATAGAAGTAACAACCAAAGATGAAATGGGGGAGATTGCTCTCGCATTTAATGCCATGGCACAATCCTTGGAAGAGCATGCCTTGCAAGAAAAACAATTAAAGCATGAAGCCGAGGAACGAAGCTGGTTAAGCACGAAAATTGCGGAAGTTGTTCATATGTATCCAGGAATGGACCATTTAGATGCATTGGCTCAGTGGTTTATCAATAAGGTAGCAGCGATTTCAGGCGCTGATTATGGAGTTTTTTATATAAGAGAACAAGAAGGCACCGAGGAAAGGCTGAGAAAGGTCGCCGGTTATGCGGATGCTCAATCCTCTTCAGAAGGTCAGAGCTTTAAATTAGGCGAGGGCATCGTTGGCCAGTGTGCCATGGAAAATCGGATCGTATCTATGGACCCGGTACCTGCCGACTATATCAAAATCCAGTCAGGGCTTGGCTCGGCACCGCCCGCCCATGTGCTGGTTATGCCGGCTGAGTTTCAGGGAAAAGTGCTGGCTGTGATTGAGCTGGCCTCGTTTCAGCCGTTTGACCGGCTTCAGCAATTATTTCTTCAAGAAGTTGTTGGAAATGCCGGGATGAACATTAACCGGACATTAAATCATATGAAGGTGGAGAAGCTGCTTGAGGAATTTCAAGCGGTAAACGAGGAGCTGCAAACGCAGTCTGAAGAACTTCAACTGCAGCAGGAAGAACTGAGAACAGTAAATGAGCAGCTGGAAGAGCAATATGAACAGTCTGAACAAAAGACAAGAGAGCTGGAGCAGATCAGACAGGCGCTTGAAGAAAAAGCGCAGCAACTAACCATTAGCTCTCAATACAAGTCCGAGTTTCTTGCCAATATGTCTCATGAATTGCGCACTCCTCTTAATAGCCTGCTGATTTTGGCCCAGATGCTGGCCGATAATGCTGAAAACAATCTTACTCCCGAACAAATAGAGTATGCAACGACAATTTTTTCTTCCGGCAAGGATTTGCTGAACATGATTAACGATATTTTAGATATTGCAAAAGTGGAAGCCGGAAAAATGGAAGTAGTTTTTGAAGATGTAAAAGTAAGCGATATCAAAGATTTTGCCGAGGCGCAATTTCTTCCTGTGGCCCGAAAGAAAAAAGTTCAATTTAATATTGAAGTGGCGGCCGGTCTGCCGGAAGTTATCCGGACAGATAAGCAGCGGCTCCAGCAAATTTTGAAAAATTTGCTGTCCAATGCGTTTAAATTTACCGAGCATGGGGCTGTGTCTCTGCTTATTCAAAAAGCGGACGACAAACACTCTGGTATGGAAGTGTCTTTTGCGGTGAAGGATACAGGAATTGGCATATCAGAAGAAAATTTGACCTTTATCTTTGAGGCCTTTCGGCAAGCGGATGGGACGATCAGCCGGAAATACGGGGGAACCGGATTAGGGCTTTCCATCAGCAAGGAAATGGCTCATCTATTGGGAGGCTTTATTGAGGTGGAAAGCATCGTGGATGATGGCAGCACCTTCATTCTGTACTTGCCCGATTGCCATAAAGCGGAACAAGCAGAGTATCTTAGCTATCCGCTGGAGGCAGCAGCCGGAAAGAGTGAAGGCACAAATGAAGCGCCTGCTGATGATCTTGCTTTTCCATCGTTATCCTATGAAGAGAAAGAAGAAATGATGGAAAGGAGCACCATGCTCAAAAGTAAGAAAATATTCATTGTCGATGATGATATGCGCAATATTTTTGCATTGACAGCGGCACTTGAAAATTATGGAGCGGAAGTGAAATTTGCGGAGAATGGCAGAGAAGGCATTGAATTGCTGAAAGAAAATCCGAAGGCCGATTTAGTTTTCATGGATATTATGATTCCGGAAATGAACGGCTTGGAGGCCATTCAAGCTATCCGCCAAATGGCTGGATTTGAGAACTTGCCAATTATTGCTCTGACAGCTAAGGCCATGAAAGAAGATCGCAAGCAATGCATTGATGCAGGCGCCTCGGATTATATAAGCAAGCCGATTAATCTAGAACAATTATTTTCCATTATTCAAGTATGGCTATACAAATAGGCGGGGGGATGCAGGTGAGTAAAGCGCTAGGACAGGATGAACAGAATCAATGCCTGCCGCATAAAGAACTGGAGACAGTAGAATTAACTTTACTGCTTGAGGGAATTTATCGCTACTACGGAGTTGACTTCAGAAATTATGCACTTCCGTTTATCAAACGGAGAATTTGGAACAGAATGCAGGCGGAACAGGTCAAAACTATTTCCGGGCTGCAGGAGCTGGTTTTGCGTTGCCCTGCGATTATGGACAGGTTATTTGAAGACTTTTCTATCAATGTCACGGAGATGTTCCGGGATCCAAGCTTTTTTTTGGCTTTTCGCACAAAAGTGGTTCCATTTTTAAGAAACTGTCCATCGATAAAAATATGGCATGCAGGCTGTTCAACGGGTGAAGAAGTGTACTCGATGGCAATCCTTCTTCATGAAGAAGGGTTGTATGAGAGAACGACCATTTATGCAACAGATATGAATACTAATGTGTTGGGGTATGCTCAAAACGGTGAGTTTCCTTTGCGGAAAATGCAGTTATATACAAAAAACTATTTGGCAGCGGGAGGAGCAAGGGCGTTTTCCGAGTATTATACCGCTAGGCAGAAAAAGGCGGCTTTTCATTCTTTTTTAGCTCGAAATATTGTTTTTTCCAAGCATAATTTGGCCGTTGACCGCTCCTTTAATGAATTTCATGTGATCATTTGCCGTAATGTCATGATTTATTTTAACAAGCTGCTTCAAAATCGCGTTCATCATCTTTTTCATGAAAGTTTAGTCCAATCAGGTATTCTGGGAATTGGCAGCAAAGAGGGAATTAAATTTATGAGCATTACAAATTTTTATGAGGAAGTGGATCCGTTTGAAAGACTATATAGAAAGATCCAGTAGCTCTTTATTTACTGACGTGATGCCGGCAAACAGCCATACAGCAGAGCAGGAAAGTGAAGAGGAAATCCCCCACCAAAAAGTCAACATTTTAATGGTCGATGACCACCCGGAGAATTTATTGGCCTTGAAAGCTGTGCTTGCTTCTCCAGACTATCACCTTGTATGTGCAGGCTCTGGTGAAGAAGCGTTAAAGCATGTGTTGAAACAGGACTTCGCGGTGATTTTACTTGATGTGCAAATGCCGGGGTTAAATGGATTTGAGACTGCAAATCTGATTAAGTCCAGAGAGCGGTCCAAGCACATCCCTATTATTTTCATCACAGCCATCAATCAAACGATGGAAAATGTCCTTCAAGGATACAACCTCGGTGCAGTCGACTATATATTTAAGCCGTTTCATCCGGAAACATTGAAGCTCAAAGTCCAGCAATTCGTAAAGATTTATCAAAACCATAATAAAATGAAGCAGCAAAGCGAATTGCGGCGTCAACATGAATTGAAAGAAGTGAATGAAAAGCTAAAGCGTACCAGGTTCCATCTGCGAAAGAATGAAGAATTAGCGAGAGTCATTGGCGAGACGCTGCTCGATACGATTGTTACATTTGATGAACAAGGCTGCATTTTATCGGTAAACCCTGCAATGACACGCATGTTCGGCTACTCAGAAGATGATCTTCTTGGAAAGCCGATGTTTCATCTTATGCCGGGCTTCTCGCCATCATTGATGGATTATGTCAAAGAAATGACCGGCCAATTATTTGAAGCCATTGTAAGAAATAAAGATGGGCGGGAGATACCGGTTGAAATTCAGATTGGTGAGGCTCAAGTGGAGGAGGACTATCTTTTTGTTTGTTCCATCCGCAATATTGAAGAGCGCAAAAAGATGGAAAACGAGCGGAAGCGGCAATATGATCTTCTCGAAAAGCTAGTCGAAGAAAGAACGCAGGAGCTGTCTCATGCGAATGAAAAGCTGAGAAAAGAAATTGAAGAGCGCAAAAAAATGGCGGAAGCTCTCCGGCTATCAAGAGAGCACTTCTACAAAATTTTTCAGTCCAGCCCATGTTTAATTGAGCTTCGAACGTTGAAGGAAGGGAAGTATATTGATGTTAATGCGAGCTGGCTGAATCATACGGGCTATACATATGAAGAGGTAGTGAACCAGACGGCTCCCGTTTTAAAGCTTGCCGGCAGTGACCATTTGGAAGAAGAATGCGTTCGTAATGCAGAAATTCAATATGAAACGAAATCAGGTGTTATCAGGCACGGGTTATTATCGACAGAAATCCTTGATATTCAAGGAGAAAAATGCATCTTGAGCGCCATTACGGATATCACTGAACGGGTAAGGCTTGAGAGCGAGGTTGCCCGGCTTGATCGTTTGTATTTAGTCGGAGAAATGGCAGCCGGCATCGCTCATGAAATTAGAAATCCGATGACGACTGTTAGAGGATTTTTGGAGCTGTCGAAAAGCGATCCGGAGCATCTGATGATTAAATATGTCGATTTAATGCTCGGCGAGCTGGATAGGGCCAATTCCATTATCACAGAATTTCTTAACCTGGCAAAAAATAAAGTAAGTGACAAAAAAAGGCAGTATCTTAACCCGGTCATTGAAGGGCTGTACCCGTTAATACAAGCGGAGGCGCTGATGAACGACAAGTTCGTTTCCTTGCAGCTGGATGAATGTCCAGAGCTGTATTTAGATGAAAAAGAAATTAGCCAGCTCATTTTAAATTTATCACTGAACGGCCTTGAAGCGATGAGTTCGGGCGGCAAGCTGACATTAAAAACATACACAGAAAAAGGTGCGGTCGTGCTGGAAGTAAAGGATGAAGGGGATGGAATTAAACCGGAATTTCTTGAAACTATCGGCACACCATTTTTTACTACGAAAGATACCGGAACAGGTCTCGGGCTTGCTATTTGCTATAGCGTGGCTGAAAGGCATCATGCTGTGATTGACTTGAAAACAAGCGAGCAAGGCACCACCTTTTTTATCCGATTTGCGATGGCTGGAGAAAATCAAAGCGAGGCCACTCCATAAGTGTCAGACACTTTGGAATGGCCTCGTGTTTTTTATCTGATGGTAGAGCGGGAGGCAGAAGAGGAGCTGCGTTTTTTCTTCAGGCTCCGTGACCATTTGATACAGATCAGCAGCGTAATCAAAATAATAATGGTTCCGAAGATATAAGGAAGGGCCATATTCATATCAAATAAAGCACCTGCCAGTGCCGGACCGACCATGTTGCCAATGCTCATATAGGCATTGTTCATCCCGGCGGCAAACCCTTGTTCACTTCCAGCCATTTTCGACACGGTTGTGTTGATGGTGGGACGCAGCAAGGAAGCAGCTGTAAAGAAAAAAGCCGATACAATAAGGACTGAAGCAAACCCTTTGGCAAAAAGCAGGGCAACCATCGCTGCTGCCGCGACAATTAGCATCGTATTCATGACCCGTATTTCTCCGAAGGTCCGCAATGCCCAGTCTAGCACAAAGGCTTGCACGATAACGCCGATTAGGCCGCCGACCACCATCAGCATGGAAATATCAGATGGACTAAACCCAAACTTTATATTCGTGTATAAGCTGATGGTTGACTGATAATTAGCAAGGCCAAATGAAAGCGTGAACATCATCACTAAAAGAATAAAGTACGGTTTTTTGGCCGAAAGGGCGAGCTGTTTAAACAATGGCTCGCGCTTTTTTGATTGGGTCGGTGCGCCGGTACGTGCCGGTTCTTTCAAAAACAGAATGGATAAAGCGGCCGCCAAAGCTGCGGCAGCTCCGGCAATAAAAAAAGGCGCACGCAAGCCAAGCGCTGAAAGAAAGCCGCCGATTCCCGGGCCGACAACAAAACCGAACGACATGGAGGCGCCAAGCCAGCCCATCCCTTTGGCGCGGGTATCCACAGTGGTAATATCGGCGACAAACGCCATCATGGAAGGGATCATAAAAGCGGCTCCGATGCCTCCGAACACGCGCGATAGGTAAAGCAGGCCGAGCTGCTGGGAAAAAGCGAATAAAAATTGGGAGAAAGAAAAAAGGATCAATCCAAATACAATCGCTTTTTTGCGCCCGAGCCGGTCGGACAGGTCCCCGGCAATCGGAGAGACGATAAATTGTGCAAAAGCAAATGTAGCTATTAATAGGCCAAAGGTTTTTCCGCCGGCACCAAAGTCTTGAATAATCGTTGGCATGATCGGAATGACAAGACCGATCCCTGTCATCACAATAAACATATTGGCCATCAAAATAAAGAGGGGGAATTGTCGTGCACTTTTTTGTGCCATTTTATCAACCTGCTTTCTTTTCACTCTCTTTCCTTATTAGTGGACAGTATCCATTCATTGCCCCTGATATGCTCTATCACACGTTCTTCTTAGGAGTATCTAAGGTTAACACAATTTTAGTTTATTTACATTAAAAAAGCTTCGTATAACGAAGCTTTTTTGCTTTTGACTAGATAGTCTAGCCGGATTGAAATGTCAACCTGTTTAAAGTATAGTTGACAAAATAACTATTTATCTAATAAACTGACAGTGTTTTCTGATGATTACATAAGTAGAATGGGGAGGAATGGAAATGAAAGCAAAAGATATTACGTACGTGGCCCTCTTTGCGGCTGTTATGGCTGTATTAGGGCTGGTGCCGCCGATTATGCTGTCATTTACTCCGGTGCCGATCGTGCTGCAAACATTGGGAGTGATTCTTGCAGGAGGAGTGCTGGGGGCCCGGCTTGGTTTTATGAGCCAGGTAACGTTCTTATTGCTTGTAGCTGCGGGACTGCCGCTTTTATCCGGCGGACGGGGAGGCATCGGCGTATTTGTTGGTCCAAGCGCCGGTTATTTGTTTAGTTATCCAATTGTTGCTGCTTTGCTGGGCTTTTTGCTTTCACGTTTTCAAGTCGTAACATTCAAAAAAATATTGCTCGTTAATTTAACTGCCGGGGTATTTACTCTTTATTTGTTCGGTGTGCCGGTCCAAGCGCTGGTGATGGACTTGCCGCTTATTCATACGGTCAAAATCAGCCTCGTTTATATTCCAGGAGATTTGCTTAAAGCTGCAGTCGCTTCCTACCTAGTGTTTAAGTTGAGGAAGTCGGCGGTGATCGCCAGGCAGTTTGCGAAAGCAGGATAACTCTTGGAAGCAGGGGCTTTCTGATTAAGAAAGGGAGAATGATCATGGCTTCGATGACTTCTATATATGCCGAGCACGCTGCCCGCCGTCCTGAACAGCTGGCAGTCAAAACAGCGGATCGGGAAGTGACATGGCGCCAGTGGCACCGGCTCGTTTTGCAGACGGCCGGCTGGTTTCATTCTAAAAGAAAACAAAATAAGACAGTAGGCATTTTTATGGAAAATGGCCTGCCTTTTTTGCAGTTGTTTACCGGGGCAGCTGCCGCGGGCTGGACTGCCGTTCCATTGCATCCGAAGTGGAGCCGCGATGAATTGGATAAACGCCTTCGCATTTGTTCTCCAGCTATTATTGTGATGGCAGACAATCTGGCTGATCGCCATTTCCTCTCGAAGACAGATGTTTTCTCGTGGGAGAAAGCCTCAGAAGAAATGCAGCTCCTTCCAGCTGATCCGGTGGAAGAGGCGCAGGAGGATTTGCCGTTTTATATGGGATTTACATCCGGGTCTACCGGGGAACCAAAGGCATTTATCCGTTCCCAGCAGTCTTGGCTAGCCAGCTTTGCCTGCAGCAGGCATGATTTTTCCCTGAATGAACATGAATATGTGCTTGTGCCTGGAGCGCTGATTCACTCTCATTTTCTTTACGGGGCAGTCAGTACATTATTTTTGGGTGGCACTGTACATTTATTGGAGAAATTTTCTCCTGCCGCTGTTCTGCATGTAATGAAGAAGGAGACGGTGACAGTTGTTTATCTTGTTCCAACAATGATTGAAGCCCTTTTAAGAACGAACACAATCGTGGAGAAACCGTTCACCGTTATTTCCTCCGGCGCTAAATGGGAAAAAGATTCAAAAAGACGAATACGCATGCAGTTCCCGCGCTTGAAAATGTTCGAGTTCTACGGGGCGGGGGAGCTAAGCTTTGTCACGTTTTTGTCCAACAATGAAAATGGGGAAAAGCCTGATTCAGTTGGCAGGCCTTGTTCAGGTGTTGCCATTCAAGTTCGAAGGGAAAATGGGGAAGTCGCGGCTCCGTATGAGAGCGGGAAAATATATGTCAAAAGCGAATTAGTGTGTACCGGCTATCTAACAGCCAGAGGAATCCAGCCTTTGCAGGACGGCCAGGGCTGGAGCACCGTCGATGACATTGGTTATTTAGATAATGAGGGGTTTCTTTACATCAAAGGACGGGAGAAAAATATGATTTTATATGGGGGCATCAATGTTTTTCCGGAGGAAGTGGAAGCTGTCCTGTCGCTGCACCCTAAAGTTGAAGCAGCTGTGGTGATAGGGATGAAAGACCCTTATTGGGGAGAAGTCATTGCTGCCGTTATTAAAGGGAGCGCTGCGAAGCAGGAGTTGAGGCAGTTGTGCAGAGAGAGAGTAGCTTCTTATAAAGTTCCGCGTAAATGGTTTTTTCAAGAGGAGCTGCCGATGACAGCCGGGGGAAAGATTGCAAGAGCCCAATTAAGGGAAGAGCTCGAAAAAAAGGAAGATTCCCATGTATAATGCAGTAATTGTTCAAGCCAAGCGGACGCCGGTTGGAAAGAAGAATGGGATATTTAACAAACGGCCCCCTCATGAGCTTGCTGCTCCTGTACTCCGTCATCTTGGAGAACGAGTAGCATCTGAAATCGATGACGTGATTTTAGGAAATATCGTCGGTCCGGGAGGGAATATAGCCCGACTGGCTGCTTTAGAGGCGGGCTTGCCGCTTCATGTTCCTGGATTAACCATTGACCGCCAATGCAGTGCAGGACTTGAAGCGATCCGGCTGGCCTGCTGTTTGATCAAGGGTGGTGCCGGGAAGGTCTATTTAGCCGGTGGAACAGAAAGTACAAGCACCTCCCCGTATCCGGCCCGCGCCCGTTTCGCTCCTGACAGCATTGGGGATCCGGATATGGGGGTTGCGGCCGAATATGTAGCCCGAGATTATGCAGTTTCGAGAGAACAACAGGATGAATGGACAAGAGTCAGCTATGAACGAAGCTGGGCCGCCTTTGAACAAGGCCTATATGAACAGGAGATTGTGCCTGTCGGCTCCTTGGAGACAGATGAAGAATTTCATAAGAAGCGGGATATTGAGAGACTTGCTAAAAGAGCGAAAGCAGTCTTTCAAACAGAGGAAGGGACGGTTACGGCGGTAAATAGCTGCGGCATCCATGATGGAGCCAGTGCTGTACTTATTATGGAGGAGAGAACCGCACAGGTCCATCAATTTGAACCGATCCTTCGTTTTGTTGATAGTGAGGCTGCTGCTGTTCATCCGCATCATCCTGCTATTGCTCCGGTTCCAGCGGTCAGCAGACTGCTGGCTCGCCGCCAGCTTTCAATCGATGAGGTAGACCTGATAGAAATCAATGAAGCCTTTGCCGTGAAAATAGCTGCTTGTGCCCGGGAGCTTTGCATTCCCGGCGATAAATTAAATGTACGCGGAGGGGCGCTCGCACTCGGGCATCCGTACGCGGCTTCAGGGGCAATCCTGGTTACAAGGCTGTTTTATGAGACACAAAGAAGGCCGGGAGTTCGCTATGTATTAGCCGCCTTGGGAAGCGGCGGCGGAGTTGGCACAGCTGTGTTGTTTGAGGCCGTCCGCTAATCAGTGAGAAGGGAGCCATTTAGCTGTCCTTTATGCCAAAACCAAATAAGCAGCGGAAGGCGTATAGTTCTCTGCCGGACCGTGCACAATAAAGGGCAGTTACATGAAAGGAGCCCCTGACTATGAGCGTATACGAGCGTTTTCCGGTTGCCGACCTGGATGAACAAGATCTTCAAAAAGTGCAGTCACTTGAGAAGGAATTGCGCCAGCAACGTGGCGAAAACATAGTGCTGATTGCTTATGATGAAGAAAACGGGAAAAAGTAAATCGGACGTTGAGCGGCTAATCAAAAGGTTCTTTTTAACAGCTTTCTATATAGCAGCATCCCGCACAGCTAAGCGGGATGTTTTTATTTTATGGAGAGGTCAAGCTGGCGGCTTCAGCAGAAAAGGCCATCGAAATGGTTTCGACAGCCAGTGAAGCAGTTATTTCAGCTTTATCCGTTACAAGGGTCGATAGTTACTAAAGGATTTACGTCACCTGGCCCAGGCGTGATTACAGCACTAAATACGTCAAAAGGTGCTTGCTGATTGGTTGCCGTAAAGGTAAGAGTGCTGCCATTGTTTGAAATGATTAGTGTGAAGTTATAGATACTTCCGCCTCGGCGGATCGTTCCAACGATCGTCGCTGTATTGGCTTCCGGATCACACGCAACAATTCGTTCGGCGCGCCCTTGTGTAAAGTTCACCGTGATTTCATTAGGAGGAGGAGTTGGATTCGCAAGGTCAAAGCTAAAGTTAATATTGTTAACATTAACATTGCATGACTGGCCGCATAGTTCAATCGTGTAAGTTACATTTGTTGCGGCAGGACCTGGTTGGCCGTTAATGGTAATCACTGCTTCTGGACTTATCCCCGGGCCTCGGCCTCTTTCTCCTGTTATCGCACATAGACATTCTGCCAAAGGAGGGGGCGGTGGAGTCGGCGGTGTAAATTCTTGGGCAAATTCAATGACATCCTGAAGCTTTGCGAGCAAAATAAACTCTTTATGCATCGCAAACTTGAGCATTTTTGTCACGTCCCGGTTTACACGAAGCAAATCTTCAAGGGTCGTAGCTAAGGGGTCACCAATTGGTGTAGTAGATCCCGGCAAAGCAAGCGTTCCTAAAGCCCTCTGCAGCTTCTCTGCCTCAGCATTCACTAAATGAGCCAAGCCCAACTCTTCAAGACCAATAGAAGCTAATAATAGATTAATGACTTCTTCGCGATCGATATCAATAGTAGGATTGATATCGGGAATATTTGGGTATCCCATTGATTTCATCTCCTTTCTTTTATAAATACACTGTATACTATGCGGCTTGAGTCAGACGGCTTGTGCGAAAGCCTTCAAAAAACGATTTGATCAACCTGTGTATAGCTAGCTGGAGACATTTAAGTCTCCAGCTGAATGCCCCTTTTGATTTCTTTCTATTATTTTGCCTGGCATCCTGTTGATCTCGCAATTTCTATTCACCATTAAGATTTAAGCGCCGCATTCAGTCACAGTTACAGGGAGATTAGCTACTGTTTCTTCTACGCCTAATTCAGGGATAATGATCGTCACGGTACCGGCTGTTTCATTGGCAATTAAAGTGACTTCAAGCGGAGCAGGGAAGAACGGCGGAGCCGTAATTTGCAGAGTAACAGTCGCTGTAGTTCCATCACAGTTAGCTACTGCAACAGATCCTGGAACTAAAGAAGCGGTGATCAATGCCGGGATAGGACCTCCTGGAGTTGTCGGCAGGAAGATTGCAGCTAAAGTGCTTGCCCCTGTATCACAATCGCAAAGAGTAAAGCCCAATACTAACGTTCCTGGCACGTCTACTGTAACGCCGCCAATCGGCAGTCCGAGAGTGGCAGCAATAGCGGTATCAGGAAGAGCGACGGAACAGGTACAGGCTACAGGCGGCGTTGGGGGTGTAAACTCCTCGGCAAAGTCAATCACATCCTCTAGCTTGGCCAACAAGATAAATTCTTTGTGCATGGCAAATTTCAACATTTTCGTTACATCACGGTTTACCATTAACAAGTCTTCAAGAGTTGTAGCTAGAGGATCTGCTGCTGTATCACCTGGGAGAATCAGCGTTCCTAAGGCTGCTTGCAGCTTTTCTGCTTCGGCGTTCACTAAATGAGCCAAGCTCAGTTCCTCCAAGCCAATGGAGGCCAATAATAAGTTGATCACCTCAACTCGATCAATCGTAATTTCTGGGGTAATATCAGGAATATTTGGGTAACCCATTCATTTCATCTCCTTTCTTATTTTAGGGTTACTATAGAGTATTCAATAAGAAAGGAGGAGCAAGTGCGTTTGCCCCACAGCTTGTCATAGCTTAAAAAATGTGCAGATGTCTAGTATGACACCTGCACATCAAAAGAGGTGCTTGGATAATCAAGAATTAGGTAGAGTCAGCAAGCCAAACAGTTTCGGGTTTGTTTTGATGGGCGCGAAAAGCTTCCATTAGCTCCATCCGCTTTTTGTAAAGATGAAATCCGTGAGCCAGTTCATCTCGGATTTCCTCTCTTTTCCATTGTTTTAAAAAACAAGCATGTGAAAAGCTATATAACAGATGAAGGGTATCAAGAAAAGTATTTGTGTTGAGATCATCAAACTGTTCATGCTCGCAGAAGACAGCATACATCTCTGATTCCGAAAAGTAGTCAGCATAAATAACCAGCCTTAAATACATCAGCCTTTGTAACTCATTTACATGCTTTAGTGTAGAGAAAATAGTTCGTCCTACTGATTCGTCATGGCCTATTTTCATCCTGCCTTTTAACAATAAAGATAGGCGTTCCAAATAATGCAGTAATGATGATTCAAATGTGAAGGAAGACTTTAAAGATGTGAGCATATTTTCCTCTATATTCGGGCGGTTCATAAAGGTCACCCCGCTAGCAGTCGTGTTTGTTCCTGTCCGGGCAGCAGCAGCTGCATATCGGCAAGTGGCAAGAATGGCATGGTGAACAGTTGCAATGGTCTTTGCATTTTTTGGGAGGATGTTCGTGGCAATGTCCGCTGGGATGATCTTGAAGCTCAATGACATTTTCCAGCTTTTTTAACAGCAGCCATTCTTTCATAACAATCGTTTCTAACAGCTGATTAACCGCTTTGTTAAATTTGACGATCTCCTTATTTGAAGGGTTTGTGGGAAAGTCAAGACATTCGCCGACAAACGCTTGGATTTTTTCAGCTTCTGCATTCATTAAATGAGAAAGGGCAATTTCCTCCAGAGCGATGGATTCTAATAGATCAATCGCTACTTCTTTTTTATTCGGCCGATGGGGGGCAGGGGGAATGCTGGGCATACTCATAGATTAAGATCCTCCTTAATATACTTCATATGACGTAGTATATGGAGGCGATTCTAGTTTCGTGACATGACGCCATCTCCTGTTTTTCTGGACGTACCTGTGTATCAAAGTCACTGTGAACCTTTCGGAAAAAATCATCGGCAGCTTGCTCATATTCTTGCTTTATCAACAAAATTATGCCGCCCATTTTGTTTTTTCTAGGACGGACACACAATTCAAGTTGATCACATACAGTAAAGGGCAAGCAAAATCAAAGGGGGCTATTACTTTGCATTTCCAAAATTATAACTTTGAAGAGGAACCGTTTTTTGCGCAAGAGGAATTTAGCAATGTTGATTTAGAGGATGGCAGACAGCAGCCTTATCCAATGCAAATGTATCCGCAATATCAACAGTCTTACCCGTATCCATACCCAACGCCGGGACCAAGACCGCCAATGCCTTATTCTCCTTATTCGCAATATCCTTATTACCATCATCATTACCCTTATTATCATCACTATCCACATTATCCGCAGCCATACCCGTATTACCAGGGGGGATGGGGGCGGTAATGCTGAGGGAATGGGCTGCCTGCATGTCGGGCAGCTTTTTTAAATAGACTTTTCCGGCACAAGCTTCACAACAGCAGGCATATGTATCTTATACACAAAAGAGGAGGGAGAAAAGGTGAAAAAAAGGCTAAGGAGCAAGCGAAGGGAGCCGTCTGGAGGCCCGTTGATATATACAGGCCAACCGTCCGCTGCAGAGGCTCATAAGCCGATGCAGACATATTATCGGGGACAAGAAACAGGCGAGCTGGTTTGGGAAGAAAAACATAAGCTGACAGAAGAAAAGCCGTCCGCGAAAAATGAATTAATCAGCGAGGAACAAGTGAATGAAAAGATTGATGAACCAAGTTATCCGCCAGAAGGGACAGCAAAAAATCTAGCTGAAGACGAGAAGAAAAGCGATTTGTTAGCTGAGGAAGAAGATGTGATAGAGGCAGTTGCATCTTTACAGGAGGACATCAGTCCGGCAAAGGCGGAAGAAGCTCCTGCAGACCTTTTTACAAAAGAAAAAAATTCCGGAGTTGACACGGCTATACATGAAAAAGAGGGGTCCCGTTCATCCGAAGTAACTGACCAATTACTTGCAGTTGTAAACATTTTAAAGCGCCAGGTTACTAAGATGAAAAGCAGAGAGGTTGAACAGAACCCTTTCATTTCAACAGTCGACCTTCCTGATGAATCGGCGCAGGCAGGTCCAAAGAAAGAGGGGGGGAGAGAAACTGAGCCCGCCTTCCAGCAGGATTACCCGGAAGTGAAGCAGGACGTGCGATTGACACCCTTCAAAGAAAAAAGCCCAGTGGAAAAGCTAGAGTTCTTAACCTCCCTTCCTATTCAGTTAAAACGGGTGATTATTGAAGTGAATACAACAAAACAATATTATGTTGGGTTTATTCATCAATTTGATCCAGAAGCAAATGCATTAATCTTAATGAGTACACATACGTTCAAAGGCCGTAAGATTGCCCTTAGCGAGATTACGGATATGAAGGTGATCAGCTTATAATCTCAGTTAATGAGACGAGGATCTAAAATCTGCATGCCGTCAAAAAGCCCAGCGTGCACTTCTACACGTGAGGAAGATTTCTCCAGAAAGCTTGTGCTCTCGATGTCAGCCGCCAACATCTTGTGTATATCATAGGGCTTCAGCAGCTGCAGAGTCACCCGCAGGTCTTTAGAGATATCTTCAATGCTGAAGAACGAGGTCGTAAAGCAAGCGCCTTTTGCTGTTTTCCCAATGTCTCCATAAGCCTTGAATGGGGTTCCATCCATTAAATAGAACAGCAATGGAACTCTGTCTTTAGGCGGAGCAGCAAGGAATAGTTTTTGCACCAACCTAGGCTGTTCAATCGCCTGCTGCAGGAAGTGAATTTGCTGCAGCTGGTTTATCATCCGCAAACTGATCCTCTCCTTCAGCTTTAGTTTTAAAAATTTTCTTCTTAATATGTATGTTTACAAGCAAGGCGTTAATCGCAAAAGTAAGTAGATAAAAAGAAAAATACACCCAGATCCGCGATCCGGGTGTATTTTTCTTTTAGCTGAAGGGCTTTCACCGTTCGAGACAATTGTTAGATGCTTGGCGCAAATACAGCTGGTAAACATGAAACTCCACAGAAGCAATTCAAATCGACAGTGATACAAACTCTTGTACGGCTAAACGTAGGTCCAGTGATAGTTCGCAGACAGTCATCACCTTGCCCAGGCGGCACGATCAAATCATTAGCGGCTGGTCCAAACGTAATATCTTCTGCACATAACAATTCTAATACAGCACAGCAATTCTCTGTATCAACTGATGAAACTCTAAAGAAAGTAGTTGTAATCGCTTGAAGGTCTCCAGGTGCAGCCCCAGCAGAAGTATTTCTCCGGAAGCCTTGAGCGACAAATACGTTTCCGCATAGTCCGCCGCGTTCAGGACCGGCATTTTCTGAAGTTGGATTGGCTGAGCTGCAAATTAATTGAAGTGGCACTGTATTGAAGTTTGATGGAGTTGTTCCGCCTACGAGTTCACGTATAGATTCAGAACAGCTGCTTACACAGTCATCTGACGCAGTGTCTTGTTGATATTCTGCAATTTCTGCTAAAATATCACACACGCAGTGGCCTGTATGAAAATGTTCTCCACAACCCATTCATTTTCCCCCCTTTGTTATTTATTTGACATGTTGTCCTTAATAGAATATGAAGAATGGACAAAATGGCGTGGGTGGCTTACTTAATTTAAAGGAAAATGGACAAAAGTTTATTCTGTTTTTTCGCTTGTCTAAACCGTTAGAGCCGGATTATCTATACAGCCAAATTTTCAATTGTTCGTCTTCGTCAATTGTCGCCAATAAAACCTCTTCGATAGCCGTACGGTTGTTCACCTGAAGTCTGTCTTTGAGCCAGCGCTCATCTTTTCCGAGTTTTTTTAGCTGGGCGCCATCAATTTTTCCGTCTTTGATCACGGCATACGGAAACGAAAAGAGAGGGGGCGGCAGTTGCAAATCCGATAAAGTAACCGGCTGATGCTTTGGATCTAAAAATACAGAGATATTGCCATCCGGCTCCCATAAAGCCAGTGCCACGGTTTGTATATCGGTAATTTTCTCTTTTCTGAGCTGCGATAACAAAAAGTCGATGGATATCTTGGCTTGAGTTAAATTTTTATCGAGAATTTGCCCGTTTTCGATCAGGCTCAAGGGGGCGGGCTCAAACCAGTGTTTGAGCGCAGGTAATTTTAAAGCGAGGAAGGTGCCAATCGTATAGAGCGTGACTAACACGCCGATCGCAATGATAGGGCCTTGCAATTCCAAGCGTTTATCGGATAAGGGGTTGGAAATAATGTTACCGAGTATAAGGGCCATGGTAAAATCAAGCAAACGCAATTGAGAAATAGAGTGCCGTCCGATCAGTTTAACGGCAAAAAGCAGAAAGAAAAAACCGACCACAGCCCGCAAAAGCCATTGAACGGGTGTTAACATATCTTGGGCATAGACAAAGTCCATTGCTTGCTCACATCCTCTATATACAAAGTAAAGATAAAAGAGTGATCCAAAGCAGCTTTGGATCACTCCTGGTGTTTACTTCAGTCCTGCTTCCAAAGTTTGCAGCATGTGCTGCTTTTCCTGCTCATCGGCATTTTTCCAAAATACTTCAAACAAGACGCCAAGACCAGGAAGCATTTTCTCTTCATTACGCTGAATAGCGTCGACGATTGTGTGTTCCAGCTGTTCTTGTGAACTTCCTGACACGTTGGACAATACAGCGTTGCGCAAGTTGAAATTCATCTAGATCGCTCCTTTTCACGGTGATCTTTTTTATTTTCACCGCTCTTGCGATTCATTATGCGGGAAATTTAAGCTATAATGAAGCGGCGAATAGGAAAAGGAGTGAGTGGCGTGAAGTTTATCCAATCCATGAAGAATCCGCAAGTGAAACAATGGAAAAAGCTGCTGACAAAGAAAGAACGGGAAAAAACAGGACAGTATCTTATCGAAGGTTTTCACCTGGTGGAAACGGCGTTAAATTATAAGGAACAGATCATTGAACTGATGGTTTCAGAAGAAGCTATTCTGCCGCCCCACTGGAATGTGGATGATTTGGACATGACGATGGTGACACCGGAAATAGCAAAAACTTTATCGGATACAGAAGCAGGACAAGGAGTGTTTGCTATCTGCCGCAAGCAGGAGCTGCCGGATATACTGGGTGGCCGTACATATTTATTGGTGGATACAGTCCAAGACCCAGGCAATATGGGTACAATGATCCGAACAGCAGATGCTGCGGGGCTGGACGGAGTAATCCTTGGGACGGGCTGTGCTGATCCGTACAATCCAAAAGTGCTCCGCTCTGCTCAAGGCAGCCATTTTCACTTGCCAATTATACAAATGCCCCTTCTTGAGGCAATAGAACAATTAAGAGAAAAGGAAGTGCCGGTGTTTGGGACTTCTCTGCAAGGCGCCTCCGACTACCGGGAAGTGTCCATCATGGATTCATTTGCTCTTGTTGTCGGCAATGAAGGCGGCGGTGTGGACAAAGCATTGCTCGATAGAACAGACCGGAATGTTTATATTCCTATTTACGGGCAGAGCGAATCACTGAATGTAGCGGTTGCCGCAGGGGTTTTGTTGTATCATTTCAGACAATCTTTGAAAAACGTTTGAATTTTCTCCAGACGTTGACTATAATAACGGTAATTACATAATAGCAAAGGCAAGGACAGAGAAGAGTAGCTCATTAGATTTCTTTCAGGGAGAAAGTGCCGAGACTGGAAGCACTTTTAAGAAATGGTGGGTGAAGTTCACCTCTCGAGCCGGCATCAGGACCGCTTCTGCGTAAAGATGCCCCGGTGAAGAACCGTTACTTCAATGAAGTGAACATGCTTAGCATGTTAAAAAGGGTGGTACCGCGACCAAAGCCTCGTCCCTTTCCGGGAGACGGGGCTTTTTTTGTTGGCAAAAACACTATTGATGAGCTTCTGCCGCAAGAGATGGCTTGCAGGCGGTCGTTCTAAAAATAAAGGAGGATGTTCCAGTGGAGCAGCAATTAAAAGAGTTACAAACAGAGGCGCTTGCCAAAGTGGAAGCAGCCGCAGATTTAAAGCAGCTGAATGACATTCGGGTCGCTTATCTGGGAAAGAAGGGGCCGATTACAGAAGTGCTGAAAGGCATGGGGAAATTATCGGCAGAAGAGCGTCCGAAAATGGGAGCGCTCGCGAATGAAGTGCGCGCAGCCGTTTCAGCAGCGATTGAAGGAAAGCAGTCCGCTTTAGAGCAGCAAGCGATCCAGGCACAACTGGAAAAAGAAACAGTCGATGTAACGCTTCCGGGCCGCCCGGCAAGAGCAGGCAATGCCCATCCGCTTACAAAAGTAGTGGAGGAAATTGAAGATTTATTTATCGGCATGGGGTATTCCATCGCAGAAGGCCCGGAAGTAGAAATGGACTACTACAACTTTGAAGCGCTGAATTTGCCAAAAGGGCATCCAGCACGCGATATGCAGGATTCCTTCTATATTACGGAAGATATTTTGCTGCGCACGCACACATCACCTGTGCAGGCGCGCACAATGGAAAAGCATAAAGGCCAGGGGCCAGTGAAAATCATTTGCCCGGGAAAAGTATACCGCCGCGACAATGATGACGCCACGCATTCCCATCAGTTTACACAAATTGAAGGGCTGGTTGTTGATGAAAACATCAGCATGGGCGATTTGAAAGGAACGCTTGAAGTATTTGCGAAAAAGCTGTTTGGAGAAGACCGGGAAATCCGCTTGCGCCCAAGCTTTTTCCCATTCACGGAGCCGTCGGTTGAAGTTGATGTTAGCTGCATGTGCGGCGGAAAAGGCTGCCGGATTTGCAAGGAAACGGGTTGGATTGAAATTTTGGGAGCCGGCATGGTGCATCCGAATGTTCTCGAAATGGCCGGATTTGATTCGCAAAAATATACCGGCTTCGCTTTCGGAATGGGACCTGACCGGATTGCCATGCTGAAATACGGAATAGATGATATTCGGCACTTCTATACAGACGATATTCGTTTCTTAAAGCAATTTGCAGAACATGAATAACTGGAGGGATAAGAATGTTTGTTTCATATAAATGGCTAAGCGAGTATGTCGACTTAGATGGCATGCCGGCCAAGGAATTAGCAGAAAAAATTACGCGCAGCGGAATCGAAGTCGAGGGTGTAGAAGTTCTTGGCGAAGGCATTAAAGGTGTGGTTATCGGCCATGTGCTGGAAAAAGAGCAGCATCCAAATGCAGATAAGCTAAATGTGTGCCAAGTGGACATTGGCGAAGAAGAGCCGGTGCAAATCGTCTGCGGAGCGCCAAACGTAGATAAAGGTCAAAAAGTGGCTGTGGCGAAAGTCGGCGCCGTGCTTCCGGGCAATTTTAAAATTAAAAAAGCGAAATTGCGCGGTGAAGCGTCAAATGGCATGATTTGTTCTTTGCAGGAGCTTGGTATCGAAAGCAAGCTTGTGGCGAAAGAGTATGCGGAAGGGATTTTTGTCTTTCCAAACGAAGTGACACCAGGAGAAGATGCGCTTTTGCAATTGAACTTGGATGACGAAGTGCTGGAATTGGGCTTGACGCCTAATCGTTCGGATTGCTTAAGCATGCTGGGGGTCGCTTATGAAGTAGCCGCTCTTCTTGATAAAGAAGTCAAATTTCCAAATGTTGAAGTGGAAGAAGCAGCAGAGCGTGCGGAAGATTGGATTACAGTGAGCATTGAAGCAAAAGAAGATAATCCTATCTATATCGCCCGCATCGTTAAAAACGTGAAGATCGGCCCTTCGCCGCTGTGGATGCAGACGCGCCTGATGGCAGAGGGAATCCGGCCGCATAACAATGTCGTTGATATTACTAACTATATTCTGCTTGAATACGGCCAGCCGCTGCATGCTTTTGACTATGAACGGTTAGGCTCTAAAGAAATTGTGGTTCGCCGTGCGCAGGACGGAGAAAAATTTGTGACACTGGACGATGCAGAACGGACTTTATCCTCTGAGCACTTGCTGATCACAAATGGCAAAGAAGGAGTCGCTCTAGCGGGTGTCATGGGCGGCGCAAATTCCGAGGTGGAAGACGATACAACGACTGTGCTGATTGAATCTGCTTATTTCGACGGCCAGCGCGTCCGCCAAGCATCAAAGGACCACGGACTGCGTTCGGAAGCAAGCGCCCGCTTTGAAAAAGGGGTGGACCCGAACCGCCTGCAGGCAGCTGCAGACCGTGCGGCGCAGTTAATGGCCCAATATGCCGGAGGCGAGGTGCTGGCTGGCAGTGTGGTCGCTGGTGAAATCAACCTTGAGCCAAAGGTTGTTGCGGTCACATTAGAGAAGTTAAATCGCGTTCTTGGCACAAGCTTGGAAGCGCCAGAAGTGGAGGATATTTTCCGCCGCTTGAAATTCGAAGTGAAAACGGATAATGGGGCGTTCATCGTTACTGTGCCAACGCGCCGGGGCGACATTACGATTCCTGAAGACCTGGTGGAAGAAGTAGCCCGTCTATACGGATACGATCGTTTGCCGACAACTGTTCCTGTGGGCGCCACTTATCCGGGCGGCCTAACGGATTATCAAAAGAAACGCCGGGCAGTCCGTCAGTTTCTGGAAGGTGCCGGTCTTAATCAAGCCATCACCTATACATTGACTAGCGGGAAAAAAGCGAAAGAATATGCACTCGACTCACGCGAGCCCATCAAGCTGGCGATGCCTATGAGTGAAGAGCACGCTTACTTGCGTCTAAGCATGATTCCCCAGCTGCTTGGTGCGGTTGCATATAACAATGCCCGCCAAATGGATTCGATTGCTCTTTATGAGGTAGGAAACATCTTCTTGAAGACAGCAGCTGGCGAGCTGCCAGAAGAACAAGAACATGTGGCAGGAGCGATCACTGGTTTATGGGAAGAAAATTTATGGCAAGGCGAAAAGAAACCGGTTGATTTCTTCGTGGCAAAAGGCATTCTCGAAGGATTATTTGCCAAGCTTGGGCTTTTAGAGCGCATCACATTTAAAAAAGCAGAAGTAGCCGGCATGCATCCTGGGCGGACAGCTGCTGTTGAACTGGACGGCCAAGTAATTGGCTTTGTCGGCCAGGTGCATCCGCAGCAAGCCAAGGAGCTTGATATCAAAGAAGTATACGTATTTGAGTTAAAGCTCAGCCCGCTGTTCGCTGCTGAAACAGCTCCGGTTGCTTATCAGCCGATTCCGCGTTTCCCATCCATTACTCGTGACATTGCCCTCGTTGTGGATACGAACGTTGAAGCTGGCCAATTAAAAGCAATTATTGAAGAGGCGGGCGGAAAGCTCCTGAAAGACGCTCATGTATTTGACCTGTATGAAGGAGAGCACGTGGAGGCAGGCAAAAAGTCGATCGCTTTCTCCTTGAAATATTTCGATCCAGAAAAAACATTAACGGATGAAGAAGTCGTCAAGGTTCATAACAGCGTACTGGACGCGTTAAAAGAAAAAGTCAATGCTGAATTAAGAAGCTGATCGCTGATCCAAACACTCCTGCTAATTAGCGGGAGTGTTTCAGTTTGCCGGCAAAAGGGTTCGTGATGAGCTTATTCCGTGCCTCCTCTTAATGTTTGTTTGATCTCGGGAACTTAGGGAGAATAGCCGGTCTCCCCGAGCTCATGATATAGCTTGTTTCCGGCAGCTGTCCATTCCGGTTGGCCTAACTTTGCAGCGCCTGTGGGCGGGGCGGAAGTTGCAAAGATTTCTGCGGGATTCACCGCTCGCCCTGCGAAACGCGAAGCGCCTGGAATGGCAACCAACCGTCCCCGTCCGACCACAAACAAAAAAAGACGGCAGGCAAATTCAATCTATTTGAGTTTGCCTGCCGTGTAAAGCCAGATCTGAATTTCCGGATCTGGCTTTATTCTTTTATTGTTTATTGAGAAGTCTCCGGGCTTTTTCTGTATTGGCAAAGTGTTTCTTTGTGAAGTGGAGAAGGGCGCTTTCTCCTTTTTCGCGGATGAGCCGTGCGGCCGCTGCATCGACCTGGCTGCCCGCCCCTTTAGGAATAGGGAACCCGGCTTCGCTGCTTAATTGATCCATTTGTTTCACAAAAGCGTAGCGGGCGATAATAGAGGCGGCAGCAACAGACAGGTGAATGCTTTCTCCTTTTGTGCTGAAAAATACATTTTCTTGAAAAATTTCCTTTTGCCCTTTTAAATAACGGTAATAGGTGTCTTTTTCGGCAAATTGATCAATCAGCACCGCATCGGGCCGCTCCGGAAAGATTTTTTTATGCAAATTGATGAGTGCTTGATTATGAAGCAAGGCTTTTATTTTTCCTTGTGACATTCCTTTTTGCTGAAGCTCATTATATTTCTCGTTTTTTAAAATGAGCAGGCTGTAGGGGATCAATCGAGCAATTTTTTTGGCAATTGCCACAATTTGCGGATCGGTTAAATCCTTAGAATCACGAACCCCTATGTCTTGCAATTCGCGCAGCTGTTCCTTTTTCACAAAAGCGCTGACGACGGTGATTGGACCAAAATAATCCCCGGTGCCGACTTCATCGCTGCCGATGACAGACAGCTCAGAGAACCCAGGCGGCAAAAGAGCCGGTGCCGGTTTCTTTTTTCTTGCAGGAGCGGCTTGGGCGGTTTCTCCCTGCCATTTCGCGGCTTCGCTTGCGGCGCCTTTTCCTTGGAACAGGACTTTTCCTGAACGATAGCCCGTAATGGCACAGTCCGCGGTTTTGGCTGCGAAGACGGCTCCCGTTGGCAGTTTGGCAGCGGACTGGCTGGCATAATGCTTTTTCATCTCTGAAAGGGTAGTAGTGGACACGGTTAACACGGTATGGCTCATAGATAAACTCTCCTTTACGCTTGCGGCTTTTCATGGCTTCCTGCTCATGGTATGATAACAGATAGGATTCTTTACGAATGGGGGCATTCCATTGTCGAATGAAGAGAAAAACCGGATTACGGTTGACATATACGGACATCATTATACAATTGTCGGCACGGAATCGAACAGTCATATCCGGCATGTGGCCCGTTTGGTCGACGAAAAAATGCGGGACATTAAACGGAAGAATCCTGTGCTTGACCTAAACAAAATTGCTGTATTAACGGCCGTCAATACAGTTCATGATTATGTAAAATTGCAGGAAGAAATTGAATTGCTGAAAGCAGAATTAAAAGAATTGAAGGACTGACTGATATGATCGACATCATCTTGCTGGTTTTGCTGTGCGCAGGCATTATCATTGGCTTGAAGCGCGGATTTATTTTGCAGTTTTTCCACATAGCGGGCTCGATTATTGCCATTATTGCTGCTCTAGCCTTGCGGGAGCAAGTAGCCCCTCTTCTCAAAGGCTGGATTCCGATGCCGCCGCTTAATGAAAATATATCATTTAGTCTAGTGGCAGACAGCTTTGAAGCTTTTTATTACGGAGCGATTGCCTTCATTATTATTTTTATTTTAGTGAAAATAGTTTTATCGGTGCTCGGTTCTTTCATAAATACTATTGCACATATCCCGGTGCTAAGGGAAGTGAATAAAGTCGGCGGAGGAATTTTTGGATTTGTTGAGATCTACCTTGTGCTCTTTGTGCTTGTGTATCTTGGCATGCTGCTGCCTTCCGGAATCTCGTCCATGATAGCTGATTCACTAATCGCCGATTATATGATTCATCATACACCTTATTTATCAGATGCGCTGAAAAATTTTGATCCGCTTACTCAATTAAACCGCTTCTCTTTTTAAAAGAGAAGTTTTTGTTTTGTCTGGCTTTTCTGTTACTATTAATAAGGGAGAAAATGATCGATTTTGAAAGTATGGTGACGACAATGATCAATAAAAAAGACATTATCCGTTTACTGGAGAAAATAGCGATATATATGGAGCTGAAAGGGGAAAATCCATTTAAAGTTTCCGCGTTTCGAAAGGCTGCCGCCGCCCTTGAAACAGACGATCGCAGCCTGGCGGAAATTGATGATATGACCAAAATTGCCGGCATCGGCAAGGGAACAGGAGCAGTTATCGAAGACTATATTCAAACCGGTGAATCTGCTGTATTGAAAGAGCTGCAGGAGGAAGTGCCTGCCGGTCTCGTTCCTTTGCTCCAGCTGCCGGGACTTGGCGGCAAAAAGATTGCCAAGCTATATAAAGAGTTAAATGTGGAAAGCATAGAAGATTTGCAGCAGGTTTGCGAAGCGAAAAAAGTGCGCGAATTACCGGGCTTCGGCGCGAAAACCGAAGAGAAAATTTTGGCCGCCATCAAAGAAGCAGGCAGCCGCCCGGAACGGCTGCCGATTGCTTATATGCTGCCGCTTGCGGAGTCAATTGAACAGCAGCTTGCTGAGATGAAAGCGGTGGAGCAGTTTTCTCGGGCAGGCAGTTTGCGCCGCCTGCGGGAAACAATTAAAGATCTTGATTTTATTATTGCGACCGAGAATGCGGCTGCCGTAAAGGAACATCTGCTGAAAATGACCGGAATTAAAGAAGTCATTGCAGCGGGTGACACGAAAGTTTCCGTTGTGATTTCCGGCGACTGGGATGTATCAGTGGATTTTCGGATTGTGACGGCTGAAGAGTTCGCGTCTACGCTTCACCATTTCACCGGTTCAAAAGACCACAATGTCCGAATGCGCCAGCTCGCAAAGGAACGTAGAGAAAAGATCAGTGAATACGGTGTTGAATCTGCTGAAACAGGGAAAACAACGACGTTCCAAACAGAGGAAGATTTTTATCACCATTTTCAGCTGCCTTGGATTCCCCCGGAAATTCGTGAGGACGGAACGGAAGTTGAACAGTTCCCAGGCTTCGGCCGGCTGATTCAGCTGAGCGACATTAAGGGGGATGTCCATATGCACACGACTTGGTCGGATGGCGCTTATTCCCTGGAAGAAATGATTGAGGCTTGTCGGGCTAGAGGATACGACTATATGGCAATCACGGATCATTCACGTTTTTTAAAGGTTGCTAACGGCTTGTCAGTTGAACGGCTTTTAAAGCAAATTGAGGAGATCCGCCAGCTGAATGCCCGATATAACGATATTGAAATCCTCTCTGGAATTGAAATGGATATTTTGCCGGACGGGACATTAGATTATGAGGATGATATATTGAGCCAATTGGATTTTGTCATCGCTTCTATCCATTCCAGCTTTTCGCAGCCTCAGGAAATGATTATGGAGCGGCTGAAGACGGCTCTTGAAAATCCTTACGTTGATTTAATTGCTCATCCGACTGGACGGCTGATTGGCCGTCGTGACGGCTATGCGGTGGATATGGATCAGCTTATCCAGCTCGCTAAAGAAACCAATACCGCCTTGGAGTTAAACGCTAACCCGCATCGTCTGGATTTATGTGCTGATCACTTGAAAAAAGCCCAGGAGGCCGGAGTGAAAATCTTTATTAATACAGACGCCCATGCGATCGAGCATCTCGACTTTATGGAAGTTGGGGCAAAAGCAGCCAGAAAAGGGTGGCTTCGCCCGGAAACGGTTGTGAACACCTACAGTAAAGGAGATTTTTTGGCCTTTATTAATCGAAACAAATAGGGAGGAATCCTGTTACGTGAATAAAAAAGTATTAAAAACCCTCGAATTTGACAAAATTAAGCAGCAGCTTGCCGAACATGCGGCCTCCGGCTTGGGAAGGGAGCAGGCGGAAAAGCTGGAGCCGTCCGTTTCTTATGAAGAAGTGGTGCGACTGCAGGAGGAAACCGATGAAGCCTCTCGTGTACTTCGGCTGAAGGGACATGCACCGCTGGGCGGTATTTACAATGTTCGTCCGCAAGTCAAGCGGGCGCAAATCGGCGGCATGCTGAATGGGATGGAATTTGTTCAAGTCGCCAGCACCATTTATGCCGGCCGCATGATGAAGCAATTTATTCATGATTTAGTGGAAGAAGGAGAGGAATTGCCGATCCTGTCTGAAAAAGCGGAACAGCTTCCGGTACTGACGCCGCTTGAACACCGCATTAAGCATACAGTGGATGAGCATGGCGGGGTTCTTGATTCAGCAAGCGAAGCGCTTCGGCACATCCGCCAGCAATTACGCGCCAATGAAAGCCGGATTCGCAGTAAGCTGGAGAGTTTAATCCGCGGGAGCAATGCCCAAAAGATGTTATCCGATGCAATTATTACTATTAGAAATGACCGCTATGTGATTCCTGTGAAACAGGAGTATCGAGGCCATTATGGCGGCATTGTTCATGACCAATCTTCTTCCGGCCAGACATTGTTTATTGAACCGGAGTCGATTGTGCAAATGAATAATCAAATCCGTGAGTTTAAATTAAAGGAGCAATTGGAAATTGAGCGGATTTTCACCGAGCTGACGGTAGAGGTGGAACAGCACGGAGAAGAGCTGTACTATTTGACTGGCTTGCTTGGAGAGCTTGATTTCATGTTTATGAAAGCGAAGTTCGGCCGGACAATTAAAGGAACGAAGCCGCTCGTAAATAAGGACGGTTATATCCGCTTAAATAAAGCGCGCCACCCGCTTTTGCCGATAGAAGAGGCGGTTGCAAATGATATTGAATTCGGAAGAGAGTATACCACAATCTTAATTACCGGGCCGAATACCGGCGGGAAAACCGTGACGCTGAAAACAGTCGGATTAACGACATTAATGGCGCAGGCAGGCCTTCCGATTCCGGCACTTGACGGGTCGGAAACGGCTGTGTTCGGTTCCGTGTTTGCCGATATTGGAGACGAGCAATCCATTGAACAAAGCTTGAGTACCTTTTCATCTCACATGGTCAACATTGTGGACATTTTAAAGCAGGTCGATCATGACAGTCTTGTGCTATTCGATGAGCTTGGCGCCGGCACGGACCCCCAAGAAGGAGCAGCGCTGGCGATGGCCATTCTGGATGACGTGCATAGCCGCGGCGCCCGGGTGATCGCTACTACTCACTATCCTGAGCTAAAGGCATACGGCTATAATCGTGAAGGTGTAATAAATGCGAGTGTAGAATTTAACGTGGAAACGCTCAGCCCAACGTATCGGCTGTTAATAGGTGTGCCTGGCCGAAGCAATGCTTTTGAAATCTCCAGCAGGCTCGGCTTGAATGACAGCGTTATTGAACAGGCTCGCGGTTTGATCGGCGCTGATACAAATGAAGTCGATCAAATGATCGCTTCTCTTGAGCAGGCCCGCCGAAAAGCAGAAGAAGAGGAACAGGAAGCGCGTGAATACTTACAGCACGCGGAACAGTTCCATAAAGAGCTGCAAAAGCAAATGCAGGAGTATTATGCTCATAAAGAGGAATTGGCTGAAAAAGCACGCAAGCAGGCAGCGGAGATTGTAGAAAAAGCCAAGGCTGAAGCTGAAGAAGTGATTCGCGATTTGCGGACAATGAGATTAGAGAAACAAGCTGATGTAAAGGAGCATGAACTGATTGAGGCAAAACGCCGTCTCACGGAAGCGGTGCCTGCTGAAGCAAAGAAACCAGTGAAGAAGCAGGCAGCATCTTCCGAGCGGGTATGGAAGCCTGGGGATGAAGTGAAGGTGCTCAGTTTTGACCAAAAAGGAACGCTGCTTGAAAAAGCAGGAGACAAAGAATGGCATGTGCAAATTGGCATCATGAAGATGAAGGTGAAAGAAAGTGACTTGCAATTTATGAAGTCAGAGAAAAAAGCAGATCCGAAGCCGCTGGCTACAGTAAAAGGCAGAGACTACCACGTCAGTCTTGAGCTTGACTTGCGCGGCGAGCGTTATGATGATGCCTTGGCAAGGGTAGAAAAGTATATCGATGATGCGTTGCTCGCTGGCTATCCGCGTGTGTCCATCATTCACGGTAAAGGGACAGGGGCGCTTCGAAAAGGTGTCCAAGATTATTTGAAGAATCACCGGTCAGTGAAACGGACTCGTTTCGGCGAGGCCGGAGAAGGCGGCAGCGGCGTGACGGTCGTTGAATTAAAATAAGAGGGGCTTTGTGTGTATGAACCAGTTTTGGGAAAATGAATTTATACAGCTTGCCGGTTATTACAGCGTTGTGGTTGTCTGTATTACACTGTCGTTAGCCGTATTTGAACTGGTAACTAAATATCGCAATTGGGAAGAAATTAAAAAAGGAAATATGGCTGTGGCAATGGCAACAGGCGGAAAAATCTTTGGCCTTTCAAATATTTTCCGCCATTCCATTGCCCACAACGATAATCTCTTAACCATGATTGGCTGGGGAGCGTTTGGCTTTATCTTATTACTGGCGGGTTATTTCATCTTTGAGTTTTTAACTCCCCGTTTCCGGATCGATGAGGAAATTGAAAATGATAATCGTGCCGTTGGCTTTATTTCTATGGTTATTTCTGTAGGGCTGTCGTATGTAATCGGCGCAGCCTTAAATTAATAAGGAGCATGAGATGATGGAAACATTAGCAAAGGTACTGCTCGTTTTCTGTGGCATTTTTCTTGCCATCGGTGTCATTTATTTATTATTTATTGCTTAAAAAAAACACTTTCCTGGCGTCCGCCGGGGAAGTGTTTTTTCTTCACAGCTAGTCAGTCGGCATTTTAAAAGGTGAAGAGCGCGTGATCATTTGCTTGCCGTCTTTTACCTGTGACAGAAGGGAAAGGGAGTCTGTCAAAAATTCAATGGTTTCTTCCATAAAAGGGCCTTTATTTAGCATAATGCCGTCAAATTCACTGCCAAAAGACAGGTCCGCCAGCTCCGATCGAGACGGAGTTCCTTTTTTTGCTAGAGACTCCAGCACTTGCGTCGCCAGAATAACGGGAACATGGGCAGCGCGGCATAGCGTCAAAATCTCTTTCTGGACAACGGGCAATTGCTCAAATCCTATTTCAATCGCCAAATCTCCTCTCGCGACCATTACGCCGAACTTTGAAAAGGTCAGTCCCTCTAATAGGATGTTTGAGAAGTTACGGACGGCTTCTCTTGTTTCAATTTTTGCGATAACAGCCAAGTCTTTTTCCGAAAGGCTGTGCATCAGCTGCTGCAGCTGCCGCAAATCGCCGGGACTATGTACAAAGGAGATTCCGACCATATCCGCATGCTCACAAATAAACGCCAAATCTTGTTTGTCTTTTTGCGTCAGGGCAGCAACGTTTTCATTCACCTGGCAGTCAGGAAGATTGATCCCTTTGTTTTCTTTAAGAGAAGCCTGCGTATCGGGGAATAAAATTTCGATATCGATAAACTCATTGTTTCGTTTCCTTACGGCTGCCTGGATTTTTCCATCATCAATCAATACCCGGTCTCCTTGTTGAATAGTAGCAAATGCTTCTGGAAGCGTCACTGGAATACCCGCTGTTGTGGATTCAGTAGCGGGGTGTCCTTCTATATCATCACGCAAATAAAGCCTGACAAAATCGCCCTTTTTCACTTCGATCTGGACAGGTGATGTCTCAAGGTGTCTTACCAGCAGCTCCACTTGTCCATCTGCACTCTTGAATGTCGTCTGCTCATTGATATAGGCTGTTTCCTCAAGAGTGACGGCTAAACCGGCAGAAGAAACATCCGTAATAAGAAATTGTCTTTTCTTATGGCGGCTATCTATAAAATAAAGAGGCTCCCCTTGCTGAAAAGAATGGCACTCCTGATGAGAAGAGGCGTAAATAATAAAATCATGTTCTTCGTTCATCAAGTGGCTGCCCGCTGTTGGGTTCCAGCTTATAAAGCCTTTTTTTGCCCTTAAAGGCTGCCCATATTGATTCTTTTTAATGCCTATCTTTAGGGGATAGGCCACTTTTTTGAGCGGTCCAATTCTAATTTTCGGTCCCGCCAGGTCCATGTAAATTTGACACCTTTCTCCCTCATATAGCCCTTTCCTTCTTAAACGGTCTTCAGCGCCGCGAATGGCTCTGGTCAGCTTTTCCCATGCTGCTGCTTCGCCATAGGCGCAGTTGATTCGGGCAATGGACATCCCGTTCAACAAAAAACGTTCAATCACAGAAACGGTCATTTGGGTGTCTAAAGTGACCATGATATGCGGAGATTCTGTGCGGTGTTTTTTTCCTAGGACAATCTCTTTCCGCTTCTTGGCAAGCTGTAAAGGTGCTTCCCGGTAGTCTGGATAACGGGGAAGAAGGATGCCTAGGTTTGAACAGAGAGTGTGCAAGCTTTGGACCATATGCTGATTCGAACTTATGCAAAGCCCTTTATGGCGGAGAGCGGCTGTAAATTCGGCGTGAACATTATTTTTGTAAGCAAGATAGGCTTTCAGGTTTTGTGCGCTGAATGTGTGGCAGACACGCGGATAGGAAGCTGAAACAGCAGCAGCTTCGTTCAGTGCTTTCTGATACAGCGACCAGGCCGTGTTCGCTAATTCAGTGTGCGAAAAGTGGTGCATGATCCATCCACCTCAATATAAAAAAGGATTAATAATGAATTGTATTCTTCTTTTAAGAGATAGGTGCAAATCTTCTTTGTAAGAAGGTTAGGTCAACAGTTGCCGGCCGGTGCTTACTCGATATCCACAAACCGCTTATCATGAGGTTGTTTAGGAGTAATAATTCGCAACAGCCCGTTTTTATAGGTGGCATGTGTATCCTTTTCAGAAATAGAAAATGGCAGTGTGAGGCACCGTTCGATTTTCTGAAGAGATTGTTTCCTGTGAGAGTAAACTTGTTCATGATGATGGATCGTTGTCATATCAGCGTGCTCTACTGCAATCCGCAGCTGGTTGCCGAGCACTTCCACTTGAATATGCTCCCGTTTATGTCCAGGGAGGTCTGCTTCAATAATCATGTCAGATTCCGTTTCATACCATTCAACAGGGAAAACATTCTGGCTAAGAAAAGAGTCTAAATGCTTCAACGATTCATCGAAAAACGAGTCAATAGATTTTACGAAATGATGAAATGAGCCGTTAAAAAGCCCTGGCAGATTGTTTTTTTCAAATCCCATTTGTAACTCTCCTTCCTGCTAGTTATCATTAACAAATTATGATAAAAAAAGAAAAATGCGACTGTGTATCAATGAAGATGCGCTGAAAAAAGTGCGGTGTAAGGCGAACGGTTCTTTTTGCAGCGCATGAAACCTTCTCTTCAACCAATACTAAGAAGAGGAGGTGATGAGATGATTAAAAAAGCAACATGTATGCTCTTTTTATTTTTATCAACTTTTCCTGTTATCTCTGGAGCACAAACCCTTACTATTACAGGTGAAAATTCAAGTGAAACCATTGCGCGCAATCAATTCCTGCTCTCGCCGGCAGATGAGTCCTTTGTTGACTTGAATAAGGTGCAAGAGCTGGTTGACCGTTTAAATAAGCAGGTGTATAAACACCCCGTGAATGCAACGCTCAATGAAAGAAGAGAGATTGTGCCCGAAAAAGCGGGGGCAGCTCTCGATCAAGAAGCATTCGTCAAGCAATTTTATGCATTTTTCTATGGGGAGAAATCTGGCTCCATAACGCTCCCGATGAAGGAGGTTCACCCGCGGGTGAATAGCGAGCTTTTGGCGGAGATCAGTTCAAAGGAAATCGGCCGCTTTACCACCTACTTCTCGAAACGCCATAAAGAGCGTTCCTATAACATCCTTTTGGCGGCGAAAGCGATCAATAATCATATTGTTTTCCCGGGAGAAAAGTTTTCTTTCAACAAGGTGGTCGGCGAGCGTACAGAGAAAAAAGGATACAAGCGCGCCCCTGTGATCATTAAGGGAGAGATGGCAGAAGATATTGGGGGCGGCATCTGCCAGGTGTCGTCAACATTGTTTAATGCGGTTAACTTAGAGGGCATAGAGATTGTTGAGCGCTACTCGCATAGCAGAAAAGTACCGTATGTGCCGCCGGGAAAAGACGCGACTGTCAGCTGGTGGGGACCGGATTTTGTATTTAAAAATGAATATGATCATCCAATCATTATTCGGGCAGCATCCTACGACGGGAAAATGATCATTCGGGTATTATCATCGGAAAGTGCAAAAACAAGAAAAAGTGGAAAATAAAAAAAGTTTCAAGTTGGATTTTCTATTCTTCTTTTACTGGAGGAACGGCTGCTGGCAAGGCTTTGCTTTTCCATTTGGCAAAGCCTTCTTACATAGTTTATAATTGAGGAGAATATTTATAATATTCAAAACGAACGGGGAGGGATGGAAATGAGTATTCGGCCTTGGCTTGCGAGTTATCCAGAGGAAATACCCGCTTCACTTACCTATGAAGAACAGCCGGTGCAATCATATTTAACGAAGACAGCCCAACAGTACCCTAATAAAACAGCGATCCACTTCATGGGGAAAGAGCTAACTTTTCAGGAAGTGTATGAATCTTCTTTGAAGGTTGGCAATTATTTAAGGAAACTCGGGGTGAAAAAAGGAGACCGGGTAGCTATCATGCTTCCTAATGGTCCTCAGGCAGTCATCAGTTATTTCGGGGTGTTATATGCAGGAGCAGTCGTCGTCCAAACGAACCCGCTGTATACAGAAAGAGAAATTGAATATCAAATGAAAGATTCTGGCTCCATCGTCATTATTACACTAGATGTTTTGTACCCCCGCGTACGGCAAGTCATAAAGAATACACCCTTGCAGCATATTATTGTAACCGCTGTCAAAGACTATCTTCCTTTTCCAAAAAACATCATTTACCCTTTTATACAAACTAAGCAAACAGGGTTAAAAGTCCATGTGGAGGAGCGCGGAACAAATCATGAATTTAAGCGCATTATTGAAACCGAGCCGGCGAAAGAAATAGACCTTCCTTTTCACTTTGATGAAGACCTTGCACTTCTTCAATATACAGGAGGAACGACCGGTTTTCCGAAAGGAGTTATGCTGACGCACAAAAATCTTATAGCCAACACGTCAATGTGCGCTGCATGGATGTACAAGTGCAAAAAAGGAGAAGAAGTGATTCTCGGGGTGCTTCCCTTTTTCCATGTGTACGGCATGACGGCGGTGATGGTTCTATCTGTGATGCAAGCGTATAAAATGGTGCTTCTTCCTAAATTTGATGTCAAAACGACCTTGAAAGCGATTGAAAAGCAGCGGCCTACCTTATTCCCGGGCGCTCCTACTATTTACATCGCTTTGTTGAACGATCCGGATTTAAGAAAGTATGACCTATCTTCCATTCGTTCATGTCTAAGCGGCTCTGCGCCTTTACCTGCCGAAGTACAGCAAAAGTTTGAGAAAGTCACCGGCGGAAAGCTTGTGGAAGGATATGGGCTATCAGAAACCTCCCCTGTTACCCATGCAAACTTTTTGTGGGATTCTGAACGGGTGAAGGGCAGCGTGGGCGTTCCATGGCCGGATACAGAAGCAGCCATTCTATCTCTCGATACAGGCGAGGTGCTGCCTCCGGGAGAAGTTGGAGAAGTGGTTGTGAAAGGGCCTCAGGTAATGAAAGGTTATTGGAACCGGCCTGAAGAAACAGAAATGACGTTTAAAGACGGCTGGCTGTTGACCGGTGATGTCGGTTATATGGACGAAAATGGATATTTCTTTGTGGTGGACCGCAAGAAGGATATGATTCTTGCAGGCGGTTATAACATTTACCCGCGTGAAGTAGAGGAAGTATTGTATGAGCACCCGTCCATTCAAGAAGCAGTAGTCGTAGGTGTTCCTGATGCTTACCGGGGGGAAACGGTCAAGGCATACATCGTCTTAAAAGAAGGACATTCCGTAACCGAAGAAGAATTAAACCTATTTGCCAGAGCCCAGTTAGCGGCCTACAAAGTACCGAGAATTTATGAGTTCAGAACAGAGCTTCCAAAAACAGCTGTTGGAAAAATTTTAAGACGTGCGCTGATCGATGAGGAAAAGAGAAAACAAGAAAAAACAAGTTAAATGGAATAAAAAAACAGCTTGTCCCCTCTTGACTCCTTCAGCATAAAACGGTAATATAAAAACATGAATGAATAGTCATTCATTTTATGGATGCAGAGACAGTAGGAGGGGGCAGCCTGTGAAACGAAATAAACCAAAATATCACCAGATCATTGATGCCGCTGTTGTAACGATTGCAGAGAACGGCTATCATCAAGCCCAGGTTGCAAAGATAGCCAAGCAAGCGGGAGTAGCAGATGGCACCATCTATTTATACTTTAAAAACAAAGAAGACATATTAATTTCATTATTTGAAGAAAAAATGGGAAGTTTCGTCAAGAAAATTCAAGAAGCTTTAGCAGGAAAAACGGAAGCGGCGGAGAAGTTATTATTATTGGTCGATCATCATTTTTCTATATTGGCGGAAGACCGCCATTTAGCCGTTGTTACCCAGCTGGAGCTCAGGCAGTCAAACAAAGAGCTTCGCTTGAAAATTAACGGAGTGCTGAAAGACTACCTCCAGTTAATTGACGAGGTGTTGAAGGAAGGTGTCGAAAAAGGGGAATTCAGGCCTTCACTCAACATTCAGCTTGCAAGACAAATGATTTTCGGTACGATTGATGAGACGGTTACGACCTGGGTGATGAATGATCAAAAATACGATCTTCCGGCGCTTTCTTCTGAAGTAGGGGAAATGCTGCTAAATGGATTTTCTATTCGCTGATTGATATTCGGCACAAGGGGGATGGTGAACAATGGGATACATATCATGGAAAAGAGAAGGCCGGACGGCGGAAGTGCTGATTCAACGGCCGCCGGCTAACGCTCTTTCGAGTTCGCTGATCGCTGACATTGAGCAAGCGTTCAACGAGATTGAGCAGGATAACGAGGTGCGGGTCGTACTGATCAGCGGCGAGGGAAGATTTTTTTCAGCCGGCGCTGATATTAAAGAGTTTACGACGGTACAGAGCGGAGAAGAGTTCTCAAAGCTTGCTGCCCGCGGACAGCGGGTATTTGAGAGGATTGAGAATTTTTCGAAGCCAGTGATCGCGGCGATCCATGGAGCAGCGCTTGGGGGCGGGCTGGAATTGGCGATGAGCTGCCATATCCGCCTGGTTTCAGAACAAGCTAAGCTTGGCTTGCCAGAACTTTCTCTTGGACTTGTTCCTGGATTTGCAGGGTCGCAGCGTCTTTCTCGTTATGTGGGCACAGCAAAGGCAGCGGAATTGCTGCTGACAAGCGAACCGATTACTGGAGCTGAAGCGGTACAGTGGGGGCTCGCTAATCATGCCTATCCGGAGGAAGAACTGCTTTCTAAAGCCCGTGAAATGGCGGCTAAAATTGCTCTCAAAAGCCCAATCAGCATGAAAGCAGCCATTGAGTTGCTGAATTTTTCAAAGCATGCTGAGTATTACAGAGGGGTAGAAAGAGAGGCGGAGCTGTTCGGAGAAGTATTTGATTCTCAAGATGCCAAAGAAGGCATCGGCGCATTTATTGAGAAGCGGCAGCCGGTATTCAAGGGGTAAATTGTTTTTGTAAAAAATATTTGCAATCTTTCAAATGGACAGAAAAGAGCAAAGCAGGAGGGGAAATTATGAATATTTATGTACTTCTGAAGAGAACATTCGATACCGAGGAAAAAATTAGCGTGGCAAACGGCCAAATTCAGGAAGATGGCGCGGAATTTATCATTAACCCTTATGACGAGTATGCCGTCGAGGAAGCGATCCAAATTCGTGACGACAAAGGCGGAGAAGTTACAGTTGTTTCTGTCGGCAATGAAGAAGCAGAAAAACAGCTTCGGACAGCCCTTGCTATGGGAGCCGATAAAGCAGTGTTAATTAACACTGAAGACGATGTCGAAAATGGAGATCAATATACAACAGCGAAGATTTTGGCTGAGTTTTTGAAAGATAAGGAAGCGGATTTAATTATCGCTGGCAACGTAGCCATTGACGGCGGCAGCGGACAGGTTGGCCCGCGTGTGGCCGATTTGCTCGGAATGCCTTATGTCACAACCATTACGGAGATTAAAATTGAAGGTGAAAGCGTTCACATCGTCCGCGATGTAGAAGGAGATTCAGAAAAAATTGAAACAAAGCTGCCGCTTCTCGTTACAGCCCAGCAAGGGTTGAATGACCCGCGCTATCCATCGCTTCCAGGCATTATGAAAGCGAAAAAGAAGCCGCTTGATGAATTAGAGCTAGATGATCTTGATCTTGATGAGGATGAAGTGGAGGCAAAAACAGAAACGATTGCCGTGTTCTTGCCGCCGAAAAAAGAAGCGGGCCGTATTCTCGAAGGAGAATTGAGCGATCAAGTACAGGAACTGGTGAATTTACTGCACAGTGAAGCAAAGGTCATTTAAAGGGTAAACAGGACAGGAGGGGATTTACATGTCAAAAAAAGTATTAGTATTGGGAGAAGTGCGTGACGGAGCGTTAAGAAATGTTTCTTTTGAGGCCATAGCTGCAGGAAAGAAAGTAGCTGAGGGCGGCGAAGTGATCGGGGTGCTTATCGGAGAATCCATCAGCGGGCTGGCGGACCAGATGATTCATTACGGAGCTGACCGCGTGGCGGTAGTGGAGAATGAAAAGCTGGCGCAATATACTTCTGACGGCTATTCTCAAGCACTGCTTGCCGTTGTTGACCGAGAAAATCCGGAGGCCATTATTTTTGGCCATACTGCACTTGGCAAAGACTTATCTCCAAAAATTGCGTCGAGGCTTCAGGCGGGGCTAATTTCCGATGCAACAGCTATTGAAGAAGACGGCGGGGACATTGTGTTTACTCGTCCGATTTATTCGGGAAAAGCATTTGAAAAGAAAAAGGTGAGCGCAGGTCTTGTATTGGCCTCTGTACGCCCGAACAACATCGCACCGCTTGAAAAAGATGATTCTCGTTCGGGGGATGTCTATCCAGTAAATACAGATATTAAAGATATCCGCACGATCATTCAGGAAGTTGTTCGCAAAACAGCGGAGGGTGTGGATTTGTCAGAAGCAAAAGTGATTGTGGCCGGCGGACGCGGCGTGAAAAGCGAAGAGGGCTTCAAGCCGCTGCAGGAGCTGGCTGATGTCCTAGGCGGAGCGGTCGGTGCTTCCCGCGGTGCGTGTGATGCTGATTACTGTGATTACTCACTGCAAATCGGACAGACAGGAAAAGTGGTAACACCGGATTTATATATTGCCTGCGGAATCTCTGGGGCGATTCAACACTTAGCCGGCATGTCTAACTCTAAGGTGATTGTGGCCATTAACAAAGATCCGGAAGCAAGCATTTTCAGTGTCGCTGATTATGGAATTGTCGGCGATTTGTTTGAAGTTGTTCCAATGCTGACAGAGGAGTTTAAAAAGCTGAAAGTAGCTACGTCTTGACAGGTGAAAAAGCCGATGCTGTGAATAGCACCGGCTTTTTTATTTGCTTCTTATTCACCTATGACAACGATTGAAAAAGAATGGAAATGGAAGAGTAAATGTCTTGTAAACGGGAAAAACAAAATGTGAAGCAAAAAATTAGCATCCGATTCTGATCGATGCTATACTGACCATAGTATATGTAACTTTAGGAGGTTTTTTTATGGCGATTGTAAAAGCGACTGATCAAAACTTTAACGATGAAACAGCTAGCGGTCTTGTGCTGGCAGACTTCTGGGCACCGTGGTGCGGTCCTTGTAAGATGATTGCTCCTGTACTGGAAGAACTTGATGCAGAGTTAGCAGACAAAGTAAAGATTGTTAAAATTGATGTAGATGAAAACCAAGAAACAGCTGGAAAATATGGCGTAATGAGCATTCCGACGCTTATCTTGTTTAAAGACGGCCAGCCTGTTGATAAAGTAATCGGTTTCCAACCGAAAGAAGCATTAGCTGAATTAGTAAACAAACATGCTTAATTGAATGACAAAAAAACCGTCTTCTGTCTCAGGCAGAAGGCGGTTTTTTGTCAGAAAGCAATGGTTTTGCAGGCTGAGTCCGTCAAGGAGGTGGAAAAATGAATTCAACGATTAAAAATAAGCTGGCCCTGCTTCCGGATCAGCCGGGCTGCTATTTGATGAAAGACCGGCAGGGAACAGTCATTTACGTTGGCAAGGCAAAAGTATTGAAGAACCGGGTTCGCTCCTACTTTTCCGGTTCGCATGATGCAAAGACACAACGGCTCGTCGGAGAAATTGAGGATTTTGAATATATCATTACCTCATCTGATCTCGAAGCGCTCATTCTGGAATTAAATTTAATTAAAAAGCATGATCCAAAGTACAACATTATGCTGAAGGATGACAAGAGCTATCCGTTTATTAAGCTGACAGCAGACAGGCATCCGCGGCTGATCATTACGAGGAAAGTAAAAAAAGATAAAGCCAAATATTTTGGCCCGTACCCGAACGCCTATGCCGCTAATGAGACGAAAAAGCTGCTTGACCGTTTGTATCCGCTTAGAAAGTGTATGAACTTGCCGGATCGAGCGTGCCTTTATTACCATATGGGTCAATGCTTGGCACCTTGTGTAAATGAAGTCACAGAGGAGCAATATAAGGAAATGACGCATGAAATTGCCCGGTTTCTCAACGGGGGGCATCACCAAGTAAAAGAACAATTGACAGCAAAGATGCATGAAGCGGCGGAAAAGCTAGAGTTCGAACGGGCAAAAGAGTATCGTGATCAAATTGCTCATATAGAAGCGACGATGGAAAAACAAAAAATCAATACCACCGATTTCACTGACCGGGACGTATTCGGCTACGCGGTGGATAAGGGCTGGATGTGTGTGCAGGTGTTTTTCATTCGCCAAGGGAAATTGATTGAGCGTGATGTGTCTTTGTTTCCAATCTATGATGAGCCGGAAGAAGAATTTTTAACCTATTTAGGCCAATTTTACGATCAGCCCAACCATTTTAAGCCAAAAGAAATTTTATTGCCGGGGAAAGTGGATGAAGTTCTGGCTGAACAGCTCATTGAAGTGAAAATGCTTAAGCCGCAAAAAGGCAAAAAAAAGGAGCTTGTAAATTTAGCCGGCAGCAATGCCCAAGCCGCTTTGGCAGAAAAGTTTGCTTTGATCGAGCGTGATGAACAAAGAACCATTAAAGCGGTTGAACAGCTTGGCCGGGCAATGAATATCCATGCGCCGCTCAGGATTGAAGCCTTCGATAATTCTAATATCCAAGGAACAGACCCGGTGTCAGCAATGGTCGTATTCATTGATGGAAAGCCGGCTAAAAAAGAATACCGCAAATTTAAAATTAAGTCCGTACAAGGCCCGGATGATTATGGCTCCATGCGGGAAGTGATTCGCCGCCGCTACAGCCGCGCTTTAAAAGAAGGGCTGCCGCTTCCAGATTTGATTATCATCGACGGCGGGAAGGGACAGGTGGAGACGGCCAAAGATGTCTTGCTCAATGAGTTAGATTTGGATATCCCTATCGCCGGTCTTGCCAAAGATGATAAGCATCGGACGTCGCAGCTTTTGTATGGGACCCCTCTTGCTGTGGTGCCGCTTTTGCACAATAGTCAGGAGTTTTATTTGCTGCAGCGCATTCAGGATGAGGTTCATCGCTTCGCCATTACTTTTCACCGCCAGTTGCGGGGGAAAGGGACCTTTCAATCAATTTTAGATAATATTGCCGGGGTAGGGCCAAAGCGTAAAAAGCAGCTGTTAAAGCATTTTGGTTCTGTCAAGAAAATAAGAGAAGCGACAAAAGAGGAATTAAAAGCAATCGGTATTCCGGAGAATACAGCTGCCGAAATTTTGGAGAGGCTGCAGGAGAAATAAAAAAGAGGCTGTCCGAATGAAGGGAACTCATGCGGTAAAGGACAGCCTCTTTTAGCTCTTCTTGAGTTTTATTCCCACTTTACAGTCAGCATCACTTTTTTTGCCCGTTTTTGAATATCTACTATAGATTCGGCTTCCGTCTGTTCATGCGAGGAAATTTGTTCAGCTAAGAACCCGCTCTCAAGAGAGAAGAAAGGCTCGGATTGAACAGAGAATCTTCTTTCGATAAAAGGACCGCTTATTTCAAAAGTCTTTTCCCGTTTGGCCTCTTTCGAAAGAGCGAGCGTTCCCCAGCCGGCTTCTTCAAAAAAAGAAACAAGCTCCTCAAAGCTTTGGCAAGGAAATTTTCTGGCCAGCGACTTGCCTGCCCAGTAGAGAATCGATTCGGCTTCTTTTCCGAGAACGTCTGTTAACAGGGAGTCCCTGATTAATTCATAACCAAAAATAGGCACAGAGAGGCCTTGGATTTCTTGTTGGTCAAGTTGCTTTGTCAATTTCATCCCCACTTTCTGATATCCATTATATACAACAGTTGGAAGAGAAAAAAGGAATTTATTCAAAAGATATTGTGATATAATAAAAGTGAAATAAATCAGAAATGAAAGCCGTATTTTCACAGGACCAGCGGCTGAAAAAGAGCCGCCGCATCCTTGACGCTTTATGGGGATGGGAGTAAAATGGTCTTGTCACAAAATAGTTATAAGTATGAAGCTTTGCCGAAAGAAACGATAATTTGTCGGATGCTTCAAGATTAAGGGGGGTAAAACATGGCTGACAACCGAGAATTTTTTTATCGCAGGCTGCACTCATTGCTTGGTGTCATACCTGTAGGGTTGTTTTTAACACAACACTTAGTCGTAAACCACTTTGCAACAAAAGGCGAGGAGGCATTTAACAGAGCCGCTGGCGTGATGGAAGGATTGCCATTCCGTTATTTATTGGAAACTTTTGTTATCTTTCTACCATTGTTATTCCATGCTATTTACGGATTGTATATTGCTTTTACAGCAAAAAACAACGTTGGCAGATTCGGTCATTTCCGTAACGTAATGTTCTTCCTGCAACGCGTGTCCGGTGTGATCACGCTTGTGTTTGTTGCATGGCATGTATGGGAAACGAGAATCCAAGCGGCGCTTGGTGCCGAAGTAGACTTCCATATGATGGCGGATATACTTTCTAATCCGTTAATGGTTGGTTTTTACATAGTAGGTATCGTTTCCACTGTCTTCCACTTTGCTAATGGTCTATGGTCTTTCAGTGTAAGCTGGGGAATTACAATTTCTCCTCGCTCACAACGCATTATGACGTACATCACAATGGTTGTTTTCGTTGCGCTTTCTGTTGTAGGAATTCGCGCAATTCTTGCGTTCGTATAAGTAAGTAGTTGAAATCAGTTCAGTTTGGATTTGGGAGAAAAAGGAGTGAGTCTCAATGAGTAATGGAAAAATTATTGTAGTCGGCGGCGGATTAGCCGGGTTAATGGCTACAATTAAAGCGGCAGAAGCAGGAACACAAGTTGACTTGTTTTCTCTAGTTCCGGTTAAACGCTCCCACTCTGTGTGCGCGCAAGGCGGCATTAATGGTGCGGTTAACACGAAAGGTGAAGGAGATTCACCTTATATTCACTTTGATGACACAGTGTACGGCGGGGACTTCCTAGCGAACCAGCCGCCAGTTAAAGCGATGACAGAAGCAGCGCCTGGCATCATTAATTTGATGGACCGGATGGGGGTTATGTTTAACCGTACTCCAGAAGGTTTGCTTGATTTCCGTCGTTTTGGCGGTACACAGCATCACCGGACAGCGTTTGCCGGAGCAACAACAGGCCAGCAGCTGTTATATGCGTTGGACGAGCAAGTTCGCCGCTTTGAGGTAGCAGGACTCGTTACTAAGTATGAGGGCTGGGAATTCCTCGGTGCTGTTCTTGATGACGAAAATGTTTGCCGCGGGATTGTAGCACAAAACTTGCGCGATATGCATATCCAGTCTTTCCCTGGAGATGCCGTAATCATGGCAAGCGGAGGCCCTGGTATCATTTTCGGTAAATCGACAAACTCGATCATTAACACTGGTTCAGCCGCTTCTATCGTTTATCAGCAAGGTGTTAATTATGCAAACGGAGAATTTATTCAAATTCACCCGACAGCGATTCCTGGAGACGATAAGCTTCGTCTGATGAGTGAATCAGCTCGTGGAGAAGGCGGACGTGTTTGGACGTATAAAGATGGGAAGCCTTGGTACTTCCTTGAAGAAAAATATCCGGCATACGGAAACCTTGTACCACGTGATATCGCTACACGTGAGATTTTTGATGTGTGCGTAAATCAGAAGCTCGGCATTAATGGCGAGAACATGGTATACCTTGATCTTTCCCATAAAGATCCGCATGAGCTGGATGTTAAACTTGGCGGCATCATCGAAATTTATGAGAAATTCATGGGTGAAGACCCTCGCAAAGTACCAATGAAAATCTTCCCTGCTGTTCACTATTCAATGGGTGGACTATGGGTAGATTATGAACAGCAAACAAACATTCCTGGATTGTTTGCCGCTGGTGAGTGTGATTATTCACAGCATGGCGCGAACCGCTTAGGAGCTAACTCTCTTCTATCTGCTATTTACGGAGGAATGGTTGCCGGCCCGAATGCGGTGAAATACATTCACGGATTAGAAAAATCAGCGGATGCGATTTCTTCCTCTGTTTTTGATAAGCATGTAAAACAAGAAGAAGCAAAATGGAACAATATTATATCGTTGGATGGCAAGGAAAATGCCTACTTGATTCATAAAGAGCTTGGCGAGTGGATGACAGCCAACGTAACAGTTGTCCGCTACAACGAGAAGTTAAAAGAAACAGACAATAAAATCGTTGAATTATTGGAGCGTTATAACAACATTAACATCAACGATACAGCCAAATGGAGCAACCAAGGAGCTGCCTTTACACGCCAGTTGAAAAACATGCTTCATCTTGCCCGTGTAATTACAATCGGCGCTCTGAACCGTAATGAGAGCCGTGGAGCTCACTATAAACCGGAATTCCCAGATCGTAATGATGAGGACTTCCTGAAAACAACAATGGCAACATTTAAAGGGGAGAACCAAGCTCCTGGCTTCCATTATGAAGATGTAGATGTTTCCTTGATCCCTCCGCGTAAGCGTGATTATACGAAGAAGAAGGAGGAGAAATAAAGATGAGTGAGAATAAAACAGTTCGCTTTATGATTACTCGTCAAGACACAATGGATTCGGCTCCGTATGAAGAAGAATTCGTTCTCCCATATCGTCCGAATATGAACGTTATTTCAGCGCTCATGGAAATCCAGCGTAACCCAGTGAATGCGAAAGGTGAAAAAACAACACCAATTTCTTGGGATATGAACTGTCTTGAAGAAGTGTGCGGTGCTTGTTCGATGGTTATCAATGGCAAGCCGCGCCAGGCTTGTACTGCTCTGGTTGACAAATTGGAGCAGCCGATTCGCTTGGCGCCAATGAGCACATTCCCGGTTGTCCGTGATTTGCAGATTGACCGGGAGCGCATGTTTGATTCAATGAAGCGCATTAAAGCGTGGATTCCAATTGACGGTACGTACGAACTAGGACCTGGTCCGCGCATGCCGGAAAGAAAACGCCAATGGGCTTATGAGTTATCTAAATGTATGACTTGCGGTGTTTGTCTTGAAGCGTGTCCAAATGTAAACAGCAAATCAGACTTTATTGGACCTGCGTTCATTTCTCTAGTTCGCTTATTTAATGCTCATCCGACAGGTTCAATGAATAGAGACGAACGACTAAATGCGTTGATGGGTGACGGCGGTCTGCAAGATTGCGGAAACTCTCAAAACTGTGTGCAAGCATGTCCGAAAGGAATTCCTTTAACGACATCGATTGCAGCGATGAATCGCGCAGCTACGGTTCAATCATTCCGTAACTTCTTCGGAAGCGACCATCAAGTAGATTAATTGTTTCCAGCCTTCAGCTGCTTTAGCTGGAGGCTGCTTTTTTATAGGATAAAGGGGGAGCGAGTGATGAAAAAGTTTTCGTATATTCACGATTTTAAGCTGTGGGAGAAAGAATTCGACTTTTTTCATTCAATAAAGGTCCGTTTTTCAGAGACCGATATGTTTGGGCATTTAAATAATACAGTTCCATTTGTTTATTTTGAAGAAGCCCGGATTGAGTTTTTAGGCGCGAGAGGCTTGCAGCAGGAATGGTTAAGCAAGGCGAGTGAAGTGATACCGGTTGTCGCTGATTTGCAATGTGACTTCCTCGAACAAGTTTTCTTTGGGGACATACTGTCAATTGGCGTAAAAGTAGACAGCTTTGCCCGCTCCTCTTGCGACATACATTATAAAGGAACAAAGCAAGATGGAAGCGTTTGCTTTGTCGGCAGAGGAACACTTGTCCAAGTTTCCACGATAACAGGAAAGCCGGTGCCGTTTACAGAGGCGGCAAGAGAGAAGTTGCTCGGTTCATCAAAAGTTTGACTCCAAAATAAAAATGACAAGGAATTTTACAACTTTGCTGTCAATTCCTTACTCCCTCACATATGATAGCGTAACGGCCGTTCCGTTGATTAAGTGTTGAGAAGCTGGCGGAAGCGAGGAGGGTACATGTCAAGTGAGGGAGCATCGCTTTGATCGTAAACCGCTATTAACAAAGAGAGAAAAAGAAGTGTTTGAATTACTCGTGCAGGATCGAACAACGAGAGAAATTGCGGAGGAACTATTTATCAGTGAAAAGACGGTCCGCAACCATATCTCCAATTCCATCCAAAAGCTCGGTGTGAAAGGTCGGGCGCAAGCAATCGTGGAGTTGCTCAGAATGGGTGAACTAAAGCTCTGACAGAACAGATGGCGGCCGAGAGATCGCCATCTGTTTTATTGTGTCTTCAAGTCCTTAGATGCTCTTTGCCTTGCATTTTATAAGGAAAAAGGTGAAAATAAACAGGTGATGAATTAATAACGGATGTTTTATGAAAAAGGAACGATGAAGTAAGGAGTGCAAAACATGGCAGCAGATTTTGGAGAATCGCTCGACGTGGTGGCGGATATTGAAAAAGAATTACGGTACATAAACGGCATTATTAAACAAAAAGGCCGGGAGATATTGAGCGATTATAAAATTACTCCACCCCAGTTTATTGCCTTGCAGTGGTTATTTGAAGAAGGAGATATGACCATTGGCGAGCTATCGACAAAAATGTTTCTAGCTTTCAGCACAACAACAGACCTAATTGACAGAATGGAACGAAATCAGCTTGTTGAGCGGGTAAGAGATACGAATGATCGCCGGATTGTGCGCATTCATTTGCTGAGAGAAGGAGCGAGCATGATTGAAGAAGTGATAAAGAAGCGCCAGCTGTACGTCGAGCAGATTTTACAAAATTTCAGTGAAACGGAAATATTATCTTTAAAAAGCAACCTGGAGAAAATGCATCAGGAAATGAAAGCAAAATGAGGCGAGAAAAGTGAATAGACCGATCGGTGTAATTGATTCGGGCGTCGGGGGGCTGACGGTAGCTAAAGAGATTATGCGCCAGCTCCCGAACGAAACGATTTACTATACGGGAGACACTGCCCGGTGCCCATATGGCCCAAGACCGGCCGAGGAAGTAAAAGCATTTACATGGGAGATGACCCGTTTTTTAATAGAGAAAGAGATTAAGATGCTCGTTATCGCGTGCAATACAGCTACCGCCGTTGTATTGGAAGAAATTCAAGCAGCATTACCTATTCCAGTGCTCGGAGTGATCCATCCAGGAGCGAGAGCGGCAATTAAGCAGACAAAAAATGATCAAATCGGAGTGCTTGGCACGATTGGCACAGTTCGAAGCGGAGCCTATGAAAAGGCGCTTACCTCTATTAATAAAAAAGCCATTGTTACTTCTTTGGCATGCCCTAAATTTGTTCCGCTTGTCGAGAGTGGAGAATATAAAGGCTTAATGGCGGAGAAAATTGTGGAAGAAACGCTCACTCCGCTGAAGAATACAAAAATAGATACGGTCATTTTAGGATGTACGCACTATCCGCTGCTGGAGCCTATTATAGCTAAAGTTCTTGGAGAGCAGGTGCATGTTATTAGCTCAGGAGAAGAGACTGCTCGCGAAGTCAGCGCTATTCTCGATTATAAAAAGCTATTGGCAAAAGAAACGGCCCGTCTGCCGCATGTTTTTTATATGACTGGTTCGCAGGAGTTGTTTTATGAAATTGCTTCTGATTGGCTAAACGAAAAAGAGTTACACATTGAAGCGATCCGCTTAGGCAACTAAGCGGTTTTTTGCGCTGCTTACTTCTCAAGGAGAGATGTAGGGCAAGCTCCTGCTGCCATGCAAAGAAAGCGCGGTTATTGGCAAACAGAGCTGTAAGATAAGAAGATTTGTCCAAGCCGGTTCTAACTTTCCGAAACACCCGTATATTTAGTACAAACAGTTTTAGGAGGGGTAGTTATGCGAAAGAAGAAAACGGCAGCAGCGGCAGTGATCTTAATTTCTTCTGTTTATACAGCAGGCTGCGGATTATGGCCTGAGGAGAAAAAAGAAAAAATTGATCCTCCGCAATCCGTCGTTTATACGGACAATCTATCCGGAGAAGAAGGACAAAAAACAGCGCAAAATAAAGATATGGTTATGACGGAACTGTATTTAATTGATAAAAACGGCTATGTTGTTTCTCAAACAATGCCGCTTCCCAATACCAAAAGCTTGGCCAAGCAGGCCGTCGAATATCTGGTAGCTGAGGGACCCGTATCTAATCTCATTCCAAATGGTTTCCGTGCTGTATTGCCAGCTGGTACCCAAGTTAAAAGTGTGGATATTAAAAAAGGAACGGCCACCGTCGATTTTTCGCCTGAATTTAAAGAATACGAGAAGGCAGATGAAGGCAGGATTGTTCAGGCACTTACTTGGACGCTCACTCAATTTGACTCTGTGAAACGGGTAAAGATGCAAGTGAACGGACAGACGCTTTCGGAAATGCCCGTTGGCAAAATGGCGCTGGCTGAGGACGGCACGACGAGGCAAGCAGGGATTAACGTAGATGCCACCGGTGTCGTTGATCTTGCTGACACAAGGCCGGTAACTGTTTATTACATGGCTCAAGAGGGGGAGGGCTACTACTATGTTCCGGTTACCAAGCGTGTAAGCAACGCAGAGCAAGATCAAATCACTGCAATTGTTAAAGAACTGGCCAAAGGGCCTCGTGCCGGTTCGGGTCTTGTGACAGAGTTTTTGCCGGAAGCGGAGCTGCTGGAAAAGCCGGTTATGAAAGAAGGACGAGTCACACTCAATTTTAATGAGGCGATCCTTGGAAGCTTTGAAAACAAAATGGTATCTGAGCATATCTTGAAATCGCTGGCTTTGTCGCTTACTGAAGGAACGGAAGTAGAGAGCCTTGCTATTCAGGTGGGGGGCAACTCTAATATCACGACAGAACAAGGCAAACCGTTAAGCAGTTCGGTGACGCGTCCGGACGTGGTAAATCCGGTTGATTTATGAACAACCCCGTTATATTCGACAGAGCGTATATGTAAGTAAATTCCCTTATAATCATCTATCTAACCGTCTGCTGGCAGGAGGCTTAGATGAATGATTTCTTTTTTATGTCTGAAAGAAAAAATGCTACTATAAGAAGATGCTAAGCAAATGAAACCACGGAGGGAATTATCATGAGATTTGATGGAAGACAAGCCGATGAGCTTAGAAGTGTACATATTGAAACCGATTATTTGAAACATCCGGAAGGTTCGGTGCTGATTCAAGTTGGCGATACAAAAGTGATTTGTACAGCCAGCATTGAGGATCGAGTGCCTCCGTTTATGAGAGGGAGCGGAAAAGGATGGATTTCAGCCGAATATTCCATGCTGCCAAGAGCAACAGGTCAAAGAAATATTCGCGAGTCCTCCAAAGGAAAAGTATCCGGGAGAACGATGGAGATTCAACGCTTAATCGGCCGTGCCTTAAGAGCTGTTGTGGACTTGGAAGTGATCGGTGAGCGGACAGTCTGGGTGGATTGCGATGTTATCCAGGCAGATGGCGGCACGCGCACAGCTTCAATCAGCGGAGCGTTTGTTGCTCTTGCCATTGCACTGAATAAGCTGTATGAAGAAAAAGAATGGGCAACCTTCCCGGTTACTGACTTTCTGGCAGCGACAAGCGTGGGAATCGTCCCGGAGCATGGGCCTGTGTTAGACTTAAATTACATGGAGGATAGCCAGGCTGAAGTCGATATGAATGTTGTTATGACTGGCAGCAATGAATTTGTAGAACTGCAAGGAACAGGAGAGGAAGCTACCTTTTCCATTGCTGAGCTGCAGCAGCTTCTTGAGCTCGCACAAACTGGAATCACCAGCTTGTTCGCTGTTCAAGCGACAGCTCTTGGCGAAATCGCTGGAAGAATCGGCAGAAAGCCAGAAGGAGAGGCGGAATGAAAACGGTTATTATCGCAACAAAAAACAAAGGGAAAGCCAAAGAGTTTTCGAGCTTGTTTGCTGATTACGGAATCGAAGTGAAGACGCTCCTTGATTATCCGCTGTTGCCGGATGTAGAGGAAACAGGCAAGACATTTGAAGAAAATGCGATATTAAAAGCAGAAACGATAGCGGAGAAGACCGGAAAGCTTGTCATTGCTGACGATTCAGGGTTAAGCATTGATGCGCTTGACGGCCGGCCAGGCGTCTACTCAGCTCGGTATGCAGGTGCTGAAAAAAGTGATGAAGCCAATATTGAAAAAGTGCTTGCTGAGCTTAAGGGAGTGCCGGCAGACAAGCGGACCGCCCGCTTTCATTGTGTACTGGCTGTTGCCCGCCCCGGTGAGAAAACAGCCACAGTTACGGGCGTATGCGAGGGCAAAATTACGTTAGCGAAGCAAGGAACAAACGGCTTTGGCTATGATCCGATCTTCTTTGCAGAAGAGTTCAACAAAACAATGGCCGAGCTGAAACCGGAAGAGAAGCACAGCATCAGTCACCGGGGGCAGGCGATGAGAAAGTTGGGCAGCATGTTATCGGAATTGATTGGCGGTGAGGCAGGATGAAGGTGTTGGTAGTGAGCGATAATCACGGCTGGGGCGATATTTTGACTGAATTGCGGGAGCGCTATGAGGGAGATATGGATGCGTTGATTCACTGCGGAGACTCGGAATTGAGGGCCGATGATCCGGCAATCCAAGAGTATTTCATTGTGAGAGGGAACTGTGATGTAGAAGAAGAGTTTCCTTACGATGTCGTGGAAGGTGTCGGCGGCAGAAGGATATTTATTACTCACGGACATCGCTACAATGTAAAGACGTCGCTGATGAAGTTGACGTATAAAGCACAGGAGTATGAGGCTGATTTCGTCTTTTTTGGCCATACCCATATGGTCGGCGCAGAAAAAATAGGTGAAACCATTTTCTTAAATCCAGGAAGCATCGCGATGCCAATTGGACGGCGGGACAAAACATATGCAATCGTAGAAGCAAATAAGCAGCAAGCTGCGATTCGTTTTTTCGATGACAAGCACCGTGAATTAACGGAGTTAAGCTGTACGTTTTCATTCGATTCGGTGTCCTAAAGGAGGATAGCCTGAAAAACGCTGGCTAGTTGTTTTTCAGGCTGCTCTTCTGATAAAGTAAAAAGAGCCGTTCTTTTTATACAGTAAAAGAAAAAAATCTCAAAAACACATTGACAATCTTTAAGCAGGTTGTTAATATAGTAAATGTCTTACATAACTGCTCTTTACGAGCAGATGAGCAATATGTCCCAGTAGCTCAGCTGGATAGAGCAACGGCCTTCTAAGCCGTCGGTCGGGAGTTCGAATCTCTCCTGGGACGCCATACATAATTCAACTAACCTTTCAGACAATCGTCTGGAAGGTTTTTTTGTGATATCCATCGACATATTTCCCTCTTCTTTTTAATCGCGGGGAAAGAATCTGCCTCTCGCTTTTTCTTTGCTTTTTTTTTTGAAACAGACATGCTACACTTACAGAAATACAGAAAAAGGAATGAAAACAGCCGTTGTTTTCATCCGAACAGAGACAATCAGGTGACTTATTATGAAGAAGAAAAAGTGGGATAGAAAAGGAAATGTATTTATTTTTCCGGGAACTGGCCAAGCGCTTATTCAAAAAGGCAGAGCGGCGCTTGAAAAGAAGGAGTACGATATGGCGGCTTCTTTCTTATCGGAGGCGCTGGAGTATCCCCTTGCCGAGGAGGAAGATGTAAAGACGGCTCTTTTGCTGGCTTTGTATGAAAGCGGCCAGTATGAAAGGGCGTTGGCATTGTGCAGCGATATGCTGCATAAGGGCCTTGGAGAGTACTATGACGTCCTTGATATTTACGTGCTTATTTTAATGCAGCAAAAAGAGTATGAAGCAATCTTCTCTACGTTATCGGCCCTGATGGAGGAGAAGCAGCTGCCGGAAGAAAAGCGCGACTATTTCGGGCGGCTGTTAGAACTGAGCCAGAAGATGATAGAGTCCCCGGAGCCGCAGGGGAAACAGCTGTTTACCGGCAAAGAAACTTTGCGTGAGCAAACATTAAAATTAATGGAACTTGCCCAAGTGAATATCCGTCCCTATTATGATGAACTGACGGCAATGCTTGCACAAGAAACGGCTCATCCTTTTTTGCAAACGCTTGCCTTAAATGTCTTAAAGGAGCACGGGATCGATAAAGAGGTAACAGTAAAAAAGTTTTCTTTCAGCAGGACGGTCATTCCTGTCCAGTTAGCAGATGCGTTTGAACAAAACTATTTTCGGACAGTGATTCACTTTTTGGAAGAAGACCTGGCCGATAAGGATCCTGTCCAGCTTGAACAGGCAAAAGAAATGGTCAAGCGCCATTTTTTCCTTCTGTATCCTTTTGAACCTGAGCAAATTTCGGCCGCAGGATGGGCGCAAGCCGTTCGTCTCCAGCTGCGGTTATATTATGAAGGAGCTGCCCTTCAAGCAGAAGAAGAGCTCGATAAGAATGTTGAAAAGAGCCTTCATTTTATGAAGGAATTAGATGAAATTTCTTCGCCGATCATGTAGGCTTTTGGTTGAAAGAGAAAAAACGTATGTTATAATGTAAAGGTCATAATGTGTCCTTTTTGTGTAAGAAAAATATACATAGGGCGGCCGAACAACTTATACTGTTCATGATGATCAATTTATAGATTTTTGGAGGGAACTTTATGTCTGCTAAATGGGAAAAACAAGAAGGGAACCAAGGAGTTCTAACAGTAGAAGTAGATGCAGAAACAGTCAGCAATGGCTTAGATGCTGCATTTAAAAAAGTAGTAAAAAACATTAACGTACCTGGTTTCCGCAAAGGAAAAATGCCGCGTGCTTTATTTGAAAAGCGCTTCGGTGTAGAGTCTCTTTATCAAGACGCACTGGATGTTATTCTTCCAGAAGCATATGGAAAAGCGGTTGAGGAAACAGGAATTGATCCTGTAGACCGTCCTGAAATCGATATTGAGCAAATGGAAAAAGGAAAAGAGCTTATTTTTAAAGCGACTGTAACAGTTAAGCCGGAAGTAAAGCTTGGCGAGTATAAAGGGCTTGAAGCGGAAAAATTAAGCACAGAAGTAACAGATGAAGATGTACAAGAAGAGCTTACTTCACTGCAAAAGCGTCATGCTGAGCTTGTTGTGAAGGAAGACGGCAAAGTAGAAGACGGCGACACAGTGGTTCTTGACTTTGAAGGCTCCGTTAATGGAGAGGTGTTCGAAGGCGGTACAGCTGAAAACTATTCTTTAGTTATCGGCTCTGGCACCTTCATCCCTGGATTTGAAGAGCAATTGATCGGCATGGCAACTGGCGAAGAGAAAGACGTAGAAGTTTCTTTCCCTGAAGAGTATCATGTAGAAGAACTTGCAGGCAAACCAGCTGTATTCAAAGTGAAGCTTCATGAAATCAAAGCTCAGGAGCTTCCTGAACTGAATGATGATTTTGCGAAAGAAACAGATGAAGAAGCGGAAACACTTGATGAATTAAAAGCGCAAATCCGCACTCGTCTAGAAGAGCAAAAGAAAACAGCTGCAGAACAAACACTTCGTGACACGCTTGTAGAAAAAGCAGCAGCTAATGCGGAGATCGATGTACCAGAAGTTATGGTTGAGAATGAAATTGACCGCATGCTTCAAGAATTTACGCAAAACCTTTCTATGCAGGGAATGAACCTGGATCTATATTATCAATTCTCTGGCCAAAGCGAAGCAGATCTTCGCGGACAAATGAAAGAAAATGCGGAAACTCGCGTACGCACAAGCTTAACGCTTGAAGCAATTGCAGAAGCAGAAGGCTTAGAAGCAACTGAAGAAGATACAGAACAAGAATTAAACAAAATGGCAGAGCAATTTAACCTGTCAGTAGAAGACATTAAAAAAGCATTAGGCAGCAACTTAGACGGCATGCAAGCTGACCTGAAAATCCGCAAAGCGGTTGAATTTCTTGTGGAAAACAGCAAAACTAGTGCATAATAGTAGATAAGATAGACAAGGCGCGAACTGCTCGTGCCTTGTTTTCTACCTACTTGTTTATTCATCATACATATCCAAAGGCTGTATAGAAATGAGGCATAGGCTGCTCATAGCCTAAATATTTGCTCCTTGACGAAGAGGACATATAAAAATGTTTTAGTAATAGTCAGGCTGGCAGCACATTATATATACAAAAGACCTTTTGTTTTTTGAACCGAGCAAAATGTGGTAAAATGCAATACATACTTTTTTTACGAAAAGCCAACGGCGCTCGTCCAGCGGCAATCGGCAACTATTCTTCATCAGAGCGAGCCGCTTTTAAGCTCGAAAGGGGAAGGGTGTTTAGCTAAGGACCGCCAGCGCTGGCAGCTGGACAAGCGATTAAATATTCATAAGGGGTGAAAGTCATTGTTCAAGTTTAACGATGAAAAAGGGCAGCTTAAATGTTCCTTCTGTGGGAAAACACAGGATCAAGTACGCAAACTTGTAGCGGGGCCCGGTGTATATATATGTGATGAGTGCATCGAACTTTGCACAGAAATAGTTGAGGAAGAGCTTGGCACAGAGGAAGAGGTAGAATTTAAAGACGTACCGAAGCCAATGGAGATCCGCGATATTCTAGATGATTATGTAATTGGCCAGGAGCGCGCTAAAAAGTCGCTTGCTGTTGCGGTTTATAACCATTACAAGCGCATCAATTCCAACAGCAAAGTGGATGATGTGGAATTAGCGAAGAGTAACATTTGTTTAATTGGCCCGACAGGAAGCGGGAAAACGCTTCTTGCCCAGACGCTTGCCCGTATTCTCGATGTGCCATTTGCTATTGCCGATGCTACTTCTTTAACAGAAGCGGGGTACGTGGGAGAAGACGTAGAAAACATTCTTCTTAAATTGATTCAAGCTGCTGATTACGATGTAGAAAAAGCCGAAAAAGGCATTATTTACATTGATGAAATTGATAAGGTAGCGCGCAAATCAGAAAATCCATCTATTACACGCGATGTATCTGGTGAAGGCGTACAGCAGGCCCTCTTGAAAATTCTAGAAGGAACAGTAGCAAGTGTTCCTCCGCAAGGCGGCCGTAAGCACCCTCATCAGGAATTTATTCAAATTGATACGACAAACATTCTCTTCATTTGCGGCGGAGCGTTTGATGGGGTAGAACAAATTATCAAGCGCCGTCTTGGCCAAAAAGTTATCGGTTTTGGCATGGAGACGAAGCAGGAAGACGTGGAAACCGGTTCGTTATTATCCAAACTAGTGCCGGAAGACCTGCTTAAATTTGGACTCATTCCGGAATTTATCGGGCGTTTGCCAGTCATCGCCAGCCTTGAGCAACTGGATGAAGAAGCGCTCATTCAAATTTTAACGAAGCCAAAGAACGCGCTCGTTAAACAATATCAAAAAATGATGGAACTGGATGAAGTCAATCTTGAGTTTGAAGAAGAGGCTCTGCGCGAGATCGCGAAAAAAGCGATCGAACGGAAAACAGGTGCACGCGGACTCCGCTCCATTATTGAAAGTATTATGCTCGATGTGATGTATGATCTTCCTTCGCGCGAAGACATTAAAACGTGTGTGATAACGAAAGAAACCGTTCTTAACAACGCGGCGCCAAAGCTGCTTGGAGAAAACGGCCAAAAAATTGATCTGACGAAAACATCGGCGTAAGCAAGCAGACAGCCGGCGTCAGCATTCATGCCTGCGAAAGACGAAAAATATAAGAAATGCAAAACAGGACAGCTTAAAATCATGCGGCTGTCCTGTTTTTCCGTCATCGCCAGAACTTCCAAGCGAATGGCTGTTTATGAGTATCAAAATGAGGCGATACTGGCAAATAAGATAACGGACGGTGAACCAAAAAGGCTGTTGGCTGCATAAAGAATGCCGACTTTGGTCTTTTGAAAAGTTCAGCCGTCGATACACGTTTCACTTTGCTGGTATGGGAGGATACGATATGAATTGGACAGCAATTGCAATCGCGGGACAGCTGGTATTTGGCTTGATTATCAGTTTTTATTTTTTGACGATGCTGAAGAAACAGCATACGAGCAGAATAACGATTGATAAGGAATCGAAAAAAGAAATGGAAGCGATGCGGAAGATGAGGGAAATTTCGCTGACGCAGCCGCTTGCCGAAAAAATCCGTCCGCAAAGCTTTTCGGACATTGTAGGCCAAGAAGAAGGAATCAAGGCCTTAAGAGCCGCTCTTTGCGGCACGCATCCGCAGCATGTGATTATCTATGGACCGCCGGGAGTAGGAAAAACAGCAGCAGCCCGTCTTGTACTTGAAGAGGCGAAGAAAAATAAGCGCTCTCCTTTTTCTTCCTCTGCTGTATTTGTAGAACTGGATGCCACGACGGCCCGCTTTGATGAAAGAGGAATTGCTGACCCGCTTATTGGCTCGGTGCATGATCCCATTTACCAAGGTGCTGGCGCGATGGGGCAAGCTGGCATCCCTCAGCCGAAAAAAGGGGCAGTCAGCAACGCCCATGGCGGGATTTTATTTATTGATGAAATTGGGGAACTGCATTCTATCCAAATGAATAAGCTGCTGAAAGTGCTGGAAGATCGCAAGGTAATCCTTGAGAGTGTGTATTATAGCGAAGAAAACGAGGATATACCGAAACACATTCATGATATCTTCCAAAAAGGGTTGCCGGCAGATTTCCGGCTGATTGGCGCTACAACGAGGCAGCCAGAGGAAATTCCGGCCGCTATCCGCTCCCGCTGTCAAGAAGTGTATTTTAATGAATTAGATCATCATCATCTAAGAGACATTGCCGGAAAAGCAGCTAAAAAGGCGGGAATGACTTTGTCCGACACAGCACTGACCTTGATTGCCAAGTACACCCGCAACGGCCGCGAAGCTGTGAACCTTGTGCAAATGGCCGCTGGTACAGCGATGATGGAGCAACGCCAGGAAATATTAAATGAGGAAATAGAATGGGTCATCCAATCAAGCCGGCTGGCTCCGAAATGGGAGCCGCAAATTCCTGAAAAATCGAGAGTCGGACTGGTGAATGGGCTGGCTGTTACTGGACCGAACAGCGGAGCGCTTCTTGGGATCGAAGCCGCTGTGCTTCCCGCAAAAGAGAAGGGAATGGTCACTGTCACAGGGATTGTGGAAGAGGAAACATTTAATCAGCCGGCAAAATCAATGAAACGCAAGAGCATGGCAAAAGGTTCAGTAGAAAATGCTGTGACAGTGCTGAAGTCCATGGGTGTGCCGGTAGGGCAATTCGATATTTTTGTTAACTTTCCCGGCGGCATGCCAGTAGACGGGCCTTCTGCCGGGGCAGCGATCGCGTTGGCCATTTATTCAGCCATCTATGGTCATCCGGCTGACCGAACCGTGGCTATTACAGGAGAGATCAGCTTGCATGGCCACATAAAGCCGGTAGGAGGCGTTTTGCAGAAAGCTCTCGCAGCAAAGGAAGCAGGGGCCAAAAAAGTTCTTTTTCCGGCAGAAAATAAGACACTCCTTTTAGAGAAAGTAGAAGGAATAGAATTAATCCCGGTTTCTCATTTGAAAGAAGCCTTTGACCACTTTTTTGATAAGCAGGCGGAGCTTAAAGGGCTCGTTCAGCCCGGAAGTATAGTGCCGCAAGAAAAAAAATCCATATAGCCAAAGGAAGGCTGCCTTAAAGAGTGGCGATTTTTCACTTTTGAGGCAGCCCCGTTGTTTGTTTTCCGCCGCTAAGAGGAATAGGTACAAAGACAGGGAAACGATAGCCTGTTCAAAAATGGACACTCCTATTTAAATAAGATAAGATTGTACAAAACACCTATTTTGCGGCAGAAAGCGTAAAAGAGAGAACAGGCGGAGAGTTCGCCTAATGTTTGAAGTGATGGAGGTTATGTTTATGAGTAATCAAACTGTTCACACTGTGCCCCTCCTGCCACTGCGGGGATTGTTAGTGTATCCTACCATGGTGCTGCATTTGGACGTCGGACGCGACCGTTCAATTGAGGCATTGGAGCAAGCAATGCTGGACAACCATTTAATTTTTTTATCAACGCAAAAAGATTCAAATATAGACGATCCTTTGCAGGAGGATTTATTCGAAACAGGAACATTAACGAAAGTAAAGCAAATGCTGAAGCTGCCAAATGGAACGATCCGCGTGCTCGTCGAGGGACTGAACCGGGCCGTGCTGAAGCAGCTTGATGATAAGGAAACCTTTTATTTAGCGACAGTGGAAGTGCAGGAGGATGATACGGCCAAAGATTTAGAAGCGGAAGCGCTGATGCGCACGCTTTTAGAGTATTTTGAACAGTATATCAAGCTGTCCAAGAAGGTTTCATCTGAAACTTATTCCACGGTAGCAGATATTGATGAGCCGGGAAGGCTGGCTGATATCATTGCTTCTCACCTGCCGATTAAAATGAAAGATAAGCAGGAGATTTTAGAAACCTTTGATATTAAAGATCGTCTGAACCGCATCATTGATTTATTAAACAATGAAAAGCAAGTATTAAATTTGGAAAAGAAAATCGGCCAGCGTGTAAAAACATCGATGGAGCGCACACAGAAAGAATACTTTTTGCGCGAACAAATGAAGGCCATTCAGCAGGAGCTGGGCGAAAAGGAAGGAAAGACCGGTGAGGTTGAGGAGCTGCTCAAGCGAATTGAAGAAGCGGGCATGCCTGAACAAGTGAAAAAGACGGCATTGAAAGAATTAAATCGCTTTGAAAAAATTCCTTCCAGCGCCGCAGAAAGCGCAGTCATCCGCAATTATCTTGAATGGCTTGTCACGCTTCCATGGACGAACGCGACTAAAGATGACTTGAACATTAAAAAGGCAGAGGCGATCTTGAATCGCGACCATTATGGATTAGAGAAAGTAAAAGAGCGTGTGCTTGAATATTTAGCAGTCCAGCAGCTGACTGAATCACTGAAAGGTCCGATTTTATGTCTTGCCGGACCTCCAGGGGTTGGGAAAACATCGCTGGCACGTTCCATCGCTGAATCGCTTGGCAGGAATTTCGTTCGGATTTCTCTCGGCGGTGTGCGTGATGAATCAGAGATTCGCGGCCACCGGCGCACCTATGTCGGCGCAATGCCGGGACGGATTATTCAAGGGATGAAAAAAGCAGAAACGGTGAACCCCGTCTTTTTGCTTGACGAGATTGACAAAATGTCCAGTGATTTCAGGGGAGATCCATCTTCAGCTATGCTGGAAGTGCTCGACCCGGAGCAAAATTTTAATTTCAGCGATCATTATATTGAAGAAACATACGACTTGTCGAAGGTAATGTTTATTGCAACAGCTAATGATTTAGCTACCATTCCAGGTCCCCTGCGCGATCGTATGGAAATTATTACAATTGCTGGCTATACAGAGCTGGAGAAGATTCATATTGCTAAATCTCATTTGCTGCCGAAGCAAGTGAAGGAGCATGGGCTGACAAAATCGCAGCTTCAAGTAAGAGACGATGCCATTCAAGATATTGTCCGTTATTATACACGGGAAGCTGGCGTGCGCAGTCTTGAACGACAGCTGGCAGCTGTTTGCCGGAAGACGGCCAAAATGATCGTTTCTGAAGAGAAGAAGCGCGTAGTGATCACAAGCAAGAACCTGCAAGAGTTTTTAGGCAAGCGTATTTTCCGCTATGGACAAGCGGAAACAGTCGATCAGGTCGGAGTGGCGAACGGTCTTGCGTATACAGCTTCAGGCGGGGACACACTGCAAATCGAAGTGTCGCTGTCGCCGGGGAAAGGCAAGCTGATTTTAACAGGGAAGCTTGGAGATGTGATGAAAGAATCCGCTCAGGCTGCTTTCAGTTATGTCCGGTCTAAGACGGCAGAATTAGATATTGAATCAGACTTCCACGAAAAATATGATATCCATATTCATGTACCGGAAGGCGCTGTGCCAAAAGACGGGCCATCTGCCGGCATTACCATGGCTACTGCTTTGGTGTCAGCACTGACAGCCCGTCCGATTCGCCGGGAAGTCGGGATGACGGGAGAGATCACTCTTCGCGGCCGTGTGCTGCCAATCGGCGGCGTGAAGGAAAAATCACTCGGCGCCCATCGAGCAGGGCTCAAGACGATTATTTTACCAGAGGATAATGAAAAAGATATTGAAGATGTTCCAGAAAGCGTGCGCAACGATTTAACATTTATTCTTGCTTCTCATATGGATGATGTATTAAAAGTAGCGCTGACAGGTGATAATTATGAAGGTTAATCAAGTAGAACTCGTTATTAGCGCGGTCAAACCGGCGCAATATCCGGAAGATTCTCTTCCGGAATTTGCGCTGGCCGGCCGCTCCAATGTTGGAAAATCATCTTTTATTAATAAAATGATCCATCGCAAAAGCATGGCTCGCATCTCTTCCAAGCCGGGCAAGACGCAGACGCTTAATTTTTATAAAATTGAAGAAGCCCTTTATTTTGTGGATGTACCCGGTTATGGCTTTGCGAAAGTGTCCAAAAAAGAACGTGAATCTTGGGGCAAAATGATCGAAACGTATTTAACGACCAGAGAACAACTGCGGGCGTGTGTGCTGATCGTTGACCTAAGACACCCTCCTACGGAAGATGATGTGATGATGTACCATTTTTTAAAGCATTACAACATTCCGGTTATTGTCGTTGCCACTAAAGCGGATAAGATACCGAAAGGCAAATGGCAGAAGCACTTAAAAGTAGTGAAAGAAAGACTTGAATTCAACCCGGCAGATGACATTGTTGTTTTCTCTTCCGAAACAGGACAAGGAAAAGACGAAGCCTGGGGAGTTATTCGCAAAAGAATGAAATAGAGGGGGATGGCCGGCCAGCTGATTCAAAAGCCGGTGATCCAATTATAGGACGGGGACCGGTGCGGCATCGGTCCCATGTCGGTTGGCTGCAAGTATAGTAACTTAGAAGTATGCTAGACGTTCCTATATGTCCGTTCATCAAAAACGGCCTCTTTCTCGTTAGATCTGCTCTAGCGAGAAAGAGGCCGTTTTTTTATTTATCACTGCTTCACCCATTTGACATATAGAAGATGTAAGATCTGCTTCTGATAACGTTTGAAAATGACGTAAACAGCAAGGTAAAAAGACCCGATAAACAAGATCATGTTGATGAGCATGCCGATGATGAATGTGCGTCCGACTGAGAACCCGGCCGCAGCGGTTGCCTGCCAGGAAGCAGCCTCCTCCACGGCGCTTTCAATCATTTCGCCAAGTTCATAAGGATACACGAACTGTCCTGTGACCAAGTTTAAGTAAAAAAGAAAAGGGAAAATGCCCATTAAAGACACTCCGCCTAAAAAGGCAGCGACCGTATTTCCCCTAAAGAGTTTCGCAAAAGCAATAGAAATTAATAATCCCATCCCGAAAGAGGGAACAAAGTTAATGGAAGCCCCCAAAGCAAAGCCGATAGAAATGCTATGGGCGCTGCTGCGGATTCTAAAAAATTTTAACAGCATATATTTAAATTGTCGGCTCAATTTCTTTATCATAACAATCGCTCACTTTATTTCTTTTTGACAAACAGCAAATACCCGCCAAAGGCAATTAAAATGACAGGCCAAAACTGCCAAAGGGAAAGAGCCCGGTTTTCAAGCAGGCCGAGCCATTCGATTACTTTGTCATAAAACAGCGTAATCATGGCAAGAATAAGAAACAGCAACCCTTGAAACAGGCCGTTTCTCGTTTTTTGATACTGAAGCAGGAAGCCTAGTGCAATAATGAGAATAAAGACCCCGGTATCGTTGGACCAAAAGCCGAAATGGTTGACTACATGGAAGTGAATGCCGAATCCAGTGAGAATAACACCGGGCAAGATACTGTTGCCTTCCCGGCCGCTGTAGGCATCTGCCAAAAAGGCAAAGCCGATCACAATGAAAAGTGTTGGCCAGCTTAGGAAGGGCTGAAACCAGACGATAGCAGCTTGCTGCAAGAAGAAATATAAACCAAATCCGATTAAAATAATTCCCGGAAAAATTCGCTGCTGCCTCATAAAATAGTTTCCCCGCTTTCTATATTCCTAACTTGAATCTTAGTTCCTATTTTGATACGCTAACTAGTGGGTTTAAACAGGTTTATCGTTTTTAATGTTAGCATATGTTCACAATTTGTGAATAAGGAAAATTTGTTCCGTGTTATAATGAATGTAACAGATTTTTTATGGGGGTGCTGAGAACGTGCATATTATTGTGGTGGGACTAAACTACAAAACAGCCCCAGTGGAGATACGTGAACGATTATCTTTTCAGGACACGGACTTGGAAAAAGCCATGTCAGAGCTCCGTAAGCAAAAAAGCATTTTGGAAAATGTGATTCTTTCCACTTGCAACCGGACAGAAATTTATGCGGTCGTCGATCAGCTCCATACAGGGCGTTATTATATTAAAAACTTTTTAGCTGAATGGTTTGGAATGGAAAAGGAAGAGTTTACCCCTTTTCTATTTATTCATGAACAGGAAGCGGCCGTTGAACACTTATTAAAGGTGACAAGCGGTTTAAATTCGATGGTGCTGGGCGAAACACAAATTTTGGGACAAGTACGTTCAAGCTTTTTAAGAAGCCAGGAACTCGGGGCTACAGGCACCGTGTTTAACCATTTATTTAAGCAAGCTGTCACGTTGGCTAAGAAAGCGCATGCGGAAACAGAGATTGGAGCCAATGCAGTGTCTGTCAGCTATGCCGCTGTGGAGCTCGCCAAGAAGATTTTCGGGAATCTTGCCGGCAAGCACGTTCTCGTTGTTGGTGCAGGAAAAATGGGGGAACTGGCGATCCAGAACCTTCATAGCAGCGGGGCAACAAAGGTGACAGTCGTCAACCGGACGTTTGAAAAAGCGGAGGTGCTTGCCGAGAAATTTGACGGCCATGCCAAAACATTGGCTGAACTGCAATGCGCTCTTGTAGAAGCGGACATTTTAATCAGCTCTACAGGTTCAAGCGATTACGTCATCACAAAAGAAAGAATGGCAGTCGTTGAAAAAATGCGCAAAGGAAAACCGTTGTTTATGGTTGATATTGCTGTGCCGCGCGATCTCGATCCAGCGATTTCCGATTTGGAAAGTGTGTTTCTGTATGACATTGACGACTTAGAAGGCATTGTAGAAGCGAATTTGGCCGAACGTCAGAAAGCAGCAGAAAAAATTGAACTGATGATTGAAGCAGAGATTGTCGCTTTTAACGAGTGGATCAACATGCTTGGCGTGGTTCCGGTGATTTCTGCTCTGCGTCAAAAAGCACTTGCTATTCAAGCGGAAACGATGGTCAGCATTGAGCGGAAAATGCCTAACTTAACGGACCGTGAACGAAAAGTATTGAATAAGCATACAAAAAGTATTATCAATCAGCTGTTGAAGGATCCGATTTTACAGGCGAAAGAACTCGCTGGCGATAAACGCTCGGCTGAAAAGCTGGCTTTGTTTACACAAATTTTTAATATTGAAGAAGAAGTGAAAGCAGAGAAGCAGCTGAAAACAGCAGAACGCCCGATCCAGCAAGTTCAGACAAAGCCATTATTCCAAGTGTAAGCGGGGTTACTTGATGTTTGAACAAGGAATGGCCAGGCTCCACGAATTGATGGTAATTTTATATGCGCTCAGCGTTATGCTGTATTTTATCGACTTTTTAAATCAGAACCGGAAGGCGAATCAAGTCGCCTTCTGGACTTTATCGATTGTTTGGGTTCTTCAAACAATTTTTTTGTTTTTATATGTGTTCAAGACCGGCCGGTTTCCGGTTCTCACCCTTTTTGAAGGGCTTTATTTTTATGCTTGGATTTTAATTACACTGTCATTGGTCATTAACAGGCTGCTGCGAATGGATTTTACAGTTTTCTTCACCAACATCATCGGCTTTGCGATTATGGCGATACACACCTTTGCGCCCGTACAAATGGAATCGCAGGCGATGGCGGAACGGCTTGTTTCTGAACTGCTGCTCATTCATATTACGATGGCGATTTTGTCGTATGCAGCATTCTCTCTTTCTTTTATTTTTTCAGCACTCTATTTGCTGCAGTATCGGCTGCTGAAAATGAAGAAATGGAGCCAGCGTCTATGGCGCCTTGGTGATCTGGAGCAACTGACGAAATTCTCGTATGTATCAAATGCAGTCGGCGTGCCGATGCTGTTGCTAAGCTTAATTCTTGGGGTGATCTGGAAGTTTATTAAACTTCCGGATGTCAGCTGGTATGACGCTAAAATTATCACATCTTTTATTCTGTTGATTATTTACGGCATTTATCTTTACTTGAAAGTTCGCAAGGGGCTTTATGGCAAATCATTAGCATTGTTAAATGCTGCTGCCTTTTTAATTATTTTAATTAACTTTTTCTTGGTGAGCCGATTTTCATCGTTTCACTTTTGGTACACTTAAAAGCAAAGCAGGAGGATATTATGCGAAAAATTATTGTCGGCTCCCGCCGAAGCAAATTGGCTTTAACACAAACCAACTGGGTGATCAGCCAATTGAAAAAGCTCAAGCCAGAGTATGATTTTGAAGTCAAGGAGATTGTCACAAAAGGCGACCGCATTTTGGATGTTACGCTGTCTAAAGTAGGCGGAAAAGGCTTGTTTGTGAAAGAAATTGAACAGGCAATGTATGATAAAGAAATCGATATGGCTGTCCACAGCATGAAAGACATGCCTGCTGAGCTTCCAGAAGGGTTAACGATCGGTTGTATCCCTGTGCGGGAAGATCATCGTGATGCGTTTATTTCTAAAAACCATGTAAAACTCAAGGATATGCCAGCCGGGTCAGTTGTCGGCACGAGCAGTCTGCGCCGCAGCGCCCAAATTTTAGCTGTTCGCCCGGATCTGGAGATTAAATGGATTCGCGGCAACATTGATACGCGGCTTGCAAAACTGGAGACTGAAGAATACGATGCAATTATTTTGGCTGCTGCCGGATTATCACGCATGGGCTGGGCTTCTGACGTTGTCACAGAGTTTTTGGAGCCGGAGCTTTGTTTGCCGGCAGTAGGCCAGGGGGCGCTTGCTATTGAATGCCGGGAGGACGATGAAGAGCTGCTTGAATTGCTTGCTGCTTTTTCCAACGAGGAAACGATGAAAACGGTAACGGCAGAGCGGGCTTTTCTTCATCAAATGGAAGGCGGCTGCCAAGTGCCTATCGCCGGATTCGCTGTAGCGGACGGAGAAGAAACGGTACTGACTGCTCTCGTTGCTTCACCGGATGGAAAAACGATTTATAAAGAAACTGTAAGAGGCACAGAGCCGAAAGCTGTAGGTGTGAAAGCAGCAGCATTGCTTTCAGAGCGCGGCGCAAAAGAATTAATTGAGACGGTGAAAGCGGAGCTGGATGGACAATGACGTCCAGCCAGCCGCTTTCAGGCAAGCATATAGTAGTGACCCGTCCAAGAGGACAAGCAGCCTCATTTATTGATAAAATAGAAGCAGCTGGAGGAATGGTCCATTTCGTTCCCATGCTTGCGTTTCGTTCCTTTTCTGACGGGCGGGAAACGAAAAGGCTGCAGCAATTGCCTACATACGACTGGATTATTGTAACGAGTAAAAACGGTGTCGATTTCTTTTTTCAGCAGTTGAAGGGAAAAGGGATCGACTACAACACTGTCATAAAAAGCCGCTTTGCAGCCATCGGCACGAAAACAGCAGAGGTGCTGCAAAGCTATGGATTTCATGCGGAGTATATTCCGGAAAAGTTCTCTGCTGATCAGTTTGCGGAGGAAATCAGCCGCGGTCATTTCAAGGCGGAGAAGGTATTAATTCCTAAGGGGAATCTTGCCAGAACAGCGATTGCTGATGCTTTGAGAGTAAAAGGAATGACGGCGGATGAATGGATAGTATACGAAACCTATTTTCCTGAAGAGGAAAAACGGCACGTAATGGATTTATTGACAGCCAATCAGACAGACGTCCTTACCTTTACGAGCCCTTCAGCTGTCCGTCACTTCATGGAAGCGGCAGAAGAAGCGAATATTCATACATTACAGGAATCTGTTGTAGCCTGTATTGGTCCTGTAACGAAAAAAGAAGCGGACCGTTTCGGCCTTCATACCCAGATTTGCCCGGAGGTTTATACGAGCGAATCGCTGGCAGAGGCGATTGTCCGCTATTTCAGAAAGGAAGAAGACTAATGGAACTGCAATTTAAACGTCATCGCCGCCTGCGTCAATCTGCTAATATGCGCGCGCTTGTGCGGGAAACTTATCTTCACAAGGAAGATTTTATTTATCCGTTGTTTATTGTAGAAGGGGAAAACATTAAAAATGAAGTGCCTTCTATGCCAGGTGTCTTTCACTTATCAATGGACCGCTTAAAAGCAGAAATGGATGAAATCGTCTCACTTGGTTTAAAATCGGTCATTTTATTTGGCGTGCCGGCTGATAAAGATGCTGAAGGAACGGGCGCTTATCATAATCACGGCATTGTGCAGCAAGCGACCCGCTTTATTAAAGGCCATTATCCGGAAATGATCGTTGTTGCTGATACATGTTTGTGCGAGTATACCGATCACGGCCATTGTGGAGTTGTAGAAGGCAGCAAGGTGCTGAATGATCCATCATTGAACTTGCTGGTTCAAACAGCGGTGAGCCAAGCAGAAGCAGGCGCTGATATTATCGCTCCATCTAACATGATGGACGGATTTGTTACTGCGATCCGCCACGGATTAGATGAAGCCGGCTTTACAGATGTGCCGATCATGTCCTATGCAGTGAAGTATTCTTCCAGCTTTTACGGGCCTTTCCGTGACGCAGCAGAATCCACTCCGCAGTTCGGCGATCGAAAAACGTATCAGATGGACCCTGCGAACCGGCTGGAAGCCTTCCGTGAGGCGGAGTCTGATGTGGAAGAAGGAGCAGATTTCCTCATTGTGAAACCGGCGCTTTCTTATTTAGATATTGTCCGTGACATGAGAAATGAATTTACATTGCCGATTGTGGCTTATAACGTAAGCGGCGAATATTCCATGGTGAAAGCAGCAGCCCAAAATGGCTGGATCGACGAAAAGGCCATTGTTATGGAAAAGCTGATCAGCATGAAACGGGCAGGAGCGGACTTAATTATTACGTATTTTGCTAAAGATGCAGCCCGCTGGCTGAGTGAAAAATAAGGAGGTCTTTTTATGCGTTCTTACGAAAAATCAAAGCAGGCTTTTCAAGAAGCCGTACAGTTAATGCCAGGGGGCGTCAACAGCCCGGTTCGTGCCTTTAAATCTGTCAACATGGATCCCATCTTTATGGAGCGGGGAAAAGGCTCTAAAATTTGGGACATTGACGGCAATGAGTACATCGACTATGTCTTATCATGGGGACCGCTTATTTTAGGACATGCGAATGATCAAGTTGTTGAAGCTTTAAAAAAGACAGCAGAGACCGGGACAAGCTTTGGCGCCTCCACTTTGATCGAAAATGAATTAGCGAAGCTTGTGATCGAACGGGTTCCATCTATTGAAGTCGTTCGGATGGTATCATCCGGTACCGAGGCAACGATGAGTGCTCTTCGCTTGGCACGCGGGTTTACCGGGCGCAGTAAAATAGTGAAGTTTGAAGGCTGTTATCATGGCCACGGAGACTCGCTCCTGATCAAGGCAGGATCTGGTGTAGCCACGCTTGGATTGCCTGATAGCCCAGGTGTGCCGGAGAGCGTAGCGAAAAATACAATTACCGTTCCTTATAATGACCTTGAGGGCGTAAAGTACGCTTTTGAGCAATTTGGCGATGACATTGCTTGTGTGATTGTCGAGCCTGTTGCCGGCAATATGGGAGTCGTGCCGCCTCTGCCAGGTTTCCTGGAAGGATTGCGTGAAGTAACAAGCGAGTACGGTGCCCTCCTTATTTTTGATGAGGTCATGACAGGCTTCCGTGTCGGCTACAACTGCGCTCAAGGATTCTTTGGCATTACGCCGGATCTTACTTGTCTTGGCAAGGTAATTGGCGGCGGGCTGCCAGTTGGCGCTTATGGCGGCCGAGCGGACATTATGAACCAAATTGCCCCAAGCGGTCCGATTTACCAAGCAGGTACACTTTCCGGAAATCCAATGGCCATGGCGGCTGGATTGGAAACGCTCCGTCAATTGACACCGGACATGTATGAGGAGTTTGGGCGCAAGGCGGATCGCCTAGAGGAAGGATTAAGCGAAGCGGCGCATAAGCACGGCATCCCAGTTACATTTAACCGAGCGGGTTCGATGATCGGTTTGTTCTTCACTAATGAACGAGTCACTAACTATGAAAAAGCCAAAACAGCTGATCTTGAACTGTTTGCCGATTATTATCGGGAGATGGCTAATGAAGGTGTCTTTTTGCCGCCGTCTCAGTTTGAAGGATTGTTCTTATCCAGCGCACATACAGACGAGGATATCGAACATACGATTGCGGCTGCCGAAAAGGCATTCAGCCGCTTAAAGAAATAAAAGTGAGAGACCAGCCCGCCGGCACATAGCCGGCGGATTTCAGACGACAGGCAAACTCGAATTCTATCGAGTTTGCCTGTCGTCTTTTTTTGTCCTGCCGAGGAGGAGTGTGCTCTCGAAAAACAGTTCAATTCAAAGCAGATCAAAAAGGGGGCAGACTAAGACCCTTCCAACCCCCATTTGTCATTCAGCTAAACCTCACCGGTACATAGTCAACAGGTGTTTCGTCTCTTTTAAATTGATCAGTCAATCTTTCATATTTTCATGAATAGTGTCATACATATTAATTGTGAAAGAAAATGAATGGCAGCTTCATGCCTTTATTTATCCTGCTTGTATCGTATAAGCCGAGTGATTAGAAAGGAGGAAGTAAAGTGACATCTCAAGATCTGTCGTATTTGCGATTTTCATTAGAAGAAACCGTACGATTTACTAATGGCCAGGAAGTGGGAGAGTTATATTCTATTTCTCTTGATCCTCAAATTCAAACTGAGGAAGCAGATGAGTTTATCCGAATGCACGGCTTCTTAGAACTTTCTGGAGAATATTCACCTTCGGGACAACATCAGTCAGAACAAGCGGATACGTATACCTATAAATATGTCCAGCAAGTATTAGAGAGGGGCGATAATGAGTGTGAGTTTTTTCATCACTTTCCAATTGATATAACCATTCCGAAATCACGAATCGCTAAAATGGAAGATGTCGAAATTTACATTGATTCGTTTGATTATGAGTTTCCTGAAAAAGCAAACTTAAAATTAACAGTGGATTTGTCGATCTCCGGAGTGATGGAGGAAGAGGCAGAAGTGGAAAGAACGCCAGTGAATGAAGAGGTTGAAGAATGGCCAGCCGCAGAGGAAGAGCAAGCGGAAGGCATGAGGAAAAAAGACAAAGAAGAAGAACCGGAGTTTTCTATTTTAAAGCTGGATGTCCAGCCGGCAGAAGGTCTGGAAGGAAAAGAACGAGAGGCTGATTTTTCTGTAGAAGTGAAAAGGCAGCCAGGGGTGCTGGAAGAAGAGGAAAATCCGTTTATTCAATTAGAAGAGCAAAGAAAAGAAAAACAACAGGAGCCTTCTCCTAATGCACCGGTCAATATGGAGAATCATCCAGCAGCAAATGAAGAAAACAAGCACATGAATGAATCGCCTGAACTGAAACCGGCTCCTGTTCATGAATCACCGAATGTGTCTGAGCCGATGGAGTCTTCCTCCTCTGAATCATCACACATGAATGAATCGCCGCCTAAAGAACCGGAAGAGAAGAAAAAGAAGAAGCCATTTGGCTTAAAGAAAACGGAAACGATGTCTCTAGCCGACTTTTTCGCAAGGAAAGAGTCCGAGGAGGCTGTGACATGGAAAGTGTGTCTTGTTCAAAGAGAGGACACCTTGCAGAAAATTGCTGAACGATATGAATTGCCAGTGGCTGACTTAGTCCGGGAAAATAAATTAGAGACCAGCCAAAGCATTGAGGAAGGTCAAGCGCTCTATATACCAAAGACTCGTTGATGATCCGGCTGTTCCCGATTAAAGTTGGGACAGCCTTATTTTTTTATAAAGCGGGTGAAGAAAGTGGAACAGCCCTATTCAACTATTTGGAAAAGCTATGGATTAACCCCCGTGCATATAGAGACAATCGGCCATGTGCAAAAAGGTTTGACGGATAAAGGGACGTTTGCTCTAAAAAGAATTCCTTCTGCCCAAGGGATGGACTTCTTATTTCATATACAAAAACTTTACCAGGCGGGATATCACCGATTTGTTCCGGTTTATCCTACTTTGGATGGACGATACGGGGTTTTAGATGGTTCATATATTTATTACTTGATGCCCTGGATTGAAAGCGGCGGACAAAAGGTGACAGAGATGGAACAAAAAATGGTGCGGGAGACGGCCAGACTGCATCTTGTTTCGTCCGCAGACGTGCCTGTATCAAAGCAAGCCAGAATTGAGCAGTATGAACGGACGAAGAACTTGTGGGAAAGACAAGAAGAGCATTTAGAGCAATTTCTTGAGCTTTCGGAAAAAGAGGTGTATATGTCACCATTTCAATTGTTATTCTGCCTTTACTATACGGATATCCGCCAGGCCTTCTTCTATGCGAAAGAAAAATTAAAAGCATGGAAGGAGGCGACGGAAGAAGAGGAAAAGGAGAGAACCGTCCAAATTCACGGAAAACTCGATCCAGGGCACTTTCTTATGGATCAAGGAGGCGGGTATTTTATTAATTTAGAGCAATCCCGGAGAGCAACGCCCATTCATGATTTAATCCCGTATTTTGTACACACGCTCGATGGCTATCCCGAAAGATCAGCTTTAGCGAAAGATTTGTTCAACCGTTACACTAGTTTTTTTCCGCTGAAAAAGGGGGAGAGGCTCTTGTTTCAGAGTTATATCGCTTATCCAGGAGCAACGTATGAAACGGCTGCCGCTTACTTTTCAGGCCAGCGGAAGCAAAATGAATATCACTATACGCGCAGGCTTCAGCAAAATTATTGGCAGCTGAAGAATATTGAATATTTTGTAACAGAGCTGAAGGAAAATGGAGAAGATATGTATTGAATGGTCTTGCCGGCTGCTGGCATTTATGCAGACGATGCCAATAAACAAATAAGCAGCTGAAGAAAACGATTTTCTTCAGCTGCCATGCTTTAAGTGCCGATCATTATTCTTTGCTAAGATCGCATTCTTCCAAAGGAATGACCTTAGTCTTGTGTTTGATTTTATAAACGAGCCAAAAGGCCAGGAATAAAGGAAGGCCGATGTAAGAAACGAGCACCCCGTTCCAATCAATGTTGCCCCCGATGAATGCCGGGAAATTTTGTCCTAAGATAATGAACGTACATAGAATCAAGGCTAGCAATGGCCCAATTGGAAACCACTTCGCACGATAAGGAAGCGTATGAATGTCCCCGCCTTGAGCAATAAAGGCTCTGCGGAAACGGTAGTGGCTAATAGCGATCCCCAGCCATGTAACAAATCCAGCCATTCCTGAAGCATTTAACAGCCATACATAGACAACCCCGTCTCCAAAGAAGGTGGTCAAGAATGCCAAGGAGCCGACTAATGCAGTAAAAATAAGCGCATTGACCGGAACCCCTCTCTCGTCGAGACGCGCCAAAAACTTAGGAGCTTGTCCGTCCCGGGCTAAATCCCACAGCATACGGGTAGAGGCATACATACCTGAGTTTCCTGCGGACAGAACAGCGGTAAGAATAATCGCATTCATAACAGAAGCAGCAAATGCGAAGCCGGCCCGCTCAAAAACAAGTGTAAATGGACTGACAGACACTGAATCACTTAACAGACGTTCATCTGTATAGGGAAGAATCAATCCGATAACAAGAATCGCTAGAATATAAAAGAGTAAAATCCGCCAGAACACAGTATTGATGGCTTTAGGGATAGTTTTCTCCGGATCTTCGCTTTCTCCGGCGGCTACTCCGAGGAGCTCCGTGCCCTGAAAAGAAAAGCCGGCGGCCATAAACACACCTAAAATGGCTAGGAATCCGCCATTGAAAGGAGCATCTTGCATGGTAAAGTTCTTAAAGCCGATCGCTTCTCCTCCCATAATGCCGAAAATCATCATTATTCCTGTGATAATAAAGATAATGACTGTAACAACTTTAATGAGTGAAAACCAAAACTCTGCTTCTCCAAATCCTTTTACAGACAGGTAATTTAAGCCGAACATAATGAGAAGGGCAAGGCCGCTCCAAATCACGGAAGGGCTGTCAGGGAACCAAAACTTCATAATCAGTACAACAGCAGCAAGCTCTGCCGCAATTGTAATGGCCCAGTTGTACCAATAATTCCAGCCAATGGCAAAGCCGAGAGCTGGATCTACAAATTTTGAAGCATAGACTTTAAAAGAACCGGCTACCGGCATATAAGCCGCCATTTCTGCCAAGCTTGTCATTAAGAAATAAACCATTAACCCAATTGCGGCATAAGCGAGCAGCGCCCCTCCAGGACCGGCAGTGTGAATCGCTCCGCCGCTCGCTAAAAATATGCCTGTCCCGATTGATCCTCCAAGCGAAATCATCGTTAAATGGCGCGCTTTCAAAGTCCTTTTCAGTTGAGTCGGGTTGGATGTTTCTGTATTACTCAATAATCTGCACTCCTTTTCGTGATGTAAGATTGAGTCAAGTTAAGGGCAAATAAAAACAGCCGTCGAAGAAGATCGACGGCTGTGAACGAGTCCGTTTAATCCTTCCGAAGATAGCCCTCCACGTTAAATAACGCGACAGTGATGCCCCTGTTCGGAAACATCCCCAGCATGAACAGACAATGACCGGTCCATACTTCGGCAGTGTATCCTTTCGAGCGGAGTCACAGATGTCATTGCTTCTCGTCCGCTTTACTCATATAAACTGCAGCCTCTATCCCATCGGTAAATGGGAATATTTAATTGACACTAAAAATTATAGACAATTCCTATCAATCTGGCAATGGTTAATTTTTCCTCTGGGCTTTTAGCCCGTGTATCTGCTTGTCCACCTGGAGCAAAGAACAGGCAGAACGAAATGAACAGGCTCCCCTGTTCGCTCCGTTCCGCTTTGGTGAAAGATGATGCAGCGGCTCATTTCTTAAACCGATAAGGAACTGTCGTCACAATCACGTTCTTCTGGTAAAGAAGATAAACCCTTAAGCGCAGCCCCGATTGATTATGAAGGATATCCTGCCATCTTTTTTTCGTAATAAATTGGGGGATGAGCACGGTGAGTGTATGCTCCTTTTCACTTGCTTTTTCTACAGCTAGGTCAATAAATCGTGCAAGAGGCCTCATTAAACTTCTGTATTGGGAGTGAAGAGTGACAAGCCGGATGTTGGGCTTCCACTTTTCCCATCTTTCCTCCATTCGCTTCTCGCTTTCACGGTCGAAGGCAACATGAACAGCAATCACTGTGTCGCCGATTAGTTCGGCATAGTGTAACGACTGTTCAACGACTTTTGTTATTCCCGCGACTGGAACAATGACGACGTTTCCTTTGAACCGTAAAGCTTCCTCGCCGGCTTTCATCCTCAATTGTTCTCCGGTTGCCTCGTAATGCTTTTTAACTCGATGAAACATCCAAATAATAATCGGCAAGAAAATAAGAACCGGCCACACTTGAGAGAATTTAGTGGAGAAGAAGATAATGACCACTGTCAAACTAATTAATGCGCCGATCAAATTAATCATTAATTTATGCGTCCACCCTGGAGGCTTTTCTCTCAGCCAGCGGACAATCATTCCCGATTGTGACAAGGTGAAAGGGATGAAGACACCGACCGCATATAATGGAATAAGCTGTTCTGTTTCGCCGCCAAAGGCAATGATAAGCAAAATAGACATGATTCCAAGGGTGACGATGCCGTTTGAATAGCCGAGCCGGTCCCCCCGCATCAGAAACATGCGCGGAATGTATTTATCCGTCGCTAAATTAACAGCAAGCAGGGGAAATGCGGAAAAACCGGTGTTGGCAGCCAGCACTAAAATGAGCGCTGTCGTTCCTTGGACGAAGTAATACATAATATTTCTCCCAAATACCTGAGAGGCGATTTGCGAGACCACGGTTTCTTCAGCTTTTGGGGTAATTCCCAGCCAATAGGCTAAAAACATGATGCCCGAGAAAAGCATGGCTAAAAGCACGCCCATCATTACTAAGGTATTAGCCGCGTTTTTGGCGGCTGGTTCTTTAAAATTAGGCACTGCATTGGACACAGCCTCAACACCGGTCAGGGCGGAACAGCCGGATGAAAAAGCCCGGAGCAATAAAAACAAACTGATGCCCGGCACGGCCGTTCCGATCGGCGAGTGCAAGTCAGCCGGCACGTGCCCGCTGATAATCTGCCATACGCCTGCTGCTGATAGAATAAGCAAGGCCAAGACGAACAAATACACCGGGTAAGCAAGAACAGAAGCGGATTCTGTGACTCCTCTTAAATTTAAAACGGTGATGAAAACAACTAATAAAGACGCGATGATGACATTGTGGCCGTGCAGTTCCGGAAAAGCAGAGGTTAAAGCATCGGTTCCGGCTGATACACTGACAGCAACAGTTAAAATGTAGTCTACTAACAAGGAGCCTCCAGCAATGAGCCCAGCATTTTCTCCAAGATTGCTTCTGGAGACGATATAAGCTCCGCCGCCATGAGGATAAGCATGAATGATCTGCCGATATGAAAGAATCAAGGCAGTCAGGAGAACTAACACGCCGATGCCAATGGGGAGGGAGTACCAAAAGGCAATCAGGCCAATCGCAGACAAAACAATTAAAATTTGTTCCGGTCCGTAAGCGACGGAAGAAAGAGCATCTGATGATAAAATCGCAAGCGCTTTTAGCTTGCTTAGTTTTTGTTCCCCGAGTTCACTCGTTTTCAGGGGTTTTCCGATCAAAGCTTTTTTCATAATTGAATAGCGCATGAAGCAGACCTCCGCAAAAGTAGATCAATGATGGTAAAGACGAAAGAACTTGAATAGAGAATGCTTAGCGTCACTGTGACGGTAAAAAAAGAATCCCAAGCCGCTGATCGTCCTCTTCCGGCGATAGCGGTCTTGGTGATAGAGTTCCCTTATTTACCGTTGGCGATTCCAAGAAACAGCTATCTTTTCGTGTTGGCGGCTGCTGATTAGCCGGTCAGGCCATTGTTGTATTCAACTGTTTTCTCCTATACTGCCAAGCGCCGTGTAAATAAAAAAGACGCCTGCTATAAGACGTCTTTTAAAACCATTCCAAGTAAAGGGCCACGGCAAGAAGCACTAAAATCGAAAGCAAGATGACATCAAATGTCGTTGGAAAAAAGATCGTCCGTATTCCCTGGAAAATACAAAAGGGAACGGCCAGCTGACAGCAGACGGCCCGCACTGTCCGCAGCCACGGGGGTAAAGAGTAAGGGTTATATCTTCTTCGCATTATATTACACCTGCCTGTGGTTCATGGGCATGGATTCATCGCCTGCCATGAGGATTCTTTTTATTGTATGCCGGAGAACAAGCGAAGGTGATTTTGTCAGTTGAAGTCAGGAACGTTGACAGGCGGAGAAAGGTGATTTACGTTTAAAAGAAGAACACAGCGAACAGTTACATATATGTTGCTATGGCAAAATAAGAAAGGAAGGATCATATGATTGACTTATTAATGTCTCATGCCTCTGTGCGCAAGTACACAAATGAACCTATTTCTGATGAGATGTTTCATCAATTGCTGGAGGCTGCTCAGCACGCGGCGAGCTCTCACTTCGTACAAGCTTATTCTGTTGTACGCGTGAAAGATGAAGAAAAGCGGCAAAAGCTTGGCGAGCTTTCAAAGAATAAGCAGCAATTTGAATCGGCAGCCCTGCCGCTCGTTTTTTGTGCGGATTTAAAGCGGCTGGAAAAAGCGGTGACTCTTCACGGCAAAAGCTTTGAAGGAAGCATGGCAGAGAACCTGCTCGTTGCTGTCATTGATACGGCTTTATTTGCCCAGAACTTTGTGGTCGCCGCCGAATCAAAAGGATATGGCATTTGTTATATCGGCGGGGTACGCAACAACCCGCAGGCGATTAGTGAATTGCTGGAATTGCCGGATTATGTTATTCCGCTATTCGGTTTGACTGTCGGCGTGCCGGCTGAATCGAATGAAGTCAAGCCCCGTTTGCCGCTGGAGGCCGTTTTGCATGAAGATACTTATAATGAAGCCAAATACGATCAACTGCTGGCGGAATACGACAAACAGATGCACAAATATTATGCTGCCCGCACAACGAATAAGAAGGATGCCGCATGGACAGGCGGCATGGCTGCCTTTTTATCTGAGCCGCGGCGTGCCTACATGCTGGAGTTTTTGCAGTCAAAAGGTTTCATAAAAAAATAATTCGGTAAAGATTGACGCCTTTGCCTGTTTTCAGCTAATATTATGAATGATAATGAAAAGCGAAGATCTGGAAGAGTACAGAGATGAGGCTTGCCTGCAGAGAGGAAAACTCCTGGCTGAAAGGTTTTCCGCAAGAGCTCTTTGGAAAGTCCCCCGTGAGCTGCTTCTGCGAACTGTTCAGTAGTGGAAGCCGGTTGCCAGCCGTTAATGGATTGAGAGCCGGATAGATCTGCCTTGGCTGCAGCTGTCCGTGAAAAAAGGTGGTACCGCGAATAACTCCTTCGTCCTTTTGACGTAAGGGGTTTTTTTGTTGTTTACAAACATCACATTGCGGGTCGCTGGCTGAGGCGCTTGCGCATTTTTTCTGGAAAGAAGGAGGAAATTCAATGGAAAACAATGAATTGTCAATGCCGACAAAATATGATCCGAAAGCAATTGAACAAGGACGCTATGACTGGTGGGTCAAGGGTGAATACTTCCAAGCAAAGGATGACCAAACAAAAACCCCTTATACAATTGTTATCCCGCCGCCAAACGTGACCGGAAAGCTTCATTTAGGCCATGCTTGGGATACGACATTACAGGACATTTTAACACGCATGAAGCGAATGCAGGGCTATGACGTGCTTTGGCTGCCGGGGATGGACCATGCCGGTATTGCTACACAGGCGAAGGTCGAACAAAAGCTTCGTGAAGAAGGAAAAACACGTTACGACCTTGGGCGCGAAAAGTTTCTAGCAGAATCATGGAAATGGAAAGAGGAATATGCAGAATTTATCCGCCAGCAGTGGGCGAAGCTTGGTCTCGGCCTTGATTACAGCCGCGAGCGCTTTACATTAGACGAAGGCTTATCAAAAGCGGTTCGTGAAGTTTTTGTTTCACTATACAAAAAAGGCTTAATTTATCGCGGGGAATACATTATTAACTGGGACCCGGCGACAAAAACGGCTTTGTCTGACATCGAAGTAATTTACAAAGACGTACAAGGCGCCTTTTATCACATGAAGTATCCGCTGGCAGACGGAAGCGGACATATTGAAATTGCCACAACCCGTCCAGAGACGATGCTCGGCGATACAGCTGTAGCTGTTCACCCTGAAGATGAGCGGTATAAGAACTTGATTGGCAAAAAGGTGATTTTGCCAATCGTCGGCCGCGAAATCCCAATTGTGGGGGACGATTATGTCGATATGGAATTTGGTTCAGGAGCAGTGAAAATCACGCCAGCTCATGATCCGAACGATTTTGAGATTGGCAACCGCCACGATTTAGAACGCATTCTTGTTATGAATGAAGACGGCACAATGAATGAAAAGGCCGGTAAATACAATGGCATGGACCGCTTCGATTGCCGCAAACAAATTGTAAAGGACTTGCAGGAAGCAGGCGTGCTATTCAAGATTGAAGATCATATGCACTCTGTCGGCCACTCTGAGCGCAGTGGAGCGGTTGTCGAGCCATACTTGTCTACGCAATGGTTTGTGAAAATGCAGCCGCTTGCCGATCAGGCGATTGAGCTGCAATCGAAGGAAGAGAAGGTAAATTTCGTGCCAGACCGTTTTGAGAAAACGTATCTTCATTGGATGGAAAACATCCGTGACTGGTGCATCTCTCGCCAGCTTTGGTGGGGACATCGCATTCCGGCTTGGTACCACAAAGAAACAGGAGAAGTCTATGTCGGCGAGGAAGCGCCAGCAGACGCTGAAAATTGGGAACAAGATACCGATGTGCTTGATACATGGTTCAGCTCGGCATTGTGGCCGTTCTCCACAATGGGCTGGCCGGATGAGGAAGCGAAAGACTTTAAACGCTATTATCCAACGGCTGCGCTCGTTACCGGCTATGATATTATCTTCTTCTGGGTATCTCGGATGATCTTCCAAGGCTTAGAGTTTACAGGAGAGCGTCCATTTGAAGATGTGTTGATTCATGGGCTTGTCCGCGATTCAGAAGGACGGAAAATGAGTAAATCGTTAGGAAACGGCGTCGATCCGATGGAAGTGATCGACCAATATGGGGCGGACTCTTTGCGCTATTTCCTATCAACAGGCAGCTCGCCGGGCCAGGATCTGCGCTTCTCTGTAGAAAAAGTGGAATCCATCTGGAATTTTGCTAACAAGATCTGGAACGCTTCCCGCTTTGCCTTAATGAACATGGCTGGCCTGAAATACGAGGAAATTGACTTGAGCGGCGAAAAATCAGTTGCCGATAAGTGGATTTTAACGCGATTGAATGACACGATTGCCAGCGTGACAAAGCTTGCTGACCGTTACGAATTTGGTGAAGTAGGCCGCGTCCTTTATAATTTCATTTGGGACGATTTCTGTGACTGGTATATTGAAATGGCTAAGCTGCCGCTTTACGGAGAAGACGAAGCAGCCAAGAAAACGACGCGTTCTATTCTTGCTTATGTATTAGATCAAACGATGCGGTTATTGCATCCGTTCATGCCGTTTATTACCGAGGAAATATGGCAGAACCTGCCGCATGACGGGGAAACCATCGTTGCAGCTAAATGGCCGGAAGTGAATGAGGAACTTTCTGATCAGCAGGCGGCTGATGAAATGAAGCTGCTTGTAGATATCATCCGTTCTGTACGCAATATTCGCGCAGAAGTCAATACTCCGCTTAGCAAGAAAATTAAACTAATCATTAAAGCGAAGGATGATGCTGTGCTCGCTACACTTGAAACGAACCGGGCTTATATTGAGCGTTTCTGCAATCCGGACGAATTGGTTTTATCAACAGATGCAGCAGCTCCTGATAAGGCGATGACAGCTGTTGTTACAGGGGCAGAATTATTCCTGCCGCTTGAAGGATTAATTAATATGGAAGAGGAAATGGCCCGTCTGAAAAAAGAATGGGACAAATGGAACAGCGAAGTTGAACGTGTTCAAAAGAAACTCGGCAATGAGCGGTTCGTCAGCAAAGCTCCTCAAAAAGTCGTCGACGAAGAGCGTGCAAAAGAAAAAGATTATCTTGAAAAACGTGCTGCAGTCGAAGCTCGCATGAAGGAAATGCAAGGATAAGGAAGAAATGGAGACGGATCTGCCGAGGCAGATTCGTCTTTTTAAAAGCGGATTTTGAGAATCGGCACAGCGTGTCTGTTATATTTAAATCATAATGAAGGGAGAAGAAAAATGAATACATATGAAGAAGCAATCGACTGGATTCACAGCCGTCTGCAGTTAGGCATTAAACCAGGGCTAAAACGGATGGAGTGGCTGATGGAAAAGATGGACCATCCTGAGAGGCGCCTGCGGGCGGTTCATATCGGAGGGACAAATGGCAAAGGCTCGACGGTCGCCATGATCCGCTCGATGCTGCAGGAAGGAGGATATGAGGTCGGCACGTTCACCTCGCCGTACATTGAACAATTCAACGAACGAATCAGCATAAATGGTGTACCTGTTAGTGATCAAGAGATTATTGACCTCACAGCTAGTATTAAGCCGCTGGCAGAAGAGCTCGAAAAAACAGATTTGGGCGGGCCGAGTGAATTTGAAGTGATTACGGCGATGGCGATTTATTATTTTGCTTATATCCATCCGGTCGATATTGTTCTCTTTGAAGTAGGGCTGGGCGGACGGCTTGATTCTACAAATATTATTCATCCGCTACTCTCTGTTATAACAACAATCGGTATGGACCATACGCAATTTCTAGGCGATAAGCTGGAGGATATTGCTTTTGAGAAAGCAGGAATTATCAAAAATGGCGTTCCTGTCATTACAGGAGTTCAGCAGGAGGAAGCGCTTGCGGTTATTCAAAAGCGTGCAAAAGAGATGAAATCGGCTGTTTATCAGCTGGGAGAGCAATTTAAAGCTGATTGGCAAGAATCATTGCCTCAAGGGGAAGTGTTTAATTTTCAGTCGGTATTTGCCCAAATGGATCAATTGCAAACCAGCTTAAACGGCCTTCACCAGTCAGAAAATGCAGCAGTCGCTACGATGGCTGTTTTATACTTGCGCGCTTTTTATGCTTTTTTAGTAGAGGAAGAGCCTATCCGCACCGGATTGCGGTCAGCAAACTGGCCGGGAAGAATGGAATATATATCAGAAAAGCCTATTATTCTCCTCGACGGTGCCCACAACCCAGAGGGAATGAAGGCGCTTGTCCGCTCGCTTGCAGAGCGTTTTCCTGACAACCAAATAACCGCTCTGTTTGCTGGAATGAAAGACAAACAGCTAGATGAAATGATTGCCGCGCTAGAGCAAGCAGCTCAGCGAATTATGTTCACAACGTTTGATTTTCCGCGCGCGGCCGGCAAGCAAGAATTTCAGCCTTTCTTAACGACACACGGCTGGCAAGAGAACTGGAGGGAAGCGGTCTCTGAATTTAAACATTCTGCTTCGCAAGAGGAAGTGCTGGTTGTCACAGGCTCCCTTTATTTCATTTCTGAAGTGAAAAAATTTGTAAAAGAAACATAGGATGCTCTTTGGAAAGCTGTCTATGCAGGCAGCTTTCCGCTGTTAGCGTGCATACAATTAAAAAGAGTTAGAATATTATACCAACAATTAACGTGCTGTGATACAATAGTCATGTTTGATGTCAGTCCCCTTTTCCTTCCGAGAAAATTAACATCCACGATTTACGCTTCTCCTGATCGGCTTAGGTTTATCCTTCTATTCCGCTTCTTCCTCAACTAACTTTTTTCTGCCTCTCCAGTCCTTAATCTGCAATGCACAAGCAACAAATTTATCTGAAGTAAAGAGGCTTCCACGGTTAATAGTGAAGGCCAGGTAAAAAAGTGAAAGCAGGTGCAGGGAAGAATTGATCCCGCTTTTTATCTTCTTTTATGGCTTGGTGTGTGGTTCGTTTTTTAATGTCGTTGGTTTGCGCGTGCCGAAAGGGCAATCGATTATGCAGCCGCGCAGCACTTGTCCAGCATGCAGCCATGAGCTGGGCATGACAGAACTAATTCCTGTGTTATCTTATGTGCTGCAAGCGGGGAAGTGCCGTGCTTGTCAGTCAGCTATCTCGCGGATTTACCCGTTTATGGAATTGATTACCGCTCTGTTGTTTGTGCATGCCTATTTTTGTTTTGGGCTGACAGCTGATTTTGTTCTGGCTTTGGCGTTGATTTCTATGCTAATGATTATTGTGGTTTCCGATCTTGCTTATATGATTATTCCGGATAAAGTGCTGCTCTTCTTTTTCTCGTTATTTCTCATTGGACGGATGATCTATCCGCTTGATCCATGGTGGGATTCCATTGTTGGAGGAGCGGCCGGGTTTATTGTTTTTTTCCTCATTGCAGCAGTTTCAAAAGGGGGAATGGGAGGAGGAGATATTAAGCTGTTTGCTGTTATTGGCTTTCTTGCCGGAGCGGAGCAGACCTTAGTTATTTTTTGTCTGTCGTGTCTATTCGGTGCTCTAGGAGGGATGGTCTTGATGATAGTGGGGGTCATTAAAAGAGGCGAACCCATGCCTTTTGGTCCATTTATCGCGCTTGCTGCGCTGATCGCGTTTTTTTATGGCGAGGCATTTCTCGCATGGTATTTGCGCTTTTTTTCTTAAGGAAAGAATGAATTGAAAACATTGCCGAAATTTTTCCAGGACAGGACGACAAAAGTCTTGTTCTTTTTTTTACCTGCTATGTTAGCATGAGGACAACTTCAATGCAGGCGGAAGGATGATCACAAATGATGGACAAGGAGAACCCGAAAAAACAATCAAGCATCTTTGTAACAATTGGCAGCAAACCGAAGAAGGAATTGGCTGGGCAGGAGTGGGACAATGGGAAAAAAGAGAGTGCTGCCGCTATTGAGCCAAAGAAGGAAGAAGAAGAATTTCAATGGCTGTTCCCCGAGAAGACTGAGCAAAAAGAAGAGGCAATTCAGCAATATGCTTCCATGCAGCGGCCAGCCGCTAAGCAGGCAACCGGAAAGCTTTTAATTATTGTGATCAGTGCTGTGTGCGTCGGCGTGCTGCTTGGCTATGCACTAGTCAAAGTAGTAACACAAAAGGAAGAACCCGCGCGGCATGCGATTTTGCAAGAAGAGAAGCAGGAAAAGGTGAAAGAGAAAGAAAATACGGCCGCTGTTCCTGCTGCCCCGAAAGGCAAAGGGACCTCTCTTTCTTCCATAGAACCAGCAGTTGTTCAGGGAGGCGTTTTTTCGACGAAAGAGGCAGCAGAAGCAGTCAAGCGGCAAATAAACGGATTAGACCTGCCAGCGGAAGCAGTGCAGCAAAATGGTCAATATATCGTTCTGCTAGCGACTGCTTCCACCGTTGAAACGGCGAAAATGATCGGAGAGCTGTACAAAGCATCTGGGGCAGACACATATGCAAAACAGGTGACCGTTTCATCTTCTCAGCCTTTAGGAGAGGCAGCGGGTGAGATCGCTGCTTTATTTCCGGCAGTGGCAGAAGAGAGCGGAAAACAAGTGGCTGGCCGGAAGGGGGATCAGTTGGAACTTCAAAAAGCGGAAAAAGCATTAACAGCTATGGACGTGCAGTCTAATGACCGTACAGCTGTTCAACTAAAAAAACTGCTGACGGAAGCGTTAACCGAAGCCAAAAGCGATCAGCCGCAAGCCGCCAAAGCTGCGCAAGAGAAGCTTCTGGCTTTTTTATCTGTTTATAGTCAATAAGGGTGCTTCGGCATCCTTTTTAGTTTGGAAAGGAGGCTGTTATGTGAAAAATGCATGGGATTTTATTTGTATTCGTTGTTTTAACAGCAATATTCATTTAATTTTACAGGAGAATGGAAAAGTTTGTCGTACGATGGCAGTTTTGATATGATAGCGATGTATCTTCCTTATTCTCGAAAGATAGGTGATTGGATTTGACAAGATTAATTTTAGCTTCAGGTTCCCCCAGACGAAAAGAACTCCTCGAACAAATCGGTTTGGCGTTTACAGTCAAAGTAAGCCACGCTGATGAAACCATCCCTTTTGGAATGTCCCCGGAACAAGCAGTTATGCATTTGGCTTCCGTGAAAGCCGCTGCCGTCGCGGCTGATGAACAGGACGATTTCGTTATTGGAGCAGATACAATCGTTCTTCTTGACGGAGAAATATTAGGCAAACCGAAGAGCCGTCAGGAAGCAAAAGAAATGCTTCAGCGTCTGTCTGGCCGGACACATGCAGTGTGCACAGGTGTATCCATAAGGTATGGAGCAGATGAATGTGTATTCTACGAAAAAACATATGTAACCTTTTGGGAGCTTGCGGAAGAAGAAATCAATAGCTACCTGGATACAGGCGAGCCGTTTGATAAAGCCGGAGCCTATGGCATTCAAGGAGCAGGCGCCATTTTTGTCAAAAAAATCGATGGCGACTATTTTGCTGTCGTTGGTCTGCCGCTCGCATCCCTTTATCGGCAACTGAAACGGCTCGGCTGGCAAGGGAACGCCTTCCTTTTTCCTTCCTGATAGGTTGTGAAAGGAGAAAGCATGTCGAAAGAAACATTGATGATCCGTGATGTTCCTTCAGAGGAACGTCCGCGGGAACGATTAGTCGCAAATGGGGCCGCCAGCTTGTCCAATCACGAACTCCTCGCTATTATTTTACGAACCGGCACAAGAGACAGTTCGGTTCTGCAGCTGGCTAATCGCCTCCTGCAAACATTTGAAGGCCTCCGCTTATTGAAAGATGCCTCTCTTCAAGAAATTACTTCCATTAAAGGTATTGGTGAAGCGAAAGCTGTACAAATTATATCTGCACTTGAGCTTGGCAGGCGCATCAGCCAATTAAAGTTTGAAGACCGCTATGTGATCCGTTCGCCCGAAGATGGCGCCAACTATGTCATGGAAGAAATGAGATTCCTGACACAGGAGCATTTTGTGTGCCTGTATTTAAATACTAAAAACCAAGTGCTGCACAAGCAGACCTTGTTTATCGGCAGCTTAAATACTTCCATTGTCCATCCTCGCGAAGTCGTGCGCCCATAAGGTCATTTAGAAAATCTGCTCTAGCAAAGCAGCAGGGAAATATCACAATCTTCACCCTGTCATCAGCCAACTTATCCGAATGGGAAACCAAACGGGGAGTGTAGCCTGTTGGAAAAGCCATAAGTTGTCTAGTTACCAAGGCACGACTGAATGGCGAGATGAAATTCATAGACAAGGATGAAAGCTGCATTGCTTGAATGATAGCTCAAGGAGGACTACGAGGGTCTTCAGCGGGAGGTAACCATTTACGCTGTATGAAGTATGCGTGTTTCTTAAAAATTTCGAGAAATATGACGTGATACTACTTTGTCCATCTTCTATATAGAAGAAACGAGCGAAAGTCACATCCGAAACTATGAAAGCTAGGTTTCTAAATGTCTAAATGGGGATTGCCTAAGTCAGAAGGCTGTTCATTCAGCTATGCATAATGCCTAATAGGGTGATAAATTTCAAGCCGAAAGGCAAGAAAGATGATGCTGAATATCTGATATGGCAACGGAACTCTCGTAGTAGTCTGAGATAGGGAAAGCCTATTACATGGCGAAGGAGAGTAGTTTATCGAGTTTAATACCAAATTGGGAAGGAGCGAGAGGCTCTATGAGAAATCCAAAAGTAGTATTAAGCACTCTAGCTTCCAAAGCACAAAATGAATCGTATGTATTTGAAAGACTGTATCGAAACCTCTATAATCCCGAGTTTTATTTAGAAGCCTATGCCACACTCTACCCTAATAAAGGCAGTCATACAAAGGGCGTTAACAACAACACAATCGATGGAATGAGTTTGGAACGAATCGAGCGTTTAATTGAAAAATTAAAAGAACAGACATTTCAACCAAAACCAGCCTGCAGAACCTATATCCCAATGAAAAACGGTAAATCGCGACCTTTGGAGACTCCAGCTTTTGAGGATCAATTAGTGCAAGAAGTTATTCGGCGAATTTTAGAAAGTATGTATGAACCGCAATTCTCAAATCATTCGCATGCTTTTCGACCCAATCGCAGCTGCCACACAGCCCTAAAGGAAATACGCAGCACTTTCACGGGTACGAGATGGTTGATTGAAGGGGAGATAAAAGGTTTCTTTAATCGCATGGATCATCACGTTTTAGTTGGACTTTTACGGAAACGCATAAGGGATGAAAAATTAATTAATTTAATTTGGAAATTCCTAAGAGCAGGTTATGCAGAGGAGTGGACTTTTCACAAAACATACAGCGGCACCCCTCAGGGCGGCATCATTAGTCCGTTATTATCGAATATTTATCTGCATGAATTAGATAGATATGCAGATAAATATGCGGGATCTTTTAATAAAGGTGAAAAAGGCGGACACCAGCTTGTCTATCATAGCCTGGCATCAAAGATTAATTATTGTAAAAGTAAAAATAAACGTGATGGGGAACGATTAACTGAAGAAGAAAAGGCTTTATATAAAGAGTTGCAAAGCCATGACAGTAAAGACCTTTTCAACCCGAATGACCGTCGGATGAAGTATGTAAGATACGCTGATGATTTTATTATTGGTGTGATTGGGAGTAAACAAGAAGCCGAGCAAATCAAGAAAGATTTAACAGACTTTCTTGCGATAGAACTAAAATTAGAACTAAGTGCTGAAAAAACGTTGATCGCTCATCATCGGAAAAAAACTAGATTCCTAGGGTATGACATCCGGGCAGCAAGAGGTTGGCACCGAATGAAGATGACTGATGGCACGAAGAAACGAAAGTTCAATTATCAAACGAAGCTATTCGTACCTCGCGAAAAATATATCAAAAAACTCATCGATTTAGGTGCATTAAAAATAGGCAGCAACAATGAATGGAAACCAGTTCATCGTTCGTATCTCGTGCATAAGGATGACCTTGAAATTCTCCAAACGTATAATGCTGAAATTGAAGGCTTGTATCACTATTATCGCTTAGCAAGCAATGTACATGCGCTGCAAGCTTTTCGTCAAATAATGAAATACAGCATGATAAAAACGTATGCCAGTAAGTATAAAAGTACCGTCAGTAAAATTATTGCGAAATTTAAGATAAACGGAACATTCGGTGTGCGTTATCAAACAAAGAACGGCCCTAAAACTGTCTATTTTACGGAACAACGAATGGAAAAAACTCGGGAATAAAGAAACATTCAGGCGATACAATTGAAAATACGATCATTTACAATGACAGATTACATCCCATTGAACGCCGTTAAGCTGAAAAATGTGCGTGGCGCGGTGCAAAAGCTTGAAAGGCAAGAAAAGATGGGGACAAATGATGATTGCCATGGGAAGTTAGATGGATAAAGGGAAAGCCGTATACTCTGAGAGGAGTACGTACGGTTTGGAGGGGAGCTCTTGGAAACCTGCTTAGGCAACTAAGCAAGGCGCCGGGTCCTTACCCTACTTCAAAGAGGCTTTTCGCCGATCAGCTGCTTCGGTCATTTGTGTTCACAATCACCCGTCTGGAGTGCGCCTGCAAGGTGCGTAATTTTAGCGGTTTCTATTAGAAATCTAGAACTCCTTATAATGTTCTATGGTCAGCATCTTACCTTGAGGGGAAACCTATAGAGGGAACAGAGCATGATGTGAAAAGGAGAAAAGACGACAAAGCTATCTAACGTCGAGTCAGTTCTTCAGACCAAGTGATGTACGGTAAAGGCTAAACTGCTTGAATCCTAGACGAATGAGCGATGGGTGCGCCATTGTCTACGATAGCTAACAGGCAATGAGGACAAAATGGGGACGTATCTTCAGAGCGTCCGATGGAACTCTTGTGATTCCTGTCCATAGTAAGGCTTGTCCTTCAATCCTCCACTAGAGGAAACCGTCGAAAGGGATACCTAACCGTCACGCATCTAAAATTATGTCATCATTCAGGGATTACCTAAGTGCAAGTGATAAAAGGCTATTAGACAAAGGTCTATGGAATTTGCATAGGGTAACGGAGTCTTCATAGTACCCAACGTTTGCTTGTAATGAGTTTAGCAGGGGGAAGGGAGACAGGTTGATGTTAACGTTAACTAGAAAGGAGTCATGAATATGGCAACCAATCCATTTCGACAGTTAGACGTTATAAGGAATGCTTCTCAAAAAGGAAACACCATTACGGATTGTTACCGTCTTATGTATAACAAAAAGTTGTGGATAACAGCATATGCGAAACTATACCCGAACCCAGAAAACCTCACAAAGACAACAGCTAATGAAACGATAGATGGTTTCAGTTTACAAAGAATAGATGACATCATAGAGCGATTAAAGGCCGGAACATTCCGCTTTGCATCGGTAAGAGCCGTCTATCCTCCTAAGTCAAACGGAAAGAAGCGGCCATTAAGGACTTCTAATGTCAACGATAAGCTAGTGCAGGAAGTGATGAGAATGGTATTGGAAAACGTTTATGAACCTATATTCTCCACAAACTCCCATGGGTTTAGGGAGGGGAGAAGCTGTCATACAGCACTTTCTCAAATCAGAAACACATGGAAAGGTTTAACGTGGTGTATTAAAGGCAATACGAAAGGCTTCTTTGACCATATTGACCACACTGTCCTGCTAAAACTGATCTCCAAGAAAATCAATGACCGCCGTTTCCTGCTATTAATTCATAATGCTCTAACCAGTGGTGTAATGGAAGGTTGGACATATTATAAAACCTGCAGTGGTACACCACAAGGGGGCATCATTTCTCCTATCTTAGCCAATATTTATCTTCATGAGTTTGACCTGTTTATGGAAAAACAAATGAAAGAGTTTGATAAAGGAAAGGTTAGAGCGAGCCATGAGGAGGACCTCAAGATTCGATCAGCGATCAGCACATTATCACAGAAGATTAAAAGGCTGGATGGAAGAAATAGGAATAGTCATTGGCAAGGGAGGGAGGAACTAGTCCTTACTATTCAGGAACTTAAAGCTAAGCAAGTTAAAGTTCATTCTGCCGATCCAATAGATAAAAATTATCAAAGGATGAAATATGTCCGCTATGCTGATGATTTTGTGATAGGAATGGCTGGTTCTAAACAAAGTGCTGTAAAGATGAAGGAAACGAGCAGATATTTTCTTGAAAAGGAACTCCGTTTGGAGCTCAGTGGCCAGAAAATAATTGTCACCCATCTAGAGAATTCCATCCCCTTTCTTGGATATGAGTTCTACCTGTGGAGTGAGAGGAGGGTTAAAAGGGATTCTTATAAAAACCAAAAACACCTATTGAAAAAGCGAACTCTCTCAGGTGCGATAAAGTTAGAAATCCCTGAAAAGAAAATCAGGGTATTTGCAAGTAAAAACGGATATGGTAATGTAGACAACTTTAAAATTATGCATAGGGCAAAGCTGCTTAACAATTCGGAGCTAGAAATCCTGCACACTTATAACACTGAACTGCGAGGAATCGCCAACTACTACAAGTTAGCTGATAATTACCATTATTTAGGTAAGTTGTTTTATTTAGCGGAAAGTAGTTTTATAAAGACGATTGCGAATAAAAGAAAAAGCACCTCTAGGAAGGTCGCTAATAGTATGCGAACCCACAAACAAGGAGGAGTATGTCTTGTAAGAAGAGATCAACATGGAAATGAAAAACCGCACCCGTTCTTAAAACTGAAAGACCTGCCAAAGCATAAAGGTGCAGTCAAAGCAGACTCTCCTGATATTGATATATTGGTGAATGCAATGAAATATTCAGGTGGGATGGAGTGCGAACAACGTTTATTAGCAAACCAATGCGAAGTGTGCGGGACAACAGAAGGTCAGATGGAAGCTCATCCTGTCGGTAAATTAAAGACTTAAAGACGAAAAACACTTCATGTACTTGGACAGGAAGAGGCTAGAAAGAAACAAAAAACGATTGTCTGATGTTATAAGTGCCATCATGACCACCATGAGCAGTAAATTCCGATTAGTCAACTGGCGAGCCGTATACGCTGAAAGGTGTACGTACGGTTCTGAGGGGGAAACTGTGAAACCTGCTTTTGGAGACGAAGCAAGGCGCATGGTTCCTACCCTACGACCCGAGGCCGAGCAGGGAGGATATTGATGTGACCAAGCGTTTGGCGGAATGCGGAAAAATTCTTGGCATCGAATTGCTTGATCATTTAATTATAGGTGAAAAGAAATTCGTCAGTTTGAAAGAAAAAGGCTATTTATAACGCTAGGATTTTTTTTTTCCTTCGGTTATAATATAAGTTATGATTTTTCCTAGTTGTTTTTGTCGAAAAATAAAAGAATAATGTCAAATCAATCATGATAAAAGTAATGGATCGAGAAAGGGAGATACTTGTATGTTTGGAATTGGAAGCCGAGATCTTGGAATAGACTTAGGAACAGCTAATACGCTCGTTTATGCAAAAGGAAAAGGTGTTGTTGTTCGTGAGCCGTCTGTGGTTGCTTTGCAAACGGACACGAAGCAAATTGTCGCCGTCGGAAATGATGCTAAAAAAATGATTGGACGTACTCCGGGGAACGTAGTAGCTACTCGTCCCATGAAAGACGGGGTAATTGCTGATTATGAAACAACAGCTACAATGATTAAATATTATTTAAAACAAGCAACCAAAAATGGAAAAGGCTTGCTGACAAGCAAGCCATATGTAATGGTGTGTGTGCCATCCGGCATTACAGCTGTGGAGGAGCGCGCGGTGATTGATGCAACTCGCCAGGCAGGCGCTCGTGATGCTTACACAATTGAAGAACCATTTGCTGCGGCCATTGGTGCCAACCTGCCTGTTTGGGAACCTACGGGCAGCATGGTAGTCGACATCGGCGGCGGAACGACTGAAGTAGCCATTATTTCACTGGGCGGCATCGTAACAAGCCAGTCCCTCCGCATAGCAGGAGATGAAATGGATGATGCCATCGTGGCTTATATCCGCAAGCAATATAATTTATTAATTGGGGACAGAACGTCTGAAACGATCAAAATGGAAATCGGCTCAGCTGGTGACTTTGAACAGCTGCCAAGCATGGAAATCCGCGGCCGGGATTTATTGACAGGACTTCCAAAAACAATTGAAATTACCGGAGAGGAAATTGCTGAAGCCTTGAAAGATACAGTAACTGCTATTGTTGATACGGTAAAAAGTACACTGGAGCAAACGCCGCCGGAATTGGCTGCCGATATTATGGATCGCGGTATTGTTCTTACAGGCGGCGGCGCCCTTCTGCGCAATCTGGACAAAGTGATCAGCAAAGAAACAAATATGCCGGTCATCATTGCGGAAAATCCGCTGGATTGTGTGGCGGTCGGAACTGGTATGGCTCTAGATCATATCGATTTATTCAAAAATAAAAATAAGTAAGACACAGGTTTATTCAACAGCGTGCGGTTCGAAAATAAAGGTGAATTTTGGCCGCCGCTGAATAAGCGCCGTTGTGAAGTTGAAGTTCAGCTGCTCTTTTTGGAGACGCTTTATCTATTAGGTGAGCGCTATGCGAAACATGCCATGCGGCCCGTCTTGCATGGCGCTCCTTTCTCCGAGACAGCTTAGCAGCTTTGCTTTTTCGCTTCAGCTGCCGTTGCAAGCAGTCTGTTTTATGCTTGCCGCCGCTGGCTGGCGCTTTTCCTTTTTATAGATTCGGCAGCAATTGGTAGTGCCGGGTTTTAACTTAATGCAAACAAACAGAGGTGGAGTATATGCCACAATTTTTTACAAATAAGCGTCTGATCGTTCTACTTGGGAGCATTATTGTTCTTGTCGCTTTAATTGGTTTTTCTCTTCGCGACAGGGAGAACTTATCCTGGCCGGAGCAATTTGTTAAAGATATTGTCGGTTTAGGGCAAGCGGTAGTATCTAAACCTGCCAATGGCTTTGCAGGTTTTTTTGATGAAGTGAAAGATTTGCGGAATACATACGAAGAAAACAAAGAGCTAAAGGCTAGAATCGAAAAGACAGCCCAGCTGGAAAGTGATGTTGCCCGCTTGCAAAAAGATAACCAGGAGCTGCGGAAAGTGCTGGACAAAAAGAAGAGTTTAGCAGATTACGAGCCGGTGCAAGCAACGGTGATTGCCCGCAATCCGGATCGCTGGTTTGATGTGATTACCATTGATCAGGGAGAGGCGACTGGTATTGAGCCTGACATGGCTGTTATTACAGCCGAGGGATTGATCGGGAAAGTAAAGAGTACATCAAAGTTTACGTCCACTGTTCAACTGCTAAGTGCGCATGATTCAAGAAATCGCGTGTCAGCGGTTATTCAGGGGAAAAACAATGTGTACGGAGTGATCGAGGGTTACGACAAGGAAAAGAAAACGCTGCTGATGACGAAAATTCCCTACGATTCCAAAGTGAAAAAAGGAATGCTTGTGACAACGTCTGGAAAAGGCGGTGTGTTCCCTAAAGGCTTAATTATCGGCAAGATTAAGAAAATGGTTCCGGATGAGTTTGGTTTAACACAAACAGCCCTTATTGAACCAGCCGCTTCCTTTAATGATCTTGAACATGTAATGGTCGCAAAGCGCAGCATGACGACTGTTCGCGCGGAAAAGGAAGAGCGCAAGCAGGTTCTTATTGAGGAGGGGAACTTGTGAAACGGCTTTACCTTCCCCTCCTGATGATCGCTCTTTTTTACAGCGATAACCTGTTTGTCACCATTTTTCCGGAAGCAGCGTTTGATGGGAAATATATGATTATTCCACGATTTTTCACCATCGGTTTGTTATTTATGGCTGTTTTCTTTGACCGCAATACGGCAATTAAATACGGCTTTTTGTTCGGCTTTCTCTTCGATATTTTCTACACAGGCGTGCTGGGCGCTTATATGTTCTTTTTGCCTTTTGTCGTGTATGTTGTATCGAAGCTGGTCAAGGTATTGCAGAACAACCTGTTCATTCTTAGTTTTATTTTTTTGTTCGGGGTTGCTTTGCTGGAATTGATCATGTTTCAATTAAATGTGCTGATTGAGCGTACAGAAATAGATTTAGCGCAGTTTGTATCCGTTCGTTTAGGGCCGACACTGCTCTTAAATCTGATCTTTTATCTTCTTTTTTCATTCCCGTTGAAAAGCGCCTTTGAAAAGCTTCAGCGCATTTACAATGATTAACTCCCCAAGGACGGAAAAAGAGGAATCGAAGAGGGCTTGTCGAATTAATTGGACAACAGAGGTGAATTTCGTGCTATGAAGACAAAACAAAACGTTGTCATTAAAGGGACAAAGGATGGGCTGACGCTGCATTTAGACGATAAATGTGCGTATGATGAATTGCTGCAGGAGCTGAAAGAGAAAATGGATGCCGTCAATGGCCAGGAGCACGGATCTGTTCTCACAGTTACTGTTCAGGCAGGAAATCGCTATTTATTAGATGAAGAAACCGAAGAAATAAAAAAAATCATTAATCAACGCGAGCATCTCGCTGTCGAGTCTGTCAAATCCAATGTAATGACAATGGAAGAGGCGATCCGCTGGAAAGAAGAAAGCGAGATTGTTTCTTATACAGGACGAATCCGCTCAGGGCAGATACTTGAGGTTCCCGGGGATCTGCTGCTGATCGGCGATGTGAATCCTGGAGGAACAGTAAAAGCCGGGAGAAATATTTTTATTATGGGTGCTTTAAAAGGAATGGCCCATGCCGGCTGTTATGGAGACGAGGCGGCTGTCATTGCGGCTAGCCGGATGATGCCATCTCAACTTAGAATCAGCCATTACTTTAACCGTGCACCCGACCGTTATGAAGAAGAGGACTGTTACGAGACGGAGTGTGCGTACATAGATGATTCTAACCAGATTGTGGTTGACCGCTTACAGGTGCTTAAGCATCTGAGACCGGGAATTTCTACGTTTAAAGGGGGAAAGCACAGTGGGTGAGGCTATAGTTATTACATCTGGAAAAGGCGGAGTCGGCAAAACAACTACTACCGCTAACTTAGGCACCGCACTTGCACTGCAAGAGAAAAAAGTTTGTTTAGTGGATACAGATATTGGTCTTAGAAACTTAGATGTTGTGATGGGGCTTGAAAACCGGATTATTTACGATTTGGTCGATGTGATTGAAGGACGCTGCAAAACCCATCAGGCACTTGTGAAAGATAAGCGTTTTAACGACTTGCTTTACTTGCTGCCGGCAGCTCAAACAACAGACAAATCCGCTGTTCAGCCGGAGCAGCTGAAAAAGTTGATGGAAGAATTAAAGCAGGAATTCGATTATATTTTAATAGATTGTCCAGCCGGGATTGAACAAGGATACAAGAATGCTGTAGCCGGCGCTAATAAGGCCATTGTTGTCACCACTCCTGAAAAGTCGTCTGTCCGTGATGCAGACCGGGTCATCGGACTGCTGGAGAAGGAAGAAGGCATGGAGTCCCCAAAGCTGATTATTAACCGGATACGCAATCATATGATGCAGCAGGGAGATATGCTTGATGTGGATGAAGTGGCCGCACACTTGTCTATTGAACTGCTCGGCATTGTGGTGGATGATGATGAGGTAATTAAGTCTTCTCATAATGGAGAACCGGTTGCTCACAATCCAAATAACCGGGCCTCGATCGCTTACCGCAATATTGCCAGAAGAATTCTTGGTGAATCTGTGCCTTTGCAGCAGCTTGATGATATCAAAGAAGGATTCTTCACTCGCTTCAAGAAGTTTTTTGGTGTCCGTTCAAAATAAATTTGTTTATTTAGAGAAAAGCCGTTTATCCGCTTAATAAGCCGGTAAACGGCTTTTTGGCGTGAATTCTTTCTTCTTAATCGGCCTTGTCACTCATATAGTGTACAAACCTGTGTAGAAGAGGAGGAAAGCTGTGTGAAAGAAGAAAAAGATCTGTTTCCGCTGGCAGACGAGAAGGAAGAGCTGCATCCGCTATTCAGCTGGGAACGTTTTTTGTTTAAATGGCTTGCAGCTGGGGCGTTAGTGTTAGCTACTGCTATTTTGTTTCGGCATCCCTCTCCGATGCTAGAGGACGGGAGACACTGGATGGAGAAGACGATGGAAAAAGAATTTCCTTTCTCAAGGGCAGCCCAATGGTATGAAAAGGCATTTGGCGAACCGCTGCCTTTTACGGTAGACGGGTGGACAGAGAAAGAGCAAAGCCCGGGCGCATCTCCTGAAATCGCCTTGCCGGCTGCCGGGCGCATTGTAGAGGACTTCCAAACAAATGGCCAAGGGATTCTCGTGGAAACAGGCCCAACTGAAGAAGTAAAGGCCATTAAAGAAGGAACCGTTATTTTTACTGGGGAAAAGGAGGGGTTAGGAAAAACAGTTATCCTGCAGCATGCTGATAATAGCGAGTCGTGGTATGGACATCTATCTGCCTTGTCTGTGCAGCAATATGAACGGGTAAAGCCCGGAAGCACACTGGCTAAGGCCGAAATAGGGAAAAATACAAGCGGCGGGCAATTTTACTTGGCCATTAAGCGTGATAATGTGTTTATTGATCCAAATGAGGTGGTTCCATTTGAATAAATGGATGAAAAACGTCCATATTCATCCGCTTCTCTGGGGAGTCATTGGCGTCTGTCTACTGACGGGAACCTTTTTACCCTTGCTGCTTGCCTTTACTGTTATTGTTGTTCATGAGTCAGGCCATGTGTTAGCGGCACATGCCCTAGGCTGGCGAGTGAAAAAAGTAGTGCTTCTTCCATTTGGCGGTGTTGCGGAGGTGGACGAGCACGGGAATCGTCCATTAAGGGAGGAACTGCTCGTTGTATTGGCTGGCCCGCTGCAGCATCTTTGGTTGTTTGCAGCTGCCTGGCTGGCGCATGAGGGGGGGATTTTGTCTTCTGGTCTATATGAGTCGTTTTGGGACATTAACATGGCGATCTTGCTTTTTAATTTGCTGCCGGTGTATCCGCTGGATGGAGGCAAGCTTCTCATGCTGCTCTTTTCGGCAGCCAAGCCCTTTTTATCCGCCTTCCGGCTCGTTATTCTTTGTTCGGCATGCTTATTGTTTTGCCTGCAAATGACGGTCTTTTTCTTTTTTCCTTTTCATCTGCAGGCCTGGGCATTATTTTTCTATTTAGGATGGACCCTTTGGAGAGCTTGGAAAGAAAAGCGTTATGCCTTTATGCGTTTTCTTTTAGAACGGCACTATGGCAATAAAGGGGCGGCAGGTTTTCTAAAGCCGCTGACTGCCCCCTCAGAAGAGCCAGTGATGAATGTGCTTGAACGGTTCCAGCGCAATGCCAAGCACATCGTTTATGTGACAGAGGGAGGAAAAAAACAAGGAAGGCTTGATGAAAATGAGTTGCTGTATGCGTACTTTTCGGAAAAGAAAACAGATTCCCGCCTAAAAGACTTGCTGCCTGTCGATTGACGGACGCGCCCCGCAGCAGTAAAGTGGAACAAAAAGAGGAAAGCGGGTTTTATATGAATGCGCTGATTGTCAGTACGAAGGGAAGGGAAAAGCGGCTGGCTGTCATGAAAAATGGAACGGCCGATCAAGTTCATATTTTTCAGCCAGCCCACCGTTCCCATGTTGGTTTTATTTATTACGGGATTGTTTCAAAGGTGGAAAAAGGGATGAATGCTTGCTTTGTCAATATCGGCTTGGAACAGAATGCCTTTTTGCATCGCAACGACTTTCCGGATCATCAAAATAAATCGATCGGAGACCTGGTTCATCAAGGGCAGAAGATCATCGTCCAAGTGATGAAGGATGGATCAGAAATGAAAGCACCACGCTTGACTGCCGTGATTGAATGGCCCGGGGACTTACTTGTTTATTTGCCGGCAGGCCGCTATGTCGCTTTATCAAAAAAGGCGGAAAATGAACAGCAGCGCCGTGAATGGAGCGAGTGGATTGAAGAGCACAAAAGGGAAGAGGAAGGACTGATTGTCCGCACAGCCGCATTTTTCCTGCCAAAGGAAGACTTATTTGCGGAATGGAGGCAGCTTCGGGCCCGGCATGAAAAGCTAGTAAAAGCGGCGGAAAAAGCACAGGCGCCTGTTTTGCTGCTTGAGCGGCAGCAATTGCAAGAGGAGCTTTTTGCAAGGATGAATGAGCTCGGGCAAGGAGAGCTGATTGGTGACGAGCTTGACTTTCTAGTGAGCATAAAAGAAGATGTCCGTTTTAAGAAAGGTCAATGGACAACTACCTTTCATTCAGCGGATGAGGAGATATTTTCTGCCTTTGGGTTGCGCGAGTCAGCAGAGATGGCTTTAAAACGTACGGTTTGGCTGCCAAGCGGCGGCTTTATTGTTATTGACCGAACAGAAGCGATGACGGTCATTGATGTTAATACAGGAAAGTTTACCGGAAAAAGCAGCCAGAGGCAGACCGTGCTCGTAACGAATAGAGAAGCAGCTGCAGAGAGTGCCCGGCAATTGCGTTTGCGTGATATTAGCGGCATGATTCTGATCGACTTTATCGATATGGCGAATGAAGAAGACCGCCGAGAGGTTGAGAGAGAACTGGTCAAAGAGACGAAAAAGGATTCGAAGCAAGTGTCGGTGCGCGGCTTTACTTCTCTCGGGCTGATGCAAATGACCCGCAAAAAAACGAAGCCCTCCCTCATTGAGACAGTAACCGAGCCGTGCCGAGTATGCCGGGGCACCGGACGGGTGATTAGCAGTGAAAGCGCAGCCTTTCAACTGGAAAGAAAACTGTTGGAATTGGCCCGACATGAAGTGGAAGCTGTACTTGTGGAAGTGACATCTGAGGTGCAGGCAGTGTTCGCCGGCAAACGCAATGAGTATCATGAGAGGCTTGAAAATCTTCTCCATAAAAAGATTATTTACCAGGTTATTGAGGCAGCGGCGCCTGTTGGAAGGATTCTCCGGACGGGCAGCTTTGCAGAGTTATCGCCGAAAGGAAAACTCCTCGAAAAAAGTTGACATAAAAGCAGGGAAATGATAAGATTCTAATGTTATTGTTTGTAGCACCTGTGCTACAACCGCTCATAACAGGTTGGAAGTGTTTGCTCTTGCAAACCACCTGCGAATGGCGAGTCTGAGTAACCAAGGAGGTGCAGGAAATGTACGCAATTATTGAAACTGGCGGTAAACAAGTAAAAGTAGAAGAAGGTCAAGCGATCTACATCGAAAAATTAGATGCTGCAGAAGGTGATTCTGTAACATTTGATCAAGTATTATTCGTTGGCGGCGATAATGTAAAAGTAGGAAGCCCAACTGTTGAAGGCGCTACAGTTACAGCTAAAGTTGAAAAACAAGGCCGTCAAAAGAAGATTACTGTTTTCAAATTCAAAGCAAAGAAAAACTACCGCAGAAAACAAGGCCATCGTCAACCATACACTAAAGTTGTAATTGAAAAAATCAACGCGTAAGGCGATGATCCAATGATTCGGGTAAATGTAAACAGAAATCCTTCTGGAAGAATCTCTTCTTTCACAATGGAAGGACATGCTGAATTTGCTGAACATGGAAAAGATCTCGTTTGTGCGGGAGCGACATCTGTCTCTTTTGGGGCATTAAATGCCATTCTTTCATTGACCGATGCCAAATTAGGCATTGAGCAAGGAGAAGAAGGAGGATTCCTCCGCTGCATTGTGCCAGAGAACCTTCCTTCAGCTGAAGCGGACAAGGTTCAGCTCTTGCTTGAAGGAATGCTTGTTTCCCTGCAAACGATTGAACGTGAGTATAGCAAACATATAAAAATTACTTTTCACTAACAGGAGGTGAAACTCATGTTAAGATTAGACCTTCAATTTTTCGCATCGAAAAAAGGGGTTGGTTCTACAAAGAACGGACGTGACTCTGAAGCTAAGCGTCTTGGCGCGAAGCGTGCAGATGGCCAGTTCGTAACAGGCGGATCTATTCTTTACCGTCAGCGTGGAACAAAAATCTACCCTGGTGAAAACGTTGGCCGTGGTGGAGACGACACTCTATTCGCAAAAGTTGACGGCGTTGTTCGTTTCGAACGCTTTGGCCGTGACAAGAAAAAAGTGAGCGTATACCCTGCAGCTCAGTAATACAAGCTGGATAACATGGAAGTGGAAAGCTCTAACCAACCGGTTAGAGCTTTCTTTATGGTTATTTTGAGGCAGCTTTTACGTTGTTTGCTATCTCTCCTTCCTCAATTTCTGGTATACTAGGTGGAAAGCCACGACAGGCAGGAAGATGACGGATAGGTAGTAAAAATAAAACAAGTGAATGAGAAGGCAAAGGCTCCTTCTTTTCTTCGACTATGTTTAGCACAAGGGGGGACCTGTGCAGTGGATAGTAAAAGCAACAACTGGACGATCATTCGAGCCCTTCAGCACTCCCGCCATGACTGGATGAACCATCTCCAGCTCATCAAGGGATACATTGCGCTCGGAAAAACAGAAGAAGCTGAGCGAGTCATTGAACAAACGGCGATGCAGGCAAAACAGGAAGCCCATTTATGCAATCTGTCATTGCCGGAGCTTGCAAAAGTGCTGATTACCTTTAATTGGGAGGCGCATCTCTTTCAACTCGAATATGAGGTGCTGGATACGAACATAAAGGCGGAGACAGAAGACCGCCGGCTGGCAGGCTGGATGTCTTCCATTTTTCGTTTAATCGAAGAGTATATCGAAGCGTATGCAGACAACCATTTATATCTCTCTATTGGAGAGGCAGAGGAAGGAATCCGTTTCTTTTTTGAATTCAGTGGAATAATAACGAATGCAGAGCTTCTGATTAAAGAATTAACAGAAATACTGAGCATGCCTGATGTGAGGCAGTGCAAAATACATGCGCATTCAGCGGAAGAAATGCTCTTTGAAGCGGTCGTATAGATCGTTTTATCCAACGCATAGCTTCATCAATAGGAGGATTTTATGTTTGTAGATCAGGTAAAAGTATACGCAAAAGGCGGCGACGGCGGAAACGGAATGGTTGCTTTTCGCCGTGAAAAATATGTGCCAAAGGGCGGACCAGCCGGCGGTGATGGCGGTCATGGAGCGGATGTAGTGTTTGAAGTGGATGAAGGGTTACGAACGCTGATGGACTTTCGTTATCAGCGCCATTTCAAAGCTTCGCGCGGCGAGCATGGAATGAGCAAAGGGCAGCACGGCAAAAATGCTGCTGATATGATTGTGAAAGTTCCTCCTGGCACGGTAGTCATGGACGACGACACAAAAGAAGTGATCGCTGATTTAACGGAGCATGGCCAGCGGGCTGTGATTGCACGAGGCGGAAGGGGAGGACGCGGCAATACCCGTTTTGCGACACCGGCCAACCCAGCTCCGGAAATATCAGAGAATGGAGAGCCAGGACAAGAGCGTTATATCGTAATGGAATTGAAGCTGCTGGCAGATGTAGGGCTTGTAGGCTTTCCGAGTGTCGGCAAATCCACCTTGCTTTCCGTTGTGTCGGCTGCCCGTCCTAAAATTGCAGCTTATCATTTTACAACGATTGTGCCTAATCTCGGTGTTGTTGAAACAGATGACGGCCGCAGCTTTGTTATGGCCGATCTGCCCGGACTGATTGAAGGAGCACATGAAGGGGTGGGACTTGGCCATCAATTCTTGCGTCATATTGAGCGCACCCGGGTGATCGTACATGTCATCGATATGTCCGGCATGGAAGGGCGCGACCCATATGAGGATTACACCACCATTAATACAGAGCTAAAAGAATATAACCTGCGATTGACAGAGCGGCCGCAGATTATCGTCGCTAACAAGATGGATCTTCCTGATTCAGAAGAAAACCTGGCAGAGTTTAAAGAAAAAATCGGTGAAGACATACCTATCTTCCCTATTTCAGCGATTACCCGTGAAGGGCTTAAGGAGCTGCTTTATGCAGTAGCGGATAAGGTGGATGAAACACCTGAATTCCCGCTTTCTGACTTGGAAGAAGAAAAGGGCATCCATCGCGTCATGTACAAACATGAGGATCAGCCGGCAGAGTTTATTATTACGAGAGACCCATCCGGCACGTTCGTTGTCAGCGGGGAGAAAGTGGAAAAGCTGTTCAAAATGACAGATTTCTCACGGGAGGACTCTGTTCGCCGCTTTGCCCGCCAGCTGCGTTCCATGGGCGTAGACGATGCGCTGCGTGAACGCGGTGCAGAAGATGGTGACATTGTTCGCCTGCTCGATTATGAGTTTGAATTTGTGGAGTAGGAAAGCGGCCAATGGTTTCAGCAAATAGAAGCGGTTTCGGCTGTATGCGATTATTCGCTTGCAGCCATTCGGTTTCTGTCTGCCGGAACGAACGGATCGCTTCCATTCTTAAGTTTATCTAGCTGCAGCGGCTAATCCCTAGGCATAAGCAGTTGCGGATTCAGAAGCCCAAGTTGCTATTTGAGCCGTCCGCTTGATGTTCTGGTTAAAAGCCGCTTCCGCTTTTAAGTGAGGGAGAAACGTGGCTAAAAAGGATTTTGAACGTAAATTTTATTTGGTGCGTGAGGATGTATTGCCAGAGGCAATGAAGAAAACACTTGAGGCCAAGGAGTTAATTGATCGGCATCGGGCAGATTCTGTATGGGAAGCGGTGAAAAAGGTCGATTTAAGCCGCAGTGCTTTCTATAAATACCGCGATACGGTTTTTCCCTTCCACAAGGTCGTAACGGAACGAATTATTACGTTATTCTTTCATCTTGAAGACCGGTCTGGCACCTTGTCCGAATTGCTTGGACTCGTCGCAAAATATGAAGGGAATATTTTAACCATTCATCAGACAATTCCCCTTCAAGGAAGGGCGAACGTCACTTTATCGTTGAATGTCAGCAACATGACGATTGAACTGGATGAGATGCTGGCAGAGCTGGAAAGGCTGGAGTTTGTAGATACAGTAGAAGTGCTGGGCTCAGGCGGATAAGAGCCAGCTTTTTCAGTTTAAATATTGCCAATTTTCTAGTAAGGAGAGTAGATTTGATTGCGAAAGATTGCTTTTTTAGGTCCTGCTGCTACTTTCACGAATTTAGCAGTGCGCCACGCTTTTCCAGAGGAAGAGCATATTCCCTATGTGACTATCCCGGCTTGCATGGATGCGGTCATTAACGGGGACATGGATTTTGCTGTTGTTCCTATTGAGAACACACTTGAGGGAACAGTGAATTTAACGATTGATTATTTGTTTCATGAGGCGGATTTAAAAATTGTTGCGGAAGTGACTGAACCGATTCAACAGCACCTTCTCGTCCATAAAGAGTATGCCTATGATTGGCAGAAAACAGGGAAAGTTCTTTCCCATCCGCATGCAATTGCTCAATGCCATAAATTTCTACATAGTTATTTTCCGGATATTCCACACGAGCAGGCGGCTTCAACCGCCGCTGCTGCCAAATATGTAAAAGAACATCCGGAACAGCGATTGGCAGCAATCGCTAATGAGTTGTCAGCTCAGGAGTATGATTTAGCCATTGCTAAAGTCAATATTCATGATTATGACTTTAATCATACCCGTTTTATCGTGCTGGCCAGACAGGAAACGGAACTGTCGCTTCCGCTGGACCGGCCCCGGGATAAAACCACAGTGGTCATCACGCTTCCATCTGATAGACCAGGAGCGCTGCACCAAGTGTTATCCGCTTTTTCCTGGCGTAATATCAATTTAAGCAAAATTGAGTCACGTCCATTGAAAACCGGTCTTGGCAATTATTTCTTTATTCTCGACATTGAACAGCGTATGGATGAAGTGCTGTTGCCGGGGGCTTTTGCGGAAATGGAAGCGCTCGGCTGTAAAGTCCATGTGCTGGGAAGCTACCGCGCCTACTCTATTCAGCCAGACGAACGAGAAGCGGACAAATAGAACAAGCATGGAGCGTGAGCAGGGAACAGGCTGCTTAATGCCAAAAAGCTGCCCTGCAAGGACAGCTTAACATTTACGGGCAAAGGCCCGCTCTATTTTATCGGCGGCTGACAGGAGTGACGCACTCCTGTCAGCTTTTATGTTTTGGCGGATTCGTCTGTTTTCCGGTAAATGCCAAGGCATCCTTGCCAAATGAACCGTGTTTATTCCACCAGTAAAAAGCCCGCTTCTTGCAAGGCAGCTTCTGCTTCATCTAGCGTTTGTTTATTTTTGGCGGCGATTGTATGCAAATGTACGCCGTTCGTTAATTGTGATAAGTATGTGGCATTCGTTTCATGAATGCGTTTGACAAACTGAGCCACTTCTTTTCGGTTAGAAACCATGATCGAAGCGGTTAAGTCCCCATATACCGGATGCTCAATTTTTACGTCTTTGACGAGCAATCCCAGATCAACGAGCAGATTCAGCTCTTCCTCTGTTTCCTCCGGCTTATGGTTGCAGGCAACAGATCGCTCAAACCATTGTTCCGGCAAGGAAGGCGCAAAGTAGCAATACCCTTGACTGGTAGCGATAATGGGCTCATTGCGCGCTTTCAATAAAGTAATGTCATTGACGATGACTTGCCGGCTGACATTTGAGCGGCTGGCCAGCTCGCTGCCTGTTAACGGCTCCTTGCTCGTCTGCAGCCATTCTAAGATCAATGTTCGCCTTTCTTCTCCTAAAATCTTTTTCCCGGGAGTCATAGTTATCCCTCCATGTTTAAATTCCGCTGCTTCTATTTTACCATAAGCGGATAAGCAGTTCTAACGGAGCGCTGCGGAGGTTAAGTCAAGAAGAAGATCTCCCAATGTTTCTATTTCTTCCATAGTCGTCCGGCTGCTGAAGGAAATGCGGAAAAACTGACGGGCCGTCTCCATTGGATAGCCCATTGCCAGAATCGCTTTTGTTCCGTTTTCTGATCGGGCGTCACATGCGCTGCCTGTTGAAATAGCGCAGCCCTGCTCATTTAATTTCAATAAGACGAGCTGTCCCTCCATGCCTGGAAGCGTGAGCCCGATGATAGAAGGGAGCTGTCTGGCTTCTTCCGCCTCAATCCAGCAGAAAGAAGAGCCGGAGAGTTTTTCTTTTAGCAAACGGCGGAACGCCCATTCCGTTTGCTGGCTAAATGTCCGGCAGGCTTCTTCTGCGGCTGCTGTAAAGGCAGCGATAGCCGGAACAGACACTGTTCCCCCCCGAAAGCCGCTTTCGTGCGTGAGACCCGGAAAAACCGGGGACCATTGCACAGAAGGATCCATATACACAGCTCCTGCTCCTTTTGGGCCGAATACTTTATGGGAGGAGAGCGAGAGGCTATCCACCCACTTTAGAAGCGGACAAATATCCAATTTTCCAAATGCCTGAACGCAATCTGAGTGAAATAAGATTTCTTTTTCTGCTAATAGTTTCCCTATTTCTTCTATTGGATTGATCGCTCCAATTTCCTGATTAATGTATTGCAAGGAAACGAGAATGGTATCTGGCCGGATGGCTGCAGCCAGCTTCTCCGGCTCAACTATGCCGCGTGAGCTGAGCGGCAGTTTGGTGACAGCGAATCCTGCTTTCTCCAAGTAAGCCGTTGCCGAGTGGACAGAGGAATGCTCTGCCAGCGAAGTAATAATATGGTTTCCTTTTTTTCTCGCTGCTTTTGCCAGGGAAACGATAGCTAATAGGTTGCTTTCTGTTCCTCCTGAAGTAAAGTAAACTCCTTCTTTTTTTCCGCCGATCAGTTTGGCTAGGCTCTCCCGGCATCGCTCCAGCAAAAAGCGGGACCGGCTGCCTTCATCATGAAGACTTGAACTGTTTCCGAAAAACTTTTGGTTTGTTTTTATATAAACATTCAGCGCTTCTTCACTCATAGGTGCAGTGGCTGCATAATCAAAATAAATCACGGGACGCTCCTCCTGTAAGTAAGGATTTAAAAAAAGCCTTGTCTTTAGTTTAAATTTGTGTAAATATATGTGTCAAGACACCTGTTAAAACAAGAGGGGAAAATAATGAATAGACAAGCGGATGTCATTATCGTCGGCAGCGGATTAGCTGCTTTGCAACTGGCCCATCATCTTCATTCAACTAGTCATGTGATTATTCTCACAAAAACAAAAATCAGACAAAGCAATTCTTATATTGCGCAAGGCGGGATTGCGGCAGTAATTGATAAAGGCGACAGCATCCATTCGCATGTAGAGGATACATTAAATGCAGGAAGACACCATCATTTTATAGAAGAAGTCGAGCGATTAGCCGATGAGGGGGCCGCTGCGGTCAAGGAACTGATTGCTGGCGGTCTCCACATTGACAGGGACGCAGATGGACAGCCGTCACTTGGTCTGGAAGGGGCGCATAGCGCCAAGAGAATTATTCATTCCGGCGGAGATGCTACGGGGCGGCACACAGTCGAGCATTTGCTGGCGACATTGCCGGAAAATGTGGAGATTATCGAGGGCGAAATGGCTTATGACTGTTTACTGTCTGAAGACCGCTCCCTTTGCATCGGGGTAAAAACAAAAAGTAAAGAGGGAGTGATTAGTTACTGCTGGGCGCCCCACGTAGTAATAGCGACTGGAGGGGCCGGCGCGGTTTACCCGGCTACTTCCAATCAGCCGACGATGACGGGGGACGGGGTAGCCATAGCTTTTCGTGCCGGCGCAGAAATTGCAGATATGGAATTTGTCCAATTTCATCCTACCTTGCTTTTTGCGAACGGAGCTGCCCAAGGCTTAATTTCCGAGGCAGTCAGAGGGGCCGGCGCCAAGCTGATTGACGGGTCTGGTTCTTTGCTGATGGAGGGAGTTCATCCGCTAAAAGACTTGGCTCCGCGTCATATTGCAGCTTATGAAATTTATAAGGCACGGACAAAAGGGAAAGAGGTCTTTCTTGATATACGCGGCATGGAGCATTTTGAAAAGCAATTCCCGACGATTACCGCGTTATGTAAAAGGAATGGTGTATCTATTAGTGATGGCCTCCTTCCTGTGGCGCCTGGAAGCCACTTTTTAATGGGCGGAATATCCGTTGATTCAAATGGATGCACAACGATTCCTGGATTATATGCGGTCGGGGAAGCCGCTCACAGCGGTGTCCATGGGGCCAACCGTTTGGCGAGTAATTCATTGCTTGAAGGGATTGTATACGGCCGTCGGCTAGCTGCTTTTATTAACCGCCGGCTGCCGGCAAGCCAGTTGCCGGCGCGCGTTTTCTATTATGACAGCCAGCTGCCGGCTGAGTCAGCTGGCGGATTCTCGAAGGAGGAGCTGCGGAACCGAACGATGAAGGCAGCGGGCATTATCCGCACACCGGAAAACTTGCAAAGCCATGTTCGTTATTTAGAAGCTTTAGGGGTTCGAGAATGGATAGAGAGCGGGTTGGATGAGCTGGAGCAAGAGGCCATTGAGAAGATTTATATGAGCATAAACAGTTATTTAATCAGCCGGGCTGCTTTGCTTCGCACGGAGAGCCGAGGTGCGCATATCCGCACAGATTTTATGGCTGAAGAAGTACATTGGCGGGGCAAGAGAGTCATACAGACGAAGGACCGAATAAATATAAGAGGTGGACAGCATGAACGAAATCCAATTAGAATCCATGCTTAAACAGTTTTTTATAGAGGACATTGGAGATGGGGACTTGAGCGGAGAGGCGCTTTTTTCGCGCGGAGACAGGGGATCATTTACTTTAGTGGCAAAAGAAGCGGGGATTTTTTGCGGAGGGCAAATTTTGCAGCGCGGCTTTACCTTGATTGATCCCTCTGCTGTCGTAAATATAGCGGTAAATGATGGGGAAATGATTGTTCCCGGCACGGTGCTGGCAGAAGTAGCCGGGACCATGCAAGGACTATTAAAGGCAGAACGCGTCGTTCTTAATTTGATTCAGCGAATGTCCGGTATCGCAACGGCGACAGCCGCCGCCGTTAAACAAACAGCCGGTACCCGCGCTAAAATTTGCGATACACGCAAAACAACGCCCGGACTGCGGATGCTTGAGAAATATGCAGTGAAAGCAGGCGGAGGCTATAATCACCGGCGCGGCCTTTACGATGCAGTGATGCTGAAGGATAATCATATTGCATTTGCCGGAGGGATTAAGCAAGCAATAGAGAAAGCCCGGGCGACTGTTGGGCATACAGTGAAAATCGAAGTGGAAATAGAAACGAAGCAACAGCTGGCCGAGGCGGTGGAAGCCGGGGCCGATATTATTATGTTCGATAATCGGACACCTCAAGAAATTCAGGAATGGCTTCCGCTTGTCCCTGAAGGAGTTGCAACAGAGGCTTCTGGCGGCATTCCGCTTGATGGAATTCGGCCGTTTGCGGAAAGCGGTGTTGATTGGATTTCACTTGGTGCTCTGACCCACTCTATTCGTGCATTGGATATTAGTGCAAAAGTCATCACGGATTCTGTCAAGGAGGAAGCGGATCATGTCTATCTTGGAAATGCTTAAACAGCCGTCTTTTGATTTACCGGACAAATATCGTCAAATGAAGAAGGAAGAAATGGAAGAAAGAGTAAGGGAGATTAAACAGCAGCTTGGAGAGGAACTGTTTATTCCGGGCCACCACTATCAGCGTGATGAAGTTATTCAATTTGCTGATGCTGTCGGCGATTCTTTGCAACTGGCACAAATCTCTGCAAAGAATAAGAAGGCCAGGCATATTGTGTTTTGCGGAGTCCATTTTATGGCAGAAACAGCTGATATTTTAACGACTCCGGAACAGACCGTGATTCTTCCTGATATGCGGGCTGGCTGTTCGATGGCGGATATGGCAGATATTTATCAAACAGAGAGGGCTTGGAAAGAGCTGCAGGCCTTATTCGGCGATACGATGCTGCCTTTGACATATGTCAATTCCACTGCAGCTATTAAAGCTTTTGTTGGCCGCAACAGCGGAGCAACCGTTACTTCCTCTAACGCTCATGCGATGGTTCAATGGGCCTTTGAGCAAAAAGAAAGGATTTTATTCTTGCCGGATCAGCATCTGGGCCGCAATACCGCCTTTGATTTAGGAATTGGACTAGATGAAATGGCTGTATGGAATCCAATTAGCAACGAATTAGAATATGACGGCGAATTAAGCCAAGTAAAAGTGATTTTGTGGAAAGGCCATTGTTCTGTTCATGAAAACTTTACAATCCAAAACGTTGAACACATTCGGGCTGCTGATCCATCGATGCGGATTATCGTGCATCCGGAATGCAAACGCGAGGTAGTGGCCTTAGCCGATGACAATGGTTCAACAAAGTATATTATTGAACAAATCGAAGCGGCGGAGATAGGAAGCGCCTGGGCCATTGGAACAGAAATGAATCTTGTCAACCGCTTGATTCAGCAGCATCCTGATAAACACATTATTTCATTAAACCCGAATATGTGTCCATGCTTGACAATGAACCGAATTGATCTTCCCCACTTGCTTTGGTCACTGGAAACAATTGTTGAAGACAAAGAAGGGAATGTCATTAAAGTAGAGGAGCAAACGGCCCGCGAAGCTGTACTGGCATTAGAGCGCATGTTAAATAGATAATTCGAGTCATCTGCCTGCAGCAGGCAGTAATTTGTCGATAAAGGAGGTTCGGAATGCTCTCATTCCGAACCTTTTTTGATTTTTCGCGGCTTTCAAGCTATTTAAGAGAGACTGATCTCTTGGACTCCATCATTTAGGCCATTATCAGATTTCTGCTGGAAGCTTTTTTCTTGAATAGCTACTAGCTAGTTTCACCCCTAGAACTATTCTTTTCTCATAACTTCTTTTATGGAAGCATACAATTTGGTGTAGGTTCGTTCACAAATTCGCATCGCTCACATATACTACGACGAATGTCTGAGGAGGGAGAAAATGAGAATCCATATTGTGCAGAAAGGAGATACACTCTGGACGATTGCTAAAAAATACGGAGTGAATTTTGATGAGCTAAAAAAGCTAAATGCGCAATTGTCCAATCCGGACTTAATTATGCCGGGCATGAAGATTAAAGTACCGACACCAGCGGTCACCCCAAAGAAAGAGATGCCAAAGCCGCCGAAGGAGATGCCGAACGCACCGAAAGAGATGCCAAAACTGCCAAAAGAAATGCCGAAGCCAGTGCAAGAAGCACCTCCTGCTCCTCCGCCGAAGCCGGTAAAGGAGCAGCCGAAACCGGTCCCTCCAATGAAAGAACAGCCAAAGCCTCCGCTTCCGCCCGTGATACCTGAAGTGGAGATCAATCAAATTTTTCAGATGAATATGGAACAGATGCAGCAGACGGTTCAGCCGCCGGCACCGTCTCCTCCTCCGTCTCCGCCTGTAAAGCCCGATAATATTTTTCCGGGGCTTGATAAAAAAGAAGAAGCGATCGAAAGCGAGAATATACCAATCGCACCGCCACCTATGCCGAAGATAGAGATGGCGCCACCAGCACAAGGAGGCAAGGAATATCCGATGAATGCATATGTGAATCAATCTCAAATGGCTCCAGCCATGCATGGCTACCATGCATACCCAGGATTTCATCCTCATTGGTGTATGCCGATGCCGATTCATGCGGCACCTTCCATGCCGCCATCCTATGAGATGGTTGAAGGAATGATGGAGTCTTCATCAGAAGAAGTTTCATCTCATTATCCAATGATGCACTACCCATCGTCTGACCATGTTCAAGTAATGCATGGAGGCATGCCAAATATTATGCCAAACATGCCAAACATGCCAATGCCAAATGCCCCAATAGCAAATATGCCGAACATGCCAATGCCAAATGAGCCGATGCCAAATATGCCGAACATGCCAATGCCGAATGAGCCGATGCCAAATATGCCGAACATGCCGATGCCGAATGAACCGATGCCAAATATGCCGAATATGCCAATGATGAATGCGCCAATCGCACATGCACCGGCGATGTACGCACCGGCTATGTATCCAAGTATGGCGCCGTGTCCGATGCCGTGTTATCCGCAGCAGAGTTGTTGCGTGCCAATGACACCGGTAATGCCAGCTGCCGGTTATATGCCGTCAATGGAATATGGAATGGAATCAGCGGAGTATGGCGCCTATCCCCAAGTAATGGGGGCGTATCAGCCGCCTGCTGCTTACCCGATGCCAGTCATGCATCAGCCTTATATGCAAGGTTACCATCCTTCATCAATGATGTACCCGGCCGGCGGCATGGCGATGCCTAATCAATTTCCTTCTCAGGCCATGCCAGGGAAGTCAGATTGCGGCTGCCAGCGCACCGACGAAGAGAATGAAGAGTAATTTTCAGCAGGGAGACGGATTAACACCTCGTCTCCTTTTTCTATTATCCGGCCGCTTGGAGGAAACTATCCAAACCGTTTTTTCATTGAAAAAAGGAAAATGGCTAATTGTTACCAACAGGAATAAATGGTTTTTCAAAAGGTATGCTTCTCTTGACCAGCTGAAAAAGCAAATACAATTATCCCGTTTTTTACTGGACAATGGATTTAGGCAAGTCATTCCTTTCCATTCCGTCGGGCCAATTAAATTTGAAAACCAGTTTTTTGCCATTATGCCGTATATCCAGCCAGCTAAAAAGCCATTTTCTTTTCGAACTAGTGGGGAAAGAGAAGAAGCATTGCAGTTATTGTCTCTTTTCCATCGGCAAACAGAGAAGCTGCCCGAAGGCATCGCTGCGGGGTTTCCAAAATTTGATCAAACAGGGAAATGGAGCAAACGGCTGGCTGCCTTTCAAAGCGAGTTTGCCGAGCTGGCCCGCTGCTTTCCCTCAGCCGTGTTAGATAACTATGCAGAAATGGGAAAGTGGTGCTTAGACCGTCTTTCTAATGGGGAGCAGGATAGAGAAGCAGCCGCTTTAATTCATGGGGATGTAGCTGCGCATAACTTTTTTCGTTCGTCTGAGGATGTGCTTTACTTGATTGATTTTGACTTGGCTGCGCAGGCCCCCGGTTTATTTGATTATGTGCAATGGACGCACCGCGTGCTGCCGCTTGTTGGCTGGAAATTGGAAAAGGTGCTGGAGCATCAGGCTGTATCCCGACATGCTCAACAGAAAAACTGGTTGCTTTACACGCTGTTTCCAGCCGATGTTTTTCGGGAATGCCGGCGATGGCTGTATGCCCCTTTAAAAGAGAAGCCTGCTGCTTACAAGCACGCATATGAGCTGACGGTACAGCCATTTATGCAACGGCTGCATTTTTTCAGAAAATGGAAGGAAGAATGGGAGCGCCGTTATGGATAAGAATTCTCTGCCTCTGCAAACTAAGAAGGGCATTATCTGCCCGACTAACAGTTCAGGGGTGAGGGCATGCAGAAAACATTGAAAGCTTTCGTTGTATTGTCTGTATCGGCTGGACTTGCCGCGTGTGGAATTGAAAGCGAAAGCGGCTACGGCGGAAATAATCGCTATGAACCGCAGGGATACTTTTCAAATGCTGGTCATAAGGATGCCAATGACCGCCATGACGGCCCTCTGACAGAATGGTATGACCATTCCGTCGGGAAAGAGCAAAGAACGATAAGGGAAGAAAAAGATCGTTATTTACAAGCTGGTGACGGCCACGGTCATCCGCAAAACCCATCTAAACCGCTGGCGAAAGAAGACAGGAGTTTCTTTGAGCGTGATAATGAGCAGCCTTATAACAGTGATGCCAATTACCATGGCCATAAGAGCGTACAGAATGTCCAAAAGAAAAATTCGTATTACACGAATTATAATGGCAAATTGGCCGAAAAGCTGACGAGCAAAGCAGAAGAGGTAGATGGTGTTCTTGATGCTCAAACATTTATTGGCGATAAAGAAATCACCGTTGCACTGCAGGTGGCGAAAAATAGCGATGCAAAGGCAGTAAAGAGCCAAGTGAAACAGACAATAGAGCGCTATGCCAAAGGCGCCCCAGTTCAAGTGGCTGATGATATCGGCACCTTTAACTATATTCGTGTCCTTGACAATGACTTGCGTGATGGCGGACCAATTGATTTAAAAAATGCCCGCTTTAGTACAGACCAATAAACAGGGGCCTCCGGGCTCCTGTTTTCGTTTATCGATCAAAGGGTTTAGGAATGGGATTATTCCGAACTTTTTTGATTTCAGGCGCTTGGAGAGAATGGCAGACCTCTCGGAATAGTCTCCCTTGCGCAGTAACGGCAAGGGGCTGTTTCGTTTTTAAACTCCGTTATTTTTTAGTGAATATTGCAATAAGAGGTTTTCTATCGTCCTGGGCTGCATATGTATAGTCATATGACGATCATTTGGAGGAGACATCTATGATTATACATGTGATTCGAAAAGGAGAGACGCTCAATCAATTAGCCCGTAAGTATGGGGTGGAGGCTGCCCGGATTGAGAGGGTCAATGAGCTTCCTGACCGTGACCGCCTTGTGATTGGCCAGGCTTTGCTGATTCCCCTTCTAGCCCGGCGGCATACTGTGCGGGAAGGAGAAACCCTTCGGAAAATTGCCCAACAGTATGGAGTAACGGTCAGGGAGCTTGCCCGGATCAATGGGATCAGCAATCCTGAACGCATCACCCCGGGAATGGTTTTGTACATTCCAGCAAGGCGGCATGTAGTTGAAGAAGGAGAAACTCTGGCACAGATTGCTCAGCGGTACAGCACAAATCTAAGAGAACTAATGAGGATCAATAACGTTCAAGGTGCAGGTGATATTTATCCGGGGCTCGTATTATTGATCCCATTTGAGCGGCCCGTTATTGATGTGAATGCTTATACAATAGAAATGGGAGAAGAAGGAGCCCGTCAAGTTCGTGAAACAGGAGAGTATCTCACATACGTTTCGCCTTTTGCTTACATTATGAGAGCAGACGGCGGACTGGAATCGATCAATGACACAGCGACAATGGAGGCGGCCCGTGCTGAGCAGGTGGTGCCAATGATGGCCATTACAAATTTTACTGCCAGCAACCCTGGATCACGGCTTGCCAGTACGATTCTAGGAAGCAGGGAACTGCAGGACAAATTGTTAACCAATGCGATCGACATCATGAGAAGAAAAGGATACAGAGGAATAAATATTGATTTTGAAAATGTATTTCCGGCTGACCGCGAACGGTATAATCAATTTTTGCAGCGGGCGGTAGAGCGAATGCACGCAGCAGGCTTCTTTGTTTCGACCGCTGTAGCTCCTAAAGTGAGCGGTGATCAGAAAGGGGTATTATATGAAGCCCATGATTATGAGGCACATGGGCGGATTGTTGATTTTGTCATCCTGATGACTTACGAATGGGGCTACCGTTTTGGACCGCCGCAAGCTATTTCCCCGCTTAATCAAATTAGGCGGGTGCTAGACTATGCTGTTTCTGTTATTCCACGAAATAAATTATTTTTTGGCTTCCAGCTTTATGCGAGAGATTGGCTGCTTCCGCATCGGCAAGGACAGGAGGCTCAGACATTTGATATGCAAGAGGCCATTCGTCGGGCGATTCAGTATGGAGCGGCTATCCAGTATGATTCTGCCACCCAGTCTCCGTTTTTCCAGTACGTTGATGAACAAGGACGCATGCATGAGGTATGGTTTGAAGATGCCCGCAGCGCTCAGGCGAAGTTTGACGTTGTTAAGGAATATGGTCTTCGCGGGATCAGCTACTGGGTGCTCGGCTATCCTTTCCCGCAAAATTGGCAGCTTTTGCAAAGTAATTTTCAGATCAGGAAGGAAAGATAACTTTCATGCAGAAGCAGGTTCTTTTAAAAATGAACCGCTTCTGCAGGATTATTCTATTGTAATTTTTGAAAAAACACTTGCAAATAGTAATGATTACGTTTTATTATAGATTTTAAATCGTAATGATTTTGATTTAAGACGCTGTTTAAGAAAGATGGAAATAAGCAGTAAGCGGTATACAAGAGAGAAATATATTATATAAATCGTAATCATAACGGTTTATCAAAAGCAAGGAGAGGTTGGAATGAAGAGCAAAATTCCTGTAACTGTGTTAAGCGGTTATTTAGGTGCTGGCAAAACAACGTTGCTGAATCATATTTTAAAAAACAGAGAAGGAAAAAGAGTAGCGGTCATTGTGAATGATATGAGCGAGGTTAATATTGATGCTGCGCTCATTAAACAAGGGGGATTTGCACGGACAGAGGAAAAACTTGTAGAAATGCAAAATGGCTGTATTTGCTGCACACTTCGCGAGGATTTAATTAAAGAAGTGGAAAAGCTGGCCAAGGCAGGAGATATAGACTATATCGTGATTGAGTCAACAGGAATTAGCGAGCCCGTGCCGGTCGCTCAGACATTTACATACGTGGATGAATCCTTAGGAATTGATTTGTCGGCTTTTTGCCGGCTGGATACGATGGTTACGGTAGTCGATGCCAACCGTTTTTGGGCTGACTTTTCTTCAGGCGAAAGTTTGCTTGACCGAAAAGAGGCTGCAGATGAAATGGATACGAGAGAAGTGGTGGACTTGTTAATTGACCAAATTGAGTTTGCCAATGTAATCATATTGAACAAGACAGATCTTGTGAAAAGGGAAGAAGCTTTGGAACTCCAAGCGGTTCTGAAAAAGCTAAATCCTCAGGCAGATATCATTTCAACAGCCCATGGCGAGATTTCGCTTGATCAAGTGCTGGATACGAAGCTGTTTGATTTCGAAGAAGCAAGCCAAAGTGCGGGGTGGATCAAGGAATTGAATAATGAACACATCCCGGAAACAGAGGAATATAATCTGTCGTCTTTCGTATACCGGAGGCAGCTTCCGTTTCATCCGGAGCGCTTCATGGACTGGCTTGAGAACTGGCCCGAAGACGTAGTCAGAGCGAAGGGATTTATTTGGCTTGCTTCCCGCAACAATATAGCCTGCATTTTATCACAGGCAGGTCCCTCTATTGTACTTCAAGGAGCGGGTGAGTGGGTTGCAGCTTATCCTGCTGAGGAACAACAGCAAATACTCAGCGAAGAGCCTGAACTGCTGGAGAGATGGCATGAGGAGTATGGCGATCGGCTGACAGAGCTTGTATTTATCGGAATCGGCATGAGCAAAGAGGAGATCGAACAGTCCTTGGATGCCTGTTTATTAACAGAGGAGGAGCAGCAAGAAGAATGGTCCAGGCTCAAAGATCCGCTGCCGCCCTTTGCCGCCGTTCAATAAAAATAAAATCAAAGGAGAATGAAAAGTGAGAGTAACCATTACGTTAGCTTGTACAGAAACAGGAGATAGAAATTATATAACAACCAAAAACAAACGAAACAATCCAGAGCGTTTAGAATTAAAAAAATACTGCCCTCGTTTAAAAAAGCATACGCTGCACAGGGAAACAAAATAACACCAAGAATAAACAAGAAAGCCGGTTTCCAAAAGGAAACCGGCTTGAATTATGTAAGAAAAGGCCGCAGTTGCCGTACGTTTAATGAAGTTTTAAAACCACCACTCCATAAAGTGGGTGTTTGCAGAAACTTTCCTGTCGTCCTCATAGCAATGAGGCGTGACATTTCAGCTTCAATTTAAAACTCCCTATTTCAGCTTAAAGGTTAAAACTTTATTAAGGTTACGCACAACGCAGCTGATACTTACACTATACACGGCTTTTCAGGAAATTGCAACTGCGGCTCTAACCGTGGGTCAGACCGGCGTTTAACTCAGGAGGAGCCGGGAAAAGAAGAACTATACACTAAGGAAAGCGAGGAGAATAACATGAAAATAGTAAATGCAGAGCTTCAGTATGATGAAAGCAAGATGGACGGTGATTTTGCGGAACGGCTGCAAAAAATATTAAGTAAAGAGGGAATTGAAGTGATTTCGGTCGATAAAAATAAAAACACAGAGCCGGAGAGCCCTTATCAAAAAGTAAAGAACACACAAGCGGATGATGACATCAGCTCTGCAGGTGCAGGAGGAATGGTTTCTCCTAATTAATGGGCTGCTGATAAAGCATGCTGCAATGGAAACCGAACATCCAAATTTATAGTGTAAGACCATCCTAGTGACAGTTTTGATTTGTCGATCAAAGGAGGAGTGGAATGATCTCATTCCGCTCCCTTTTCTGTTTTTTTTAGGTGAATGTCGGGCTATCTGTGAGAATAACCGACCTCTCCAAGTTCATTATTCAGACCATTTCCTTAAGGTTCATGGCAGCGAAAGTAAGCATCGCCTGCGTTGTCTGTTTTTTAAACCCCCTTAACATTGTCTGTTTGATCTTCTTGGATGGGGGGTGTTTCGGAATCCTCTTCCTCACCTCAAGCGTTTTGTACAGCTGGCTTTTTTTTATAACCTCTGTTGATTGAAATGGAAGGCGCGAAGACTCCTGTGGAAAGCGAAGCGCCTGGAATGGAAATCAATAGCCCCTATCTGCAAGAAAAGTAAAAAGACTGAGGATAAACTTCCCTTGTCATTCCGTTTGTCTATAGGCTGAGACTGTCCCTGGTGACAGTCTTTTTGTTTGCTATTTTCTCTTTTTGGAGAAAATAGTAGGAAAAAACAGAGGAGAAATACCGCAGCACATTCATCCGGTTAGTTTCGCAAAGGAAAGCAAGCGGCTAATGAGGCACTGCAGGCATAGGAACAGACGTTTCTTTTTGTTTTTTTCACGGGCAAATCATGTTATGATACAATGAGGAGTAATGCGCAGTGTAGGGGAGCGAATTAATTTGTACGAGTATATTAAAGGCAGCGTAGCGTTCGTAGGACCGGAATATATTGTTATTGAAAATGGCGGCATCGGTTTTCAAATATTAACACCTAATCCGTTTGTCTTTGCAAAATACGAACAACAGACAGTTACCGTCTATGTCTACCAACATGTGCGGGAGGACGTACTGGCGCTGTATGGATTTATTTCTATAGAAGAGAAACGGTTGTTTGAAAAGTTAATTTCAGTATCAGGCATCGGACCCAAAGGGGCGCTGGCTGTGCTCGCAAGCGGCGAACCTCAGCAGGTCGTATCGGCCATTGAACAGGAAGACGAGAAGTTTTTGACGAAATTTCCCGGGGTCGGCAAGAAAACCGCCAGGCAAATGATCCTTGACTTAAAGGGGAAATTGGCAGATGTTGTGCCGGAGTTTTTCCCGAACTTGTTTCATCCGGACGGCATGGGGCAAAAGCCGGCCGCTTGTGCCGAGCTGGAAGAGGCGCTCCTTGCTTTGGAGGCTCTTGGATATTCAGCCAAGGAAATTAAAAGGATCAGCAAGAAGCTTCAAGCAGAGCAGTTAACGACCGATCAATATATCCGAAAAGGCTTGCAGCTGTTGCTGAATGGATAAATGAATGAGGGAGTGATCGTGCGATGGAAGAACGCATCGTTTCCGGAGCGGCTGAAGTGGGAGAGTTGTACGAGGAACAGTCACTGCGTCCTCAAACGCTGAAACAATATATTGGCCAAGAACAAGTGAAAAGCAATTTGGCCATCTTTATCGAGGCTGCCCGGCAGCGTCAGGAAACTCTTGATCATGTGTTATTATACGGGCCGCCCGGACTCGGCAAAACAACGCTTGCAGCTGTTATCGCCAATGAAATGGGCGTGCAAATGCGGACAACAGCGGGTCCGGCGATTGAGAGACCTGGGGATTTGGCTGCTGTTTTAACGTCACTTGAACCGGGAGATGTACTGTTTATTGATGAAATTCACCGGCTGCCTCGCGCGATAGAAGAAGTGCTGTATCCGGCAATGGAAGACTTTTGTCTGGATATCGTGATTGGCAAGGGGCCAAGCGCACGCTCTGTCCGCCTAGACTTGCCGCCGTTTACGTTAATTGGAGCGACAACGAGGGCTGGCTCGCTTTCTGCGCCGCTTCGTGATCGTTTCGGTGTGTTGAGCCGCTTGGAATATTACAGTGAGGAGCAGCTGCGCGAAGTGGTGCTAAGAACGGCTGACATTTTTCATACGGACATCGATCCGTCCGGTGCCGCAGAAATTGCCCGCCGGTCAAGAGGCACACCGCGAATCGCCAACCGCCTCTTAAAGCGGGTGCGTGACTATGCGCAAGTAAGAGGCAACGGAATGATTACGTACGAATTGGCAGCAGAAGCACTTGAGCTGCTGCAGGTTGATCGAAGAGGACTTGACCATATTGACCATAAGCTTCTCAAAGCGATTATCGAACGCTTTCGCGGAGGCCCGGTCGGTGTGGAAACGATTGCTGCCAGCATCGGTGAGGAAGCCGGCACGATTGAGGACGTGTATGAGCCGTATTTGCTGCAAATCGGCTTTTTGCAGCGGACGCCGCGCGGGCGAATCGTCAGTGAGCTCGTGTATCATCATTTTCAGATGGAGGTTCCGGTAAATGAGCGGAATCGGTAAGACCTTGATGCTGCTAGGAGTCATCCTATTTGTATTCGGCCTTGTTATGCAGTTCGTTAAAATCGGGCGCTTGCCCGGTGATCTGCTATTTAAAAAAGGAAACACAACATTTTATTTTCCTATTATGACGTCTATTATTGTCAGTGTTGTGCTGTCATTCATTTTTTATGTTATTGGAAAATGGAAATAAAAAGATAGGGATGAAGAAAGTGAAAGTAGAGGAATTTGATTTTAATCTGCCTGAAGAGCTAATTGCACAAACGCCGCTTGCTGAGCGGACAGAGAGCCGGCTGATGGTGCTTGATAAGAAAACAGGCGCAATTACACACGACGTATTTAAAAATATCACTTCGTTTTTGCAGCCTGGGGACTGCCTTGTATTAAATGACACGAAGGTGCTGCCTGCCCGCCTGTATGGAACAAAGGAAGATACCGGCGCGAAAATAGAAGTGCTGCTGCTCAGGCAGGAAGAGGGCGACCGCTGGGAAACACTCGTCAAGCCGGCAAAGCGGATAAAAGCCGGCAGCCAGGTTACATTTGGAGATGGCCGGCTTCAGGCTGTATGTGTAGAGGAAAAGGAACATGGAGGCCGGGTGCTCGAGTTTTCGTACGAAGGCATTTTTTATGAGGTGCTTGACGAGCTCGGCGAAATGCCTCTGCCGCCGTATATTAAAGAGCAGCTGGAGGAAAAGGACCGTTATCAGACCGTTTTTGCTAAGGAACGGGGATCAGCTGCTGCTCCTACAGCCGGACTGCATTTCACTGAAGAGCTGCTCGAGGAAATTAGAGGAATGGGCGTGCATACGGCCTTTTTAACGCTGCATGTAGGGTTAGGCACATTCCGTCCGGTGTCTGTCGATACGATTGAAGAACATGAAATGCATGCGGAGTTCTACCATGTATCGGAAGGAACCGCCCGTCTCATTCAGCAAGTCAAGGAAGCCGGCGGCCGCATTATCAGTGTCGGCACGACATCGACACGGACGCTCGAAACAGTCGCACGGGATCATGACGGCCGCATTGAGGCGGCAAGCGGCTGGACCGACATTTTTATTTATCCGGGCTTTCCGTTTCAAGCCATTGACGGCATGATTACCAACTTTCATTTGCCGAAGTCTACATTAATCATGCTCGTCAGCGCTCTTGCCGGCAAAGAGCATGTAATGAAGGCGTATCATGAAGCGGTGGACGAAAAATATCGCTTTTTCAGCTTCGGGGATGCTATGCTCATTAAATAATCATTCACGAGTGAAAGCCAAGGAGCTTCAATGATTGCAGCTTCTGGTTTTCATGGCGTGAAGAAGCGGATATCAGCGGCTGCTTATAGCCGTTTCCGTCTTTATATTAGAAAGGAGTGGCATTGATTTGCCAGCAATTAAATACGAGTTAATTAAAACATGCAAGCAGACGGGAGCCCGTCTCGGCCGTGTTCATACACCGCACGGAAGCTTTGAAACGCCTGTCTTCATGCCGGTAGGAACATTGGCGACTGTCAAGACGATGTCCCCGGAAGAACTAAAGGAAATGGGTGCCAACATTATTTTAAGTAATACATATCATCTTTGGCTGCGCCCCGGACACGAAATCGTTAAAGAAGCGGGCGGTCTTCATAAATTTATGAACTGGGACCGGTCTATTTTAACGGATTCTGGCGGCTTTCAGGTGTTTTCTTTAAGTGATTTCCGCAAGATTGAAGAAGAAGGCGTTCATTTTCGCAACCATTTAAATGGAGACAAGCTGTTTTTGTCTCCTGAGAAAGCAATGGAGATTCAGAATGCACTTGGTTCTGATATTATGATGGCATTTGACGAGTGTCCGCCGTATCCGGCAGAATATGATTATATGAAGCGTTCAGTTGAAAGAACTTCTCGATGGGCGGAAAGATGTTTGAATGCACACGTGCGTCCGGAGGATCAAGGGCTGTTTGGCATTGTGCAGGGTGGAGAATATGAAGAATTGCGCCGCCAAAGCGCCAATGATTTAGTCTCGCTTGACTTTCCAGGGTATGCCATCGGCGGCTTGTCAGTAGGTGAGCCGAAGGATGTGATGAACCGTGTCCTTGAATTTACAACGCCGCTATTGCCGTCGCATAAGCCGCGCTATTTGATGGGAGTCGGTTCGCCAGATTCTTTAATTGATGGGGCCATTCGCGGGGTTGATATGTTTGACTGTGTACTGCCGACGCGAATTGCCAGAAACGGAACATTGATGACAAGTGAAGGCCGGCTTGTTGTGAAAAATGCCAAATATGCGCGGGATTATGGTCCGCTTGATGAAAATTGCGATTGTTATACATGCCGCAACTATTCACGTGCCTATATCCGCCACCTCATTCGCTGCAATGAAACGTTTGGCATAAGGCTTACAACTTACCATAACTTATATTTTCTGATAAAATTAATGGAACAAGTAAGAGAAGCGATTAAAGAAGACCGCTTGGGTGATTTTAGAGAAGAGTTTTTCGAAGCTTACGGCTTTAATCGTCCTGACGCGAAGAACTTCTAAACATCCTTCTTAGAAAGGGGTGAAATTATGCAGTCAATTATCATGCTCGTGTTGATGTTTGTTTTGTTCTACTTTTTGCTTATCCGCCCGCAGCAAAAGCGTCAAAAGGCAGTAGCAGAAATGCAAAGCAGTTTGCAAAAGGGAGATAAGATTGTCACGATTGGCGGTTTGCACGGATTTATCGATGCAATCGAGGAAGGCACTGTCGTGATCAAATGCGGAGATGGCAGCCGTCTTACATACGATCGTTCAGCTATTCGCGAAGTATCTGAAAAAGCAGCCGTTCCACAATAAAGAAATAAAAAAGCAAATCAACCCAAAGGCTGATTTGCTTTTTTTTATTTTTCCGAAGAAACATTTACGCCAAGCACACCTCCCATCATGGCTGTGAGGATAAAGCAGAGGTGATAAATAGACTGCTCCCAGCTGAACATGGAGTTATGGCCAAGATACTGGTACAGAATCATAATGAGGCTGTACAAAAGTCCTGCTGCTCCGCCAGAGAGCCAGCCTTTTTGTCCGGAAAGTTTCCCGGAAATAACACCTCCAATAAAAAGAGCAAGGAATGAAGCGATCGTAATGGAGAGCTGCAAGGATGCTTCATTTAATGAACTGAACCGTAAAATAAGAGAAAAGACGAGGCTGCACACACCAGCAAAGACAAAAATGACGATGGTTCCATACATAATTCCATAGCTGAAAGTCTTCACGTTAAAGTCCTCCTTACTTTCCATTGTTTGGATTTCATGTTTTCTTCCCGCAGGCTCACACTAAAGATGACATTACTTCATCTAAAGGAGAGTTCCATGGTTTATTGGACAATCATTTTTCGGGCGATATTTTTATATATCGTTATTTTATTTGTATTCCGGCTGATGGGCCGCAGGGAAATAGGCGAACTCAGTATTTTGGATCTGGTTGTGTTTTTAATGATTGGCGAAATGGCGGTTATTGCGATCGAGCAGCCGAATGATCCGTTGATGCATACGCTTGTGCCGATTTTTATTCTCGTCATTATCCAAATCAGCCTGGCCTACATCTCGCTTAAAAGCGTGAGATTCCGTGAGTTTATCGACGGAAAGCCTGAAATTATTATCAAGCATGGGAAAATTGATGAAAAAGCGATGAAAAGGCATCGATATAATTATCACGACCTTCTTCTCCAATTGCGTGAAAAGGATATTCGGCACATTGATGATATTGAATTTGCCATATTAGAAACATCCGGATCTTTATCCGTCCTTCCAAAAGAAAAGACAGGAAAGGCCGGTTCCTTTACTTTGCCTATTGTGCTTGACGGCGATCTTCACCTTGAGCATTTGCAAATGATCGGCAAAACGGAACAATGGCTGAGCCGCGAATTAAAGAAAAGAGGCTATAAAAACATAAAAGATATTTCGTTTTGCAGTTTTCATGATGGCCGCCTGTTTATTGATGAAAAAGAGCGATGAACAGGCGGTTTGTTCTCTGCGCAAGGCAACATCCAAGGAACCTGTTTACTTAATAAACCTTTTAATTAGCGGCATCCGTGACAAGTCTTGTTTAGTAATAAGGCCGAGCAGAAGAGACAAGAGGAAATAGCAAAGGGCGGATGCAGCTGCGCCGGCAGCAAGATAAGTAAAGGAGCCGGCCTTGTCTAACCATAAACCGTTCAGAAAGCGGCTGATAAAAAAAGAAGTTATCATGACAAAGGAAAATTTAGCATACTGGTGAACATTTAATGTCAGGGTAATTTTCTTAAAGACGGTTGCTAAATGCAAAAGAGTAACGAGCAAAATACTGGCGGCCATGCCGAGTGCAGCCCCGTAAATGCCGAATTGCGGCTGAGAAGCGAAGATAAAGATAACGGCAAGCTTTACAGATACCCCGATCAGGCTGTTAATCATAGCGGCATTTGCTAAGTTTAAAGCTTGTAAAACAGCTTGCAGCGGTCCTTGATAGTAATAAAATAAGAAAAAAGGAGCCATCAACACGATAAAACGAGCGCCATTCGTTGAGTGATACATAAATTGCATAAGCGGTTCGGCATACAGAAATAAAAGCAGAACCGAAAGCCCGCCTGTTACAAGGCAAAAACGCAAGGCCTCCTGAACGCGATGTTCAAGGAGCCGGTACTGCTTTTTGGCATAAGCCTCACTGACAGCCGGAACAAGAGAGGTTGATAAAGCTAATGTGACAAATGACGGCAAAAACATTACCGGAAGGGCATAACCGGTTAGCACCCCGTACTGCTTGGTGGCGACCACGGCCGTCACCCCGGCAATAGCCAGGCTTTGGGTGACAACGATGGGCTCAAAGAACCATCCGAGCGAACCGATCAGCCGGCTGCCGGTTGTCGGAAGTGCGACTTCGAATAGTTCTTTAGCTGTTTCTTTCCCAGTGCGGATCGCCCGGAAAAAGCGGCGGCGAAGCAGAAACGTTTTATTAAACCGGAACATCAGCAGCAAATAAAGCAAAGAGATGAGTTCCCCGCAAGTAGCGGCTGCCATAGCTCCAGCTGCTGCGTACTCAATGCCGTGCGGCAGCATTTGCTTGGTAAATAAGGCGATTAAGCCAATGCGAACGACCTGCTCTAGCACCTGGGAATAGGCCGCCGGTTTCATGTTCTGCCGGCCTTGAAAATAACCGCGCAGTACGGATGAAACAGCAATAACCGGAATGGCCGGTGTAATCGCGATTAGCGGATAATAGGTGCGCGGATCGGTAAACAGCGTTTTTGACAGGTAAGGAGCCATCATCAGCAGTGCCGGTGTAAATAGCAAGGACAATGAGAGAGTAATAGAAAGCGATACGGCTAAAATTCGTTTCATTTTGGCAATGTCGCCCCGTGCTTCAGCAGCGGCAACACTTCTTGATATGGCCACAGGGAGCCCCATCTGTGTGAGCGTGACAACTAGGATGAATGACGGGAACACCATCATGTACAAGCCGACACCTTCCTCGCCGATCAGCCGGGCGATTACAATGCGGTTGACAAAGCCGAGTATTTTTACGATAAGTGTAGCTGCCATTAAAACGAGTGTCCCTTTTAAAAACTTTGACATCTGTCTCCCTGCCTTCTCAAAATAGATGAATTGCTTTACAATGATATATATGCTATCTAGTCGGGCAAGCATGACAAGTTCATTTATTCTTCTAAATATAAAACGCTTTGTTGCATCAGCAGCCTAATGTCTATTCTTTCTAGTTTATTCACGTGCAGAAGTGAATGGAAAAAGGGAGAATCATGAGAAAGCCTCGGCGATCCAAATAAAAGGGGGAAGGGAAAATGGGGGAAATACATCCATACAATAAGTATTTTCAAGATTTGCTGCCGGCATTAAAAAGCAAGGTTGAGGAGTTTCGGCTGTTGAATTACGGAACCATTGATATTCCTTCTTTGTGGAAATATTTAACGGCAAAAAAATGGCGCAAGCCGGAAGAAGATATACATGTACATGAACTGGTTGCCGATATTTTGTCGATGATGCCGGGAGAGTACATGAATTATGCAACCATTGAAGCGTACCGATCGACGAACTGGTTTGAGGAAGTGAACGAGGAAGAGCTGAAGGAGTTGCTTGGAACGAAAAAAGGCAAGTAAAATTGACAGCAATTATTTTCTACTTCATAATAGTTTTGTTAAGGAATTCTGGTATCCTTTTACCAGAATTTTTTTCATCATTTTGGAAATCATTGTATTCATTGTTTGCGGATGATTTGGATTAAGGGGGAAGTTGTACAATGGTAAAACGCAGCCGGATCGTAGCCTTTTTTCTTATTGTGCTGCTGCTCGCAAGCGCAATCGGGCTTACGACGAAGGATATTGTCAACAATATAAAACTCGGGCTCGACCTTCAAGGCGGCTTTGAAGTTTTATATGAAGTAAAGCCGGCGAAGGAAGGACAGAAGATTACAGAACAAGTTGTCGCCGACACGGCAAAAGCACTCGACAAACGGGTGAATGCTCTCGGTGTCAGCGAACCGAGCATTCAGATTGAAGAAGGGAATCGCATTCGTGTCCAGCTGGCTGGTGTAGAAGACCAGAATGAAGCGCGAAAGATGCTTTCAACGCAGGCGAATTTATCTTTCCGTGATGCGAATGATAAGCTCATGATGGATGGAAGTGATCTTGCACCAGGAGGGGCAGAGCAGTCTTTCACCCAAGAAGGGGCGCCGAATGTTGCATTGAAGCTGAAAAGCAGCAAGAAATTCAAGGAAGTCACTGAGCATGTACTCAATATGGCGCCAAACAATCAGCTCGTGATCTGGCTGGATTTTGAAGAAGGGAAAGATTCTTTCCAAAAAGAAATACAGCAAAAAGATCCGAAGTTTCTATCCGCTCCGAATGTCAGAGAAGTGTTCAACACTAATGAGGTGACAATCGAAGGGAACTTCACAGTGGAGGAAGCGCAAAACCTTGCTTCCTTGTTAAAAGCCGGCGCGCTTCCGGTTAAATTAAAGGAAGTGTACTCTACCTCTGTCGGTGCACAATTCGGTGAAAAGGCGCTTGATCAGATGATTTTTGCGGGAGTCATCGGAATTTCGATCATCTTTTTGTTCATGATGCTATACTACCGGCTTCCGGGGCTTATTGCGACAGTCACTCTGTCGGTCTACATTTATTTGATTTTGCTAGTGTTTGACTTAATGAATGTGGTCTTGACGCTGCCGGGCATCGCCGCGTTAATTCTCGGGGTCGGCATGGCAGTGGACGCCAACATCATTACGTATGAGAGGATCCGAGAGGAAATTAAAGTCGGCCGTTCAATCAGGGCTGCTTTTAAAGAAGGGAATAAGAACTCTTTCTTGACGATTCTCGATGCGAACTTGACAACCATTTTAGCCGGCGCTGTTCTGTTTTATTTCGGGACAAGCTCGGTCAGAGGCTTTGCAACCACACTAATGATCAGTATCCTCATCAGTTTTATTACCGCTATTTGGGGATCGCGTCTGTTGCTCGGACTGTTTGTTAACAGTAATTGGCTTAAGGATAAGCCAGGCTGGTTTGGAGTCCGCCGCCAAGACATTAAAGATATTAGCGAAAACTATGATACGCTGGACTTGCCAACGCGCTTTGACCGCTTTGATTTTGTGAAGCATCACCGCAAGTTTTTTGCTTTTTCGGCCGTTATCATTATTGCCGGCATGATCGTGCTGGGCATATTCAGATTAAATTTAGGAATTGATTTCTCAAGCGGAACGCGCTTGGAAATCATGGCTAAAGAGCCGCTGACGGAAGCTGTCATCAAAGATGAATTAAAAGAAGTCGGGCTTTCTACTGATGATATCGTTCTTTCGGGCGAGAAAAAAGAAATCGGCGTGGCCCGTTTTAAAGAATCGTTTTCTCAAGATAAGATAGCTGAGGTCAAAGAGCACTTCGCTAAAACATACGGCAGTGAGCCGAATATCAATACCGTTTCACCGGTGATCGGAAAAGAACTGGCTAAAAACGCTATGTACGCTCTGATTATTGCTTCTATCGGGATCGTTTTATACGTAACGATTCGTTTCGAGATTTATATGGCGCTTGGAGCCATTATTTCCTTGCTTCATGATGCTTTCTTAATTGTCGCCTTTTTCAGCTTGACGCGTCTTGAAGTCGATATCACTTTTATTGCGGCTGTACTGACGATCATCGGTTATTCTATTAATGACACGATCGTTACGTTTGACCGTATGCGTGAAAATATGGCGAAAAAGCGCAAAATCAAGACAGAAAAAGAGCTGGAGGACATTGTGAACGGGAGCTTGCGCCAAACGTTAACGCGCTCGGTTAACACCGTTCTAACGGTTGTTATCGCGGTGATTGCTCTGCTCCTATTCGGCAGTGAATCAATCCGCAATTTCTCTATTGCTCTGCTTGTCGGCTTGGTTTCAGGCACGTATTCTTCCCTCTTTATTGCGGCCCAATTATGGCTCGTATGGAAGAAAAAAGAGCTGAAGAAAAAAGGAACAATTATCACCTACAAAGAGAAAAAGCAATGGAGCGACGAACCGCAAGTGTAATTGAAAAAGCGGAAGCATCTCGTCTATTCTGCTGCTTTCCATTGAACTTTCAGGGACTGTCCCAAAAGGTCATAAAACATGACTTTTTGGGCCGGTCCCTTTTCTTCTCTAAAACGTGCTTTATTCGCTTCCGTTCGTGCTGTTCCCGCAGGAGCCTCCGCCTTTCTTCCAATCAGCCGCGAAAAATCAAGCCATTTTCTTCACCAGTTTTTATTTTCGAGCCGTATGGGACAACACTTCTTTTTGATCAAAGGACTTTTTCATGAATTTCCTGCAGATTGTTCATAATAAATAACAGAGAAAATGGAGGAGGCCGTTAGATGGAGACAGAGGAAAGATTTAAAAAAGCAGAGTTTGCAGCTATCATCGGGATTGTCGGGAATATTTTTTTAACGGTATTTAAAGGAATATGCGGCTATATTGGCAACAGCCGGGCGCTGATTGCGGACGCAGCCCATTCTGCTTCTGATATAGCCGGTTCGCTTGCTGTGTGGATTGGTTTACGGGCTGCCAAGCGTCCGCCGGATGAGGATCACCCGTATGGGCACGGCAAAGCAGAGTCGATCGCGGCTATTATTGTAGCAATTTTGCTCGTTATTGTCGGGATAGAAATCGGAATTTCTTCCATTAAAGCTTTTTTTCAAACGATTGAACCGCCGAAAGCGATTGCGGTGTATGCAGTCCTTTTATCTATCGTGATTAAAGAAGGAATGTTTCAATATAAGTATAGATTGGGAAAAAGGTTAAAGAGCGATGCATTAATCGCTAATGCATATGAGCATCGTTCAGATGTCTATTCTTCCGTAGCGGCACTGATTGGAATTGGGGCGGCGCTGCTGGGCGGAAAGCTTGGGATAGAGTGGCTTGTCTATGGAGACCCCGTGGCTGGCCTTCTTGTTTCATTGCTTGTTCTGAAGATTGCCTGGAAAGTTGGGAAAGAATCTATTCACAGCACGATGGACCATGTTCTTCATGATGAGCATACGAAGGAGTTAAGGGAAGCCGTCTTATCTGTTCCGGATGTCAGACAAATTAATTCCCTTTATGCGAGGGAGCACGGCCATTATGTGGTAGTAGATTTGAAAATAGCGGTAGATCCTTTGATAACAGTAGAAGAGGGACACAGTATCGGAAAGAAGGTAAAGAACAAGCTGCTCTCGCTTCCTGATGTCCAAGATGCGTTTATTCATATTAACCCAGACCGGCCAAGTACGGAAGGAAAGAAATAACAGAAAAGGAGGGGGAGAGATGAAAACACAATCTGCTTTGCTGCTTGTTATTCTTTTTGCCCTGATTGTTGCCGTATTTGCCGTGATCAATGTGGACCCGGTGAAGGTAAACTATGTGTTTGGCCAATCAGAATGGCCGCTTATTCTTGTCATCATTGTTTCAGTATTAATGGGAGGTTTGATTTCCGGATTGCTGAGCTTATTTCGCACGATTGGCTTAAAGCGGCAAAACAATGTCCTCATTCATCAAATCGAAAAGCTTAAGGAAGAGCTGCACGATTTAAAGGCAGAAAGAAGGGGAAACACCCCTGCAGATCAGGTAAAGCGAATAGCCCCTGATGGACAATAAATAGACAAAAATGATAAGAATTTGAAAGGATGTCTCCAAAGCCGTTTTTCGGCGCGAAGGCATCCTTTTTTTAAAAAGCAAATCAGTCAAAAAAGCCACACTCTGCTGTTGGTCGGCAAGGAAAATGAACGCTTGCGTTGAATCACGATTTTCACTCTTGTATAATAGTAAGGCTGAGGGGTGAAGGTATGTTAAAATCACGAACCCGCTGGATTGTCCGGGAGACAGACGAGAAAATGCGTGATCAACTAACAGACAGATTGGGAATTAGCCCGCTGTTAGCTTCTTTGTTGATCAATCGCGGCATAACTGAAACGGATGCAGCGCGGAGTTTTTTATTTGATAAAGGAAATGAATTTCATGATCCGTTTTTGCTGGACGGCATGAAAGCGGCAGTTGACCGGATTCATCAGGCAATTGCCGATGAAGAGCCTATTTTAATTTTTGGGGATTACGATGCGGATGGAGTCAGCAGCACGTCTGTGATGATGACCGTCTTAACCGATTTAGGAGCAAAGGCAGACTTTTACATTCCAAATCGTTTTACAGAAGGGTACGGTCCGAATGAAGCGGCTTTCCGCTTGGCCAAAGAACAGGGATATCAGCTAATCGTTACGGTAGACACAGGAATTGCTGCAGTGAAGGAAGCAGCTGTGGCTGCTGAGCTTGGCATAGACTTGATCATCACGGATCACCATGAACCAGAACCGGAGCTGCCGCAGGCATTGGCTATTATCCATCCTAAACTTCCGGAAGGGAACTATCCGTTTCCTTACTTAGCCGGTGTAGGGGTGGCTTTTAAGGTTGCTCACGCTTTGTATGGCTATCTGCCGGAACATCTGCTGGATTTGGCAGCCGTCGGAACTATTGCAGATCTTGTGCCTTTAAAGGGAGAAAATCGAACCATTGCGAAGGCAGGGATAAACAAGCTCCGGCAGGCGGCGCGGCCAGGCATTGAGGCACTGTTGCAGTTAACGTCTACAAAGCCGGAGTCGGTTGATGAGGAAACAGTAGGATTTATGATCGCTCCTCGCATTAATGCAGTAGGCCGTCTCGCTGATGCCGATCCGGCTGTTGATTTGCTGCTTACAAAAGACCGGACGGAAGCAAAAGAGCTGGCTCAGGAAATTGACATGATGAACAAAGAACGGCAAACGATTGTCTCCGAGATTGCCAAAGAGGCAATGGAGATGGTGCAGTCTCATTACCCGCCTGAGAAATATCCGGTTATTGTCATTGGAAAAGAAAACTGGAACGCCGGCGTGATTGGTATTGTTGCATCGAAATTAGTAGAAACGTTTTACCGTCCGGCTATTGTGCTTAGCTTTGACAAGGAAGCGAATAAAGCAAAAGGGTCTGCAAGGAGCATTGCCGGCTTTGATCTATTTAAGAATCTTTCCGCATGCCGGGAGCTGCTCCCCCATTTTGGCGGACACCCAATGGCGGCAGGCATGACGTTGGCGCTGTCTGATGTGGATGAATTAAGAGAGAGGCTTTGTTTACTTGCGGATGAACAGTTATCTGCGGAAGATCTAATTCCTGTGACTGAGCTGGATGCCGTTGTGCCGCTGGAACAGGTGAGCCTGGCGGTTATTGAGGAATTAAACATGCTGGCGCCTTATGGAATGGGCAATCCGAAGCCGCAGGTGCTTATCGAGAAAGCAGATTTCTCAACAATTCGCAAAATTGGTTCGGATAAGACCCATTTAAAGCTTCAGCTGGAAGGAAGCAGCGGATCACTTGATACGATTGGCTTTGGACTTGGGGATTACGCGGATCATGTGGCGCCTTTTTCAAAAGTGTCCGCCATTGGAGAGCTGTCTATCAATGAATGGAACAATATTCGCAAGCCGCAGCTGTTTCTAAGAGATTTGCGGATCGACCAATGGCAGTTGTTTGACGTCAGAGGACATCGGCAGTTTGAAAAGTGGATCAGCCAGGTTCCAAAGGACCGCTTGTTCATTACCTTTAGAGAAGAAACAGCTTCTGACTTGAACTTGGAGAAGTTTCAGTCAGAAACGGTATGGATTCGCAGCCGTGAAGAAGCTTCACAGCTATCCATTGATGACAAGAATATTGTACTTGTCGATCTGCCGGAGGAGGTAGAAGTCATCGAGGCTGTATTGCAACAGGGCTGTCCGGCACGTATCTATGCCCATTTTTATCAAAAGGAAAGCCACTTTTTCAGCACCATGCCGACAAGAGACCATTTTAAATGGTTCTATGCTTTTTTATTAAAACGCAAAAGCTTAGACTTAATCAAAAACGGGGATCAGTTGGCCAAGTATCGAGGATGGTCGCGGGAAACCATTGATTTTATGTCAAAAGTGTTTTTTGAACTTGACTTTGTTACAATAAGTGAGGGAATCATTCACTTAAATACACAAGCCCCTAAACGGGACTTGAATGAATCCCGAACGTATCAAAATAAGAAAATGCAATTTGAACTGGAGAATCAGCTGCTCTATTCCTCATGCCAGGAATTAAAGCTCTGGCTGGATAAGCACGTGAATGCCCCTGTTAAGAATGAGGAGGAAGTTAAATCATGGATTTAAAACCGTATATTAAAATTGTACCGGACTGGCCGAAGCCGGGCATTAAATTTAAAGATATTACTCCATTAATGGATAATGGCGACGCCTTTCGTTATGCGACAGATCAAATCGTGGAATTTGCTAAAGAAAAAGAAATTGATTTAATCGTCGGTCCTGAAGCTCGCGGCTTTATTGTCGGCTGTCCGGTGGCTTATGCGCTTGGGGTTGGATTTGCTCCTGTGCGCAAAGACGGCAAACTCCCGCGTGAAACAGTAAAAGTCGCTTATGGAAAAGAGTACGGCGAAGACTTGCTGACTATTCATAAAGACGCCGTGAAGCCGGGCCAGCGTGTGCTGATTACGGACGATTTATTGGCGACAGGAGGCACGATCGAAGCGACAATCAAGCTTGTAGAGCAGCTTGGCGGCATTGTAGCAGGCATTGCCTTCTTAGTAGAGCTTTCCTACTTGAACGGTCGCAGCAAACTAGATGGCTACGATGTACTAACTCTAATACCTTATGAATAAAACCGAAAACAGGCACTGCCAGCAGTGTCTGTTTTTTATACTTGTTTTGCGAAAAGAGGGGCATTTTAGCAAAAGTCTGAAAATAAAGTGAATATTTTCGACATTCTTTTTGCATTTTCTTTAGAAAATGAACAAGATACCTTTACATCTGCCGACTTTTTTTCGATAATAAGAACTATTAGAATTTTTTTTGAAGAGTGAACAAAAATATTTAATAGATGGCAAAGGTGAGTAAATATATGGCAAAAGATCGGGTGTTGACTGCCGACGAAGTGATTGAGAAGGTGAGTGAATATTTAAACGCAGAACATGTCAAGCTCGTAGAAAAGGCTTATCAATACGCTCAAGAAGCGCATAAGGACCAGTATCGGAAATCAGGGGAGCCTTACATTATTCATCCCATTCAAGTGGCGGGAATACTGGCAGATTTAGAAATGGATCCGGCCACTGTAGCAGCCGGTTTTTTGCATGATGTTGTCGAAGATACGGACATAACACTCGCAGATATGAAAGAAGCTTTTGGAGAAGAAGTAGCCATGCTTGTAGATGGCGTAACAAAGCTCGGAAAAATTAAATATAAATCCAAAGAAGAACAGCAGGCAGAAAATCACCGAAAAATGTTTGTCGCAATGGCACAGGATATTCGCGTCATCTTAATCAAACTGGCAGACCGCCTGCACAATATGCGGACGTTAAAGCATTTGCCGCACGAAAAACAGCGGCGCATTGCCAATGAAACATTGGAGATTTTTGCCCCTCTTGCTCACCGTCTGGGAATTTCAAAGATTAAATGGGAACTGGAAGATATTGCTCTGCGTTATTTAAATCCACAGCAGTATTATCGAATTGTCAATTTAATGAAGAGAAAACGGGCGGAACGCGAGCAATATTTAGAAGAAGTCATTACAGATGTGAAAATGCGCCTCAATGAAATTGCTATTAAGGCCGAGTTATCGGGACGGCCGAAGCATATTTACAGTATTTATCGCAAAATGGCTCTGCAGCATAAGCAATTCAACGAAATTTACGACTTGCTTGCCGTTCGCGTCATTGTGGACAGCATTAAGGACTGTTATGCGGTGCTGGGAGTCATTCATACTTGCTGGAAGCCAATGCCTGGCCGATTTAAAGATTATATCGCCATGCCGAAAACGAATATGTATCAGTCGCTTCACACGACAGTCATCGGTCCAAAAGGAGACCCGCTTGAAGTGCAAATCCGGACAAAGGATATGCATCATATCGCTGAATATGGGGTGGCTGCCCATTGGGCTTACAAGGAAGGCAAAACGGTGGATGAGCAAGCTTCATTCGATAAAAAGATGTCCTGGTTCCGTGAGATTATGGAATACCAGAATGATTCTGCTGACGCAGAAGAGTTTATGGAGTCATTAAAGATCGACTTTTTCTCCGATATGGTATTTATCTTTACGCCAAAAGGAGACGTAATTGAACTCCCAAAAGGCTCAGTGCCGCTTGACTTCGCCTACCGTATCCATTCGGAGATCGGCAATAAAACGATCGGGGCAAAAGTGAACGGAAAAATGGTGACTCTCGATTACAAGCTTCAGACGGGCGATATTGTTGAAATCTTAACGTCCAAGCACTCCTATGGGCCAAGCAAGGATTGGCTGAAAATGGCGCAGACGTCGCAGGCTAAAAATAAAATTAAGCAATTTTTCAAAAAGCAAAATCGGGAAGAAAACGTTATTAAAGGCCGGGAGCAAGTAGAAAGAGAAATTAAAAACATGGATTTTGATGTGAAGGAAGTAATTACGCTTGAGAATGTGAAGCGAGTGGCTGAAAAATTCAATTTTGCCAATGAAGAAGATATGTATGCTGCTGTTGGCTATAATGGGATCACGGCGTTGCAAGTCGTTAACCGTCTGACAGAAAAGCTTCGGAAAATGAGGGATCAGGAAGCTTTCGTTGAAGAATCATTAAAAGACCTGAAGCCTGTTTCTTCACAGTCCCAGTCGAAGAAAAATTCCGGTGTTACTGTTAAGGGAATTGACAATTTGCTCATCCGTTTGTCCCGTTGCTGCAACCCGGTTCCAGGCGATGATATCGTCGGTTATATTACGAAAGGCCGCGGAGTTTCTGTTCACCGCGCCGATTGTCCGAACGTAAACGACGAGGAGTCGACCGACCGCTTAATTGAAGTAGAATGGGAAGGCGGAACAGCTGATCAAAAGGAATATACCGTAGAAATTGAGATTTCAGGCTATGACCGCCAAGGCTTGCTGAATGAAGTGCTGCAAGCAGTCAGCGAAACGAAAACAAATATCTCGACTGTTTCTGGCAGGTCTGACCGCAACAAAGTCGCGAAAATTGATATGGCCATCTATATTCATAATATTAGCCACCTCCATAAAGTGGTGGAACGGATTAAGCAAATTCCAGATATTTATTCTGTGCACAGAATTTTAAATTAAGGGTGTTTTAGAGATGAAGGTTGTTTTGCAAAGAAGCAAAGAAGCGTCTGTTACTGTAGCGGGAAAGGTAGTAGGCCGCATTGATAGCGGGCTTGTTCTTCTTGTCGGTGTTACGCATGAGGACGGAGAAGAGGAAGCCGCCTATTTAGCTGAAAAAATTGTTCATCTGCGGATTTTTGAAGATGAAGAAGGCAAGATGAACCGCTCGCTTCTTGATGTGGGAGGAGCCATTTTATCTGTTTCTCAATTTACTTTGTACGGTGATTGCCGCAAAGGGCGCCGCCCGAATTTTATGGGGGCTGCTAAAGGAGAGCAGGCTGAGCGGATTTATGACCGCTTTAACGAGCTGCTCAAGGAGAAAGGTGTCCATGTGGAAACCGGCGAATTTGGTGCTATGATGGATGTCTCCTTGGTGAATGACGGTCCTGTGACGTTTATACTGGAGAGCAATTGATAGACACACTCAAGCAGACGATGGTTTCATCTGCTTGAGTGTGTCGGCAAAAGGGTTCGGACGGTCTTATTCCGAACCCTTTTTGATTTTTCAGTGATTTAAACATTTGGAAGAAAGATAGACATCTCGGGGGACGCTAGCTAGGTCCATTCGGCATCTCAAGCTTAAAGCGGGCCGCCTTGAACTTTGTCCTCCCTGTTCATTGAAGTGGGAGGAGTGTTTGTGACCAGGAGACGCACCGCCTGTTTTTTAAAAGAAGAAAAAGGGCCAACCCAAAAGTCATGTGTCATGATCCTTTAGGTTGGCCCTGTGGCTGTGCCTTAATTATTAAAATAAGAGCTTAGTCCGTTATAAACGCCGTTAGTGATCAATTCCTGATAAGGACTTGTCACAACCGCCGAGGCTTCTTTCGGATTGCTTAAGTACCCAAGCTCGAGCAAAATGGACGGCCGGCTGTTTTCACGCAAAACATAGTAATCGCCGCGGCGGACACCGCGATTCTTGATTGGCAGATTTTGTTCAAGGTTGCGATTCACATCTTTTGCGAGTTGTTTGTGGCGGCTATGGTAATAATAAGTAGTGAATCCGTTTGCTCCCGAGTGATAAGTGCTATCGTAATGAAGGCTGATAAATGCATCGGCATGATGGTATTTAGCCGTAGCAACTCGGGAAGGAAGCGAAATATATTGGTCGCCGGAACGGGTCAATATCACATTAGCTCCTGCCTGTCGAAGCTTATTGTATAAGCGGTCAGCAGTTTTTAATGTAATGAACTTTTCAAACGTGCCATTCATGCCGGTCGTGCCAGCATCCATCCCCCCGTGTCCCGGGTCTAAAATAATGGTTTTTCCCTGCAGCCCCGGTGTGCGGTCGGCAGCTGGCTCCGAGGAAGAGTTTTCAGAAGGGGATTCTCCGTTTACAGATACTACCCAACTTGCTACAAAAGCTTGCTGGCCGCTTGCAAGACCGATTTTATACCAATCTCCAACCCGGGCTTGAATAGGATAGCGCTCTCCTTGAGAGCCTCTTGCTGCCACAGAAGCCGATGTGCTGGCGCTGGAACGGAGATTTGTTCCATTATATAGAATAACAGCAAAGCCGTCTGCTGCTGTTTCGCTGTGGCTGGTGCTCTGCTCTGATTCGCTTGATAGGCGGACGAACTGCCGGCTCACCCAGGCGTTTTGTCCTTTGTAGCGAATATTCACCCAATCATTTCTTATTTTTTTTACAGGAACTTGGTCGCCAATGTGAAGCTTTCCGATGACACCCGCAGACAAAGACGGTTCATTTCGTACGTTTAGGCCGTCAGCCAAAATAGTGGCTGATTTGCCTGTGCCCGCGCTTTGAGCTTGTTCTTCATTTCCTGCTCGGCTTCTTTCGGAGGAAGCATCTGTTTTGTTAACAATATAACCGGCGACCCAGCCTTTTACACCATTATCAAGCTGGATTTGATACCAGTCATATCGTTCCTTCAACACGATATACCGCTTGCCGCGGTTGGCTTGTCCAACTAAGCTTGCCGACATGTTCGGTTCGCTGCGGACATTTGCCTTGTTTACGGCGATCTCCACCTGCTGCTGGGCTGCATGTGCAGAAGGGATGGCTACCGGTAAAAGACTAAGCAATAAAACAAAGGCTGCTATTAAACTAATTTTTTTCCTATCCATAATTCACCGCCTTCAAGAAGATAAATAAATTCACGTATTATTTTAGCATCTCTTTCACGTTTTGGTGTTTCTTTCCGCTATTTTTCTTAAATTAAGAAAAAGGTCTGTCTTTTTGTAATCATCTGTCTCTGAAAGCGGCATATATGCGGAAAGTTGTGAAAAAGAAGCTTGAATGCACCAAGAAAGTTTTTTATAATAGGAACATTGATAACGAACAGCAGAGCCGCCTTCCTGGCTTTTGCTGACAACCAAATAATTCGACCAATGATGGAGAAAAGTAGTTAAGGATTGCACGTTCAGAGAGGAAGAGCCATGGCTGTAAGCTATTCCCGTCCGCACCGTAATGAAGGAACACTCCGGAGGTTTTTCCTTGAACGAAGCATTCAAGTAGAGGAAAACGCAACCAGGCGTTAATGGAAAAGTGAAAGCGGCTAGTCCGCTTTAACCAGGGTGGTACCACGGGAAATAAACTCTCGTCCCTTATTGGAGGGATGAAGGGTTTTTTTATTTGGAAAAAAACACCTAAAAATCTATTGAAGGAGGAAGAAATATGAGTATCAATATTCCGCGCGGCACGCAGGACATTTTACCGGGAACGGTGGAAAAATGGCAGCACATTGAGAAAATTGCTACAGAGATTTGCCGCAATTATCAATATAAAGAAATTCGGACGCCGATCTTTGAACACACGGAATTGTTCCAGCGTGGAGTCGGCGATACAACAGATATCGTGCAGAAGGAAATGTATACCTTCACAGACCGCGGAGACCGCAGTCTGACACTGCGCCCGGAAGGAACAGCAGCTGTTGTTCGGTCGTTTGTGGAAAATAAAATGTTTGGAGATCCGAACCAGCCGGTCAAATTATATTACAATGGGCCGATGTTTCGCTACGAGCGTCCGCAATCAGGGCGGTACCGCCAGTTTGTCCAATTTGGCGTTGAAGCGATCGGCAGCGAAGATCCGGCTATTGATGCTGAAGTCATGGCGCTCGTTATGGATATTTACAAGACGGCCGGCCTGCAAAAAGTGGAGCTCGTCTTAAATTCTCTCGGTGACAAGGACAGCCGCGTCGCTTATAGAAACGCGCTTATCGAGCACTTTCAGCCGCGAATTGGCGAGTTTTGCGAGGATTGCCAAAGCCGCTTGGAAAAAAATCCAATGCGCATCTTGGACTGCAAAAAAGACCGAGAACACGAATTAATGAAGTCTGCTCCGTCTATTTTAGACTATTTAAATGAGTATTCCCGTACATACTTTGAAAAGGTCCAAAGCTATTTAACTGCACTTGGCATTGACTTTACAATTGACCCGACGCTTGTCCGCGGTCTTGACTACTACAACCACACTGCATTTGAAGTTATGAGCCGGGCCGACGGGTTTGGAGCGATTACGACACTGTGCGGCGGCGGACGCTATAACGGGCTTGTCAGCCAAATGGGCGGCCCGGACGTTCCGGGGATCGGCTTTGCCTTTAGTATGGAACGCTTTCTCGCCGCGATGGAAGCAGAAGGGATCGCGTGGGAAGATGATAACCGGCTCGATTGCTATGTCGTTTCTCTCGGAGAAGAGGCGAAAGATTACACGGTCAAGCTCGTTCATGACTTGCGAACAGCAGGAATGAAAGCGGAGCGCGATTACCAAAACCGCAAGATGAAGGCTCAGTTCAAGGCGGCCGACCGCTTACAAGCACGGTTCGTTGCGATCTTGGGCGAAGATGAGCTAAAGGAAAATAAAATTAATATAAAAGATATGGAAACAGGCGAGCAGCAGGAAATAGCGCTTGATCAATTCGTTGAGACATTAAGAAAGAAGATGGAGGAAAAGTAAATGTTTGGCAGATCTTATGAGTGTGGAAAAATTTCAGAGCAGCAAATTGGCGAAAACGTCACTTTAAAGGGATGGGTGCAGCGCCGCAGAGATTTAGGCGGAGTAATTTTCATCGACCTTCGCGATCGTACAGGCATCGTGCAAATTGTATTTGATTCAGAAACATCTGCAGAGGCATTAGCAATAGCTGAAAAGGTCCGCAATGAGTATGTGCTGGATATTCAAGGAACAGTGATTGCCCGCGACGAAAGCACAATTAATGAGAGTATTGCTACCGGGAAAATCGAAATCAAAGTAAATGAAATCACTATTTTAAGTGAGGCAAAAACTCCTCCATTCCCGATTGAAGATGCAGCAGAAGTATCTGAGGACATTCGCTTGAAATACCGCTACCTGGATTTACGCCGTCCAGTGATGTACGAAACATTTAAAATGCGCAGTGATGTGACAAAAGCAGTGCGCGATTATCTTGATGAAGAAGGCTTTCTTGATGTAGAAACACCGATTTTAACCAAAAGCACGCCAGAAGGAGCCCGTGACTATTTAGTCCCGAGCCGTGTGCATGGAGGCGAATTCTATGCGCTGCCGCAATCGCCTCAGCTTTTCAAGCAGCTGCTCATGGTATCCGGCTTTGATCGCTATTATCAAATTGCCCGTTGTTTCCGTGATGAAGATTTGCGTGCAGACCGTCAGCCGGAATTTACGCAAATCGACATTGAAGCAAGCTTTATGAGCCAGGAAGATATCATGGCTATGGCCGAAGAAATGCTGAAGCGCGTCATGAAACGGGTAAAAGGCATCGAAATCACTGAGGCGTTCCCGCGGATGACATACGATGAGGCGATGAGCCGTTTTGGCTCTGACAAACCAGATACACGCTTTGGCATGGAGTTAGTGGACGTATCTGAACAGGTAAAGGATTCAGGCTTTAAAGTATTTGCTGGTGCTGTTGCCGGCGGTGGACAAGTGAAGCTCATCAACGTCAAAAACGGCGGAACGATTTACTCCCGCAAAGATATTGATGCATTGACAGAGTTTGCTGCTATATACGGAGCCAAAGGGCTTGCTTGGATGAAGGTAGAGGAGGATGGCTTAAAAGGGCCGATCGCTAAATTCTTCTCTGAGGAAGAACAAAATGGTTTAATCTCTTCTGCAGCAGCCGCTGCAGGCGACTTATTGCTATTTGTAGCGGATAAAAAATCCGTTGTAGCTGATGCCCTTGGAGCTCTTCGTCTAAAGCTCGGAAAAGACCTTGGCTTGATTGATGAAAACAAATTTAATTTCCTCTGGGTGACGGATTGGCCGCTTCTTGAATATGATGAGGATGCCAAGCGCTATTTTGCTGCCCATCATCCATTTACAATGCCGGTTCGTGAGGATCTGCCGCTTTTGAACGATGAACCAGGAAAAGTACGGGCGCAGGCTTACGATATTGTCTTAAATGGATATGAGCTTGGCGGCGGTTCTATTCGGATTTTCGAACGCGATATTCAAGAAAAGATGTTTGAGGTGCTAGGCTTTACGAAGGAAGAAGCGAAAGAGCAATTTAGCTTCTTGCTGGATGCGTTTGAATACGGTACACCTCCTCATGGCGGGATTGCACTCGGACTGGACCGGATGGTTATGCTGCTTGCAGGGCGTACAAACCTGCGCGATACGATTGCTTTCCCGAAAACAGCTAGCGCAAGCGATCTTTTAATGGATGCTCCGAGCGAAGTAAGCTCTGGCCAGCTGGAGGAATTGCATTTAGCGATTCGCGCGACAGCGAAAAAGTGATTTTTAAATATTTAGATAATTGAAAGTTGAAATCGTTATACACGTGTGTTATGATTATTTTCAACGAAGGGAAGTCCTGATGTGTCCGTTTATTTTCACTATCTGTTTTGACCGAACAATGTATGTTACGGGAGCTCGGGTATGTAAATGGCGTACACGCCTCTTGGATGGAGGACGTACAAATTTTACTTCAGGGCACCCACCTGCCTAGAGCGGGTTCAAAACATATAGATTCATCGAACGGCACGATCGGGATTTCCCTTTATATCTATTGCCACTCACAGCCTCTTTTTGACAGAGGCTGTTTTTTTGTTGCAGAAATAGGGGAAAACATTGAATGAATCAATGTTTTCAAGTAAGATTAATCCTATCTGAAAAGATAAGAATATATTATTAATGTTATGGAGTGATCCTATTCATGCTGCATCAATTTTCACGCAATGAACTCGCCTTCGGACAAGAAGGGATGGATATTTTACAAAACAGCACCGTTGCTATTCTCGGTATCGGCGGCGTTGGCTCCTTTTCTGTAGAAGCACTCGCTCGTTCAGGTGTGGGGCGCCTGGTGCTTGTAGATAAAGACACCATCGATATTACGAACGTCAATCGCCAGCTTCCTGCATTACTGTCAACGGTTGGCCAGCCAAAAGCAGAGGTAATGAAGGAGCGTATTGCCGATATTAATCCGGAGTGCGAGGTTATCACGCTGAATATGTTTTATACAGAAGAAACATATGAAGAATTTTTTAAGTATGACTTGGATTTCGTCGTCGATGCCTCCGATACGATTTCTTATAAAATCCATCTGATGAAAGAATGCCTGAAACGCAACACTCCGATCATTTCGAGCATGGGAGCGGCCAATAAATTAGATCCGACCCGTTTTCAAATTACCGATATTTCAAAAACTCATACAGATCCGATTGCCAAAGTGATTCGGACCCGCCTGAGAAAAGAAGGAATCCGCAAAGGCATTCCGGTTGTGTTTTCTGATGAAAGCCCGATCGTTATTCGTGAGGACGTTCGCAAAGTAGTCGGCAATGACCAAGCAGAGATTCGCAAGGCGAAGATGCCGCCTGCTTCTAACGCCTTCGTTCCTTCTGTTTGCGGATTGATTATGGCAAGTTATGTCGTAAGAGAATTATTAAAAGACATTAAGATTACTCGCGTAAATGATGAAAAATAAAGGAGAAAAAAGCTGTCCTGTTCAGGGCGGCTTTTTTCTTTTGTCTTCTCCGCTATAGGAGAAGAAAGAAAAGTGAGACGGAAAAAACGTTTTAGTGAAAAAACTGGAAATGAGTGTTGACTGTCATGGTGTTCTAGTGTACTATCTAAATAGAACACTGATACACGGAGGGGACAAAATGTTTCAAGGACTGCTAAAGAAAGATTTTTTACTCATTAAAAATTATTTTTGGTTATGGCTGATTGCTGTATTGGCGATTTATGGGGCAGGGCTGATGTTTGCGACATACTATGATGCATTTGCCCTCGTCTTTCCATTTATTTTTATGATTTATCTTTTTCACCTCGTTCTTTTGCCGATGACAGAAATGGTGCTGCTGAAAGCGGAGGAGAAAGGACAGTACTGGCTGCATAGTACGGCAGGGGGAATGCGGCTGCTGTTGTCCAAACTAGTGGTTGCACTGGCTGTTTTTCTCGCTTCCTTAGTTCTCACGGATGTATTGGCGCTGATTACGCTAAATATCGCTAATGTACAGGAGTATATTCATATACCTGGAAGGAGCGTGCCATACAGGGAAGGATTTTTATTAAATGGGGCACTTACGGCGGGAGCTTTATATTTTACTGTCTGGGGGCTATTTCTGTGGACGGTGTATCATTCGTTAAATGCGTACCCGCTGCTTAAGAAAGTCCGGTGGGGCGTTGTAATTGCCATTTATGTCGCCTTTCAAGGGCTAGCGGCAAAGATGCTGGAAATTCCGCTTATTGAAAAATGGTTTGCCAGCTGGACGGTCCGTGTTAGCGAACCTGGTACGCAAGCATGGGGAATAGGCGCAATGAGTTTTTCTGTTGAAAACGGCGCTATTCAAATATGGCCGATCATTGTCTCCGTTCTTTTTCATGTCGGTTTGTTTTTAGCTGCTGCCTGGCTGCTCAATCGAAAAGTAGAGGTGTAATGAAACATGACTGAAGAATTTAGAACATCCAAACCGATCTACCGGCAAATTGCTGACCGCATTATTCAGCAATTTGTGCGCGGAAAGATCGCCCCCGGCGAAAAATTGCCATCGGTCAGGGAGATGGCCATTCAGTCGGGGGTCAATCCGAATACGATACAGCGAACATATGGAGAACTAGAACGCATGGACGTAGTAGAAACGAGAAGAGGGCAGGGAACGTTTATGACGGAACAAATAGATAGAAAAAAACAGCTTCGCATTGAAATTCAGCGGGAGATGATTGAGACATTTATACAAAATATGCGGGGCATCGGTGTGGAGGACAAAGAAATAACGGAAGCGGTCGAACAATTTTTAGCGGGAAAGGAGCCGTCTGAAAATGATTGAGTTGCGAAACGTTACGAAAGAGTACGGAAAAAGAAAAGCGCTCCAAGATGTCAGTTTGCAATTTGAAAAAGGGAAGATATATGGCATTCTCGGGCCTAACGGGAGCGGAAAATCCACGATGATGAAAATGGCCGCAGGGCTCGTCTTTCCATCCAAAGGTGAAGTGATCGTTAATGGACAGCCGGCAGACCGTTCTATTGCCCGCGATGTTGCTTATCTATCCAGTGAAGGCATGGTTTATCCAGGGCTGACCGTTCAGCAGATGATCGAGTTTTTCGCTGCACAGCACAAAGATTTTTCACTGGAGAAAGCGGAAGAATTAATTCAATTTATGAGTCTGGAGCGTCATAAAAAAGTGGCGAAGATGTCTAAAGGGCAGCAAGGGCGGCTGAAACTCCTGCTGGTTTTGTCCCGCAAGGCTCCAGTGCTCTTGTTGGATGAACCTTTCTTAGGTCTTGATCCGATGGTAAGGGACACGATTGTAAAAGGGCTGGTCTCTTTCATTGATTTCGGTGAACAGACGGTCATTATTACTACCCATGAAATCACGGAGATTGAGCCTGTTTTGGAGGAGGCAGTCATTTTAGACGAGGGCATGGTCCGCGCCCGTTGCCATGTAGAAGCGCTTCGCGAAGAAGAGGGCTTATCTGTGCTGCAATGGCTGAAAAGGAATTATCAATAGGAGGTTAACGAATGACAACATTAGTGGAATTGAAAAATGTTTCAAAGGTAATCAAAGGAAAGCGGATTATTGATTCATTAAGTTTCACGATTCAAGCCGGGGAAGTTTTTGGTTTTCTTGGACCCAATGGAGCAGGTAAAACGACAACGATCCGGATGATCGTCGGACTGATGAAGCTGTCAGAAGGGGACATTGTTATTTGCGGACACAGCATCCAAAAAAACTTTGAGAAAGCCGTCAGCAATATCGGAGCGATTGTAGAAAATCCGGAAATGTATAAATTTTTAACAGGTTATCAAAATTTACAGCAGTATGCCCGTATGCAAAAAGGAATAACAAAAGAACGAATTGCTGAAGTTGTTCAGCTTGTAGGCTTGGGAGACCGAATTCACGATAAGGTGAAGACCTACTCTCTTGGTATGCGCCAACGGCTGGGAATCGCTCAATCGCTTCTGCACAGCCCGAAAGTATTAATTCTTGATGAGCCGACAAATGGGCTGGATCCTGCGGGTATTAAAGAAATCCGCCAATACATCCGTGATTTAGCGGAAAAAGAAAAGATGGCGGTTATTGTATCCAGCCATTTGCTCTCGGAAATGGAAATGATGTGCGACCGGATCGGAATCATTCAAAAAGGCCGGCTGATTCATGTTCAGTCTGTGCGTGATTGGGTAGATGACGGGCGTGAGGTGTATTCCATAGAGGTGGATCACGTGGATACAGCAGCGAAATTAATGACTGCCTCTTTTCCTGATATCCGTGTAAAAATTGCCGGAAGCAGCTTGTCTGTTGAAGCGGGTAAAGAGCAGATTCCGGATATAATCAGTTTGCTTGTGTCCAAGAATATGAGAGTTTATGAAGTGAAGCAGCTATCTAAAACACTCGAAGAAAAGTTTCTGGAAATAACAGAAAAGCAAGAGGCGGTGAGCTAATGGGACGTTTAATTAGAAATGAATGGATCAAAATATTTAAACGGCCGGGTACTTATGTCATGATTGGATTGCTTATCCTGATGACGGGTGTATTTGCCGGGTTTACGAAGTATGATGAAAGCAGACAGAAAGACACGCCAAATTGGCGTCAAGTCGTTCAAGCTGAAAACGCGCAGTATGAAAACACATTAAAAGAAGCGACAGAGATATCGAAAGACCATAAAGCTTATTTAGAAGGACAGATCAAGGTGAACGAATACCGTTTGGCAAACAATGTGCCGATTGATACTAAAACATCTACATTGTCCTTTATCGAGGAAAACAGCTCGCTGCTGAGCTTTGCCGGATTATTTATGATTATTATCGCTGGCGGGATTGTTGCCGGAGAATATTCATGGGGCACGATAAAAATGTTGTTGATTCGTCCGATCAGCCGTCCAAAGATTCTTCTTTCTAAGTATGCAGCCGTCGTACTGTTCGGATTGTTTATGATTGCTATCTTATTTGTAGTATCTGCCTTAATTGGGGCTGTCTTGTTCGGCTCTTCCAGCCATTCTGCCGTTCATCTTGCATATGAAGGCGGAAAAGTTGTAGAACAGAACATGATTGTTTATTTGTCTAAAGTGTATTTGCTAAAATCAATAGACGTATTTATGCTGGCAACGATGGCATTTATGATTTCAGCCGTTTTCCGGAGCAGCTCCCTTGCGATCGGTATTTCATTATTCCTTCTGTTTGTCGGTTCCAATGTCACAATGCTCATTGCCATGAAATATGATTGGGCGAAATATTTGCTGTTCGCAAATACGAATCTAATGCAATACGAAGAAGGGCAAACATTAGTTGATGGGATGACGATTGGATTCTCCATCACTGTTCTTGTTATCTACTATCTCGTGTTTCAACTCCTTGCCTTTTTTACATTTGCCAAAAGGGATGTCGCTGCTTAAAGGCGAGAGGCTGCATGATAAGGCTCCTTTCACTGAATGATTAGAAAAGCGATATGAACGAATAATAGAGACTATAATAAGAAAGCTGCTGAATGAAAAGAACTCAGCAGCTTTCTTATTTTGTTTGCCGATAGAGCCTGCTGCTTTTGTTTCTATCAACAGGTTCTGCAGGATTAGGGCGATCTGACAATTTGCTATTCATCTATTCTCGGCTTTGCCGGGTCGCAGCTTGGCTTTTGAAGCCCGGCGGATTCAGCGAGCTTTATTAAATAGTAGCATTCTTCCCTCATCATATGGTCAGCCATGAGCGGAGCAAATGTTCCGAGCGCCTCCTTGCTGAGCTCTAATTCCTCGATCTCCTGAAGAAAGTTCATAAACAGCTTCATTTCAAGAGAAGTATCTTGATTAAAGCGCTCTAGCGCAGGAAAAGTGGAAAGATTGGCCCGTAAAAATCCGGTCATTTCTACTGCTTTTAAATAAAAAGCTTCAAAATCCTTTGTAAAGCGGTCACTTTTTTGCTTCAGTCTTTTTTCAATCCGGTCCATGCGATCCGATATGGCGCCGGCATGGCCTGCCGCGTCTAAAAGCCAAAGCAGGTGATGATGAAGGGCGTGATAGACAGGAGGAGCCTCCTCTGCCTGTAAATGTTTTAATAGCCGCTTATATTCATCCAGCTCATTCACCATATGACTAATAAAGGTTGGACCAAGCTGAATGGACACTTTCCCAGTAAGATGCCTGCGTATCAAGTCGAGTTTAAACATTCTCAGCTTTTCAGTTTCTTCATTTGCCAGTCTGCTAAGCGCTAGCCAATTGGTTGTTCTTTTTCGTGCCTGTTCCAGCAGCCGGTCAAAGGCTTGGATGAAAAGGCGGGACTGTTCAATATCCTGCTGTTCATTAGGCGCAAGTGCTTCGTAAATAAAGCGGGAGTGATCGCCTAAGATTTGCAGCCAAAATTCATGCTCAAACTTAGCTGTTTCCTCATATGTTTTGATCATACAGTCTCTCCTTTTATCTATATTCCTATCATTTTATCGAAGGAAAGGAGTCTGTATGACAAGTTTTCAGGGAGAGAGAGCATCCGAATCGACAGATCGTTTTTCAGTTTCGCTAACTAGTTATTTTCCTCTTTCAATCTTGTCATAGATTCCGGCCAGGGCTTGTTCAAATTTTCCTGTTTGTTTTGGCTCGTAATAACGTTTGTTTTTTAATTTGTCTGGAAGGTACTGTTGCTTCACCCATCCGCTGTCATAATCATGTGGATATTTGTATTCAAGCCCGCGTCCGAGCTCTTTGGCGCCCGGATAATGGGCGTCCTTTAAGTGGGCAGGCACATCCCCGCTTTTGCCGGCCCGGATGTCTGCTAAAGCCGCATCAATGGCAGAGATAGCTGTATTTGATTTAGGTGAAAGGCATAGCTCGATTACAGCCGCTGCCAGCGGAATGCGGGCCTCTGGAAAGCCGATTTTTTCTGCGGTCTGAATAGCAGCTAGCGTTCGCTGGCCGGCCTGCGGGCTGGCAAGGCCGATATCCTCATACGCGATAACAAGCAGCCTTCTTGCTATGCTCGGCAGGTCGCCGGCCTCAATCAGCCGCGCCAAGTAATGAAGAGCTGCATTAACATCGCTGCCGCGGATCGACTTCTGAAACGCGCTGATTACATCATAGTGGGCATCCCCGTCCCTGTCGTGTGAAAAACTTTTCTTTTGCAGGCATTCTTCGGCGATTGTACGGTTGATAACAATAACGTTCTCTTCATTTGGGGAAGTGGATAGCACAGCGAGTTCTAAAGCGTTTAACGAGCTGCGCACATCGCCCCCGCTTGCCTGGGAAAAATGCTGAAGAGCCTCTTCCGCTACTTCTGTCTGATACCGGCCAAGCCCCCGTTCTTCATCATGAAGAGCCCGTTTCAGCGTTTTCGCAATTTCGTCGGGAGTCAGCGGCTTTAATTCGAAAATTTGACAGCGGCTGCGAATCGCTGGATTGATGGCGTGATAAGGATTGCTTGTTGTGGCTCCGATCAAGGTAATCATCCCGTTCTCTAAAAATGGCAGCAAAAAATCCTGTTTGCCTTTATCCAGTCTGTGGACTTCATCTAAAAGCAAGATAACTTTGCCGGACATCTTAGCCTCAGCGGCGACGATTTCCATATCTTTTTTATTGCTGGTGACCGCATTAAGTGTTCGGAAGGCGTATTTTGTACTGCCGGCGATAGCGCTGGCAATCGATGTTTTGCCAATGCCGGGAGGACCGTATAGGATCATGGAAGACAGTTGTTTTGCTGCCACCATGCGCTCGATAATTTTTCCAGGTCCGACCAAATGCTCTTGACCAACGATTTCATCAATTGTCCGTGGCCGCATTCGAAAAGCTAACGGTTTCATGCCTAATTCCTCATTTCTCATTTCAATTCTTTTCCTTCACTGTATCATAGGAAATGAGGGCGGGGCATGTTTTTTGATCTGTTTTCTGTGATATAATAGCGGGGGCTGACTATACAGGCTCACTTGATAAGGGGTAAGATGGATGAAAAAAGAGAAGATAAGGAAACAGGGGAATATTGTGATTCGGCTGACGATTTTTACGATTGGCCTTTTATTTATGTCTCTTGGCATTGTGCTGCTGATTCGAGCAGACCTTGGGGCCACGCCGTGGGATGCTCTTCATGTAGGGTTATATGAACAATTAGGACTGACGGTCGGTACTTGGTCGGTGCTTATCGGTTTTTTGATTTTAGGTTTGGCCTCTTTTTATTTGCGGGAATGGCCGCAATTTGGAGCCTATTTAAACATGCTGCTTGTGGGTCTCTTTATTGATTTCTTTTTATGGCTGCCGACGATTGCTACGCCGGATCATTTCAGCGGCAAGCTGATCATGTTTATTGCAGGTGTGTTTATTATGGCGTACGGCATGTCATTTTATCTTTCTGCTCAGCTTGGTGCAGGTCCGCGAGATAGCTTTATGCTGGCTGTCATGAAAAAAACCGGCTGGAAAGTGTCAAGTATACGGCGGGGAATGGAATTTATTGTGCTGGCCATTGCCTGGCTCATTGGAGGACCAGTTCATTTAGGCACGTTTCTGTTTAGCTTGCTAATGGGAACGGCTGTCGGTATTTCATTGCCGCAATGTCAACAGTTTTCCGATATACTAATAAACAAAGTAAATGAATGGAAAAAAGACCATAACCAGGGGGTAAATATATGAGAATTTCAACTAAAGGAAGATATGGGTTAACAATTATGATTGAATTAGCTAAAAGGCATGGGGAGGGGCCGACTTCCCTGCGTGTTATTGCCGGCGCTCATAATTTATCAGAGCATTATCTGGAACAATTAATTGCTCCGCTTCGCAATTCTGGGCTTGTTCGCAGTATCCGCGGAGCTTACGGCGGATATGTGCTGGGGAGAGAACCGGAGACGATCACTGCTGGAGATATTATCCGCGTACTCGAAGGGCCCATCAGCCTCGTTGAAGGAATTGAAGACGAAGAGCCGGCAAAGCGCGAGCTGTGGATTAGAATTAGTGACGCGATTAAAGGCGTGCTTGAAAATACAACGCTGGAAGACTTGGCGAACCACACAGACGAGCATGGTCAATCCGATGCTTACATGTTTTATATTTAAGAGGAGATGAGAGAATGGAACGCATTTATTTAGATCATGCGGCAACAACTCCTATGCATCCGGAAGTGATCGAAACAGTGACTGCCCAGATGAATGATACGTTCGGCAATCCGTCCAGCATTCACTCGTTTGGCCGGTCCTCCCGCCAGGCAGTAGACAGAGCGCGAACAGCTGCAGCTGCCAGCATCGGAGCTGACTTCAATGAAATTATTTTTACGAGCGGAGGCACAGAGGCTGATAATCTGGCGATTGTTGGCACAGCCCAGGCGATGAAGCACCGCGGCCGTCATATTATTACATCAGCGGTAGAGCACCACGCTGTCTTGCACACATGCGCTTATCTTGAAAAAGAAGGCTATGAAGTCACTTACTTGCCGGTGAACAAAGAAGGGCTGGTCCGTGTAGCCGATTTAGCTGCTGCTTTGCGGGAGGATACCATTCTGGTAACAATTATGTACGGCAATAATGAAGTCGGCACTATTCAGCCGATTGCGGAAATCGGGGAGCTGTTACAAGAACACCCGGCCGTTTTTCATACCGATGCCGTCCAGGCCTATGGCGCTGTTGCCATTGATGTGAAAGCGGATCATATTGATCTGCTGTCAGTATCGAGCCATAAAATTAACGGACCTAAAGGGGTCGGCTTTTTGTATGCAAGAGAAGGACTGCTGCTTACGCCCGGCCTTTTTGGGGGCGAACAGGAGAGAAAACGGCGGGCTGGAACGGAAAATGTGCCGGCGATTGCCGGATTTGGAAAAGCGATTGAACTTGCTATGGCTTCTATGGCTGAGAAGAGTAAGCGTTATTCGTCATTTAAAGAACGGCTGATGCATTTGCTCACAGAAAAGCAAGTGGCTTTTTCTGTGAACGGATCGCTTGAACGATCATTGCCGCACGTGCTAAACTTAAGCTTCCCTGGAACAGATGTGGAATCGGTGTTAGTGAATTTGGATCTTGCCGGCGTTGCAGCATCTAGCGGTTCAGCCTGCACGGCCGGGTCAATTGAGCCGTCTCATGTGCTTGTAGCGATGTTTGGCAAGGAGTCCGACCGCCTGCGCAACTCCATTCGTTTCAGTTTTGGCATAACAAATACGGAAGAACAAATAGATCAAGCAGGAGAAGCAACGGCGAACATTATCGCTCGTTTAACGAATAAATAAACGCCGGCTCCTGCAGGGAAAGAGAGTGGACAAAATGAAGAAAGCACCGAAAGACACCCGTGTGGTTGTCGGCATGTCCGGCGGCGTGGACTCTTCGGTTGCCGCCCTTTTATTGAAGGAGCAGGGCTACGACGTCATCGGTATTTTTATGAAAAACTGGGATGACACAGATGAATCCGGCGTCTGCACAGCAACAGAGGATTATAATGATGTCATCCGTGTATGCAATCAAATCGGCATCCCCTATTACGCAGTAAATTTTGAGAAGCAATATTGGGATAAAGTCTTTACCTATTTCCTTGAGGAGTATAAAGCCGGGCGCACACCGAACCCGGATGTAATGTGCAACAAGGAAATTAAATTTAAAGCCTTTTTGGAGCATGCCATGAGTCTTGGAGCTGATTACTTGGCAACCGGGCATTATGCACGGGTCGATCATAGCGGCGAAGAAGTAAAAATGCTTCGCGGGCTTGATGAAAATAAGGATCAAACATACTTTTTGAACCAGCTTCAGCAAGAACAACTGGAAAAAGTACTGTTTCCAATCGGCGGCATTGATAAAAAGCAGGTGCGGGCGATTGCTGCAGAAGCGGGGCTCGCTACAGCAGCCAAAAAAGACAGCACAGGCATTTGCTTTATTGGCGAACGCAACTTTAAAGAGTTTTTAAGCGGCTATTTGCCGGCACAGCCTGGTTTGATGACAACAATGGACGGCGAAGTAAAGGGCCATCACGACGGCTTAATGTATTACACGATCGGCCAGCGGCATGGTCTTGGCATCGGCGGATCAGGCGAGCCCTGGTTTGTTGTGGGCAAAGATTTAGAGAAGAACGTTCTTTATGTAGATCAAGGCTTCCATAATGATTTGTTGTACTCTACTTCGTTAATTGCCAATCAAGCAAGCTGGGTATCGAACAAGCCAAAGCCGCAATCTTTTGAGTGCACGGCTAAATTCCGTTACCGTCAGCCAGACAATAAAGTAACGGTTCATTTGCTTGAAGATGGAAAAGTGAAAGTGGACTTCCATGAACCGATTCGAGCGATTACACCAGGACAAGCAGCTGTGTTTTATGACGGAGAAGAATGTCTCGGCGGAGCAACGATCGATCAGGTGTTTAAAGATGAAAAGAGACTGACCTACGTTGGGTAACGAGCGGTTAAGCCAACTGCTTTAAATGAACAGAGAGCTGTGGGCGTAAGTGGTCTGCAAAGATGAGAATCAATCTTTTTAATGAATACTACCGAAATGATAAAGAAAAAGAAGGCATCCTGAAAACCAGACTTTTTAGGATGTCTTCTTTGTTAATTTTCTGCAGGGTCCGCCCGCTGTGGTATAATCTTGATGAAAATAAGTATAGAGGTGGCTCATGGATAAAAATTTACAAGGTATAGAATATTTGCAGCAAGGAAAAGTCGAAGAGGCTTTAAGGTTATTTTCAGAACGGATCGAAGAAGCTCCGGAAGATCCGACCGCCTATATTAACTTTGGCCATGTACTGTCGACCGTCGGTGAGCAGGAACGGGCTGAGCGTTTTTATAAAAAAGCGATCGAGGTAGATCCGGCAGCCGGAGCCGCCCATTATGCGCTTGGCACCTTTTATTATGAGCAAGAGCAGCTAGAAGAAGCCTGCCGTGAATTTGAACAGGCGATCAAGCTGGGGCTTGAGGAGAGCGATGTGTTTTTCATGCTGGGTATGGCACTTAGCCAGCTTGATCAGTCTGTATTGGCATTGCCGTATTTGCAGCGCGCGGTTGAGCTGAACGAAACGGACACAGAAGCACGCTTTCAGCTCGGACTTGCATTGGCAAAGGTGTCGGCATATGATGAAGCCATTCGTCAGCTTGAGCAGGTGGTGGCAACTGATGCCAGCCATGCGGATGCTTATTACAACCTTGGTGTTGCCTATGCCGGTCACTTAGAGGACGCGGAGAAAGCCGCAGCTATGTTTGACCGGGCACTTGCTATTCAGCCGGATCATATGCTCGCCGGCTATGGAAAGAAAATGCTTGAAAAAGCCGAAGAACGATAAGGAGTGCCGCTGATGGAACAAGGGTCAATGGATTTGTTTGCCAATGGGGAAAAGTACGTTAAAGGCCGGCACCTTGTTACGATCTTTCATAATGAAGAGAATTTTTACTCTGTTCTGCGTGTTCGTGTGCTGGAAACAAATGAGGCCTGTGAAGACAAGGAGGTAGTCGTTACCGGTTACTTTCCGCAAATTCATGAACAGGAAGTGTATGTTTTTTATGGCGCTTTCAAAGACCATCCGAAGTTCGGGCGCCAGTTTCAAGCCCGGCATGCCCAAAAAGAAGTGCCGCAGACAAAGCAAGGCATCATTACTTACTTATCCAGTGACTTATTTAAAGGGATTGGAAGAAAAACGGCAGAAACGGTGGTTGAAACGTTAGGAGAAGGAGCGATCTCCAAAATCCTTGATCATCCGTCTGTGCTTGATGAGGTGCCGCGCCTTTCTGCAGATAAAGCGAAAAGCCTGTATGAAACGCTTCTTGAACACCAAGGGCTGGAGCAGGTGATGGTGGCGCTTAATCAATACGGATTCGGCCCGCAGCTCTCAATGAAGATTTACCAGGCTTATCAGCAGCAGGCTATTGAAATCATTCAAAAAAATCCTTATCAGCTTGTTGAAGATATTGAAGGGATTGGCTTTGGACGAGCGGATGAGCTTGGCGCACAGATCGGCATTGATGGAGAACATCCTGATCGTGTGAAGGCCGGGATCTTATTTACCATTGAGCAACAATGCATGCAAGAGGGGCATTGTTATTTAGAATCGGAACAGCTGTTGCAGGAAGTCAAAGCTTTGCTGGACAAGAGCGGCAAAGAGCAAGTGTCTTTTGAAGCGATTGCCGAGCAGCTGATCGTTTTAGAGAAAGAGGGAAAAGTAGTCGGGGAAGAGAGCCGGGTGTTTTTGCCCTCTTTATATTTTTCGGAAAAAGGTCTTGTCGCCAACATTGAACGTTTGCTCAAGCAAACAGAGTATGAAGATCAATTTCCTGAATCAGAGTTTCTGCTGGCGCTCGGCGATTTAGAAGAGCGAACCGGCGTCCACTATGCCCCTTCTCAAAAAGAGGCGATCCAAAAAGCACTTATGTCGCCAATGATGATTCTGACAGGGGGGCCGGGCACAGGAAAGACAACGGTCATTAAAGGCATTGTGGAGCTTTATTCCGAACTGCATGGCTGTTCGCTTGATCCCAAGGCCTATGGAAAAGATGAGCCATTTCCAGTGAAGCTGGCAGCGCCAACCGGACGGGCGGCCAAACGAATGGCAGAGTCGACAGGGCTTCCAGCGGTCACTATCCACCGCTTGCTTGGATTCAGCGGCCAGGAAACACACGAAGATGAAGACAGCCGGGAGGTGCAGGGGCGGCTGCTCATTGTTGATGAAGTATCAATGGTTGACATCTGGCTCGCTTATCAGTTATTTAAAGCATTGCCGGATGATATGCAGGTTGTGCTTGTCGGTGATGAGGATCAGCTTCCATCTGTGGGACCCGGACAGGTGCTGAAGGACTTGCTTGCATCCGGTGTGATTCCGACTGTTAAGCTAACGGATATTTACCGGCAGGAGGAAGGGTCCTCCATTATTGAAATGGCTCATGAAATCAAAAGCGGCCAGATGCCGTCCAACTTAACAAAGCAGCAAAAGGATCGTTCTTTTATCGCTTGCCATGTCCAGCAAATCCCTGAAGCAGTGGAGCAAGTGGTGAAAAGTGCAATTAGAAAGGGATTTACGGCGAAAGACATCCAGGTGCTTGCCCCCATGTATAAAGGGCCTGCGGGAATTGATCGTCTAAATGAAATTTTGCAGGAGATTCTTAATGCCAACCCTGATGGCTCCCGCAAGCAAATTGATTTTGGAGGCGTCCACTACCGTATTGGCGACAAGGTGCTCCAGCTTGTGAACCAGCCGGAGCAAAATATTTTTAACGGTGACATCGGAGAAGTAGTGTCCATCTTTTTTGCAAAAGAAAATACAGAAAAGCAAGATATGGTGATCGTCTCTTACGAAGGAAATGAAGTCACCTATACAAGACAGGACTTAAATCAAATCACTCATGCCTTCTGCTGCTCCATCCATAAATCACAGGGAAGCGAGTTTCCGATTGTCATTCTCCCGGTAGTGAAGAGCTACTACCGGATGCTGCGGCGTAATCTGCTTTACACAGCTATCACGCGGAGCAAGCAGTTTTTGATTTTGTGCGGGGAAGAAGACGCGTTTCGGATCGGCATTGAACGCAATGATGACCTTATGCGTAAAACAGCGTTAAAGGAAAAGTTAATGAAGGCGCTAGCGGAGGAAGCATCAGAAGGGGAGGCGTTTCGCTTCGTGGCATTGACTGAAGAAACAATTACAGCCATCGATCCGATGATTGGGATGGAAGAGATCACACCTTACGACTTTTTATAAGCTTATAGGTATAAAAATGGGGAGCGCCGGGCACGCTGTTTGCAAAAAGCGTGCGAGGTGACGCCCATGATTACATGTCCAAACTGTCAAAGTAAAGAGCTGGGGAAGATCGGAACAAACCAATACTATTGCTGGGGCTGCTTCATCGAACTTTCCATTGAGAAAAATGTGATTTCCGTTCATCAGGTCGAAGAAGATGGCTCTCTAAGCTCTCTTAACGATCTTTTTGAAGAAGAAAAAAGAAGGATGGGCTGATTAAAAAAGCAGGGATGACTGTTTCTCCCAAAGAGAATCGGCTTGCGGAGAACTCATTTCTTTGCACTCTCAGTTAGCCGGCAAAAGGAGGTTCGGAATGGCTTTATTCTGCCCCTCTTTTGCCGGCTTTTATTGTATTTTCCCTCTTATCCTATCCCTCCCAGCCAAACCGGCCGCTGCCGGTTTTTTCATTGTTTTCAGCAGAATGAATAAACCAGCGGCATCTAGCAGCAAACTATATAAAACAGTTTGATTAAAGGGTGTCGGATCCGATGGAAAACAAGTTGAAACTAAAATGGCTGTATTTAGCGTGTGCTGTTCTTCTCACATTGCTGGCAGTGTACGTTCTGTATTTATTAAGCCCGGTGCTCAGTCCAGTGCTTCGGGGAATTGCAGTAAGCCTGATGCCTTTTTTGCTCGGGGGCTTCATTGCTTATTTGCTGCACCCGCTCGTAGAGAAGATGACCGAGCAGGGCGTTTCAAGAACGATGGCGATTCTGCTTATCTATATATTGTTTTTTGGCATCATGGGCATCGGCTTATTTAGAGGCATTCCCCTATTTATTGAGCAGCTGAGAGAATTGTCGCAAAGCGCCCCCGAGCTTTCCAAAATGTATGAAGAAAAGGTTGTTGCCCTTGAGGCAGAAACGCTGACGTGGCCGGACGGCGTACAGGAAAAGATTCATAACCGCATTATCGGCTTTGAGCATTGGCTTTCTGGTCTTGTGGAAGCATTCATGAATATTCTTATGAAAATGGTCAACTTTTTGCTGGTGCTGGCCGTGGTGCCCTTTATCTCTTTTTACCTGCTTAAAGACATTCACCGCGTAAAAAAAGCGGCGTGGACATTTACACCGAGAAAGTGGCGGACAAGAGCGCTTCGATTCGTCAGGGAGCTGGACAGCTCATTGGGGGGCTATATAAGGGGGCAGCTGCTTGTATGTTTAGCTATTGGAACGGCAGCGGCTTTGCTGTTTACGTTTATCGGGCTTAAATATGCGATTCTGCTCGGCTTGATTATCGGCATTACCAACGTGATCCCTTATTTTGGCCCGATTATCGGTGCGGTCCCCGCTGTTTTCGTCGCATTGACGATGTCCGGAAAGATGGCGTTGTACACGGCTATTATTATGCTTGCTTTGCAATTCATCGAAGGCAATGTATTATCGCCGTGGATTGTCGGCAAGAGTGTGCACCTTCACCCGCTTTTTATTATCGGGGCATTGCTGCTAGGCGGGGAAGCAGGGGGCGTGGTCGGCTTAATTGTCGCTGTCCCGGTTCTTATTGTTTTTAAAGCAGCTTTCATGGCAGAGCGGCGGGTAAAAGTCCGTTTACAAAAAGCTCCGCATTGACAAACACATTTAAAGTTTTTTATAATTTCGTTATATCTTAACAAATCTAAATCAATGATGGATCAAGTATGTTATAGTCCACCTAAGTGCAAGGCACATCAGAGAGAAGCTTCCTTGGCTGGAAGAAGCTTCGGGTGAAGGGTAACGGAAAGCTAGTCCGGAGAGCAGCTAATCCCTGCCGTTTGCCGCGTTAAGGCCTTTGAGAGATGAATCGGCAGGTGTCTGTCCGGTTCATAATCAGGGTGGTACCGCGAAAAAGCTTCGTCCCTGTCCGGGGAACGGAGCTTTTTTTGTTGTCTCAAAATAACACTTAATTCATTACTTAACAGGAGGAATCACAGATGAAAACGTTGACTGGTGCTCAAATTCGTCAGATGTTTTTAGAGTTCTTTCAGGAAAAAAACCACCGTGTGGAGCCGAGCGCTCCGCTCGTGCCGCATGATGACCCGAGTCTGCTGTGGATCAACAGCGGCGTGGCGACACTGAAAAAATATTTTGATGGCCGCGTGATCCCTGAAAATCCGCGGATTGTCAATGCGCAAAAGTCCATTCGGACAAATGATATCGAAAACGTAGGAAAAACAGCCCGCCATCATACTTTCTTTGAAATGCTCGGCAATTTTTCAATTGGCGAATATTTTAAGAAAGAAGCGATTCATTGGGCTTGGGAATTTTTAACCGATAAAAAATGGATGGCTTTAGACCCGGAAAAGCTATCCGTCACCATTCATCCTGAGGATGATGAAGCCTTTAAGATTTGGCATGAGGAAATGGGTGTGCCGGAAGAGAGAATTATCCGCCTGGAAGGGAACTTCTGGGATATTGGCGAAGGACCAAGCGGACCAAATACAGAGATTTTCTATGATCGCGGTGAATCCTATGGAAATGACGAAAACGACTCGGAGCTTTATCCTGGCGGTGAGAATGAACGTTATTTAGAAATCTGGAACCTGGTATTTTCTCAATTCAATCACAATCCTGATGGTACATATACGCCGCTGCCAAAGAAAAACATTGATACAGGTATGGGGCTTGAGCGGATGGCATCGGTTATGCAGGAAGTGCCAACTAACTTCGATACAGATTTGTTTATGCCGATCATCGAAGCGACAGAAGCTATTTCTGGGGAGAAGTACCGTGAAACAGTTGAAAAGGATGTAGCCTTTAAGGTAATTGCCGACCATATTCGGACAGTTGCCTTCGCTGTCGGGGACGGAGCTCTTCCATCAAACGAGGGCCGCGGCTATGTTCTTCGCCGCCTGTTGCGCCGTGCTGTCCGCTACGCGAAGCAAATTAACATTCATCGTCCATTCATGTTTGAGCTTGTTCCTGTAGTGGGTGAAATTATGAACGACTTTTACCCGGAAGTGAAAAACAAGCAAGAGTTCATTCAACGAGTGATTAAAAACGAAGAAGAACGTTTCCATGAAACCTTGCATGAAGGCTTAACCATTTTGTCAGCGGTCATTCAGTCAGCGAAGAACAACGGCTCAAATATGATTGCCGGAGCGGACGTATTCCGTTTATATGACACATACGGTTTTCCGGTTGAGTTAACAGAAGAGTATGCCGAAGAAGAAGGCATGGAGATTGATCATGAAGGCTTTGAACAAGAAATGGAGAACCAGCGCGAACGTGCGCGTGCAGCCCGTCAAGATGTCGGGTCCATGCAAGTGCAGGGCGGAGTGCTTGGTGAGATTAAAGTGAAAAGTGAATTTACCGGCTATGATGAGCTGACAGCTGAAGCTACAGTTGAAGTAATCATTGCCAATGGCGAAATTGTGGATAGCGCGCAAGAAGGCGAGGCCGTTCAATTCATACTAAGCCGCACTCCTTTCTATGCTGAAAGCGGCGGTCAAACAGCGGATAAAGGAGTGATTGAAGCGGAAGGTGTGCGCGCTGCTGTTCAAGATGTTCAAAAAGCGCCAAACGGGCAGAACATCCAGCATGCCATTATCGAGAGCGGCGTATTAACAACCGGTCAAACAGTTACTGCTCGTGTTGACGCGGCTTCACGCAACAAAATTATTAAAAATCATACAGCCACTCACTTGCTTCATCAAGCATTGAAGGATACTCTCGGCACACACGTTAATCAGGCCGGCTCGCTTGTTGAACCGGACCGCCTGCGCTTTGACTTCTCTCACTTTGGCCAGGTGACACCTGAGGAACTGGAGCAAATTGAAGAAATCGTCAATGAAAAAATTTGGAACAGTCTGGCTGTAGGAATTGCCCACAAATCAATTGATGAAGCGAAAAAAATGGGGGCAATGGCCTTGTTCGGTGAAAAATATGGAGATGTTGTCCGCGTTGTTTCTGTCGGCGACTACAGCTTAGAGCTTTGCGGCGGCTGCCACGTGCCAAATACTTCCGTCATCGGCCTGTTCAAAATTGTTTCAGAGAGCGGAATCGGTGCCGGAACACGCCGAATTGAAGCGGTGACCGGAGAAGCAGCCTATAAATTCCTGAACAGCCAGACAGCACTTTTGAAAGAGGCGGCAAATAAGCTAAAAGCTAATCCGAAAGATATTTTGGCAAAAGTAGAAAGTTTACAGGCGGAAATGAAAGAATTACAGCGCGAAAATGAATCACTTTCCCAAAAATTGTCCAATATAGAAGCAGGAAGCCTTCTCGACAGGGTACAGGAAGCAAATGAAGTCAAGTTCCTTGCTGCTCGTGTACAAGCAACAGATATGAACAATTTACGCTCAATGACTGATGAGTTAAAGCAAAAGCTTTCATCCGGCATTATCGTGCTCGCTGCTTCTACGGGAGATAAAGTGAATATTGTTGCTGCGGTGACGAAAGATTTAGTTGAGAAAGGATACCATGCCGGCAAGCTGGTCAAAGAGGTAGCTACGCGCTGCGGAGGCGGCGGGGGCGGACGTCCGGATATGGCACAAGCTGGCGGAAAGGACCCGGAAAAAATAGAGGAAGCACTTAATTTTGTGGAAGACTGGATTAAATCCGTTTGATTCCATGAAAATTTATTGTACAATGGAAATAACTTGTACAATAGGGAGTTTTCACTTTCAAGCCTAAAGCGAGGTGCTATTAATGAGCTCTTTTGATCAAACGATGAAATTTAATTTTCCGGAGGAACCGTTTGAACAGAACGTGGAAGAGGTACTTTTTAAGGTGTATAAGGCTCTTCAGGAAAAAGGGTATAATCCGATCAACCAAATTGTCGGGTATTTGCTTTCCGGCGACCCCGCATATATCCCGCGGCACAACGATGCACGTAATTTGATTCGTAAGCTTGAGCGTGATGAAATTATTGAAGAGCTTGTGAAAACATATTTAAAACAGCAGCGAGAGGAATAAATCTTTATGAGGGTTATGGGCTTAGATGTCGGCTCGAAAACAGTCGGTGTCGCCATTAGCGATGAATTAGGCTGGACCGCGCAGGGCGTGGAAACGATTCGGATCAATGAAGAAAAGTATGATTTTGGTTTAGGACGCATTGAAAGCTTGTGCAAAGAATACGGCGTTGAAAAATTTGTCGTCGGGCTGCCTAAAAACATGAATAACACGATTGGCCCGCGCGGAGAGGCCTCAAAAGCCTTCGCTGAAAAGCTGGAAAAGCGCTTTTCGCTGCCTGTTGTTCTCTGGGATGAACGCTTGACGACAATGGCAGCCGAAAGAGTGCTGCTTGAAGCAGATGTAAGCCGCAAGAAACGCAAAAAAGTGATTGATAAGATGGCTGCCGCAATGATTTTGCAAGGGTTTTTGGACAGCCAAAAATAATGAGGTGAAGAGAATGGAACACGGAGAAAGACAAATTACAATTATTGATGAAAACGGCAACGAACAGCTATGTGAAGTGCTTTTTACATTTGATGCTGATGACTTTAACAAGTCTTATGTGCTATATTTCCCAGTTGGGGCGGAAGAAGACGACAATGAAGAAATTGAAATTCACGCGTCTGCTTTTACTCCTGGGGAAGACGGTGAAGACGGCGAGCTTCAACCGATTGAAACCGATGAAGAGTGGGAAATGATTGAAGAAATGCTAAATACATTTCTTGAGGAAGAAGAAGAATAATCCAATCATCAAAAGAGGCCGGGATGCTATTGCTTCCCGGCTTTTTCCTTTCTCCTTTTTCTTAAAAGATGTAGTATAATAAAAAAGAAAAGAGAGGGTCGTTATTTGTTGAAAGGAGTAAGTGTATGTCGAAACAATCCTATATCCAGCCGCCGGGTAAAAAGAGACGGTTGAAAAAAGCTATTTTTTTTGCCGTTCTTTCATTGCTGCTGATTCTGGGCGGACTGACAGCAGGCGGTTACTTTTTCATTCAATCTGCCTTAGAGCCTGTTGACAAAACAGATCATCATCCGATCCAGATAAATGTTCCTATCGGTTCAAGCTTATCTGTGATTGCTGAAAAACTAGAAAGCGAAGGAATCGTAAAGAATGCAGAAATTTTTAAATATTACGTGAAGTATAAAGGGGAAGGCGACTTTCAAGCAGGTGAATATTCATTTACTCCAAGTATGACGATGGATGAATTGATTAAAAGCTTGAAAACGGGAAAGGTGATTGGACAAGGAAAAGTGAAAATCACGATACCGGAAGGATTCCAATTAACACAGATTGCTGCCGCGATCGGGAAAGAGACAGGACGTTCCGCTAACGATGTGCTCAAAGTAATGAACGATCGGGCATTTATTAAAGAAATGATGAGCAAATATCCCGAGCTGCTGACGGAGGAGGTATTTGCTGAAAAAATTCGCTATCCGCTTGAAGGATATCTTTATCCGGCTACTTACCATTATGCAGACAAGAAAAAGCCGGTTAAGGCAATAGTAGAAGATATGCTCAAGAAAACGGACAGCGTGCTTGTCCAGTACCGGACATCGATAGCAGCCAAGCAAATGAGTACGCATAAGCTGCTCACCCTTTCTTCCTTGATAGAAGAGGAAGCAACGGAAAAGGCGGACCGCCATAAGATTTCAAGTGTATTCTACAACCGCTTGGCAGCAGGGATGCCGCTGCAAACAGACCCGACCGTATTATATGCGCTCGGCAAACATAAAAAACGGGTTCTTTATGAGGATCTAGAAGTAAATTCTCCTTATAATACCTACAAGGTAAAGGGACTGACGCCAGGGCCAATCGGCAATAGCGGTGTTTCATCAATGGAAGCTGCTTTAAATCCTGCAGACACTGATTTTCTTTATTTCCTTGCTTCTCCAGCAGGGGATGTATATTACGCGAAAACATTGGAAGAACATAATAAGCTAAAGGAAAAATACATTACTGGTCACTATGAGAAGCAAAACCAATAGGCAGAAGCATCGCTTTTTCTGTGCCTTTGTGGTAAAATAGTTCAAGTATTTTTGGGGAGAAAAGTCGATAACTGATCATAAAGCAGAAAGCTGACGGGCTTTCTTCTTTTTCTTGTCGATGAAAGCAACCTTGCTTCTTCTATTTGAAGACTAAGCTTTCCTGCCGAGACCGTGATAGGCATGCCGTGAGGACAATATATTTGCTTCCTTAGGCAGACCATAGGTAAGTAAGGCGCTTTTGCTTTGACATAAAGCCTTTTCGAAAAGGAGAGTATGATGGAAAACAGGATCGATCATTATATAGAATCGTTAATTAAAACCAGGGAGCCGCTGTTTGCCGAAATGGAAGCTTTTGCCCGAGAACACCGTGTCCCGATTATGGAGCCGGCTGGTATAGAAGCACTGCTCCAAATTATGCGTATTCAGCAGCCCAAGCGGATTCTAGAGATTGGCACAGCTATCGGCTATTCTGCCTTGCGCATGGCTGCTGCTTTGCCGGATGCGGAGGTTGTAAGCATTGAACGGGATGAGCAGCGTTATCGCCAGGCGATGAGTTATATTGGGCGTTCTGAGTATGGAAGCCGGGTGGAGGTTTTATTCGGGGATGCACTTGAACTAGTGGATAAAGCTGGAGAAAAGGGGCCGTATGATGCTATTTTTATTGATGCGGCCAAAGGACAATACACTAAATTTTTTGAACGCTATTCCGCATGTTTAACAGCCGAAGGGACGGCTTATACCGACAATGTCTTATTTAAAGGCTACGTTGCGGGTGTTCCGGCTGAATCTAAACGGATTATTAATTTAGTAAAAAAAATTCAATCTTACAATGAATGGCTGATGAATCATCCGGATTTTGATACGGCATTGTTTCCGGTAGGCGATGGTTTAGCTGTCAGCCGCAAAAGAGGTGGAAAATAACGTGAAAAAACCAGAATTACTTGTTACGCCGCATAGTGTTGCTGCGATTGATCTTCTTGCAGAAGCGGGAGCCGATGCTTTTGTTGTTGGAGAACAGCGCTACGGACTGCGTCTTGCGGGTGAGTTTAGCAGAACAGACATTGCACAAGCGATTGAGACGGCTCATGCTAAAGGAAAAAAAGTGTACGTAGCAGTGAATGCGATTTTTCATAATGACATTGCCAATGAACTAGATGAGTATATCGCATTCGTGAAAGAAGCGGGAGCCGATGCCATTGTTTTTGGAGATCCGGCTGTTCTAATGGCTGTTCGTGCAGCAGCTCCTGATATGCCGCTTCACTGGAATACTGAAACTACAGCAACAAATTACTTTACTTGCAACTACTGGGGAAAACGCGGAGCAGTGCGAGCGGTTCTTGCGAGGGAATTAAGCATGGAAGAGATTATTGAAGTTAAAGAGCATGCTGAAGTAGCGATTGAGGTACAGGTGCATGGCATGACATGCATGTTTCAATCGAAGCGGCCGTTATTAGGACATTATTTCGAATACCAGGGCAAAGCAATGGAAATTGAAAATCGCAAAGATGCGAAAAATATGCTTCTGTACGATAAAGAACGTGAAAACAAATATCCAATTTTCGAAGATGCAAATGGCACACACATCATGAGTCCTAATGATATATGCATCATTGATGAATTGGCCGAACTGCTTGAAGCAGGGATTGACAGCTTTAAAATTGACGGAATCCTTCACTCACCCGAATATTTGCTCGAAGTGACGAAGCTTTACCGCCAGGCGATCGATTTGTGTGCAGAATGTCCGGAAGAGTACGAGGAGATAAAGGACGAGCTGCTAGAGAAGATTGAAGATTTACAGCCGGCACACCGCCCGTTAGATACAGGCTTCTTCTTCAAGGAAACAGTTTATTAAAAAAGGAGGAACACTCGTGAGTGCGGTTATAAACGAGAAAATTTCAACTATTGTCGACGGAAAGCGGGTTATTGCAAAAAAACCGGAATTGCTGGCGCCGGCAGGCACATTGGAAAAATTAAAGATTGCCATTCACTATGGAGCGGATGCCGTATACATCGGCGGCCAGGAATATGGGCTCCGTTCCAATGCGGGAAACTTTACATTGGAACAAATGAAAGAGGGCGTGGAGTTTGCCAAGAAGTATGGGGCAAAAGTCTACGTAACAACAAATATTTATGCGCATAATGAAAATATTGACGGTTTGGAGGATTACTTGCGCGGTTTGCAGAATGCCGGCATTACCGGTATTATTGTAGCCGATCCGCTCATCATTGAGACATGCCGTCGTGTGGCACCAAAAGTAGAAGTGCATTTAAGTACACAACAGTCGTTATCTAACTGGCGCGCTGTGCAATATTGGAAAGAAGAAGGGCTGCATCGTGTCGTCCTTGCGCGGGAAACAACGAGTGAAGAAATGCGCGAAATGAAGGAAAAAGTAGATATCGAAATTGAAACGTTCATCCATGGAGCTATGTGTATCGCTTATTCTGGCCGTTGTGTGCTGAGCAATCATATGACTGCCCGTGATTCGAACAGGGGTGGATGCTGTCAGTCATGCCGCTGGGATTATGACTTGTATTCTTTAGAAGAGAACGGCGAACAGGCTCTATTTTCTGAGGATGATTCTCCTTTTGCAATGAGTCCAAAAGACTTAAAGCTGGTTGAGTCTATTCCCAAGCTTATTGAATTGGGGATCGACAGCTTAAAAGTCGAAGGACGCATGAAGTCTATTCATTACGTAGCAACTGTTGTCAGTGTGTACCGCAAAGTTATCGATACGTATTGTGCAGACCCAGATAATTTCCAAATCCGCCAAGAATGGCTGGATGAGCTTGAAAAGTGTGCGAACCGTCCGGCGGCTCCTGCTTTCTTTGAAGGAACGCCTGGTGTTGAAGAGCAGCTATTCGGTGTTCATGGCAAAAAAGCTTCCCATGATTTTGCCGGTCTTGTTCTTGATTATGAAGAAGAGACAGGAATGGTCACTTTACAGCAGCGCAACTTCTTCCGACCTGGAGATGAAATTGAATTTTTCGGACCGGAAATTGATAACTTCACCCAAAAGGTGGGCACGATTTGGGATGAGCAAGGAAAGGAATTGGACGCTGCCCGTCATCCGCTGCAAGTGATCCGTTTTCAAACAGCCAAACCGGTCTATCCGAATAACATGATGCGAAAGGGGCTTGAATAAACTTCATGGACCAGAAGCCAGTTGTTATCGGTGTTGCCGGCGGCTCCGGCTCCGGCAAAACAAGTGTTACAAAGTCAATAGCCGAGCATTTTCAAGGGCATTCGGTTATGGTTATTGAGCAGGACTACTATTATAAAGATCAAAGCCATTTGCCGTTTGAAGAGCGGCTGAAAACCAACTATGATCACCCGCTTGCATTTGACAATGATTTGCTTATCAGCCATATCGAGAAGCTGATTCGATATGAAGCAGCCGAAAAGCCGATATATGATTATGCCCGTCATACCCGTTCAGCCGAGACAGTCCGGATGGAGCCGAAAGATGTCATTATATTAGAAGGAATTCTTGTGCTCGAAGATGAACGCTTGCGGGATTTAATGGACATTAAGCTCTTTGTCGACACAGATGCGGATTTGCGCATTATTCGCCGCATGATCCGTGATATTAAAGAGCGGGAGCGCTCGTTTGAGTCTGTTGTTGATCAATATTTAAATGTCGTTCGGCCGATGCACAACCAATTTATTGAACCAACGAAGCGCTATGCGGATATTATTATTCCGGAAGGCGGCCAAAACCATGTGGCCATCGATTTGATGGTAACAAAAATTCAAACGGTTCTTGAACAAAAAGCCATTTTATAGTATCTTTTTATGAAACAGACATAATCTTTTAAAAACAAAGGCTGTCTCAATCATTGTAGCGGGCTTAACTGGCGCGCTCATATATAGAGGAAAACGCTTTCTCTATATATGAATGCAGTAAAGCTACTCTAAATGAGACAGCCTGCTCATGTTTATTGTTTTCCTGCACCAAGGAAGGCGTCGAGATGAAAAGGAGTGGAAGGGACTTGTCAACAGAAAAAGTATACCCAATGACTAAAGAGGGGAAAGAAAAGTTAGAGCAGGAACTAGAGTACTTAAAATCCGTTAAGCGCAAGGAAGTTGTGGAGAGAATTAAAATCGCTCGCAGCTTTGGTGATTTATCGGAGAACTCCGAATATGATTCTGCTAAGGAAGAGCAAGCCTTTGTAGAAGGGCGCATTGGTACGATTGAGGCAATGATCCGCAATGCTGAGATTATTGAAGAGGACAACAGCAACGTTGTTTCCTTAGGAAAAACGGTCGTATTCATTGAGCTGCCGGATGGAGAGGAAGAAACTTACACAATTGTCGGCAGCGCCGAAGCTGATCCGTTCGAAGGAAAAATCTCCAATGATTCTCCTATTGCAAAAAGCCTGCTCGGCAAAGAAGTGGGCGATGAAGTCATCGTTCAAACACCTGGCGGCGAGATGAAAGTGAAAATCGTCTCAATTAAATAATAGACGGACCAAAAGCGTTAAAGGCAACTAGGCCTTTAGCGCTTTTTTTCAATCCGATCATTCAATGACCATCTTGTGATACAGAGGGGAAGCTGAGGGCTGAAAAAGGGCCATCCGTTTCTCGCTTCTTTCTTTTAGAGGATTTGCATTTGAATGGCGCTAAAAACAACACTACACTTTCACGGAGCTTTCGGTTAAAATAGCTTCATGTTCCAGTGCAGTCATGATAAAATGTGAATGATGCCGAAGAGAGAGGAGTCGTAATATGGCACAATCATCGCGTACAGAAAGAAAATCTAAGCGAAGAAAAACCAATCGAATTTTAAATACCGCCATTGCTGTCGTTGTTCTTTTAATTGTTGTTGTAGGCTTTACTATTTTTTCTGGCGGTGGAAAAGATGAAGATCCGCAGCCGCCGAAACCGAAAACAGAAACACAGCAGTCTGCAGCCAAGGAAAAAGAGGAGCCATCCTCCGATGTTAAAACCTCTGATGTGAAAGACGAGGATGAAGACAAGGCTGATAAAGAAGATCAAACAGATAAAGAACAAAAGGATAAAGAACAAAAAGACAAGGGCGAAGTCATTGAAAAAGAAAGTGATGAGCCGAATGTTGAAAAAGAAATCATTGATCCAAATTGGACAGGCATCGGCACTTCACAATCAGGACAGCATACTTCTTCCTTTGATACAGGTTCAGTAGACTGGGAAGAGAAAAAAGATGCATTATCTTATGCGACAGGCATTCCTAAAGAAGAGATGGTCGTTTGGTATATTAGCGGAGACGGCCCTAAAGGGGCAATTGGAACAGTCTCCAAGAAAAGCGACCAGGATAATGCTTACCGCGTATACATTAACTGGGTAGAGGGCGAAGGCTGGAAACCTCAAAAGATGTATAAGCTGGAGCATAACGATAAAGGGCGGTAAGATGCAAGAGAGACTATCCAATAAGTCTCTAAAATAAAAACAGATCGAGAAAAAGGGGCCGACCCAAAAAGTCATTTTTCATGACCTTTTGGGACAGCCCGTTTTTTTGTCAGGCCCGTGTTATTTCGCTTTAAAGTGAACGACTGCGGAAAAGTGTTTATGCCCATCTGCATCCATTTGCATTTGATGAGTAACAGAATGGACACTGAGGAGGATCGCTCGGTTTTGTTCAATTTTCTCAGCGATTTTCTTTTCTAGAGCCGCCAAACTGCTGGCTTCAAAAAATTCAACTTTATCTTCAATTAAATCTAGATGGAACTGCATAGTTTTTCTCCTTTCGAGTTGAACTGGCTTCTGTTTTATGTATACAAGATAGGAGGCAGAAGTGGCAAGCGATTTTGGCGAAAAAATGTTAAAATGGGACAGGTAAGTGCAAAAAACGGAGGAATATAAAATGAAAATAGCCATTATCGGAGCAATGGAAGAAGAAGTAGTTATTTTGCGTGAGCAAATGGAAAATCGGAAGGTAGAAACGATTGCCAACAGCGAGTTTACAACGGGCACATTAAACGGGGCTGATGTGGTTTTATTGCGTTCCGGCATTGGGAAAGTAAATGCCGCCATGACGACCGCTATTTTGCTGCAGCACTTTCGTCCAGATGCTGTGATTAATACCGGTTCCGCAGGCGGATTAAATCCTGAACTGAATGTAGGCGATGTCGTGATCTCTGCTGAAGTGCGCCATCATGATGTGGACGTGACGGCATTCGGTTATGAATATGGCCAAGTTCCGCAGCTGCCTGCCGCTTTTGCAGCAGATGAGAAGCTTGTGAATATTGCTGCAGAATGCGCAGCAGAAGACAGAGAGGAACAAGTGGTTAAAGGATTGATTGCAACGGGAGATTCATTTATGAGCGATCCAGAGCGTGTACTGGCGATCGGCGAAAAATTCACCGGCTTACAGGCCGTTGAAATGGAAGCGGCGGCTATCGCCCAGGTTGCTTATCAGTTTGGCACTCCATTTGTAGTCATTCGTTCGATCTCGGATATCGCCGGCAAGGAGTCCGACATTTCGTTTGAACAATTTTTGCCGAAAGCAGCCCGCCATTCCGCCAATCTTGTTGTGAGTATCGTTGACCGGCTCGCCCGGCAGTGAATTGTGAAGAATTTGTGAAAAGCGTGCTACAACTTATTCTTTTTGTGGTACATTAATAACAAATAGCTTTTTTGACTGTGTAAGGAGTGAGGAAGAATGGTCATGATGATTATGGGGTTGCTGCTTGCTACAATTATGGGAATATTAGTATCAGTTACAATCGATTAAACAGAAGAGCAGAAGGCGCCCTAGGCGGCGGGGAAGTGTTCTTCAGCTTTCTGGCTGAATGGAATGTCTCTAAGCCGCCCGGGCGGCAGCAAAAAGATGTAAAGACTTTGACAGAAACTAACAAAAACGGCTTCCGCACTGGAAGCCGTTTTTGTCGTTGTTTAATGCCCTCTCCCTTTTTCTTCCCGATAAAACTCATGAAACATTTTCATTAACGCCCGCTTCTCAATGCGTGATACATAGCTGCGGGAGATGCCGAGCTCTTTAGCAATTTCACGTTGCGTTTTTTCATCATTTTGATTTAAGCCGAAGCGGGCAATAATCACTTCTTGCTCGCGCTCATCCAGAACGCGCAAAAACTTCAGTACTTTTTTCAGTTCGATCGTTAATAAAATGTGCTCCAGCACGTCTTCGTCTTCCGATTTTAAAATATCGAGCAAATTAATTTCGTTTCCTTCCTTGTCATGGCCGATCGGATCTTGGAGCGATACATCTTTTTTTGTTTTCTTTAAGGCACGCAAATGCATTAAAATTTCATTCTTAATGTCAATAGTATCGCTAAGAGGAATTTTGTTGTCCTCTCTTATTATATACGATGGAGACTTCCTAACTTTCCTCTAAAAGTAATCATTGCGTCAATTCTTCGGTTGAATATTAACTTCAACCTGTATTGAGCGAATTCCTCAGGGACAAGAAAGTGATCGGCTATTTCAGAAATAACAACCGGTTGCTCATAGGCTGTATTTATAACCTCTCTCAAAAAGGCGCTTGGCAGCAAGAGATAAGCTGACATTCTCTTCGCTTGATTCTCTGTTTTACAGATAGCGTATGAAGAAATTTTAAGCTGTGGCAGATAATGAGCATAGATGTGGCAAAATTCTTCTGCGAGCAACAACTTCCTTTCGATATAAGGCAGATTCTCTCGCAAAAATATAGTGCCTTTTCTTCCTTTCTCCTTTGGGATAGAAAAAGCTTTCAGATCCTGTACAAGCTCATAGTCTGTATGCAACTCAACGAACTCTCTAGCCAGAGGTTTTATTTTAATTCCATATCTCCAGCAAATCTCATGCATGTCAATTTCGTCTGGATAGGCAAAAGAGAAATTCGATAATACTTTATATGCTCTTTCTTCCCATTGATCTGTAGCAATTCGAAACATTATCCCAATACAATCCCTTCTTTTGTGGCCTTGTTTTCATCAGTCCTCTAATTCACCAAAACCATCCTTTCCTTCATCTTCATCATCGTCTAGTTCCTTTTTAATAAAATCGTACATTTTTATTAATTGTTTAACTTTCTTTTCTGGATTTGTAGAAAGGTCATGAAAAGCCATCGGGTATTTCTTTAACTCGTTGAACACCAACAACTCTTCCATGGTCAGCATAATGTCTTGGCCTGCCACAGTAACTTTGTTGTTAGGCGAATCAGATAAGCCTAAGAGGTAATCCGTTGATACATCATATATATCAGCCATTTTCTTTAGAGTTTCTGTATCTGGATCTCTATAATCCCTCTCATAGTTAGACAAGACGGCATTAGTAATGCCTATTCGTTCTGCCACATACTTTTGTGACCAATTCCTTTTCTCTCTTTCCTTTTTTAATCGCTTTCCCAGAGTCATGATTCTTACCTCGTTTCATCTATTTGTTTACATACTACCCTAAATAAACATAACGTTAAATAAAATCAACAAAAAATTAAACAAAGGGTTGACTTTAAACTTATCGTTGATATAATAAAGTTATAAGTTAAACTTTACGTTGAAAAAGGAGGTGATTGCTATGAAAGTAACGGATAAAATTAAAGCTATCCGGAAGGCTAAAGATATTAATCAAGAAGTGTTGGCTGATCGTCTGGATATTACTGTTCAGTCCTACAGCCTTAAGGAGAGAGGCAAAAGGCCACTCATGGTAACTGAACTAGAAATAATCGCTGATGCGTTGAATGTTCCTGTCGGGATTTTTTTTGAAAAAGAATTAAACGTAAAGTTGAATTTAACTTCATAAAAGCCCCTTTGTTAATTAAATTATCTGATCTCAGCTTTTATTAGTCAACAAAAAAAGGGAGGGTCATCAATGGAAGTCCGATTAATATTAGGACCCAACGCTGAAAAGACCAGAGAAAAGGCGTTTGACGTTCTTATAGACATTCTAAGGGATTTGGACTTGGAAGAAGAAAAAAACGAGCAGGCAAGCTGATAAAGCTGTTTTTTGACTCATTACAACGATTGGAGGAATTGAAATGAGATCCACTATTGAAGCACAAATCAAAGTGCAAAAAATGTTCATCGAATCGGCGCAGGATTTAATCAAGCAAGAAGGTGCTGTATTTGCCTTTGAACATGAAATCAAAATCCGTAAGCAAACCATCAGATTTTTAGAAAGCTTACTGGATGAAATGCAGCCATACATGTTAGTTGATATACCACATTAT
>NZ_BCVF01000002.1 GCF_001591605.1 Bacillus badius NBRC 15713 | reverse complement strand
TGGAAAGCAACAGGACCCCTCCGCAAGAAAATAAAAAAGACTGTAGACAAACTTCCATTTTCATTGACTTTGTCTGCAGTCTGAAGCACCTGTTCATACAGGTGCTTGTTTGGCTGGCCATCTCTCTTATACGTTATTGCTTGCCTTGCTTTTCTTTCCATTCATTTGCTAAAATCCCGTAAACCACGTGATCTGTATAATGATCATATAACCATTCTGCCTGTCTGATGATGCCCTCTTCTACAAACCCCAGCCTTGCAGGAACGCTTCTGCTTTTTTGATTCCCCACAGCAGCCCGTATCTCCACTTTATTTAAATGCAGGCGGCTGAAAGCATAGTCAGTCAGCGCCTTAGCAGTCTTTGTCATAATTCCCTTTCCTTGATATCCTTCTGCGAGCCAATAGCCTATTTGAACGGTTTTATTGGACCAATTGATGCTGTTAAAACCGGCAACGCCGACGATTTCTCCATCAAATAATATTACCGTATTCATACTCTTATTTTCAGCATAGCCTTTTAAACAAATTTTGATAAATTCTTGTGAATCTTCCACTTTAGTTGTTCCGTCTACCCAGGGCAGCCATTCTCTTAAATAGCTTCTCGATTGGTCCGTTAGTTCAAAAATTCTTTCAGCATCATTCAACTCAATTAACTTCAAGGATAAATTTTCATCGACTTTATGTACAAACATGGTCTTCCCTCTCCTCTATATGTATTTATGCTCTAACATGAATAAACTACAGGCCACCCCTGTGAAGAGATAAAAAAAGAGAAGCTGATCGCATGGCGACTAGCTTCTCCCTGTTCTAAACGATAGTTAGCTGCTTATCAATGAAATCAGCTGATGAAAAAGCTTTTTTTATTTTGCTTCTGCATATTGGTCAACTTCTACAGTCCAGTTAAATGGATCAGGCTCTTTCCCGCTTTGAATGTTCGTAATGGAGCTGTAAAGCTTTTTAGCAACCGGTCCTGTAACTCCCTCGTTGATGATCATTTTTTCATCATTCCAGAATAGCTCGCCGATTGGAGAAATGACGGCTGCCGTTCCTGTGCCAAATGCTTCTTCCAGCTGTCCGGCTTTATAGGCTTCGTAAATTTCTTCCATTGCTACACGGCGTTCAATCACCGGCAGGTTCCAAGATTTTAACAGCTCGATCACAGAGTTTCTCGTTACGCCCTCTAAAATACTGCCGTTCAGCGCAGGAGTGACGATTTCTCCGTTGATTTTAAAGAAGACGTTCATGCTGCCGACCTCTTCAATGTACTTCTTTTCCAGGCCGTCCAGCCATAAGACTTGTGTGTATCCTTGGCGATCGGCGACTTCTTGCGCTTTTAAGCTGGACGCATAGTTTCCTGCTGTTTTTGCTTCACCTGTTCCACCGGCTACCGCCCGGACAAATTGGTTTTCGACCAAAATTTTAACTGGATGAATGCCTTCTTTGTAATAAGCACCTACCGGCGACAAGATAATGATGAACTTGTATTGGCTGGATGGCGCTACCCCAAGGAACGGCTCTGTCGAAATGATAAATGGGCGAATGTAAAGCGATGTGCCTTCCGCTTTTGGAATCCATTCTTTCTCAACTGAAATTAATTGTTTCAGCGCTTCCAAAGCAAACTCTTCATCCACCGGAGGGATGCACAGACGCTCGTTGGAACGGTTTAAGCGCTCAAAGTTTTTCTTTGGTCGGAATAACAATACCCGACCCTCTTCTGTTAAATAGGCCTTTAATCCTTCAAACACAGTTTGGCCGTAATGAAAGACCATGCAGGCCGGGTCCAATGAAAGCGGCTCATAAGGAACGATCCGAGGATCATGCCAGCCCTGCCCTTCCGTGTAATCCATAATAAACATGTGGTCCGTGAATATTTTCCCGAAGCCAAGTTCTTCTGCTTTCGGTTTCGATTTTTTTTCAGGACTTAGGTTGAGTTGGATAGTCTGTTCTTTCATGTCGCACTGTCTCCTTGCTGTAGATGAATTTATTGAAAGTAAAGTGATAAAATAATAGTATACAAAACATTGTACAATTTTTTAGAATCTTTTAACAATAGTTTATTGCAAAATTATTGTAAAACATTTTCAATTCTTTGTCCAACCAATTTTTTCTAATTCAAAAGCCCTTCCGCCTCTAAAAAGTCCCGTGCCACTTCTTCCGGCTTCTGGTCGTTCACATTCACTTCGTAGTTCATCTTCCGCATTTGGTCATCTGTCACTTTGCCGGCAAGCTTGTTTAACGTTTTTTCGAGCTCCGGATGCTTTTTCAGTGTTTCTTTTCTTAGCAGTGGAGCTCCTTGATAGGGAGGAAACATCTGAAGATCGTCTTCTAACACCGTTAAACGGAACTGCTGTAATTCACTGTCCGTGGAGTAGGCATCTATTAAATTAATATCGCCTGATTTAATCGCTTGATAGCGCAGCTTAGGCTCCATTGTTTGGACGGACGGAAAGCGCAGGTTGTATTTTTTTTGAATGCCGCGATAGCCATCTTCACGATCAGCAAATTCCAATGTAAAGCCGGCTTTCATTTGCCCTTCTGCTTTTTTTAAATCGGATATCTTGTTTAGTTGAAGGTCTTTGGCCGTTTGTTCGGGAACAGCTAAGGCATACGTATTGTTGTAAGCCATCGGACGAAGCAGCGCCATATCATATTTTTTCAGCAAGCCGGATTGCGCTTGCTTGTACACAGCTTTCTGATCGGTGCTTTTTGCCTCCTCTTTTAAAAATTCAGCGATCGCCGTTCCGGTGAATTCCGGGTAAATATCAATCTCTTTTGCACGTAAAGCATTAAACACAAAAGAGGTTTTTCCGAGCCCCGGCTTTAATTCCACCTCCAGGTCGGTGTCTTGCTCGATCAGCAGTTTATACATATTCATTAATATTTCCGGTTCACTGCCAAGCTTCCCGGCAATCACGACTGTTTCTTCTTTTGATTTCATCAGCGACGGGGCAAGCAGAATCGCGCAGGCTGCCACAACTGCGATTCCTGCGATCGTTAAGGAGCGTTTAAATGAGACATTCTCAGCGGCTTTCAGCACCATATCAAAAAAGATAGCGAGCAATGCTGCCGGGACCGCTCCTAAAATAATTAAAGAGGTATTATTGCGGTCGATGCCAAGCAAAATGATATCGCCAAGGCCTCCTGCTCCGATCAAAGCCGCGAGAGTCGCCGTTCCAACAATCAATACCATCGCGGTCCGAATCCCCGCCATGATCACCGGCATAGCGAGCGGAAGCTCTACCTTGATTAATTGCTGATAGCTTTTCATGCCCAAGGCTCTGGATGCTTCAAGCAGTGATGGATCGACTCCGGTAATTCCTGTATATGTATTACGCAAAATTGGAAGAAGAGCATACACAACGAGAGCGATAATGGCGGGAACACGCCCGATGCCGAACACTGGAATCATCAATCCCAGTAAAGCCAGCGACGGAATCGTCTGCAGCACAGCTGTCACGCCGATAATGCTCTCGGCTGCCTTCTTGTGACGGGTTAAGTAAATCCCTAAAGGAATCGCAATGATGACGGCAAAAAACAAGGAGATGAAAGAAAGTTGCACATGCTCGAGCAGTGATTGCAGCACATCTGTCTTTCGATCATTAAATACACTGATAAATTTATCCATGGGCTCTTCTCTCCTTCAACATGGCCGACACATAAGCTAAAGCGGATTGTCTTGTAATGATCCCGATGATTTGGCCTTCTTGTTCTACTTGAATTTGCTCCTCTTGCATAAGTTGTTCAATCGCTGCTTCTAGCGGCAATTCAGCGGCAATTGTCCGTATGCCCGGCTGATTGGCTGTAATCGGGACGGGCTGTTTCACAAGGGCTTGGCCTACTGTGAAAGTTTCCTGGATTGCCGGTCGGGCGGTGCCGATAAATTGCTTCACAAACTCATTCGCAGGCGCGTGGAACATGTTTTCAGGAGTATCGAGCTGAACAATTTGGCCGTCCTTCATGAGGCAAATCCGGTCTCCAAGCTTGAATGCTTCCTGCATATCGTGTGTAACAAATACAATGGTTTTATGGATGCTTTTTTGCAATTCAACAAGATCATCCTGCATTTTCTCCCTGCTTACTGGATCTAAAGCACTGAACGGCTCATCCATTAACAAGATATCCGGATCGGCTGCTAAAGCCCGTACTACCCCGACACGCTGCTGCTGGCCGCCTGATAATTCCGCCGGCCTCCGCTTTTTGTACTTATCCGGTTCGAGGCCGACCATGAACAAAAGCTCATCTACTCGTTTTTCTATTTGATGACGGTCCCAATTTTTCAACTCTGGAACGATCGCGATATTCTCTTCAACAGTCAAGTGAGGAAATAAAGCAATTTGCTGAAGAACGTAGCCGATATTCCAGCGCAGTTCATGAATATCATAATTGCTGATTTCCTTCCCGCCGATCTCAATCGTTCCTTCAGAAGCCTCAATGAGCCGGTTAATCATTTTCAATGTCGTCGTTTTTCCGCAGCCGCTGGGCCCGGCAAGAATGAGAAATTCTCCCTTTTGTATAGATAAATCGATCGACTTTACAGCGGCTGTTCCATCCGCGTACTTTTTGGAAACCTTATTAAATTGAATCATATGTACTCCTCTTTCTTTTTTTCTCCCTAACCCTTTCCCTGAACACTCATACTAGCAAACATTTTCTTTTTCATGAAGCAAAAATGCTTGCTTGGTTGCGGATAATGATGGATGACAGGTGTTGGGATGATGAAGAATAACAGGAAAAAAGCCTATGTTCCGCAAGAACATAGGCCAGTGATCCTTATCTCTTTCACTTCAATCGCGCTTTAGGCGCTGCTTGGGCTGCTTTACATGTCGTCATCGTTTTCGGTTTTCATGCTGCTGATCCTTTAAGGAGTGCAAGGAAAAACAAAATTGGTTATCTGCTGCTAGGAAGGCGGATTTCTACTTTTGTTCCCTTTCCTTCTTCGCTTTCAAAGAAAATCTTTCCCTTGTGGTGCTCGATAATTTTAAAGCTGACCATAAGCCCGAGTCCGGTTCCCTTTTCTTTATTCGAATAGAACGGCTCCCCAAGGTGAGGAATCCGTTCCTGAGAAATGCCGATCCCGTTATCTGCCACCTCGATGCCAATCGAATCGTCCCCGGCTTTTTTTGTGCGAATCGTCACCTGTCCTCCATCCGGCATGGCTTCAATCGCATTTTTGATTAAATTCAGCATGACCTGCTTGATTTGTTTCTCTTCCACCCGGACCAAAGGAAGCTTTTCTGCCGGCTCCAGAATCAATTGTACTCCGTACAGCATCGCTTCCGGCTCCATAAATGCAATGGTGTCTCTTAAAATGTCATTCATTTCTTTTTCAACGAAGAACATTTCCTGGTTCGGCTTGGCAAGCATTAAAAACTCCTGCATGATCGATTCAATCCGGTCAAGCTCCGCCAGAATAATCTGGCTGTACTTATGATGAGTCTCCTGTCCCCACAATTGTGTAAATCCTTTAATGGCTGTTAAAGGGTTTCTCACTTCATGGGCAATGCCCGCTGCAAGCTGGCCGACCGCACTTAATTTATCCCGTTTGTTGAGCAGAATCTCCTTTTCTTTTAAATTCGTAATATCTTGTGTAATGACAATGACACGGTTCTTAAAATGCTCAGCAATAATTTTGCGGGAGCGGAGCCAAATAACAGCGCCATCTTTGTGGACAGCTTGATACTCAATTTCTGATCGTTCGCCATACGCTTCTTCATGTGCAAACCGTTTGAATCTCTCCCGGTCTTCCGGATGAATCACTGATAGAAAGGAGCTCAGGTCCTGATACATCTTGCCTTTTGAGTGTCCCAGAATTTTTTCATAGGAGGGACTAACGTAAAGGGCGCGGTTTGTAAAGCGGTCGTATACACAAAAAATATCATTAATATTTTCTGAGATATCCAGAAATTTCTTCTCATTTTCTTTTAATTCTTCTACTTTGCGATCTAGTAAAAGAGCAGTTTCAATTTTTTGGGTAATATTTCTTGTAACACACACGGCAGCTATGAATTGGCCGTTTTCATCATGAATAGGCGATACGGAAATTTTGACATGAAGAAGAGAGCCTTCTCTATGAAGGCGAATTGTTTTAAAATGATGAACGGTTTTCCCAGATAATAGCTTCTGTTTCAAAAAGTCAAATTCGCCCTCAAGGTGTGTGGGAATAGTCGGCAGGAGTTCTCTCTGCCGTCCCGTTAACTTCCAGCCATACTCCTGTTCGAATGCCTCGTTTACAGCAATGATTTTTCCATTCTGGTTAAAGATGCATAGAGGATCACAAACAGCTTTTAAAAAGGCATCATACCAATTGTTGTGCTCAACTGGCAAATGGTTTGATACGATCAATCCAGTTTCATTTGTTTTCACTTCTATCCTCTCCCCCTTATTACTATGTCTAAAATTCTTCTACTTTTCATTAAAAATCTTTCAACAAATGGTGAGTTTTTATGACAATTTTTGTTTGGACTCTCTCCCCGGTTCTTTTTTCACAAGATTCAGCGGATGTTCTATAATAAGGACAGAGAGATTGTAAGGAAGAGGTGCCGCTATGAAACTGAACCAACTATTTGAACACTTTCAAGGACGGACGCCTGCCATTCTAGGCAGTGAACACTTTGCTAAATTTGCTGTCCTTCTCCCCCTTGTTGAAAAAGATGGAGAGATTCATGTGCTATTTGAAGTGCGTTCCTATGAAATGCGCCGGCAGCCGGGAGAGGTTTGCTTCCCCGGCGGAAAATGTGATCCGGAAGATCGGGATGAACTTTTTACTGCTATCCGCGAAACAGCTGAAGAGCTTGGTGTGTCTCCTTCTGACATACGCGATACTTTCCCGCTTGACTTTATGCTGTCGCCCTTTGGGACGATCATCTTTCCCTTCGCAGGCGCCGTGCCGGCTGATCAGTTGCAGCTGAATCCTGATGAAGTGGCAGAGGTGTTTACGATCCCTTTGAACTATTTGCTGGAAACTGCACCGGACCGTCATACCATTCATTTCAAGGTCGAACCGGCGGAAGGCTTTCCGTATGATTTAATTATTGGCGGAGAAGATTATAAATGGCAGCCGCGCACGATGGATGAATACTTTTATTCTTACGAAGGCCGTATTGTCTGGGGCTTAACTGCCCGCATATTAAAGCATTTTCTTGATATTGTGAAATCATCGGGCATTTATAGGTCATCTTCTCCCCCTCTTGACAAATCAGAGAAATGATAGATAATTATGAATAATCATGAATAAGTAAACGATCAAGGGATTAGTAAACAAGTGAAATGCGTCAGAGAATGGAACTCACCGGCTGAAAGGTTCCTCGCAGGCAGCTGTTGAACCTGCCCTTAGCAGGCATCGCTTATGACAACATAAGCCGTTCCCCGCGTTATGGGTGCAAAGCGGACGCTTCTACGCGTCAATAAAGGTGGTACCGCGGAACAGCATGCCCTCCGTCCTTTGATGAGGAGGAGGGGCATGCTGTTTTTTTATATACAAGAAAAGGATGATGGATGGTGAAAAAATCAAGGGTTGTTGTGAAAATCGGCAGCAGTTCTCTGACGGATGAGCAAGGAAATATTGTAGAAGAAAAAGTGAATGATCATGTGTCCGCCATCGCAAAGCTCCGTGAAGAGGGGCATGAAGTCATTGTCGTTTCTTCCGGTGCCATTGCGGCTGGCTTTCGGTCACTAGGATATACGTCCCGCCCGAAAACGGTCGCGGCCAAACAAGCATCGGCCGCAGTTGGGCAAAGCTTGCTTATTCAAAAGTATATTTCTCTGCTGGCGCCGTTTAACCTGGTCGCTGCCCAGATGTTATTAACAAAGGAAGACTTCTATAGCCGCGGCCGCTTCCATAACTTCTATACATCGATGTCGGAATTACTGAGAGCCGGCGCCGTTCCTATTATTAATGAGAATGACTCTATTTCTATTGAAGAGCTGACTTATGGGGATAACGACATGCTGTCTGCTCTTGTCAGCGGCTTTACTCAAGCGAATGCACTGATTATTCTCACCGATATTGATGGCCTTTATGACAGTAACCCTATCAATAATCCGGGGGCCAAACGATTCCACTTTATCCCTGAGGTAACTGATGAACTGTTGTCTTATGCCGGTTCGAGCGGCACCTCCATTGGAACCGGCGGGATGAGATCCAAGCTGCTGGCTGCCAAAAAAGCGCTGGCTCTTGGAGTGCCGATTTTTGTGGGAAATGGTTCCGGCGAAGAGAAGCTGCTGGATATTCTCGCGGGAAAAGGGTCCGGCACCTATATTGGCGCCCCCTTTAAAAGCCATATGCAAATGAAAAAGCAATGGCTGGCCCACCATGCCAAGCCAAGCGGGCAAATCATCGTCGATCAAGGCGCTGAGCAAGCTATTTTATTGCGGGGAAAAAGCCTTTTGCCTGTTGGAGTGCTAGCCGTTGAAGGATTGTTTCATGCAATGGATGTAGTGACGGTGCTGAATGAAAAAAACGAAGTGCTCGGCAAGGGGCAAGTGTATTATTCTTCGGCAGATTTAGAGAAGGTGAAGGGACAAAGCAGCGCCCAAGCCCGGCGCTATTCAATCAATGAGCGGGCAGAAGTGATTCACCGCGATAACTGGGTAACAACGAAGATTATGGTTTAATCAAAAGAATGGAGTGGAGACAATGGGAGAATTACTTGAAAAGGCAAAGCTGCTCAAGGCAGCTTCCTATCAAATGGCCATGTTAACGGAAAAAGAGAAAAACCTGGCGCTGGAGCAGATCGCCGATGCGCTGCTTTCGAATATCGATTTTATTCTAGAAGAGAATTCACAGGATATGGAGGCAGGAGCTGCCGCCGGTTTTGCCCCGCCTCTGTTAGACCGGCTGCAGTTAACAGAAGAGCGCATCCGGCAAATGGCGGACGGCGTCCGGCAATTGATCGAGCTTACAGACCCTGTTGGTGAAACAACAGAAAAGTGGACGCTTGAAAACGGCCTGAATATCCAAACCGTCCGGGTGCCGCTCGGTGTTATTGGCATGGTCTATGAAGCGCGTCCGAATGTGACGGTGGATGCCGCCGCTCTTTGTTTGAAAGCAGGCAATGCTGTTTTGCTTCGCGGCAGTTCTTCTGCCGCCCGTTCCAACCTGGCCTTAGCAAAGGTAATGAAAGCCGCGCTGCAGACATCTCCTCTTCCAGAGGATGCCCTGCAGCTGCTAGAAGATACAAGCAGGGAAACAGCGACAGAGATGTTTCGGCTGAATGATTACTTGGATGTATTAATTCCCCGAGGCGGAGCCGGCTTAATCCAGACGGTGATCAAACAGGCCACGGTCCCTGTACTGGAAACTGGCGTGGGTAATTGTCATATTTATATTGATGACAGCGCGGAAAAAGATATGGCGATTGCCATTGCGGAAAACGCCAAGCTGCAGCGCCCTTCTGTTTGCAATGCCGCTGAAACCTTGCTGATTCATAAAGACTGGCCGCACCGGCGCGCGCTGCTGCAGTCCCTCTTCGACAAAGGCGTAGAGCTTAGAGGCTCCGCTGACTTAACAGCCGAATGTTCATTTATGAAACAAGCAGCAGATGAGGATTGGCACACGGAATATTTAGCTCCCATCTTGGCAGTAAAAACAGTAGAAAACATCGAAGACGCCATTTTACACATTCAAACGTATGGAACGAAGCATTCAGAAGCGATCGTTTCTGAGAACAGCGAACAAGTGAACATGTTTTTCCGGGCGATTGATGCCGCCGTCCTTTATCATAATGCATCCACTCGTTTTACAGATGGAGAACAGTTTGGGTATGGAGCGGAAATTGGTATAAGCACACAAAAACTGCATGCACGCGGACCGATGGGACTGCGCGCCTTAACCACTGTGAAGTCGCTTGTAGAAGGAACAGGACAAATTAGACACTAAATGAAATCCGGCAGCTGCAATCAAGCTGCCGGATTTCTTACGTTACAGAAAAAGCTAGATGGATATAGTTGCTTTTCTGTAATACGAAGCCCTGTTTCATAAGAGCTTCCCACATATAACGATCCAATGCGTAAGGGCTCTTTTCCTGAAGTTTTTCTGCCTCTTCCTTTTCGATCGAAAAAGGATATAATTGATCGTCAATGAAAAAAGAGAGATAAATCGTTTCTTTCTGGCCGCTCCAGTCAAACAATAAGATGGCCTCCTGCTCCCAGTCATGCAATTGCACTTCGATGCAATTGACGACATGGTAAAAATAGCTTTCAGGATCCATCATTTTTGATAGATAGCTCCTCAGCATGCTGGAAGTATTCATGCTACTCCTCCATTCACCTTTTATTCTCACAAGTTATCTTATACACTCTTTATTCCCGTTACCCGCTGCTTTAATCAAGATCCCTCTATTTTCTTGAAAATGAAACAACGGACCGGCGAAAAGCACCGGTCCGTTGTTAGACGTCTTATTTCAATTCTTGAAGAATGAGCTGTTCGCCTTCTTTTTTATAAGTAAAAGCGATCTCTGTTCCTTCTTTAAGTGTGTCAAACTTTTTCATCGTTTCACTTTCAGGAGCTACCTGGAAAGATTGCGGCTGGCCGTTCACTTCAATTTCAACGGTATGCGGGTCAGCCATTCCGTTAAAGATGCCTTTTGCTTCAACAGCTGTTCCAGTTTCTGGCTGCTTGGCACCTTCGGATTTTAACTCTTGAAGAATGAGCTGTTCACCTTCTTTTTTATAAGTGAATGTAATTTCTGTTCCTTCGCTCATCTTATCAAACTTCTTCATTATTTCACTGCCGGGAGCTACTTGGAAAGACTGCGGCTGACCGTTGACTGCAATCTCAACCGTATGCGGGTCGCCAACGCCGTTGAAAATTCCTTTCGCTTCCACTGCTTTAGCAGGCTGAGTTTGTTCAGCAGGCTGTTTGTTTGCTTCGTCTTTTCCTTCAGTTGTCTCTTTGTTTGCTTCAGGTGCATCATCTGCTGGTTGTTCAGTTTCTGTTTCTGTTTCGCTGGCAGGCTGTTCAGTTGTACCTTCTTCTTCCTGCTCTACTTGTGTATCCTGTTCAGGCTCTTCTGCCGGCTCTTCAGCAGGCTTGTCCGTTGACTGCTTTGTCGTTTCTTTTTCTGAACAGGCGCCCAATATTCCTCCTGCAAGCACCACAGCTCCCAGGATCATTGACCACTTTTTCATAGATGAACTCTCCCTTCACTTACTTTCCTTACAGCCTACATTGTAACATACATGGAATTTTTCGCTAACTATTTACATAATAAACAGGAAAAATAGTACTCTTGCATGAGTGAGAACTGAAAGAGGACAGCGTCCATTTTCTTATCACAGGAATTGGAAGCGTTTGCTTTGTCCACCCTCCTTCTCGTTTCCATTTTTCCTGTTCATTTATGAAGAAAATAACAGTATAATAGTTGGTTGTATAAAGAAATGAGGGTTAAACATGAAACAATCGATTTCACCTGCATTTGATCCGTGGGAAGCTTACTTAGACGTAGAGCAGACGGGCCAGATGCAATTGTCCAATGTCGAGTTCACGACAACGACATTATGCAATATGAGATGCGCGCATTGTGCTGTCGGTTATACGCTGCAGACGAAAGATCCAGAGGCTTTGCCGCTGGAGATACTCATCCGTCGGCTCGATGAAGTGCCTGCGTTAAGGGCATTGAGCATTACCGGCGGTGAGCCGATGCTGTCGAAGTCCTCGGTGCGCGAGTATGTGCTGCCGCTTTTGAAATACGCGCATGAACGAAACGTGTATACCCAATTAAACTCTAATTTAACACTCGAGCTGTCTCGTTACGAGGAAATTGCCCCGTATTTAGATGTGCTGCATATTTCCCATAATTGGGGCACGACAGAAGAATTTGCTGAAGTAGGATTTGCCAACATGGCGCGCAAACCATCCTTTCAGCAGCGTGAAGCTTTATTTCAGCGAATGATTGATAACAGCAAAGCATTATCCCGGATGGGAGTGATGGTATCGGCAGAAACGATGTTAAATAAAAGCACACTGCCTTATCTTGAGAAAATCCATCGCCAGGTCGTCGAAGAAATGGAATGTGCCCGCCACGAAATTCACCCAATGTACCCGAGCGATTTCGCCAGTGCGCTTGAATCGCTTTCCTTGGATAGAATTCGTGAAGCGATTCACCGCCTGCTGGACGTTCGTGACCAGCACGTGTGGATGCTCTTTGGCACGCTGCCTTTTTATGCCTGCAGTGCAGATGAACAGACACAGAAGCTGCTCAAACGATTGCGCGGGGAAAAAAACGTAACGGTTCGCAATGATCCGGACGGCCGTTCCCGTTTGAACATTAATATCTTTACCGGGGAAATCATTGTGACAGATTTCGGTGACGCTCCCCCGTTAGGAAACATTCAAACAACCGCATTGCAGGAGGCCTACGAAACGTGGAATCAATCCCGGCTTGCGGCCCAGTTGAACTGCCACTGTGCGAATGTTCAATGTCTAGGACCGAACATCTTAGTGAAAAATGCTTACTATAAAAACATCAGCTTTACGGATAAAGCAGCTATGCTTGTTAAATAAAAAGAAGGCGCCAGGTTAGCGCCTTCTTTTTTGCTACTGATCGTTTTCTATTCTTCTTTTAAATGATCGAGAATCACAGAGATATTTGATTCCATCATTTTTATATAGGAGTCCCCTGCTTCTCCCGGTTTTCCAAGAGAATCTGTAAATAGCGTGCCGCCAACCGGAACGCCGGTTTCTTCTGAAACGGTATTCATGTTGCGGGGATCAACGCTTGTTTCAACGAATAAGACGGGTACTTTTCTTTGCTTCACAATGTCTACAATGGTTTTTACTTGCTGTGGTGTTCCTTGATTTTCGGCATTTATTTCCCAAATATATCCTGCTTCAAAATCATACGCTTCGCAAAAATATTTAAAAGCCCCTTCACTTGTTACCAAATACCGTTTTTCTTTTGGGATCTGACTAAAGTTTTCCACTGCTTCGTTATGAAGATCTTGCAGTCTGGCAATATATTCCTTCGCATTCTTTTCATAAATGCCAGCATGTTCCGGATCTATCTTTATAAGTGCCTTCTTTGCATTTTCTGCATATTTAATGCCGTTGCGGATATCGAGCCATGCATGAGGGTCTTCTTCCCCTTCCTTGCCTTTTGTAGTTAAGTGCTTGGCTTCTACTCCTTCGCTCAGTCGAAAAACAGGAGCATCCTTTCCTGATTTTCCAGCGGTATCTAATAATTTTTCAAACCAGGAATTACCTGCTTCTAAATTTAAGCCATTATAGAAAACCGCGTCTGCATCCGTTGCTTTCTGAATATCCAATGGAAGCGGATCATATTCATGCGGATTCGATCCTACCGGCGCCAAGCTATGAATATCCACCCGGCTGCCGCCGATATTTTTCACAATATCATATAAGATGGAATAAGTAGTGACAATCTGCAATTTTTCTTCCTTGCTGCGTTCATTCGCTTTATTTTCGTTTCCGCATCCAGCCAAAAGGAAAATAGCGATCAAGCCTGCAATTAAATATCTCCATTGTTGTTTCATCTTTTAAACTCCCTTTGTATTTAAACTAAAGATCCTTTTTTTCTTCGTGCTTTGATAAAGTTCCACAATACTCCCCGCTTCGGTGAAAAAGTAAAAGCTAGTAAAAATAGCATAGTAGCTATTAATACAATCGTTGCACCAGAAGCTAAATTGTAGGTGAAGCTAAAGTATAATCCAATAACTGATGAAATTACTCCCAGCCCCGCTGACAGATACAGCATCACCCATAAGCGGTCCGTTAGTAAATAGGCGGTGGCTGCGGGAGTAATAAGCATAGCGACGACAAGCACAATGCCTACTGTTTGCAACGAGGCTACTGTCACCATTGTCAGTAATGTCATCAAAAAGTAGTGGATGCCTTTCACAGGCAAGCCATAGGCGGCTCCCATTGTCGGATCGAAGGAAGTCACAAGCAGTTCTTTATAAAATAAAAAAATAGAGAAAAGAACAAAGATGCCTATGCCTAAAGTAGTCCACATATCTGAAGGGCGGACAGCTAAAACATTGCCGAACAATATATGATACAAATCTGTGCTGCTCTTCATCAATGTAATGAGAATAATCCCTAAGGCGAAGGCAAAGGTGAACATAATACCGATCGAAATATCATTTTTAATGCGGCTGTTTTGACTGACAAATCCGATCGCTACAGCAGTAAGTATTCCCGAAAAGACGGCCCCGACGAAAAAGTTTATACCAAGCATATAAGCGGTCGCTACTCCGGGAAGCACTGCATGGGAAATCGCATCTCCCATTAACGCCATGCCCCGCAAAATAATAAAGCACCCGACTGTCCCGCAGATAATTCCAACCATAATGGAAGTGAACAGTGCTTTTTGCAAAAAACCATATTGAATGACGGCATCCAGAAATTCCACTAGGCTTGCACCTCCAGCTTGTCAAGAAAGGAAAAACGTCCAGAATAAGCTTTGGATAGAACGTCGGCCTGCAGTACTTGATCAATCTTTCCAGATCCGATGAGCTCTTTATTTAACACGATCAGCTGATCGAAGTAGTCATTCACTTTGCTTAAGTCGTGATGGACCACCAGAATTGTTTTTCCGTTTGTGCTTAACTCTTTTAAAATATGAATGATGGTCTCTTCACTAGCTGCGTCGATGCCCACAAAAGGTTCATCAAGGAAAAAAACCTGGGCTTTTTGTGCAAGCGCCCTTGCCAGGAAAACACGTTGCTGCTGTCCGCCGGAAAGCTCCCCGATTTGGCGTTTGCTGAAATCCTGCATCCCTACTTTTTCCAGACATTGCAGCGCCCATGCTTTTTCTTTTTTCTTCGGTCGCTTAAACAAACCTAATGTGGGATAACATCCAATGATGACGGCATCTAGAACAGTAATCGGAAAATCCCAGTCGATATGGCTTCTTTGCGGAACGTAAGCGATAAACTTCCTCATTTCCTTTATGTTTTTTCCATATATTTTCACCTCGCCTTGATCTTTTGGTATTAAATTTAACAAGGCTTTTATCAAAGTAGACTTCCCTGCTCCGTTTGGCCCGATGATTCCTACTAGACTCCCTGGATCAACTGAAAAGCTGACGTCCCTTAATGCCTCATTTCCATGATAGGAAACGAATACATTCTTTACTGTAAGTGCACTATCCATTTCAAATCCCCTTTCGACAGTTTCCAAATAACAACATAAATTTTCTTTGTAAAAAAAGTTTCCTTAAGGCAAAAAATAGGCCAAAAAAATTTAAATGATTGGATGGGATCACAAAAAAATAATATGCTGAAAATGACATTTGTTATAGGTTAAAAAAGTTTCCCTTGCACAAAAAAATAAAGCATAATCAAACTTCTGTCAAGTATTTCAATTAAAAAAAGCACCATCCCTATATCGGAATGGTGCCTTCTGGCTGTCAGATTTTCCATCTGCTTTTTATAATTCCAGCTTCCCGGAGCGTGTCATACACAATGACAATAGCCGGGCCAACGAAAAAGCCGATAAACCCGAGCAGCTTAAAGCCGATGAATAAACTGATTAAAGCGGCGAGCGGAGAAATGCCCATATTGCTGGAGAATACCTTCGGCTCCAGTATCCGCCGCACAACTGTAATGATGATAAACAGCACGATCAAGCCAAAGCCAAGAAATTGGTTTTCTTGGAAGAAGCAAATGATTGCCCAAGGCACAAGCACAGAGCCTGTTCCGAGAATCGGCAAGATGTCGACAAAAACGATTAAAATCGATAAAAGCATGGCGTAAGGCACTTTTAAAATCGATAAACCGATAAAGGCCATGAGAAAAGTCACGATGCTCAAGAAAATTTGCGCTTTAATAAAACCAATTCCCGCGCGATTCAGCTGAGCAGTGATTAAATACAGCTTTTCCTTTGTCGCTTCCCGCAAATGCCTTTCTGTCTTAATCCGCAATCGGGAGAGCTCCAGGCTGAATAAGAAGACGGCTATTAAATAAACTAAAAACTCAATGAGGAACCCGGGAATGGCCGCTGCCAGGCCAATCAGCCATTCAACGACTCCCTGCAGCATGCTCGTCACGGACTGCAGCGTATTTTCGATCGTTGTCTCAAATGATTGAAATACATCGGGAGGCAAAGATTTAAAGTACCGCCCCGACTGGTCGAAGAAATCTTTCAAGGATTCTTTATAGAAGTCATTAGCGAAAGACGGCGCCTTTTGTGCAAGTGTCACCACTTGATCGATGAATAGATTTACGATAAACCACACGAACAGGGCAATAAAGAGCAAGTAAAGCAAAAAGGTGGCGAGCACTGCCCGGAAGCGCGTCCATTTAAAGCGCATCATAAACCATTTCACCGAGTTCTCAAGCATAATGGCAGTGATCAATGCCAGAAGAAAAGGCAAGGAATAAGGAATTAAATAGATTGTTATAATTATTAAAGCGGCTGTAGTAATCCATCTTTTTATCATTGTATAATCGGCGGCTCCTTACTTCGTGTCTCATTGTGTGTAATTTCTATAATAAACCATTTTATCTTGGAAAGTCACTTTTTAACTAGCGGAAAAAAGAGTTTTGTCTCATGATTGATTGGTGACAAATGAAGAGAGTAAGTGATAACATGAACTATTATTCTAAGTATATAACGAGGTGAAGCACCATGAATAAAAAATTAGAGAAAGCAACATTCGCCGGCGGCTGTTTTTGGTGTATGGTGAAGCCGTTTGATCAATGGGACGGCGTACATGCGGTGATTTCCGGCTATACCGGCGGCAAAGTGGCCAACCCGACTTATGAACAAGTAAAAAGCGGAGCGACCGGCCATTTAGAGGCTGTGGAAATTACCTATGATCCCTCTCTCATTTCTTACGAAACGATTCTTGATTTATATTGGCCGCAAATTGATCCGACAGATGACGGCGGCCAGTTTCATGACCGCGGCGATTCTTACCGGACAGCTATCTTCTATCACACAACGGAGCAGAAAGAGCTAGCGGAAGCCTCTAAGAAAAAAATAGAAGAGAGCGGAAAATTCCAAAAGCCGATCGTCACCCGCATTTTGCCGGCAGCGCCGTTTTATCCGGCTGAGGATGACCACCAGGACTTTTATAAGAAAAACCCTGAAGAGTATCAAGCGGACCGCCGGAAATCAGGACGGGACGAATTTATAAAAGAGCATTGGACAGAAGATAGTAAGCACTGACCGAGGGTGATATGATAGAGGGAGCACAACAATAGGGAGATTGAAAAAGCAATGAGCACAAATCTTGCGAAATATGAAAAAGTAATGAATTACATCAAAAAAGCCATTTCAAGCGGTGAATGGCCGATTGGCAGCAAAATTCCGAGTCAGCGCAAGCTGGCGGAATTGCTGTCCGTTAACCGCTCAACGATCGTTACGGCACTTGAGGAGCTAAAGATAGAAGGATTAATCGAAGGCGTAATGGGAAAAGGCACGATGGTCGTCAACAATACGTGGACACTTCTGGCCGCCAGTCCCCCTTCATGGGATGAATCTGCGCCTTTTTCTGCTCCTAAGCCTTTGCCTGCTCCTGTCCTGGAAACAGATGGTGTGAAAGCGCCGGAGCATTTCATTGAACTCAGCAAAGGCGAACTGGCACAGGATATTTTTCCGACCGATAACATGCAGCAAGTGATGATGAGGCTCGCTCAAAGCCTGGAGCCTTTCGGTTATGAAGAACCAAAAGGCTATCTTCCGTTAAGAAAGGCAATCAGTGATTATATGAGAAAGCAAGGGACAGACATCACCCCTGCTTCCATCCTAATCGTTTCCGGAGCCATTCAAGGATTGCAGCTGATATCCGCCGGTCTTCTGCACAAAGGGTCGACCGTTTTTCTCGAGAAGCCGTCTTATCTTTACTCGCTTCACACGTTCCAATCTGCCGGCATGAACCTATCAGGCCTGCCGATGGACGAGGAAGGACTCCGGGCAGACGCCCTTCTTAAAAAGGCGATGGCGGGCCCTGCTTCCGTCTTATATACGATTCCCTGCTTTCATAATCCGACTGGCATCTTAATGTCAGAGGCGCGCCGGAAGGAATTGCTCGATGTCTGCGCCGAAAAGCGGCTGCCGGTGATTGAAGATGATATTTACCGGGAGCTTTGGATAGACTCGCCTCCCCCGCCGACGCTCCAGTCGCTCGATGTGAATGGGCATGTACTGTATATCGGCAGCTTTTCAAAAACACTGACTCCCGGCCTTCGCATCGGCTGGATTGCCGGTTCGGAACAAGTGATTGAACGTCTGGCCGAGATCAAGAAACAGACAGACTACGGTTCCAGCTCCCTTTCGCAGCTCGTTGCGGCAGAATGGATTTCGAGCGGCTTGTACGAGCAGCACTTGTCTTTTGTCCGGAAGGAATTAAAGAAACGTCGGACGGCAGCCCTTCATGCACTCGATGAGCATATGAGCGATCTGGCTGAATGGGACATTCCCGCCGGCGGCTTTTTAATCTGGCTGCGCATGAAGGAAGGCATTCAATTAAAGGACATTTATTCCAAAGCTTACCGCGCCGGTCTTTCATTAAATGTCGGCAGCATTTATACGGGAGAGTCTGTTCAAGCAATTCGGCTGTCCTACGGCTACGCTTCAATCGAGGAGTTTGAACAAGGCATCAGGAAGCTGCGGCAAATCATTCTTGAAGATAACTAACATAAAAACAGGTGATAACCATGGATTTTAAAATACATTACCTCTCCTTCTTCTTAGTCCGCGTAGATGACAAAGAAGAAAACAAGCGGGCCCAGCACTTTCGAACGCTGGATGAGGCGGAATATGAAAGCAGCCCGCTGAAGGATTTTCTCGATGGCGAATTCGCGAAGATTGTGAAACGCAAAGCGGAGCGTCATCCGAAGGCCGAACAAGTACCTACAAAAATCGGCTTTTTTACAGCGGAACCGGGTCATGACCTGACATCGAACCCGAACTATAACTTATTTGCGAAAGCCCGCTCCGCCTTTTCCTTGCTTGAGTTTCAGGAAGCGAGCGAACAATTTGCTTCGCTCTATGTGCAAACGAGCGCGGCACGCGGCGGTGTCTTCATCGTCGCCAAAGCACAGCTAAGAAAATACTTCGACGATCCCTTTGTCTTTGTTTTAAAATGCGACTTTGAACCGAAAGTCGCCTCGATTTCCGATGCCTCCTCCCTCATCGAGCATGTGGAGCTGGCCATCACAACTAAAAATATGAAATCCATTCAATACCCCTACATGCCCGAAGAAGGAATGATCGAAGAAGGCGAACTGAAAATCCACCAGGCTTCCCACGCCCGCTATTTTGAAGACTTCTTAAAATACGTCGGCTACGAACAGTCGATGCCTGAAATCGTGAAAACACAAGTGATGGACTTCGTACGGGAAACGGTGATTGAAGACTTAGAAGATGAAAGCCCCGAGCGTGCCCAGTTTGAAGAAGCCATGGAAATTTGGGCGGAGAGTCCAAAACGGGAGCTGCAGGAGCGCTTTTCGACGGAAGAAATCGTGGAAGTGGCCAGCCGTATGGTCGAGCATACGCCTGAGCTTGAACTCAAGATGAAGCTGGACCATATGGGTGTCAAAGCGATGCTGTCGGACTTCGGAGAGTCGGTGCATTTGGCTAAAATCGGCGACCGCTATGTTGTTCTGATGGAAGCTGATTCAGTGATCTTTGAAAAAGGCTTCTCTCCTATTGAGTTTCATAAGCCTGAGGATTTGGATGAGGTGGTTGAGCGGATTCGGGAGAAGCATGGGAGCTTTTCGAGGTGAGGCAGAGCTGAGGGTTTGTGACCACAATATAAAAAATCATTATGTTTCTTGACCTATCAAAGCCTTTTTTGAAGACAAAAGGAGCAGCACTCTAGGAAACTCTCTTTGTTACATACAGTTTCAAAATGAACGCTCCAGAATAAGCTGAGATTGTGCAATTTCAAACTATTTGAAGGGTTTAATCAACGTAAACCAATTTAATATCAGGCACTATCATTGGGGATCAACGAACAATTACATCATCCAATCAAAAAATAATGGGATGAAATTATAACGTTTAGGAAACGAATAAGCTTTTGGTCCATCCGTCTAGGGAACTTACATAACTAAGGGTTCCTCTTTTAATTTCAAATTCACTTGAAGTTTCCTTGTTCATGGTCACTTCCCTTCCCCCGCCTTTCTCACAGGCTGCTGGAAGGGTTCTTTGCATTCTTTGAAGACGAATTTAATGGCAGACAGGTCGTCAGGTAAGGCTGGCGATATTGTGTATGTATGGAACATATGCCCTTCACAGCTGCCCCCTCCTTCATTTCGGCATTCGTACTCTCCTCCTCCTTCTATGGAAAGATCGAAAAAGGGATGCTCCTGAAAAGGAATAGAAGGTTCACTGGCTGTATTGGCATCGATAGCAAAATGAACAACACTGGCATTTTCAAATTGACGGACCAATGTGACAGAGAAAAACAGATCGTCTTTTTCAAATGATTTTAAAACGTGAATATTTTTCAGACTAGGCAGAGACCCACTGTGCAGTTGGAGAGCCTGGATTATGATTAGAAAGGTCTTTCCGTTGCTTTATTAGCTTGCATATCTGTTCATGGATATCTGCAATCTTTTCATCATAGTGTTCTGTTGGTGGTTCAAACGGCATTTGTCTCATATTCCGCCCTCCTATTTAATTTCAGGTAGCTCCATTTTAACATATAACGGCAAGAAGAGAGGCCCATTCCTTAGGCGATAAAGGGCATTTCATTCCGCTCCCCGCATTTGTTCATCAGCTAAGTGGCTGTTTTCGTCTATTTCCACCTCAGCACATGGAGGAAGAGGTTGTTATCAAGAGTAAATTATTAAAAATGAATTAATGTCAATGCTTTTACTTTAAGGACATGTATTTAACGCATTTAAATCAAACGGAAATGTAGCTTTAAAATAATGATTGATAAAAACCGTGCTTCAAACGTTCGTTTTACAATATAAAAACCCTACTGTTTTGAAAAAAGATTGATCAAAACAGTGGGGTTTCCTTTGTGGAAGAGCCAGGTTTTTATAAAAAAGATTGATTATTTCAATTACTAATCCTCAAATTTTTAAATTTCCGTCTTTTTATATTCCTTTTGTAGTATAGACATGATGATTTCATCCGAAAATTTCCCATTATAGTATAAAGAATCTCGTAAAATCCCCTCTTGATTGAAGCCTGATTTTTCGTAAGCTCTAATGCCACGCTTATTATGGCTGAATACTTCTAATTGTAAGCGATTCAATTTTAATCCTTCAAAAACAAATTTTAAGACTAGCTGAATAGCTTCTGTACCAAAACCCTTACCTGTCAACTCAATAGCATTCATTGAAATTCTAAAACCAGCTTTGCTGTTATCTTCATCTATATCAGAAATTGATAGTTCTCCAATCATTTGTCCATTTTCATTTAAACAAATAGCAAAATCATAGCGTGATGAATCCTCATTTGAACTTCTAATATGTTGTTGAATTTGATCCAAAGTGAACGAACCTTTTGTTCCAGTCATGTATCGGATTTCTTCATCTTTTGTATTGTTTAAAAATATTTTTGCATCTGATTCCTCTAAAGGACGCAGATAAATTCTTTCGCTTTTTAAATTCATGGTTGTTCCTCCTACATATAAAATTCTATTTCTTTTATAATATTTTATCCTTACAGAGAAAAATATCCAAAGAATGACTGCCCAAAACCCTTGTAAAACACTATTCATATTCCTTATAAGGTCTAATACACTTTGATATTTTAGAGGTTTCCCAAAATAAGATTCTTTGAGATTTATAAATATATAATCATGCTCTAAATCTTCTCCATATTCATGAACTAAATAATCGGTATATAAAGCCATTAATTCCTTGCTAACATCGATTGTTCGTTCTTTTCTAAGCTTAATATAAGCCCCGTTTTCATTACGATCTCTTGGTGTGATATTAATTAGATTATCCCAAGTAGAAATATCTTCGACACGAAGGGATAATACCTCTCCCATGCGAAGTCCTCTTTCATACATAAGCATAATAAGTAACTTATCTCTTTTTGTATGACACGCATCAATTATTGCTTTAACTTGTTCGTGATCTAAAACTTGTACAAGCTTTTTTTGACCCTAAGTTTTAAAATATTTTTTTGATAAGATTTTCCTTTAGAAATATGGTGAAGAAACCCCTTAAAATTTCTTCCCCTCGCTTCTTTAGTCATGTCTATAGCTTTAAAATCTCCTGTACGATTTAAATACTCTAAAAAACTAGTAACAGCATTAAGTATGGCATTAACAGATGTTTCTTCTCTTTTAGCCTTCTTTGGTTGTAAATCTATTACCTTTACATCCCCCGCTGGATTTCTTAACCATCCAACAAAGTTTGACATTTCTTCGAATTTTAAATCCTCTAATCCAATTCCTCTCTGGCTCATAAATTCATAAAACAACTTGAGATGATAACAGTATGTTTTAATCGTATTTGGTGCTTTCCCTGTATTATCTAAGTACTTTATATATATCTTAACCGGTTCTATCACTTCAAAATTTTTGTCTAGTAGTATGTATAATGGATATGGTTTTTCCTCCACAACTACTTTTTGAACTTTCATTTCCCCACCACCATCAAATACTTTAACTACTATAAATAATACCTATATATATATTCATTAGTTAAAGTATTGAAATTAAAAAATCCTAAACTTTGAGTACTTAGAGTACTCTAGTTTAGGATATTATGTTTAAAAATTCATTGGAAAATTGTCATCTCTGTAAAAAGCGAATGAATTTTTTTATGCTTTGCGGCTGCTGCTTTCTTTGCTTGATTATAAAATCAACGTTCATGGTTTCAGGCAGCTCTTTAGATTGAAGGGCTTGTAATTCCTTTCGGCTGTGGACTACATCCGCTGGCACGATGCTGATGCCGAGTCCGTCATGAACTGCCTGTAAAATAGATTCGAGCGAATCGAGTTCCAGGATCGCCGGTTCATAAAAATTGCTGTCTTTGGAAAAATCCAATACTTTCTTTCTGTACAGGCAATTTGTATCGCTATTGACAATTAGGGTTTGACCATGCTGCTTTCTTAGCGGATGGTGTTTAGGTGAAATGAGTACCGGCTTCTCCGTGTAACTGTAAACACTCTCGAACTGTGAGCGGTTATATGTTCCGCTGATAAACGCCCCATCAAGTTCCCCATAGGATAGCATTTCCTGCAGCTTTTGCCTGTCACTGGTTCTTGCTTTGACCTCTATGCTTTGATGTTCTTTCAAAAACGCAGACAACAGCTGAGGGATTTTTACGGCAGCAATCGTTTGCGGAGCACCTATTGTTAAAGTTTCCTTCCATTTTCGGGGATTAACGAATGATTTTGCCTCCTCCATCAGCAGGATAATTTGATGAGTATACTCCAGTAAGGTGCTTCCTTCCTTAGTTAGCGTGATCCCTCTATTATTGCGTGTAAATAATTTCACGCCTAATTCATCCTCCAACCCCTTCATTCGCTGACTGACGTTCGGCTGTCCATAGCCTAACTTTTCAGCGGCTTTAGAGATGGATTGCAGCTCAGCAACCTGTTTAAACATTCTTAAATCCTGGCTTTCCAAAGGTCATCTCCCCTTCATTGATATCATTTAAAATGATACCCGCTTCATTATTAAGTATTATACTCTTCTCGTGCTTCAAAATATAATAAAAGCAGCATTCATCCAACAAGGAAAGAAGGAGTTCGATGAGATTAAGAGATAAAGTGGTTTTGATCACTGGGGGCGGCACGGGCGTTGGAAGAGCAACCGCTTTGAAGCTGGCAGCGGAAGGAGCCAAAGTAGCGATTAATTACAGCCGGTCTGAAAAAGAAGCCGCTGAAGTTGTCAACGAGATTATGCAGCTAGGGGGAACGGCTCATGCTTATCGAGCAAACGTGGCCGCAGAGCAAGAAGTGAAGAAGTTAGTATCCGATGTGGCCGCTTCTTTTGGAACAATCAATGGTTTAGTAAACAATGCGAGCATGACAGCTCAGATAGTTATGGATGACTTAGACGCTGTAACAGATGAAGTGTGGGACTCCCTTTTCCGCGTAAATGTCAAAGGAATGTTTCATTGTGTGAAAGCTGTAGTCCCTTATATGAAAAAACAGCAGTCAGGTGTGATTGTTAATATGGGCAGCGTGGCAGGAATGACCGGAATCGGCTCCTCTATCCCCTATGCAGCGACAAAAGCGGCCATTCATGCTATGACAAGATCATTAGCCATTGCCTTGGCTCCTCATATCCGAGTGAACAGCATTGCTCCTGGTGCCATCGACACCAGATGGTGGGCAGGGAATGAAGAAAAGATGTATGAGCTTGCCGGTAATTTGCCGTTGCAGAGAATTTCAACACCGGACGACATCGCAGAGGCTATTCTTTTTCAGTTAAGCCAAGGCTCTGTTACCGGCCAAATATTTGTTATTGACAACGGCCAGACACTTTAACTATCCGTCCTTTTCAAAGCCGGAGCTGAGATCAGATGAAAAAGCCATCGTCTGTTCAAGACGATGGCTTTCGTTTCCTTTATCACACTGGCTGTTTTCGCTCGCCTTTATTCTGATACATATTTTTGTCTGCTTCGGAAAATAGTTCGGCAATCTGCCCAATGGAGTGCGGAGAAAAAGCAGTGCCGACAGACAGTTGAATATTTATCTGAGACTGGCGGTTATTATGGCTGTTTATCTTCTCTAACAGGTGATTGGCTAATTTATTTATTTCCGCCGCCGTTGTGCCGGTTACAAAGAGAATAAACTCGTCACCGCCGATACGGGCAACTGTAACAGCGGGAGAGGAAAGCTGATCCAATAGCTCTGCTGCGGCTTTAATAAGGACGTCTCCTGCTTTATGTCCATAATGGTCATTAATCGATTTTAAGTTGTCCAGATCGCACACGATCATTCCAACCGGCGCGTTAACTTGTTCATCGAATTTGAGGAATAGCGATTCGAGATAGGCCCGGTTATATAAATCTGTTAAAATGTCGTGATGGAGCCGGTACTCCAAGTCCTGCTGCAGCTTTACTTTCTCGTCTATATTCCTCATAATGCCTTGGACAGCTATCAGTTCTTCGCTGTCATAAATAGGGGTGGCGTATTCTTCAAACCACCTGTAGGCTCCAGTATGATCTTTCCAGCGCTGTAGGAGAATTTGATTATAATCCAGCTCCCCTGTTATTTTCTTGCATAAATTCTCGTAGTCATCGGGGTGGATTTTTTCAAAAGGAGCATAAGCGTCTTTAAAGGATTGCTGAATTGTTCCTGGCCCCATCACTCTGTCAAGGGAGGGGCTGATATATTTAAATCGCAATTTAGGCTTCACTTCAAAATGGTAAATGACGTCTTTTGAGCTTTCCACTAATTGAAAGATGGTTTGTTCACTTTCCGCTTTTGTTTGCTGTCTTTTTTTGTTTAACTGAAGGAGAAGGGCTGTTATTAGACTGCCTGCAGCTAACCCTCCCAAGAAATATAATGACCACATTATCAGTTCTCCTGCTTTGCAGTATATTGAAAGATGAACTTGCAACGGTTCATCTTTCCCTTAGGTAAAATGGTATTGATAGCGCTTTCAATTGATTTCTATAAGCTGCTCTTAGCTTCCTTCTGTTCATAAGAAAAGAAAGACTTATATTTTTTTCCATTAGGCGTTTATATTACAATAAATAAGAAGATAAAACAATAGATTTTAGGTAATTGATAACAGGTATTTAGAACTAAAGTGGTACAAAAGCAAGAAAGTGAACAAGTTGAATGATTTATTCAAGGGTGGCTCGGTGATTTTCTGATCGTATCCTGATTCATAATGTCTGATATGTTAAATCGGTATTCATTCGGCAATTTGTCCGCTTTCCGCGAGATTTCGGCCCTCATGCTTTTCCGTCCCTTGATGACGATCTCTTCCTTTTGTATGAGTAATTGTCCAAAGCTGTACGGTGCCCAAAAGGTGTTGATGAAATTGATAGGAACCACCTTTGATTGATTGGAACGCAAATCTGTTAATTGGAGCTTATATTCCGCTTTCGTCAGATGATCCTTAGGAATAGTGTAAATAATCTCCGCTAAATAGTTTTTATTCTGTTTAAACATGTACACTAAATCGATATCTGTGCCTTTTTCTTGTATGAAGTGGATAACCTTTTCTATTTTTGCCTTTTCCAAGTGGTCAAAATCAGCTATTAGCCTTAAGCCATCGCAAATGCTGTCAAATACCAGCTGCGCCTTCCCCTCCTGATCCCTCAAGTGATAGTCAGTTAAATCGATGGCGGAATAGGTGTACTGACACCATTCATCTATTGCGATCTCTTGCTTTGCGTCCTCGAGCGTTTCACCGATACTCACATAAATTTCATCATAGCCGGGCAGTTTAATGTCCGCTCTCCTAAGCAAATGGCTAAATAATTCTGAATAGATATAATCAAAGGGCGCCAGGCAGTTTGGCGGACCGTCCACCCTTACACCTATAAGCCTTTTAGTTAAAGGCTGAGGATTTATGGAACGACTGTACATGAAGCAATCCGCCCTCTTGATCCGATTATGAAATGTAATTTCTTTTTCCTTTTGGGCGTAGGCCTTTAATTCTTTCAGATCCTTAGGGATAAATGTTAAAGACGCTTTATAGTCATCAAGAAGCTGCTCTTTGTGGTAGTCCGCAGGTGGTTGGCTTTCGATTGAGCGAACCTTATTGATCGCTTCCTCCACTTTGAGCAGCGCAGTTTGGAAATCCTTCATGTTTAATTTTCTGCTGTCTGTAAAGTCCATAGCCACTTCTACTTCAGCCATTGTTTTATATAGCGTTTTTAGTTTTAATTTTCTCGTTTTGGGCGGATGGTTAATGAATCGCACGAGAATGCATTCAAAGGCAGTTCCGTGAAACTTGCCGATCAGATGCTCATTTAAGAAAGTATCAAGCAGGTCCAGCGAGGCACTTTTTGCCTCCTTATTCTTAAAGTCTTTATACTTCACTAGAAATCTCATATAAGCCTCCACAGTAAATCATCAATGATTCATAATTAAAAGTTCCGGATCGTTCCTCTATCTGTTTTAACGATAACTGGAGCGATGATGCCTGGTTTATTGGAAAATATCCACCTTCTTCCTACAGGGCCGATAATAAGATAATTGCCATCTTCATACTCCCCCATAAAGTTTAGATACTTTTCATAGTAAAGCGGCTCGTTATTGCGCGGGGGAATGGCCAAGTCCAGCAGTTCATCAAGCTGCTTTTTCGTTTCATTGGTTGGCACGCCCATTTCGCTGACTCCTGCTATATGGCACGGAGCAAATTGGTCAGCTGCCGCTTCAGGCGTTGTTTCTGTTCTGGCAATGTATTCAACGATGTTGCCAGCTGGATCTTCAAAATAAAAAGCATGAGCCTTTGCTCCATCAAAGTAGATTTCATCCGCTCCGTCCTCCGTCAGCAACGGTACCTTCTTCGCCATCCATTGCTTGGCCGATGAGAAAAGATTTGGCGGAATGTTGAAAGCAAAATGATAATAATAGGCATGTTCTTCATCTCTATGTAAGGTGAAACGGCTGCTTCCAACTTGGAAATGAGCCGTTTCAGCGGTTTCTGAGACACAATCAAATGCTAAGACATGTTTATAAAATGACAAGCTTTCCTCATAATTCGGAATGTAAAGTTCAATTTGTTCAATATTCATTTGCTTCTCCCCTTGTTTCAGCTTGAAAATTCCTCATTTACTTAAGTAGCTATCCCAATTATAATCTTCAATCTGGTAAAAGTCTCCTCTATCATCTCTTTCATAAGCACATAACGGAGGCTCCTCAATAAAAACTAAAATAGAATCATCTATATTTAAAATCACGCCGATGGAAAGAACTTGAAAGTTTTCCGGATCGCTGAGAAATTCATCCTCTTCATAGCCGCTTAAGATGGACCAGCCGGAATCCATCTCTTCCGCAGGATCGTCTCTTAACATAAAGTTAAATTCGCCTTTTTCGAGGACATCCCTGCTTACAATTACCTTTGTGTCAAAATAAATATCCCAGTCGGATGCAGCGGGGTCCTCATATTCGGTATCGCAAATGTTTTCCACGCCGAATGACATCTCCGTGCCGGCCTCCAAGGGCAAACGGCAAGGCTGATTTTCCAGCTTGCCAATGAACGTTTCCCCGTTCATTTGGATAATCTCCACCCACATTCTTTCTGCATGAAACCCGTCTTCCGCCACTTCTTCCGCCGCAAAAATTAACTTAACCAAATCTCCCGCCTTCAGCTTCTCCAAAACATGCAAACTAGGAAGGTAAAACGTATAGGGAGACTCCTTATTCCGCTCATAAACATTTTCTAAATACCAGGCCACTTGGCATTCCTCTCCTTTGATTGATGATGCTTTTTAGCTGTAGCTTGCTTAGGGTTTTTCATCTTTTTTCCAGTATAGTGCCTCATTAGTTTAACCAGACAAACTAGTCAAAGCATAATAAATGAAATGTAACTGCTGCCCATTCATTTCGAACGTTTCGCTGCCGGTCGCTATTCTCTTAAATCCGTTTTTTTCTAAAACCTTTTGAGAAGCTATATTATTAGCTGTTGTTTTCGCTTGAATCTGTTTTATGCCTTTCGCCTTTACTGTTTCTATTAATAATTTCAATGCTTGATTAGCAATCCCTTTTCCCGTATGTTTTTGCCCCACCCTATAACCGACATGAGCGGCTGTATGAGATTTATCAATATCTACTAAATTGATTCTGCCTAAAATGGAATGATCTTTGCCTTTAATTAAGTAGAAATAGGAACCCCCCTGAGCTTGTTCCTCAAGTAAAGCCTCATGTCTCTTGTTAAACATCTCAGGGATGTAGTAGTCCTCTCCGCGAGCAGGCACCATTTGTTCAAAAAATGCTCTGTTTTCAAGCTCAAATTGATATAAGGCTTCCGCATCTGCCGCCTGTAATCTGTCAAGATATATTTCCATGTATAGTGGCCCCCATTTCTTTTTTAAAAGATTCTTCTTCAATGATTCTGCTTCGTCAGCTTACGTGTATTAAAGCGATGGAAGAGCATATAAAGGCTGATCGGACAGTCTGAAATTAGCTGAAGCCGTAATCCAATGTTTTCAAATTTTTATCAATAGGGTATAATGAGAATAGAGTAACGTACCTTAAAAAAGACCGTTTCGATGCGGGAACATCAAAACGGTCATCCAATAGCAGGTTCCCTTTTGGGGATCGGCACCTTTATAGGCATTTGCTAAAACCGCCCAGAGCCTCCAATCTCAAGGGCGGTTTTAGTCTTTTTTATGGAACGACAGAACGGACACAATGAGACTTGCAAACGCAAGCGCAATCATTAATGATTCGTACACTGTCATATGGCATCACCTCCCTCCTACCGGGAGAGTGTGCCGGCCACCCTTGAGAAAACCTATGCTATTGTTGTCCTCATTATAGCATTTTTCTAATGGGAACGTCTGTTTCTAAATGAAATTGATGAAAAATACCCTGTGAGCCGATAGGGCACCATTCATAAAAAAGAGGCCAGCGCTGAACACAGTCTATGTGCCTAAGCAGCTCCTGTTACTTCACTAAAGGCAAGACCTGTTTTATTTGCTCAAAGTGATGCAGATCATGTTCGGCCAGCCCTTTAAAGTATTCGTACAAAGATACACTGGCGGTTCCGATTGTGTAGTTTACTTCCCAGCCGTCATCAGGCAATTCATCAATGGCTTGATAAAGGGCTTCTCTTACAGAGACAAAGCGGCTGATGGTCTCTTGTTGTTGCTGTTGCCTGCTCATAGAAGCTGATTGTGCATTGATTGCTTGAACGTCCGGGCTTTCTGGAAATTCGCATTCTGAGGACAAATAAGGCAAACGCTTCTGCAGCACAAACTCATCCCAAGGTGTGAGGTGGCCTATAATTTCCGCTGCCGTCCATTTTCCTTCATTGATCGGAGCTCTCCAATCCTTTTCGCTTAGAGAGTGCAAGGACTGAACAAACGCTATCGAACCTAATTGATGCTGGAGAATTTCTTGCTTCCACTTATTCACTAAGCCACCTCCATACTGTGATAGCTTCTTTTTTAGAACCTAAAATGTATTTCGCATTTGACCTATAACATCATCGAAAGACTTTTCTCTGTTTATCCCCATTGAAAGGGTGATTAGGTATCCATCCGGATCTTTTAATATCAGCTCACGGGCGTTCCAAGGACGGTCAACAGGCCCCTCTATAATGATAGCATGAGCCCGACTGGCGTTTTTGAAATATACATCTACCTCTTGCACCGATAAGTTTAAGACGATTCCCTTCCCGTTAGCTTCCTTATCATGCGGCTCTGGAGCGGATACTAATAATATGTCCTGATACTTGCTTCCGCGGATGTGGGCCATTATAGGCTGTCCATCTTTTCCCGGCCACTCAAACACCGATTTGAAATGAAGAACCTCTTTATACCAGGAAAGAGAGTTCTCCATGTGACTGACAGACAGTTTAACAAACAAAGGCATAGGATAAAATTCCATTGTGCTTCCCTCCATAAGTAAGATACGTAAAAGATAAGCTATTACGCAGCGGGAGGGTCAAGCGGTTGTTTTTTGAGCTTTTCTGGAGTTCATTAATTATCTATTAAGTTATTCTGAAGGATATAGCCTTTTTCCCAGGTACCTATAAGCAAAAATTGATCCGCCGTGCTGAATTCCACGAAGCATGCAGAAGGAACCTTCTCTATGGTCATCACCTCTAATTGCGGGCTATTCAAAATAACCACCCAATCATTATAGGCAATAACTAACAGTTTTCCATCGTTCGATAAAGTGGCTTGACAATAATATGGAGGAAGTCCATTCCTGCTGGAAAGGGGTAACTGTATTCTGTTTATCACTTTTGTTAAATCAGAACTTAATAAGCTCACTTCATGTCTATTGATCAGTATGTAAGTATCTGAAGAAGTATGAAAGAATACTGCGTCCCAAGTAAGATTTTCCAAAGGGCGGATTACTTCAATAGAATGATCTGCTTCCCTTACTCTCAATATTGAATACTCTTATTGAATTTTGTTTGAAAAGAGAGGAGTCTTACTGCCTTTCATATAAGTATGTTTGCATTAAAAAATGAATAATAAAGTTGATGGATTCTTATTCAACTAAGGCGCCCAATCATTCAATATCTGCCCCAAAACTTTTCAATTTCATCTGAGGCTTTCCTTGTTTCAGCCCCCATATATTTATATGCAGTTTGTAATAATTTCTTGGAGTCGCCAAGCCGTGCGAGAATCGTAACACTTAATAAGTCTTTAACATCCTGATCACCTTGAGTTGCCATTCTCTCAAAGAAATGAAATAAATCTTTCATCTTGTCTATATCCTGCTCTTCACTAATTAACTCAATAAAATAATCATCACATTCACCAAAGAATACATGATTTAAAACTTCCCCATTAAACTCAATATGTTCCTGCAATAAAGGCTTATACTCCTTGAACTCTTCAGTAAAGTGCTTGGTTAAATCATTGTAATTCATTTTTTCCTCCAAGTTCTAAAACGTGTGTAATCATTATCATTCTATGAAGCGGATCGGTTCTCCTTCGTCACCTAACCTGCCCATTTAGTGAGAGAAGGATTTTTAAACAACTATATCATTAATTACAAGCGGCTTATGCCGCGCTCAAGAGCATACTGGGCAAAATGTAGCGTGCTTACTCCGTCATGCATAACTCTTCGGCTATTTGTTTTATGCGCTCTACTGTTATGCCTTCTCTTTGTTCTACGGCTAAGGGATGTTCAGTTGGCTCTAATTCAATAGAAGGACTGAATCCAACAGGACGAGTATGGACCCTTGTTTTTAAATTGATGGTTTCTGGATAACAGGAAAGGACAGTGGATAACCAGCCAAACATCGGTTCTAGCTTCTGCTCCCTTCCCTCTGCTTCCCAATGGTCTATAGTTGCTGAAAGCTGTTTTCACTTAATGATACCCAAACATCCCAAATAAATGGCCCTTCTCCATCTACTACAGGAATTTCAATGCATCCGCGAACAAAAAAATACTCCTCATCAATGATGCAGAGATCTTCGTTCATCTCTATTCTTTCCTCTTGTTCCTCTAATGGTATTTCATAACAATAGTCAGGAACTGGTCTTCCATAGCTCATTGGAAGTTCATTATGATAGTTTCCACAGCATCGGCATGTATACCCTTGTTGATAATGACTCATTATATCTCCTCCGCAAGAACGTTACTTTACAAAATTAGTCTAGCATGAAAACAGGCGGTTAGATTCATTGACGGTGTTGAACGATCTTTATAACATAAGCAAAAAAGAGACCAGAATATACGCCGAATGGAAGAATGTTCCTTGTCTCTTTTTTTGTAAAAGGTGCTGTTAGCTTCTTTGATGGATGTTTACTAACTACCCTAATTGAATCAAAATCCCCCGCTGGGCATAAAAACGTGCAAAAACTGCCTCGTTTAGACGAACCTGTTCCTGGCTGGCACGCGTATCTCCTGAAGGGTTATGAAAGATGACTTCCCGGCGCTCTTTGTCCCGCCCAAAAACGTACACCAGGTGCCCTCCCGGATGAGGAGGGATTTTCTCCGGGGTTCGTATGCTCGGATGAACAGAAGCAATAAATACATGCTCCTGCTCCAGCCACCTGCACACATCTTCTACCGGCGTATGCTCCTTTACCTCCGCCTGCAGCCCAAATACATCCGCAATAAATTGGACAAAGGGGCGATAAATTAATCCTTTAATCCCCCCATCTTCATTGACAACGTAGCCGCCGTATTCCCGGCATTCTTTCATAAGGGCAATGGTGGGGATCACTTGTTTTCTTTGCTGGGCAAGAAGCATTTTCAAACAGGCCATTCCGCACATATGCGGACTCCATTCTGCGTATTCGTCCGGATCGGAGGCACCAGATAGATGCCATAAAGGATCGTCCGAAGGGTGCAGCTTTCCTGATAAAAAGGCTGAAACTAAGTCGCGGGATTCCCACTGGGCAAAATAAGGAACGGTCATTGTCTGGATTCTCCTCTCTTTACATCCGCCGATTCATCGGCTTTGAGAATGCGGTGTGTTATTCTTTGCTTGATTTAGCATGTTCAAAAAGCTCCTGCCTGTTAACGAAAGCCAGCAAAAAAGAAGCGAGAAAAAGAGCGGTCGCCATTAAAAAAGTGATACGGACGCCGTAACGTTCAGTGATAAATCCCAATAACAGCGAGGAAATGCCGAAAGCTCCATAAATTAATGTGCCTCTTGCGGAATACACCTTCGCCAGCAGCCCTTCCCTTGCGTTTTGTTGGATAAGGGTCACTTCTGCGACATCACGCGCCATTTGCGGCAGTCCATAGAGCAAAGATACGAACAAGGCGAACCAGGCCAGAGAGGTCATGCCGAACAACAAAGTAAGGGCGGTTAAGCAGAGCGAAGACCACATAACCGTCTGGCCCAAACGGCTCTTTAACGCTTGCGAATAACGGTAAACGAGCACTCCGCCGATGAGCATTCCGCCAAAGAACGACGCATTGATCATCCCCCACCAAACCTCTGTTTTGTGAAGCGCCTGCTCCACATATATAAATAAAATAGCCGCAATCCATACACCGCTTGCCAACGTTTCCAATACGTTCATCAAGCTGACCGTCCGTAATGGCTTCGTCTTCCAGATAAGGTGCCAGCCTTCTTTTACTGCTGCTAATTTATTAGAGGTTGTTTCCCGCTGTTTGTGAATCGTTTGATCCTTGATAAAGAACATCAGCAGGGAAGAAAGAGTAAACAAGCTCCAAGTGAACCAAAGAAGAACGGGGCCTCCCCACAGAATGAAAAATAAGCTGCCGATCGGCCAGGCAATTAACTGGGTGATTTGGTCGGAAATCGCTAAGAGACTATTGGCTTTGATTAGCTTCTCCTCTTTTACAAGATTAGGAACGAGCGCATTTCGTGCAGGCGAAGCCCATCCATCCAAAAAAGAAATGCCTGCAATCAGCACGTACAAACACCAAATCATTTCTTGTTCAAGCTGCAGAGAAAATAAGCATAAAACCAACAGCAAAACCGTTTTCCCAAGCTGGGAGTAAAACAAAATCGGCTTTAATGGATATTGATCAATGACGATCGGCGCCAAGATTCCGCTTACAAGCGCGGTCATCGTAATCACAAACGGCACAAGAGACATAAAAGTAACCGACTGGGTCACCTTATACACCATCGTTAGTAAACTGACAGTATATAAAACATCCCCAAGGTTCGCCAGCATTTGCCCAACCCAAAGAAAACGAAAGGATGTTTCGTTTTTGTATGAAGACATAGATATCCCTCACCTCTTATTTATTTTTTTGTGATTTTTAAGAGTAAGGGATCTTTCTACATCGGATAGCCTCCTGTTAATGAAAGGAATATGTATTGAAGCTCAAGAAAGAAAAAAGGCGAGTAAAGCAACGTATAAAGTTAGAATTGTCTGTTTGTCTACTGTTATATTTCTCTTTCTGTAATATATTACCACAAAAGAAGCGGCGTGTATTTATCTTTAGCTGATGATAAAAAAATCGGCTCTTCCGCGTTTCTTTTTAAGTTGTCACAGATAGCGGCTGTTTACTTTGCCTGTTTCTGCATCCATTCCTTGTATTCAAACTCTGTATATTCGTCTGTTTGCACAACGGTCCAATGGTTGTTTTTGAGCTTTAGGGAGATTTCTATTAATACTTCCCCTCCAGCTTCGTCAAAGTCATTGCTTATATAGTTAATGCCGCCATGAACAAGGACAATTGCTTCTTCCTCATTGACGGTTTTAACTTTCATCCGTTCATGACTTTCAATGCTGTAATTGGCATCTATCCACTTCCTGCCGTTATTTAACGACTCTACTTCCTCCTTCTCAACGTTTATCCCTTTTTGAGGATCATCATTTACTTTTAAATCCGGGTACTTATTCCACAAAACAGTAATGTCATTCTGCTGCACCGCCTGCGTGCGGTAATACATATACTGCAGGATCAGTTTGTTATATTTTACCCAATCCGATGGTTCTGGCTCAGCAAAGCCTTTGTCAGTCTCCTCCCTATTCTGGCCGGCTGTATCCTCTGTGTACTGCTGGCAGCCAAATAAAGAACAGATCATCATAATCAGTATGATGCCCGAAAGATAGCTCTTCATCATATCCCCCTTATCAATGTAACGAGGCTGTTTCGGCCTCTCTTCTAGACCAGTATAATGGAAAGTGAAGGTGAGTTAAATATTTACTTTTATGTAAAAAGGGAGGTGGGAAATAAAAAAAGAGCTATTTTATAAGCCCTTCATCTCTGCTGCTACAAGCTGCCCGCTTCACGAAAGAAGCTTCTCTATTGTTGTTCCCGCTGCTTTCTTTTCAAATGCATTTGAATGAGTTCGATATCTTCAACTGATAAATCATCCGTATCCTCTATTGCCTGGATGACCCGAAAGACTTGTTTGTCGTGAGAGCCTTTGCTTCTCTTGCTGAAATAACTTGTAATGGCTGAAGTAAATGTCCCGATAATTCCTATCCCAACAAACATTAAGATAACCGCTAGAAACCGCCCAAGCGGAGTAGAGGGCGAAATGTCTCCATACCCCACCGTTGTGGTTGTTACAATTGCCCACCATAAGGCATCTGCATAGGAATGGATGGACGGCTCTACCATCACAATAGGGATTGGAATGATAAACAATAGGATAATAGCAACAATAAATAATTTATCCAACCCATTGGTTTTGAAAATTTTATATATGGGCGTCAAATAGTGCGAACCGATGCCCAACAGGCGTACAACCCGAAAAAAACGGATAAACCGGGCAGTTCGGAAGAAAGCATCAAACGGGATAATGGCGATGAACTCTAGCGGATGCTTTTTGATGTACTGCCATTTATTTTTTGATCGCAGCAAGCGGATCGTATAATCTAGAACGAAAATAAGCCAAATAATCTGGTCATACATTAAAAGCTTCTTATCATTTGAAAATGCAAAGAAAATCGAAATAATGACAAGAAAGAACATCACTATTTCGTATGCCAGTACATAATTTTTCAAACACACCAACTCCTGTAAATTCCGCGTCAAATCAGGGAACCTTCAAATAGCCTGCGCCAACGGTCACTTTCTATTCATCTGATCTGATCGTTATAGTTCTTCAGGCATATTATATACTCTCCTGCATGCTTTTTTCATTATAAACAAAAAAATCCTCCTGGATGAGAACGTTTTAAGCAGCCTGTCGTTCCTTGATGCTTTACAGAAAAAAGCAGCTAAAAGGAAAGCTCTTCCTTCTAACTGCTTGATGTTGACCTGTCCAGGCAATTTTCACTTTAACGTAGTCATTCCCTTTTCCTCCATGCGTTGGAAGAATGCCGAAATTTGAGCGCGAGTAAGCGGTTCGTTAAAATGATAGTCTTCAAATGTTTTTTCCCCTGTTTTTCCCTCTGAAAGATGATGCTTGTACATAAATCCGACAGCAGAATATGGCCCGTACGGTGCACCTTGAGAAGCGGCAATGACCTGTGCCAATTGTCCGCGTGTGACCGTGCTGTTTTTGCCAGCATCTGTAGAGTACCCTTTCAATGGGAGGTGATACGGTTTAAAGAAGTCATAGTACTGCTGTGCCCGATGTCCGTACGTTGCGCCTGGTTTAAATCCAAAATATTTGGCCGCAATCACAGTTAAATCGGACTCTTTCAGCAAAGAAAGGGGTTGGAAACGTCCATTCTGAAAGCCCTGAATAAGCCCGGTGCGGAAAGCCCAAGTGATATTTCCGCGCGCCCAGTGATCCTTCCGCACATCACGAAATGCAGGATATAGCCAGTTTTCCAGCTTCCAATGCAGCCTTCTTGGATCGTAGCTTAGCTCTGGTGTCCCTCCTGATGTTAAAAAGAAAACACTTCTCATATGCCATCTTGTTTCATCATCAAGCGGGATTCCGTTCACAAACCCATTTTGTGAAAATACATTGGTTTCACCAATCTTCAGCATATCTACAGGCAGTTGTTTATACCAATCTTCAGAATCCGTCATTGAAAATTCATAGATGGTTGTGCCTTGTGGTATTAAGAAATCTTCATTTATCCATAGATCCCCAACCAAATCTGTTGCTTTTGGCTGGCCAAAATGGAAATAGCCATATTGATTGTCCTTGTCCCAAACATCTTCAAAAGCATGGTTTCGCAGCGTTCTCCAAAGCATCGAGCCGTTTTCTGCATCAATGGCTGCCCCTTTTTCCTTTGAAGTATAGGCAGCATAAAAACCGTCTTTTGAAATAATCATATAATCTTTTGTATTGTACGGGCGAGCGATTATGTAATTATCTGTTTTCTCATAAATTTTGCTGAAGCCATATTTCATGTTATTGAAATCAACTGGCTTATGAGTATGCGTATACACAGAAATTCCTGCGCGTTCCCGCAAAATATTGTACACATCAGGCGTTACTTCCCACTCTGGCTTTGAGGAGGGCGTTTCTGCCGCGAATGCAAAGCTTGGGAATAGTAAAGAAAGCGATAAACAAAACAAGATCAACATCTTTTTCAATTATATCTTCTCCTTGTAGCAAGCTTATTTCATTCTACTTGCTTTTCCGAAAAAATGTAATAGTTATTTTTGTATCGGTTCACTCAAGCGTTTACAGGTGATCATACTGTAGAATGATAGACATAAAAAAACACTTTAATGCGGGAACATCAAGCGGCTCCAGGCTATTGACGATACGGCGACATCCCCTGCATCCTGCCTATCTCTCGATTAGCTATTGTCTATCATTATCGCAATGAAGAAACTTCTTTTATTTATATGCTTGGATAGCTGGACGAACATTACCTCTTTATCCATTCATATTGAATATCAGGCAGGTTTTCTTCATTTTCATGTCCCTTCGCTATGATTCTAAACCCATTTTTTTCATAAAACCGTTGGGCATTTTCGTTTATTTCAAATGTATATAGTGTTAAACGACCGTCCGCTTGTGCCTTCGCTTTATTAAGCAATAGTTGCCCAATGCCCATTTTTTGATAATTTACGTGGATATACAGTTGGTTGATTTCCCTGGTGTTATAAGCAATCATGCCAACTACGTGCTCATCGATCAAAGCTAATTCGACCTGATGCTGTTCAGGCAATAGGTGATTTAAAAAGTAAATATGGTTTTCAAAGCTGTGCATGTCTTTTTGCCCGATGGCTTTTTCTTTGCTATCTCTCCACATGTTGACTGTCTGTTCTGCATATTCCGGTTGGTAATCAATGACTTTGATGTGTGGGGAATTCATCTAATCCCTCCCTTGTGTTTTTCAAACCGATGGTCTCTCAGAACCGGTTGTCCTCTCTGTCGCCTGGCTGAATCAGGTTTCGCAAAATGTTTAGTCCTTGCTTTAAGTCCTCCAGTGAAGCATAGGCGTAAGAAAGACGGATATGCTGCAAATCACTCGGCTCATAAATATAGCCTGGATTGATCAAAACGTTATGGTGAAGCAAGTTTAGGAATAAGGCTTTGTTGACAACCGGCTGATGGAATTTGAGCCAGATGTAAAAGCCGCCTTCAGATGTTTTCCATGTCGCCATGTTCCTAAATGTTTGTTCTAATAATTCTTCTGTAAATCGGGCTCTTCTTTTCAACTGTTCACGAAGATCGATTAGATGTTTTTCGTATAATCCTGACGAGATCCAGTGTGCGGCGATTTCTTGCGAAAATGCGCTGGAACCGTAATCTGTTTGCATTTTAATATCTGCCAACCGTTCAATGACAGGTGAAGGCGCCACAACCCAGCCAACCCGCAGCCCTGGACTTAGGGTTTTAGATATGCTGCCGATATATAATACTTGCCCGGAAGTGTCCCATGATTTGATGGCAGGCGCCGGTTTTTCAAATAACAGTTCATGATATACATCATCTTCAATAATCGGAATTTGCAGCTCCCTGCATGTGTTGTATAATGTTTTCTTCTCTTCTGCCGGCCAATTGTAGCCGGTTGGATTGTGCAAGGTTGGTATGCAGTAGAATAAAGATTGTCTTTTTCTTTTATGTGCCCGCAGGTTGTCGGCTAAATGATGATTTCTTGATATCGATACTATGCGCATGCCGGCCGATTGAAAAGGATGTACAGAGTTTAAATATGAAGGCGGTTCGTGAAGGATGGTCGATCCTTCTTCCAATAATCCGACGGCGATTAATTGCAAGGCTTGCAGGGCACCCGAAACAATTAATATATTGTCTGGTGTTGTATAAATGCCCCGCTTTTTTAAATGCTGGCATAAGATTCCGCGAAGCTTTTCGCTGCCTTTAGGTGATGAATAGCCGATTGCCTTTGAATCCAGGCTAATTTGTGCCAGCGATTGTTCAATTTGTCGAGTCGGGAGTAATTCCGGCGCAAGTTCGCCTGTCCCTAGACGGATGACCTCTTCCTTTTGTTCGTATTCATTGATTAACTGGATCGTGTGATAGTTTGGTTTATGAAGGCTTGATTCAATATGGTGCTGCCAATTCGGCTGTGACTTGTTCAATAGGACGTTCCATGAATTATTCGCTACAAATACGCCGGATCCCATCTTAGATTCAATTAAGCCGTCCGCTCTTAATTCATCAAACGCCAGTTGGACAGTGCTCCGATTGACATGAAATTGAGCGGCCAGCTGCCGCTGGGTTGGCAGCTTTGTTCCGACTGTCCAATCCCCCCGCTCAATATGAGTTTTGATCCAGTCGATAATTTGTTCACGGACAGTCAAATGGGACTGGTGGTTTGGTTTCCACTTCATACGATCCTCTCCTAAATTGGATGGATAAGAAACCATCCAATTGGTTGTTTTCTTTTAGTTGTAGCATAGTAAGATAAGGATGGAAAGGGAGTTGGGGATATGGAAGCTATTATTCATGGCATCATTTTAGCCTTCGGTCTTATTCTGCCGTTAGGTGTGCAAAATGTATTTATATTTTCACAAGGAGCAACACAGCCCAGGCTTATTCGAGCTTTTCCGGCAACTATTACAGCTGCATTATGTGACACATTGCTCATTTTGTTAGCCGTTTTCGGATTGTCCGTGATCGTCTTGCAGTTTGAATGGCTCCGTTTTGCTCTAATGGCAGCCGGCATCTTATTTTTACTGTACATGGGGTGGGTGATCTGGCGGTCGAAGCCAGCAGCAAATGAACCAACCAATGCCTTGCCGATTCGCCAGCAAGTGGTCTTTGCTTCTACGGTTTCCTTGTTGAACCCCCACGCCATTTTAGATACGGTCGGTGTGATCGGGACGAGCGCTTTAAAATACAGCGGAACGGAGCAGCTCTTTTTTACGCTGGCATGTATTGCTGTTTCGTGGATTTGGTTTTTTGGTTTAACTTTTGCTGGAGCAGTGATGACAAAGCTGGATGGGACAGGAAGTATAATGACTGTTTTTCAAAAAAGCTCGGCTCTGTTTATTTGGGCAACGGCTATTTATCTATTTACCGGCTTGATTTAATGCACAAAACAGCCCTGCTGTATGAAGGGCTGTTTTGTGTCTATGAAAATACAAAAAAAGCTTCGTTTTTTGTGTACTTGTCCAGACAAGCTTGTTGACTGCTGCATATAGTATAGCATAAGAGAAGAAAGGAGGAATATTTAGGATGTCACGTAACATGTCAGCTTGTGAAAGACTTGCAGCGATTATCGGAGGAACAGTGATTGCCACCTCTCCCGCTTGTGTTGTTCAGCGTCTTCGAAACATTGAAGCTACGATTCTCGGCCGCCGCACCCGCTCCCCTTTAGCCCTTCCTTTTGCCCTATCCTTTGAAAATAGCAGAAATGGCGAAACGCTTAATCTCGGAGAAACAGTGATCCTTCAAGAAGAAATCAATCCGTTTTTAACAGCTTTACGGGAAAGAGGCATCAAGGTCACAGCTGTTCACAATCATTGGCTCTTTGATCAACCGCGCTTAATGTACATGCACTGGGAAAATGTTGGAGATCCATTTGAATTTGCGAGAAACAGTATTGAAGCAGCCAGACAAGCGCGTTTACTTTAACGACTAGCCAGCCGAGACGCTTATAAGCGTCTCGGCTGGCTTCTTATATGAAAACCAACATTATTCTTCTTCCCACTGGCACAGCCCTTCAAGAAATACAAGGAAATCAGGCGCTAACTCGATGATTGTCTCGCCGTCATCCTCAATGAGAATAACAGGCGGATTTTCGCTGGTTTTTCTGTAATCCAGCGCAATCCACGTATGGCCGTCTCCTGAAATGAGGACAATATGTTTGGGAAGCCCCCATTCCTCTATTAAATATCCAGTTTCCAAGATACCGCCTTCTCCAATGCCTTTTAGATGATCTACATGAATATGATCGTCCGCCCAGGATGTTGGCACACTTGTTGGATAGGCGTCATACAGCAGGTACCCGCCATTTTGTTCTCTTAAAATATCGATATAGCTTTCAGGAAGCTTGACTTGAAGGATCTCCTCCGCTTTTGCCACCGCCTCATCCGTCAGCGGCTCCTGTTGGCCCTCATTGTCTGTCTGCCAGATGCTTTTGTTCATTTGATTTTCTTCCCTTCTCTTGTTATTTACAGTTTTTTAGAGAAATCACTCAGCTATAGCTCCTCTATGACTGGAAAGGACGAAAGAATAGTATGCAGCTGCCTAATTGAGCTGGTTAAATAAGATTGATCCGAGTTGAATTCAAATTGGAGAACGGCCCCATCTCCAGGTGGATAGCATGTCTCTGCCTCCCATAAAATTCTCCCCAAATTATCTATCGTACCTTTCATGCAAATCGCTCCTTCTATATGCTTAAAAGCGGCGGTTCCTTCCAGATTTTCATGCATAGCTGTTAATTCGTCAGCGAAATCTGCCAACTCATCTGTCCTTAGCTCACAAGTAAATTGTGCAACATATCCCGGGATCGTTATATGTACAACAGACGTTATCCAATTTTTATCCCAGTCATTTGTGCTGTCTGGATAACTCCTCTCCAGCACTTCAATCTCGATCTTTGTCTTCTCTCCTGACAGGGAAATGTTCAATTTTCTCAACCCTTCCGTTTTACGGGATCAATATTATCTCATAAACTCCCTTTTTTGTGTATAATTAGCAAATTAATTATAGCGCATCTTAATGCTCCTTGTCATAGCTGGAAAAGTCCATGCAAACTGCTTTCAAAGTTTCCCAAAGAAGATTTATACTGTCCTATATACCTTATTTTATATTTAGTTAAGGAGCGTAAAAGATGAGAATTCTTATTGTTGGAGCGAGCGGCACCATTGGCCGGGCTGTAGTGGGAAAACTAGAGAAGCACCATGAAGTTATTTGTGCCGGGCGCAGCAGCGGCGATGTTTTTGTTGATATTACTTCTGTTGACAGTATTCAAGCGATGTATGAAAAAGTCGGAAAGGTAGATGCCGTTGTTAGTGCAACGGGAAAGGCGCATTTTGGTCCCCTGTCAGAGCTGACGCCTGAGTTAAATGGAATTGGCATTGAAAGCAAGCTCAAGGGGCAAATTCATTTAGTGCTAGCAGGAATGGATTATGTCAATGACGGAGGCAGCTTCACTTTAACCACTGGCATTATGATGGACGACCCGATTCTTCAAGGTGCTTCTGCGGCAATGGCGAATGGCGGAGTAAAAGCGTTTGTAAAAGCTGCCGCTATTGAACTGCCGCGAGGAATCCGCATCAATAGTGTCAGTCCAAATGTTATTCAAGAATCACTTGATAAATACGGCGCCTTTTTCCCAGGTTTTGAAGCTGTGCCTGTTCAGCGTGTAGCGCTTGCCTATCAGAAAAGCATCGAAGGCGCACAAACCGGACAAAATTATGAGGTGTATTAACAAGTCAGATCCCTCTGTCCGATTAGATCGAGCCGGCCGGCATATTTTAAACAATAGTCATTATTTATATATAAATTCGTTTTTGCATAGGAAAGGAAAATGATATAATTGAGAAAAATAATCATTATCCAACGCACAGATCATAGTATCTGTTTATAGATGGCTGGAGGGAATTAACGTGGTTCTTTCAGAATTAGGTCGGGGAGAAAAAGCAAAGATTGTAGATTTATCCAACATAGATCAAATGGTTAAAAGGAGATTGCTGGATTTCGGTATTATGGAAGGAATCGAAGTGCAGTTAAAACAACGAATGCCGTTTAAAGGCCCTTTCATGCTTGATTATTGCGGACAATGCCTGGGAATCCGCCATCAAGAAGCTGCCCGGATAGAGATTAAACGAGTATGATGCACATTGCTCTGCTTGGTAATCCGAATACCGGAAAAACTTCTTTATTTAATAATTTAACCGGGTCCTACGAATATGTTGGGAACTGGAGCGGTGTTACCGTTGAAAAGAAAGTAGGAGCACTGAAAAATAAAACAGGACAGCTTATTGATCTTCCAGGCATTTATACCTTGAATCCGTTATCGAAAGATGAAGGCGTCGTGTCCAACTTTTTTCTCCATGATTCGTTTGATGGAATTGTCAATATTGTAGACGCCTCCCAATTGGAAAGAAATTTAGTTTTAACTTTGCAGCTGCTTGAATTCGGAAAGCCGATTATTCTTGGATTAAACATGACGGATGTGGCAAAAAGCCGCGGCATTTATATAAATGAGCAAAAGCTTTCAGCGGCGCTTCAGGTGCCGGTTGTGCCGATTGTGGCGAGAACAGGCCAGGGGTGCAACCTGTTAAATGAGCAGCTCTTCAGCTTGCAAAGTAAAAAACAAGCGCCGCTTGTTTTGGATTATGGGGTGGCTTTAGAAAAAGGAATTGCTCAATTAATTGCTGCCATGCCGCAAGAGCTGACGGAACATTTGCCTCCCCGCTGGCTGGCTTTGCAGTTTTTTGAAGGAAACAAAAACGTATGGGAGCATTTATCCTCCTTTATGGGCGACGATGCGCTGACAAAAATATATGAAGAGACAAAGACAAATGTTCAGAAAGAAGAAAATGCAGATACTTTATCTCAACGGATATACAGAGTCAGACGGACATACATTCAAGCGATTGTTGAACAAGCTGTTGATCAGCAGACAGCCGGGGCAGCCACTTTAACAGATCGGATTGATGCGATTGTCACAAATAAAGTGTTCGGTCTGCCGATCTTTTTGTTATGTATGCTTTTGTTATTTAAGCTAACATTTGATTGGCTTGGCACCCCGCTTTCCGATCTGTTAGATGCTTTTTTCTCAGGCCCGCTCACCGATTGGCTCGCTTTTGTTCTAGGAAAAGCCGGGGCATCTTCTTTCATTCAGTCACTCGTGCTTGACGGAATTGTTGCCGGTGTCGGCGGCGTACTGGTATTTATGCCGCAAATTTTTATTTTATTTTTCTTCATCTCTCTTCTTGAGGATTCGGGCTATATGGCTCGGGTGGCCTTAGTGATGGATAAGATTATGGAATCGGTCGGGTTAAATGGGAAAGTATTTATCCCGATGATTATCGGCTTTGGCTGCAATGTGCCAGGAATTATGGCCGCCAGAACGATTGAGCAGCCCAAAGAACGATTATTGACCATTCTTTTGACGCCTTTAATGTCTTGTTCGGCTCGGCTGCCGGTCTATGCTTTATTTGTAGGCGCGTTTTTTGTGGAATACCAGACAATTGTTGTTTTTTCATTGTACTTATTAGGCATTGCGATGGCTCTTTTATTGGCTAAGTTGTTTTCCATGACGATTTTAAAAGAGGAACAGTCTGTGTTTGTTATCGAGCTTCCTCCTTATCGCCTGCCTCAATCAAAAGCGCTGTTTCGCAGCACATGGGATAAGGGCAAAGGATTTATTAAAAAAGCCGGTACGTTTATCTTTGGCGGCTCCGTCATTATCTGGCTGCTGACGTATGCGGGTCCTCAGGGCTTGAATGTAGATATGGACAACAGTTTCCTTGCCGCCATTGGCGGATGGGTTGCACCGCTTCTTGCGCCGCTCGGCTTTGGCACTTGGCAAGCTGGGGCAGCGCTCATTACCGGATTTTTGGCAAAAGAAGTCGTCGTCTCGAGCATGAATATCATTTACCACGTTCCTGATGTTGATTCTTTGCAGGGACTGATGGCAACAGAATTTACGCCGCTGTCTGCGTTCACTTTTATGGTTTTTGTTCTTTTGTATGTGCCTTGCCTTGCGACAGTCGGAACGATCCGCAAAGAAACCGGTTCAGCTAAATGGACTTATTTCTCGATCGTTTACGCATTAATCTTAGCATACAGCTTGTCTTTTATTATTTATCAAGGAGGCAAGCTGCTAGGCTTTTAACCACCTGGGAGGAATGCACCTATGTTAGTCAATATTGTGATCGGCGCTCTGATTTTTGGTTATGCAGGCTGGACTCTCTTTCGCTATATTAAGAAAAGCAAAGAAGGAAAATGCGCCGCTTGTTCCTTGAAGGATAGCTGCCAAAGTGATTGCGAAACTGTTTCAAGTTCAAGAAAATGATCATTTGTTTCCCCTATTAAGAAAAGGAGCTGCTGCAAGCGGCTCCTTTTCTATTTGTTTTCACGCATCCTCCCTATGTACAAGGAGGTTATTTTTTGGACAAACGATAGCCGGCTGTTCCGATTGCTGCTCCCAGCAATGCGCCTCCGATTACCTCACCCGGCTTATGGCCCAGCACCTCTTTTAACGGATCAGGCACCTTTTCCTCATATTTTACAGGATCATCTTCTTTAATTTTATCCACTAATTCATCCAAATCGTTTACCTTTAAAGTAAGCTCTCCTGTTTGCCGGCGAATTCCTTGTGCATCATACATGACAATCAGTCCGAAAACAACGGATAAGGCAAAATCAATAGTCGATACTCCTTTTTTCAAGGCAATATAAGTAGCCAGTGAAGAGACACCGGCAGAATGAGAGCTAGGCATCCCTCCTGTCGCCAAAAATTGTTCCGGCTTCCACTCTTTTTTCTTCATGTAATGAAGTGGTATTTTTAATGCTTGAGCAATTCCTATACTTGTTAATGCAATGCTAATTCCTCTATTCAAATGGCTCACCTCCGTATTATTTTGAAAACAATGGCTTGTTTTTATTCTCTTCGAATGGTATTAAACACCGATTTAAGCTTCTCTTATGATAGTTCTCTTTTTTTATGAAGTATAAACAACAAAAAAATAAAAATAGTTTGAGCGTCTTTTAATGGTTCTTAGAGGCTGTTTTGCTTTTTATTTATTTGAATTTTGCACATAAGTCTTCTTTCAATGTAAAGATTGTTTCAGCAAATTTCGCCAAAAGTTGAATGCTTTTTACATCTTCTTAATTTTGGCTAAACATTCCTCCGCTACCATTAATCTCGTATCAAATATCTGTACATAGGAGATGAAGACATGAAAAAGAATGTATGGTTAGGAGCAGGATTGGCTTTCACTTTAATGCTCAGTCCGTTTCAGCAGGCTTTTGCCGCTGGTACAAACGGAGAACGCAAGCAGGTGGACAATGTTGCCCATCGCGGCGCCTCCGGTTATGCGCCGGAGAATACCCTTGCCGCTTTTGATAAGGCGGTAGACATGAAAGCGGATTATATTGAAATTGATGTCCAGCAAAGCAAAGACAATGAATTAGTTGTCATCCATGACACAACAGTGGACAGAACAACAGACGGCACTGGCAAAGTAAAGGATTTGACGTTTGAACAACTGCGCGCCTTAGATGCCGGCAGCTTCAAAGGCGAACAATTTAAAGGAGAAAAAATCCCTTCTTTTGATGAAGTGTTAGACCGTTATCATGGGAAAATAGGCATTTTAATTGAATTAAAAGCACCAGAGTTATATCCTGGCATAGAGGAAAATGTGGCAAAAGAATTAAAAGAACGCCATCTTGATCGTCCGCAAAATGAAAAAATCATTATTCAATCCTTTAATTTTGAATCTATGAAAAAAACGGATGCTCTTCTTCCAAAGGTTCCTATTGGTGTGCTGACCTCCTCTAAAGCCCAGGCAACTGAACAGTCTTTAAAAGCGTTTTCCGCCTATGCGGATTACTTTAATCCAAGCTACGGAATTGTCACAAAGGAGATGGTAGGGCAAGTCCATAGCTTGGGAATGAAAATTTCTTCATGGACTGTGCGCAGCCAAGAAGCGGCTGATTTTCTATTAGATATGGACGTTGATGCTATTATTACCGATTATCCGGACTATGTGGACCCGAGAAAATAAATTTCTTTCCCCTTAACGCCGAAAAGAACCTGTACAACAGCACAGGTTCTTTTCGGTTGAATGATATTTTCTCACACAATCGTGTACATATTTATATCGTTTTTGTTAAACGATATAAAACCATTCCGCCATTACTTTGTACAGAAAGCTTAGAAGCCTATGACGAAAACATCGGGTTCGAAAAATTTTCAATTGATCTGTTAAAAAAATGGTCTGTTAAATCTCCTATCCGAAAATTTGCGCCGCAATCCCATAGAGATGCGCATTTCTCTCCGGCAAGGAATTCGCATGAAGGATCATCACCGGCGGTTTGCTGACCTCTTCAAATCCTGCCCCCTTTAATAATTCAATAAATGTCTGATTATCTGCCGGGATGTCCATTCTCAGCTCTCCTTTATGGCTGCGCGCTAACTGATCAACTAGATCAAGCGCAGATCTGTCATCAGGAGCGACAATAGGACCCAATGTTAAATAAACGGGACCTAGTACAGAAAGGCCGTAGCCGACGATTTGGCCTGCGGAATCTTTTAAGACTGCAGCTTCGTGAGATTGCTCTATTCTGTTCACAAGAAACCTCTTTCTTGCCTCCCCAAAAGCAGATTGATCAATCGCCGCAATGCGATCGATCTCGTTCCCTGTCAAGCTGTCCAACTGATAAGAGTCCCGAAAAGATGGATTAAAACACCTAGAATAACGGCCAATCATTTTGTGGACATGCCCCACTTCTTTAAACCCTAGTTTCTCATATAAAGGCTGTCCCTCCGGTGTAGCAATGAGCATAATCGCCGTATCCGCCGGCACTTGATCGATACATGACTGAACAGCCTTTTTTCCAAGCCCCTGCCCTCTGTATTGATCATTCACAATCACCATGCCGAGCGAAGCTGATGCTGTATCATAAGGGATAATTGCTGCACTGGAGACCACTTCTCCCTTTTCATTCTTGTGCCCCATTACTACACCCGATGACAAAATAGTTTTGAGTTCTTCTGTATGATAATCCCAGCCGACCGACTTTGACAGTGCAATCAGCCCCGGGATATCCCGCTCATGAAGCCCTGTTATTGGAAGCTCTTTCGTTCCCGATGTATCCATTGGTTCTCTCCTTTAAATATTAAGTGTTTTCCCGAGGGCATCAACTGCCCGTTTCAACACTTGACACCCTTCTTTGCAGTAAGCACTCTTTCCTTTTTAAACGCACGCACAGCAAAAGTGAAAGAAATAAAATAAAGAAAAAAGGCGAAATAATAGACATAAACGACTCCGAGTGTGTCTGCAATCAAGCCCGTCAGACATACGGAAATAGCAAAGGTCAAGTAGTACAGGTTATCTTTGGCAGCGTACAGTTTAGATAACCTGTCCCGCGGGACTACTTTTTGTATATATGTTTGCTGGCATATATCCCTTAACTGATAAAAAGGTCCCATGAAAACCACTAAAGCAAGAGCTAACCAAGGGGTTGCATTCATTGCATAGATCAGCACCAGAAGACTGATCGCAAAAGAACCAATCAGGATGCCTCGAATTAAGTGTTTTTCCATTTTTCCGGCATAGGCTGCCATCCAAACGCCCCCAGCTATGCTGCCGGCATAGTAGGCCGTATTAATATAGCCCCACCATTCCTCTCCCTCATCTAACACCTCACTCACAAAAGCTAATGAAATGGCGCCAATCCAAATGCCTGAAGCAACTCCTTCTAGCAGATCCATCATCGTAATGGTTCTCATCTGTTTGGCAGCAGTAAACAGAAACGACCATCCTTCTTTTATGACTTCGGTTTTCGGCCGCTTCTGTGTTTTTGTCATTCTCTTGGTTTTGAACTGCAAGGAACAAACGAATGATAAGCAAAAAAGAACGATGCTGGCTGTTAACACCGGTGCACTTCCATAATAGCTAACAGCTGCCGCGCCCAAAGACCAGCCAAGCAGCGCAAATGACTGATCTGCAGCAGTAATCAGGCTATTCGCCTTTCCTATTTGCCCATCCGCGACCATTTCAGGAATCAGTGCAAGCCGGCAAGGAGCAGCAAAGCCATCAGCAAAGCCGGTAATGCTAATGAATAAATAGATCTCCAATAAAGCCGGGAATGGCTCTGTTCCCATTGTCTGGATAATCCCAAAAACGATTATGGACAAGATAGACTGAAGGAGTAAGGATGAGGCCAACAGCTTCTCCAGCGGAAACTTCTCGGCGGCCAATGGAAAAACAAAGGTGCTGGCAAGCTTGCCGGCAGCATGAGCCAGCATAATAAACGCAGCCAGAATGGCCGAGTCCGTCAACAAAAACAGGCTCACCGTGAGCGTCATCGTGTAAAGAGAAAAAGCAAGCTTGCCAAAAGAAATACTGCACCATAAAAAATAAAAATATTTATTCATGATCCATCGTACTCACCTGTCATAAAGATTGAAAAAGCAAGCCCTTCTATCATTTTATAACTTCATTTGAAAAATAAATTGCTCCCCGTTCATTCCCATAGAACGGACTCCGTGATCCTTAAATCCCCCCGTTTGGTAGACGTGCTGCGCTGCTTTGTTTAAATGGTTCACGGCCAAGATAATTTCATTTTTATCTGGAAAATTTTCTTTTACAAATAAAGGAAGCAGTTTGATGGATGTTTTGGCTATCCCTCTGCCTTGTAAATGTTCATGAATCGAGTAGGCTCTTAAAAGAACGGCATGTGTATTCTCACTGTACGGCTCTACACCTTTCCCTTCATGAAGGACAAAGAAGCCAGCGGGCGTTTGATTGTAAAGAATGACAACAGGATAACGCTCTTTGTCTCGTTCGCATGCTAATAACGCCTCCGATGGCAACGCCGTATACTTTTTCTGCTCTTTTGATAAATGGTAATATTCCAACTTTTCACTATATTCCGGTTTGTAGAGCTCTAATGTGATGATCTCTTTTCGAACAGTTGTCATGAACAACGGCCTCCCTCCTGAAAAGAACATATATTCCCCTCTTGTTTTATTGTAAATATTTTCTTGATATGATTCAAGCAGATTTTTCAAAAAGATTCCGAGCCAGAATGCAGGGTGCCCGCCATTATCACAAAAAAAGCCAGCTAATTTATTTCCCTGCCTGAATTTTTGGGTAAGCTTTTGCGAGTATGTAAAAGTGAAAGAACGACATAAAACAATCCCGGCAAGACGATGACTAGGCCAACGGCTACATACACTTGGCGTATAGGCAAACCGAAAAATGAGGAGGAGGCAAACAGTATTCCCAAGGGCATAGCCGCCCGCAAAAAAAGCAGCCGCACAGCACTTAATTGAGCCAAGCGGTCTCTAGGCGCCTCCTGCTGAAAAATGGCCGCACTTTGAGCGTTAAAGAAAGGAAACAATACTCCTCCAAGCAGTTCACATATCGAGGCAGCAAAAGTTGAAGGGGCAAAAGCCAGAAGCACAAATGAAAGTCCTCCCCCGGTTAAGCCGAGGTACATCATCCAATCGGTCTTTTTCAGTTTTGTGAGCAGGAGCGAACCAATGGCATAACCGACTGGAAATGCTCCAGAAAAGATGGCATATTCCCAAGGCTGGCCATTCAATTCCTCCCGAATAAAAGGAACAGCCAAGACCATGGCAGCACCGACTGCAAACTGCACCGCAGAGGAAAGAACAGAAAGACGCAAAAGGCGCGGGTATTGAAAAAACGACCGGTACCCCTCCTTCATTTCTGACCACCAAAACTCTCTTGTCCAAATAACGGCTTCCTGTTCATGTGTCTCTGACATACGTGAAAGGGCAAAAAAACTAATAAGGTACATCGCCGCAGACAATCCATATATAAAATGAGCAGGACTGACAAGCAAAAGCAAGGCAGTAGCTCCTGGGGCAAGAAAGCTCATCAGGCGAATCGCTCCATCTAACAAGGCGTTTGCTTCTGTTAGCTCCTTTTCCTGACAAATGTCAGGAAGAAGCGAAAAAGACAAGCTGGCATAAATCGGCTGCATGATCCCTAACAAGCCTTGCAACACGATTAATGCTAAAACAACTCCTGTTTCTGTGCCGATGAAGGAAGCGGTTAACGGAAGAAGATAAGCGCCAGCCCGAATCAATTGGATTGTTCGAAGCAGCTTTGATTTCCTTACATAATTCAGAAAAGGGGCACTGATGCTTTGAAACATTAAAGAAGGAAGAAAATAAACAAGCCAAAGCACACCCATCCATTCTTTGGAACCCGTCAATTCAAACAACAACAGACCGTTGATGATGCCTCCTGCCGCTCCGCCAAATTCCGAGATGATTTCCCCAAACCACAAGGCTTTAAAAGAAGCTGATTGCCTTTTCATCGATCCATTCCAAGATAATCCGCAAGCTGTCCGGAAAAATCCCTTACTTGCGATAAATTAGCTGAATAAATGCCCTTTTCCACACGAATAAACTTTGCAGATTTCAAAATCGAAAGCTGATGATGAAGCGTAGTTTTCGATATGTGAAACTGCCTGCTCATTTCCTGAAGCGACAACGGCCCTTTGAATAACTCGTAAAGCAATTTCAAGCGAAGTTCATCTCCAAGCGCCTTATGCCCGCGAACCAATGCGTTTGGCGGAACACCCGGCTCCAGCAAGGATTCCTCCTTTAACGGGTAAAAGAAAAGTTTAGTATCCGGCGTGCGCTGTTCCAAAATCCATGGACGATAAGAAACGTGCGGAATGAATTTAATCGTCCAGATGGAAGGTTCAGGAATATAATTCACGCCATCTGTTATCCGTTTCATTTCCTCAATGGGCTTTTCTTTGTCCAATAAACAAGATTGTTTTTGTTCAAAAGCCAATGCCTGCATCCACTTGTCCCACTCTTCCTGCCGGCTCATCCATTCGTGCCATCCCGTCAATACCTGTCGAAACAATTCGCCAATTTCCTGAAAGGAATACTGTGAGAGATGACGAGTATATGCCGCCAAGTAATCGTGCCCTTCGAAACACGCTGCATACTCTTCAAATAACCCCATGTTTTCATATTGTGCAGCCGCGGCTTTTCGCAGAGGCTCATCATGACGGCTGCTGTAAGGCAGGAGCACCTCATAAAACTGAGTCGTCGATATTTCTGAAAGACATACTAAAAAATCTGAAATAGATAAAGCAGAAAACTGATTTTGGAGCATAATCAATCCGTACCAAAAATTAGTTTGTTCTATTGCTTTTAAATTCTTGGTTAATGCTGACGGCATAGACTTCTGTTGTACTTTCCAGGTTTCATCTAATTCGAATGTGTGCCGAAGCCGGGTATGCGTATAGCCTGCAATGCCGAGAATAACCTCCCAAACAGGCGAAAACTCGACCTGCAGTGAAACATTTTCTGTCGGCTCTGAAGAATAGAGATTTTTCATATAATTGCCCCCTTTGTTTATGATTCTAAAATATCAGAATTTAAAATTCAATATATTTCGAATTTATTTCCTCAAAAAAGAACTTATCTACCATCTAGATAAGTTCTTTCTCTTTCTTTTATAAAAATCATTTCACGGCTGACAGTTCACTTTCAGTTACCCATTTATGATTCTTTACTTTTTCTCCATTTGTTGTTGATACATAATCCACCATGTAAACCGTTGTTTTTTCGGACGATTCAATCTCCGCCTCGGCTCCTTTCATTCCAGGCATATGATCTGCTTCAAGTGTCACTTTGGTTCCAGGCTCCAGGACATTGCTGCCGGCTTCTTTTATTTCCTCCTGGATCACCCATTTATGGTCTTCCACCTTTTTTCCGCCAGTTGTTGGCGTATACGAGACGACATAAGCAACCGTATCATATGCTCCTGAGATGGTTGCTTTTGCTCCTTTCATCCCAGGCATATGCTCCGTTTCAAGAATGGCTTGACTTCCAACCGGATACGTTGGGCTATCTTGTTCCTTTAATCCTTCCGGCACTTCTCCTGAGCTGGAATGATCCATCTCCCCATGATCCATTTCCTCCATATGTTCTGCTGGCTCTTTGGGTTCCGGACTCTTTTTGCTTTCCTCCTTGTCGTTTGAACAAGCGCCTAATATGAACAAAAGGGCAGCGACTAAAAGAATCAATGTTTTTTTCAGCATATAACTCTCCTCCTTTTATCTTCATTCCCTATCATAGCAAGGAATTTTGCAGAAAATATGGAGGCGGACCGGGAAAATCTAAACTTCTGTCCGCGGGCTGCTATTCACTTTTGCTGATCCATTTGTAGCCTACTCCCCAAACAGTAGAAAGATATTGATCAATCGGAAAGCCTGCTTGCCGCAGCTTCTCGCGAATATTTCTGACATGGGAATCAATGGTTCGGTCTTCGGTCAAAGCTTCATCCCCCCAAATGCTTTCAAGCAAATTCGGCCGGGAAAATACTTTATTCTGGTTGCGGAGCAATAGCCCGAGCAAAGAAAATTCTTTTGGGGTGACCTGAATGGTTTCCCCCTGGTAGATAAGCTCATGAGCCTCTCCATCCCATAACAGCCCGTCGCATTCCATTTGCTCTTGCTGTGCACTTTTGACCCTTCTGAGAATCGTTTGAATTCTTGCAAGCAATTCTGCCTCATCAAATGGTTTTGTGATATAATCATCCGCCCCTGTTTTCAATCCTTTTACTACATCTGTTTTTTCATTTCTAGCCGTCAGCATAATGATCGGCACATCGGAAAACTCTCTAATCCGCCGGCATGTTTCCCATCCGTCTAGTTCAGGCATCATAATATCTAATAAAATTAAATCTGCTCCATTGTGTTTCATATGAGCAATCGCTTCTCTGCCTGAGCTTGCTTTGACGCAATGATAGCTTGGTGATAAATAGATCTTTAACAAATCAAGCATCCGCACTTCATCATCTACAAGCAGTATAGTCTTCACTCTTTTTCCTCCTTCAGCCAAATCACAAATGCAGTTCCTTTATTCCTTTCACTTTTCACCTCTATCCTGCCCCCATGCGCCTCCACTAGTTCTTTCACAATCGACAGTCCTAGGCCCGTCCCCCCTAAATGTCTTGAGCGGGATTTGTCCACCCGGTAAAAACGATCAAAAACAAAAGGAAGATCTTCCTGCGGGATACCGGCCCCTTCATCTCGGATGGCGATGAACACTTCCCCCTTTTCCTGCTGGGCAATAACACTTGTTTTCGTATGCGGATCCGAGTATTTAATCGCATTATCCAATAAATTAAAGAGAATTTGTTCGAACCTCACAGGATCAACCATGACATACAGTGTTTCGTCACAGTTCATATCAAGCCTTATTTCTTTTTCTTGAAAAGCCGGCATCATTTTTTCATACACTGTTGCTAAATAAGAAGAAAGGTGTATGTTCGTCCGTTGGATAATAAAGGCATGGCGGTCTAGTTTAGCCAGGTCGAACAAATCCTTCATCATAGCAGATAGCCGCTCTGATTCTTCATAAATAATTTGAAGATAATGCTCCCGATCTGCTTCCTCTATGCTCTTTCTTCGCGCGACGTCTGCGTAGCCCTTTATATAAGTCAAAGGCGTGCGCAATTCATGAGAAATGCTGGATAAAAACTCATTTCTTTGCTCTTTTAAACGCTTTAAGTCTTGAGCAAGAATCGTGATAGATCGTGACAGCTCTCCCAATTCATCGTCCCCCCTGTCCGGCAGCTGAACCGAAAAATCACCTTTGCTCAGCTTTTCTGTCGCTTGCTTCATTTGAATAAGGGGAGTTGTTAAAGCCTTTGAAAGAAACAGATTCGTTATAATTAATAAGATGAACATGACAGCAGCAGCAAATAGAAGGTGCTGGTTTAATTTCGAAATCAGCTGCTGGATTTGATCTGTGCTTTTAAACATATACACATAGCCGCTCTGATTTTCGCCGGCTGTATAAGGGCTGACGGTAGAAATATATTTTTCGTTTTTCCAGCGGCTTTCGAGAATCATGCCGCCGCGAGGAATATCCTTCAGCTTTTTCGAGACAATCTTTTTCTCTCCTGCGTCCACTTTGGAAGAGCTGATCAGAATTTTTTGAGCGTCATCTGTAATAATCACTTCGGTATCAGCTTTCAATTCCATTAAAGCAATATGATGCAGCGTTTCAGCGTGAAACGAATCCTCCAGTACTTCCCTATGACTATTCCCCCTCGCAAGCAAAGCATCCAGCTCTTCTTCCACCCTGCTTTCCACGAGACCGGTATGCAAAACAAAAAACAGGCAGACTTGAATCATCAACATGACAAAAAAGAACCAGAGACCCAACTTCAAAGTAATTTTGTTCATTGACACCACCGCTTTTCCAGTTACTATCTCTATCATACTGAATAAATAACAAAAATTTGTGCAGTTTTTAAGGAATTTTCTCCTCAATGATTCGGCTGATTAGTTGTTAACGCACAAAAAAAGGAAGTGCATCTGCACTCCCTTTTCACCTTTGCTATGAAACTTAGTTAGAGCCGCTTCTTCCAAAAAGAAGGCTATCCACTGAATACAGCTTGCTTCCTGTTAAAACAAGAGACACGGCCATAGCCAGAAACGCGAGATCTAACTCATATCCGGCCGACTGGCCATCTCCTAAAAAGCCGGCCGCCAATTTTACCTTCACCATGGCCCCTATCATCAGCAAAGCGAAAAGAGCCGAAAGGACTTTAGTGCCTAAACCGATCACTAAAGCGATGCCTCCAGCCGCCTCTAAAAAGGCGACTCCGTAAGCTAAAAATCCAGGCAATCCAATGCTGTCAAACCATCCGGCACTATTCTCCAGACCTCCTTGGAATTTTGCCAGTCCATGCACAAAAAAAGAAACCCCTAATACTACACGCAATATAAGTGCGCTCCATTCATATTTTCTATTCATTTTTTCTTCCTCCTAATCAAATTTCTTATCCAAATTGCCATACGCTGTGACTTAAATTTCCATATCGATAACTGCGATGCATAAGTTGGGCTTTCGGTTCATTATCTGCCGCCCCCATCGCGTAAAAGATCGGAATAAAATGCTCTTTTCCGTACGGCGGCACCGCTAGATCTGCGGCCGGCGCCAGCCTGCTGTAATGAAAAAGTGATTCTACATCCCAATTCGTCAAGCAGCGGGCGAGCCACTCATCAAAACGCAGGGCCCATTCATCGATATTCCCATCATTCCCGGCCATTTTCACAGCACCTAAATTGTGCACCGTTCCCCCGCTTCCGATAATCAATAGGCCTTTTTCTCTGAGCTTGGATAAAGACTGGCCGATCTTATACTGCTCTTCTGGTGCCAGATGCGGATTCACCGACATCGCAATGACCGGAATATCGGCATCTGGATAAAGCAGGCGCAGCACGACCCAGGCTCCATGGTCTAATCCTCTGTTTTTTTCTATTTCATAAGAGACATGCTGCTCCTCAAATGCTTCCTGAATTTCTTTTACCGTTTGATGATCCCCTTGGGCTGGATACTCAATTTGGTACAAAGCCTCCGGAAAACCGCCGAAATCATATATTGTCCGATATTGCTTTACATCGCTTATTTTTTGTACAGTTGACTCCCAATGCGCTGAAAATAAAATAATCGCTTTCGGGCGCGGCAACGTTTGGCCCAGTCTCTGTAAAAACTGTGTATATTCATTCGTTTCAATAGCTAAAAGCGGTGCGCCATGGGCGATAAAAAAAGCTGGCATCATTAGCCTTCCCCTCCTCGTTTATTCCTAATGTGAATATTTGTTTCTTATAAGATAACAAAATAACTCGTGGATGGTCAACAGTTTTTTTGTTAATATAGAATTAAGTTTCTTATCAGAAAACAACGGAGGTAGAATTTCATGGATATCGGTTCAGCCATTCGAGCGATCAGAAATCGAAAGAAAATCACTATTGCCCAAATGAGCGAAGGCACGGGCCTTTCGAAGGGATTTATCAGCAATATGGAAAATAATCATACATCGCCATCTATTTCTACATTGCAAACAGTCGCCAATTTTTTGAATGTCCCTTTGCCGTATCTGCTGCTGAAGAAAGATGAACGGATGCAGGTCGTAAGAAAAGATGAGCGCCGCTATACTACCCACACAAAAGAAAAGATCAAAGTGGAACACTTAATATCAAAAGACGGATTAACACTCCAGCGTGTAGAGTTTCCGCCTGGAACTGCCACAGGAGAAGAGCCTCATGTTCATGAAGGAAAGGAGTGTCATCTCGTTCTAAAGGGAAAGGTTCTCGCAGAACAAGGGGAAGATTCTTTTGTATTAGAAGAAGGAGATTCATTTAGCTGGAATGCCTGCGCCCCCCATTTCGTCAAAAATATCGGCGAGGAAAGAGCGATCGTTTTGATCGCTCTTTACACAGATACAGCCTCTAGTGACCCTTTGTAAAATTGAAGAAGCGAATCTGTTTTTCGGCTTGTTGAAGAGCAGATTCGCTTATTGTATTTGAATTTAGCACATTGTTAATTAAGTTTGATCGAATTTTATTCCCCTAAATTCCTCGAATAGTTTTTACTTTGAGAAAATTCAGTTATAATATATTAAATAAATTATAATATAACATAATCATCAGGAGGATTCGCTTTGAAAGTTTTTGATTTGCACTCCGATCTATTTACAGACATTGCCTGGAGACGAAGCCGCGGCGAGACGAATGTCTTTGACCGCATTCATTATCCTAAGTTGAAAGCAGGCGGCATTACAGCAGCGATTTGCGTCTTTTGGGTAGAACCCGCCTTCTCTAAGCAGCCATATGAAAGATTTCAGCAGCTGCTTACATATGTAATGGAAGATTTACAAACCTCGCAACATGCCTGTATTTGTCATCCTTCTCAGCAGAACGGAGCCCAGCCAGGCACAGAACAAATTCAAATTTATTTAGGAATAGAAGGACTTACCTTCATGGAACAATGGAACGGGGACACAACTCTGTCGAAAATAGAAAATGCCTTCGCCTCTCTTAGTGAAAAGCAGATGATGCATGCTATTTTTGCTTGGAATGAGCATAACTTTTTAGCTGCGGGTACAGGAGCAGGCTCTTCAACAGAACGAAAAGGTCTGACGGATTATGGAAAAGTCGCTGTCCGAACAGCCAACAGAAAAAACTGGCTGCTTGATGTTTCCCACTTAAGCGAAACGAGTTTTTGGGATATGTATCACACAAGCTCCCTTCCGCTTATGGCTTCCCACAGCAATGCCAAATCGCTATGTGACCACGAGCGGAATATAACCGACGATCAAATCAAAGCGATCGCCCGCAGAGGAGGAATTATCGGACTGAATGCCTATGGAGAATTTGTCCATGCCGAAAGCCCAACAATTGACCGTTTTATTGACCATGCTGTCTATATTGCTGAACTAGTTGGTCCGGAGCATCTGGCATTTGGGTTTGATTTTATTGACTATCTGCACGCGTATGATGTAGGTTCTGATTTCGCCGTCTATACTAAAGGATTAGAAGATACGTCAAAGATCCCTTGCCTGCTTAAAAAAATGAGCGCAAGAGGCTTTTCAAAAGAAGAATTAGAAGCAATTAGCTTCCATAATGCTAATCAATATATTCAAAACCATTTATTCAAAGGGGGGCATATCATTGGAACACACACTTATCCAAGCAGATGATACGTTAACGTTATGGGGAATTATTATTGTGTGGGCTTCAGCTAGCATTTATTTGGAGCAGCGCTACAAATGGGCCTCTAAAGTTTCCGGCGCCATTCTGGCGCTAATCGGGGCTATTATTCTATCAAACACAGGCATTATTCCAACCGAATCACCCGTTTATGATGCCGTATGGGGGACCATTGTTCCCTTAGCTATCCCATTGCTTCTTTTTCATGTCAATCTAAAAAAGATATGGAAAGAAAGCGGAAAACTGCTTATTATTTTTCTATTAAGCTCTATCGGAACAGTTGCCGGCACAATCGTCAGCTTCTTTTTGTTAAAAGATCACATTCCTTACCTTGATAAGATCGGCGCCATGATTAGCGCCACTTATATTGGCGGCGGCGTCAATTTCGCGGCAATGGCGGCAAAATTTGAAACACCAGGCGAATTAGTTTCTGCTACAGTAGTAGCCGATAACTTAATGATGGCCATCTATTTTATTGTCCTGATGATCATTCCTACACTCTCATTTTTTAGAAAGCGCTACAGCATTCCCCACATTCTTGAGGTGGAAAGCGGAAACTCTGATGGCGATGGCACCACACTGGCTGAAAGCTTCTGGAAACGAAAAGATATTTCTTTAAAAGATATTGCTCTTTCTGTCGGAACAGCCTTTTTGCTCGTCATTATTTCATTTAAAATCGCCGGGTTTTTAGATACAGCTATCCCTTCCGGCGAAAATGCGTCTGTGCTAATGAATTTGCTCAACGGCCTTTTAGGCGACAAATATTTAATGCTGACAACGATTACGTTCATTCTTCTGGGCCTGTTTCCTAAATACTTTGACAGCATCAATGGCAGCCAGGAAATCGGCACCTACTTAATTTATTTATTCTTTGTTGTCATTGGAATTCCGGCATCGATCCCTCTGATTCTAACAAATGCACCGCTGCTCCTGCTGTTTACATTTATCGTTGTCATGATCAACATGATCATTTCTTTAACTGCAGGAAAGTTATTAAAGACAAACCTTGAAGATATCATTCTGGCAAGCAACGCTAATATTGGCGGGCCAACAACCGCAGCTGCACTCGCTATCGCCAAAGGCTGGAAAGACCTAGTCGGACCCATCCTGGTTGTCGGCACACTCGGCTACATTATCGGCAACTACATTGGCACCCTGTTAGGTTTCTGGTTTTCGAGTATAATATAAGTAACATCCGCCCGGCAGGCTTAATGAATGCCGGGTTTGCTGTATAATACAAGCATACAAATAATCTAATTGAGGGAGATGCTATGTTTGACGGGACAAAAATTCGCGACCTACGAACCGCTCAAAATCTGTCTTTAAAAGCACTAGCCGAAAAATCCGGTGTAAGTGTCAGCATGATTAGCCAAATTGAACGCCGAACGACTGATCCGACTTTGACAACCCTTTACAAACTATGCAAAGGCTTAGATGTATCAATCTCATCACTCCTTGAAAACGATGAGCAATCTACCTATATTATTCGAAAAGAAGAGCGAAAAACGCTTACGTTTCCCCAATCCCCTTCCAAGTATGAATTGTTAACCCCTATTACAGAGGGTACGATCGAAATGATTATGATTCATTTGGAGCCGGGTAAAGAAAGCGAACAGCTTGTGGAGCATTCAGGAGAGGAATGCGGGCTTGTTTTAAAAGGACAAATGACTGTCGTCTTAGGGGATAAAGAGTATATTTTAAATGAAGGCGACTCTATCCGCTTTAAGAGCACGGTTCCCCACAGGTTCTTCAACCACTCAAATGAAACCGCTCTCTCCGTATGGGCGATGACTGGGCGTGTGTTATAGTTTCATGGCCATTGCTAAAGAGCTTCGAAAGAAGCTCTTTAGCATGTCAATCTGCATAATAGTTAATCATAAAACTCCATATGCTTTTTTTCTTGCCGATAGTAATCTAATCTTTCCTGCAAGGTGCCTGTATGAAATTCGAATTTGTGGCCGTCCGGGTCGGTGAAGTAAATGGATTTCTTATCCCTTTCGCTTCTGGGACGTCCTGATAAAATATGGACATTCAATTTCTCCAGCTTGTCATACGTCTCGTCATACTGCCCTTCCTCAATAGAAAAAGCAATATGCGTATAAGATTGCCTTATTTCATTTCGGGGGATATCGTGCTCGACATTTAGCGCAAGCCATATTCCATTTAAGTCAAAGTAAGCTGTACTCCTGCCCTTTACTAACAACTTAGCCCCGAATACTTCCTGATAAAACCTGATAGACGCATCAAGGTCAGAAACCGAAAATAAAAAATGATTCAGTCCTTTTATAGACAACTAAGTCACCCCCGCCTTTTCCCAATGAGTATTGCCAAACGCATATTTATTCTCTTCTTTCCATCCGTTCAGTCACCTATATATTACCTTACCTGCTTGAAAACCGGAAAACAAAAACAGTCCCTGTGCGAGACTGTTTTTTCAAACATGCATAAAGATCCAATCAGTTCGCCGGCTTTTCATTTAGCCGCTTTTGACCCCATAAAGGATGCAACCTACCCCTAGAAACACCCAAAATATCGCTTGAAAAGAGATTTTGTCTGTCAGTCCTAACAAGCCGATCGATGTCGTTGCAATTAAAATAATGGGACCGACTAAGGCAAGGGAGCTATTGAGAATCAACGCCTTTTCTATATCATTGAATTTTAACATTAAAAAAGCAGCCATCATTTCAATTCCGCCAGATAAGATTCTCAACACTGCCATGCCCAGTACCGCTTTTTCAATAAAGGTAAACATATACTCCTCCAATAACGCCGTTCTTTTTACATTTATATGCAGACGTTTGAAAAAGCAGGACAAGGGTTTTAAACTTTTTCGGAAATTGTATCTTCTAGGCTTCCGCCCTGCCATATGGTCTCCCCATGCATATTGTATAGGTAGATTGACCTTGTGAGAAAAGGAGATGGAATGCTATGAATCCATATTATTACTACCCGGGGCTTGTCCAGCAGTCTGCTGATCCGTATGCTGGCTACTCTTACGTTTCACCTCAAGAAGAGTATGGAGGAAGCCGACAGCCTTCCGCGCTGGAAAGAAGAGTAGAAGTGCTAGAACGGGAAAACGAACGGCAAGTGAGGGAATTAACACGATTGAGCAGGGAAATCACCCGAATCAACCAGGAGATCAATCGCCTAAATCGGGAAATTAACCGTTTGAACCAAAATGATGAGCGCCACACAAGACGGCTCAATCGATTAAACCAGCGATTGCGAACGGTTGAGAACAGGCTCAGCATCCCGTTTGCCGCAATAGAAGACGGATTTTAATTACAAAAATCAAGCCAGAATGCGCTGGCTTGATTTTTGCTGGATACTATTTAGCGTATATCCGCCGACAGCCCTATTTAATCAGCCGCTTAGCCCCAATATAACGTTCCTTCCAATAATGACTGCTCATCTTCACTTTTTTGACCCCTTTTGACGTGGCTCCTACAAATGTGCCCTTGCCGGTATAAATAGCAACAAAGGATACTTTCCCCTTTTTTCCTGTTGCATAAAACACGAGGTCGCCGAATTGCAAATCCTTTTGTTTGACAGCTTTCCCCTTTTGATATTGTGCAGCGCTCGTTCTTGGGATGTTCATTTGGGTGGCTGCTTCTTTATATACATATTGCGTAAATCCCCCAGCATCAAACCCTTTCGGGGAGATGCCTCCATACTTATAAGGAGCACCGATGAGCAGCTCCGCCTTTGCAGCTGCTTCTTCCCCATAATTAATCGTAGCTGATGCCTGATTGACTGGCCCGAATAGCCAAAAGAAGGCAAGAGTGAAAACGGTACATACTGCCACTGTCCACCTGGAAACCGACAAGCTCATGTTCACTGAAACTACCCCCTGATTAGTAAAAATGACACACGAAACTAAATATATGCCCAGTTATGTTTATTATTCCAATATCGGCACATAATAAAAAAGCAGATAAAAAAACACATCTGCTTTTCTTATACCGATCCAATGAAAGGCTTTTTCTTCAGCTGTTTCAGCATTTGTTTGGACAAGGCTTCATACCCGAGCGCATTTGGGTGCACGCCGTCCGATGAAAGATATTGCAGGTGCTGGCTGTTGATTACCTTGGTCGTTTCCAAAACGATGGAATGTTCATACTGGCGGGCTGTCTCATAAATTTTCACATTCCATTTCGGCAGCAGCTGATCGGCTACCTTATAAAGGTTGTGATTCTGCTTTAACGGATTATACATTTCTAAAAAGACAATCGTTGCAGAAGGATTTTCCTGCTTAATTTTTTCAGTGATGGCCGTTAAATTCTGAATAAAGGTTCCTCTCATGGAATCAAAGTTTGCTACTACATTTTTGTAGTCGCCCTGGTTCAGCATTTCTAAAATATCATTGCCGCCGACATTGATCGTAATTAGGTCCGCTCTCTTCATTTGTTCGTCAAATGCCCCTCGCTGCACGAGTGTATTTAAATTTGTACTGTTAATACCCAGGATACCCTCATTTTCCAAGGCAACCGTTTTTCCTGTCTGCTCTTCAAGGAGACGAGAGAAATCATCAACAAAGCTTTTTTCATTTTCTGAACCAAAGCCAGCAATAATGGAATCGCCAATTGCTAAATGAGTTAAAGTCTCTTTATCCATATTGCTAAAATAATCAACATAAGAAAGCGCTGCCTGTGCGGATGTAGGTGCAGTCTCTTCCTTCATTTGCCGGATTTGATAAGTAGGATAATAAAGCCAAAGAGATACAGCTATGGCAGCAACAACGAGTACAGAGATGATATATTTAATTAAACGCTTCATGTTTCTCTCCTTTTCTCCTTATCAAAGTTCTTGTTTATTCGTTTTTCACCTGTTCCTTCCGGAAAGGAAATTCACTAGTCATTGTTGACGAATCTTATAATAATCATACCTGTATTTACAAGCAAAAAAACCTGATGTACTCCTCTATATTGGTTTTATGTTAAAATAAAACGAACTCATATTACTTTTTAAAGGACGGATTCGGAAATGGAAATTACACACCATACAGTGGAGCTGCTTGAGGACCCATTTGGGCTGCTCGCTGGAGAGAGATTTGAATTTCATCTGTATGCCAATGTGGATGAAGAAGATGAGCTATATTCAGAAGCAGGGTTTTATATTCGCGCGCTCTATTTGGTCAGCGGAGATGAGGAAAAAGTCCTTCACTACCATCTGCATGATCGGGCAACCGGGGAAGTGCTGGACTTTGAACTTGAGGAAGACGAGGAAGCGCTTGTGGCGGATTATTGCCGGAATCACTTGCCTGAGGAAGAATCAACAGAAGCGGAATAACAGACAAAAACCCCGCTGCATGCGCGTTGCTGCCTGCGGGGTTCAAGTTATTTCTTCTGCTAACGTATCCGTAATAATCACATCCTTTATTTTGCTTCATCTTTTAAATACCCCTGCAGCTGATCTTCCGTTAAATGCTTGACGAAATGATAAAAACTGATGGATTCCATTTCATGATTCTCACAGCTTGCCATATAATACTCATAAGCTTCGCGGTACATCTCCATGCTTTTCACCTCCCTTCTGTTGTATAACAATTAAATTATTTTAAATATATTATATAACAGAAAAACAACAATATCAACTCTTTGCCTCTATTTTACCCAGAATTTTCTGATAATAAACGTTAACTATATAAAAGCAGGAAAACGATGGATAACGATCGTTTCCCTGCTTCACTGCTACATCAGGTAGCCCCTATTCCTCGCTTGATCAGTCAGCTCCTCCTGAAATTTCGGATGAGCCACTTGAATAAGCGCCTGCACACGCTCTCTAACTGTTTTTCCGCGCAGCTGGGCGATGCCATACTCTGTCACAATATAGTCTACATCATTTTTAGATGTAGTCACAGGCGTTCCGGCAGCTAGAACCGGGACGATCTTTGAGATGGTATCGTTCTTGGCCGTGGAGTGCAAGCAAATAATTCCCCTGCCGCCTTGCGACATGCGTGCGGACATTCCAAAATCCGCCTGTCCGCCAGATGAAGACCAATACACATCACCCACTTTCTCAGAATTGCATTGTCCAAGAAAGTCCACTTCGATAGTGGCATTGATCGTCACCATGTTCCGGATGCCGGAAATACGCCGGACATCATTTGTTTCGCTTACGGGAAGCATATAAATGGTTTTGTTTTCATGAAGAAAATCATACAGCTTTTTTGTGCCGTAAGCAAAGGTAGCTGTGGTTTTTCCCGGATAATCGATGCGGCTGCTATTGGTGACGGCACCGCTTTGATACAGTTCCACTAATTGATCAGGGATCATTTCCGTAACAATGGATAAGTTTTGATGATTCTTCAATGAATTCATGACAGCATTTGGAATAGCGCCAAATCCGATTTGCAAGCTGTCTCCATCATGAATCAAACTGGCCACATAGCGGCCAATCGTTTCATCTTTTTCTGTAATGACCGGCACCGGCGCTTCGATGAGCGGCTGATGCTGTTCAATCAGCGCCGTCACCTCGGATAAGTGAATTTGATTCATGCCATAAGTTCGTGGCATATACTCATTCACTTCTAATAAAATCGTTTTGGCTTCCTTTGCCAGTGAGGCAGTATAATCACAATTCGTTCCTAATGAAAAAAAGCCGTTTTCATCCATCGGAGAAACCGTGGCCATAATTACTCTTTGATCCGTTGTTTCCTTTAATAGTTCAGGAACATCCGAAAAGTGATTAGGCAACAGATCAACGGCTCCTTCACGGAAAGCTTGTCTGTCGCCCCCCGATAAAAACATAGAAATGACCTTTAATTCCTCCTGTTTTTTTCTAATGGCCGGACGGGATGTCAGCATTTGGAAAAGACGATTCCTCTTTAAATCTTCTCTTTGCTCTAAAGCTGCCAGCAAGGCTGGCGGCTCACCCGCGATTAAAGGAACGATAATGTCATCGCCTTCCTCAATCAGGCGAACCGCCTCCTCTGCCGTTGTCCACTTTTTTCGATATTGTTCCTCATTTGTCAAGCAGGACACTCCCTTAAGTCGTTAGACGGTTTTTCACACATTCTTTTTCTAATGAAAGAAAGGGTTTGTCTTAATCATATATACTAGCCGCCGGTTGTCAAGCAGTCCTGTTGAACGGGCAAGAACGCTAAATCAGAGCTCGTCAAAGCCGTTTGCTTCACTTGTTTTCGTATAGGCACGGGATTTTTGTTCAAAAAAGTCTGTTTTGCCGAGATCCACCTCTTGATAAGCGATGATCCAGCGCATTGGATTTGTCCGATATCCTTCAAACGGGGCAGCAAAACCTAGCTGCTCCGCTCGTTTATTGGCCATAAACCGAATGTAGCTTTCCAGTTCATTCATCTGAATGCCGTCTATCTTGTGGCCGATGACGGATTTTCCCCACTCGATTTCAAGCTCAGCCGCCTGCCGGAAGGCTTCCTGTCCGTAAATGTGCAGCTCCTCTGTGTCATATTGCGGATTTTCGTTGAGCACTTCCTTAAAAATCTTTTCAAACAGGCCTACATGAAGCTGTTCATCCCGGTTAATGTAATTGATCATCGTGCTTGTCGCAATCATTTTTTGATTGCGTGCCAAATTGTAGAAAAAGGCAAAGCCGGAATAGAAGAAAAGCCCTTCCAATATAACATCGTAAATAATCGATTTAAGAAAGTTTTCGATGGTTGGTTCGTTAGCAAAGGCTTCATACCCTTTTGTAACAAACTCGTTGCGCTCCTGCAAAATCGGCTCGGTACGCCAAAAATCAAACACTCGGTCTTGTGTATCCTTATCAGCCACACTTGATAAAACATAGCTGTAAGAATGATTATGGATCACTTCCTGCTGGGCAAGAATAATCATTAACGCATGCAAGCTGGAGTCTGTTAAATAGTCAGCCGCTCTGCCCGCATAATCGGTTTGGATGCTGTCAAGCAGTGCGAGCAAACCGATAATTTTCAAAAAGGCGTTTCTTTCATCGGGCGTCAATTCGCTGAATTGCTGGCGGTCTTTTGTCATATTGATTTCAAACGGCGTCCAAAAGTTAGCAAGCATCCGTTTATACTTCGGATAAGCCCAGCTGAAACGGACATCGTCCCAGTTTAATATATTAGAGCTTCTGCCGTTGATAATGCCTGTAGAGCGGTTCGGTGCGCTATGGTCAATGATTTCTCGTTTTTTCAATTTCATGATGAATTCCCCCTTACGAATGGCAGCTTTCGCATTCTTCGATATCTGAAGCAGTCGACCGCACATAATAAGTTGTTTTCAACCCAGAGTTCCAGGCATCTACATGCAGGTCGAGCAAAGCCTTGGCTTTAATGTCGTTGCGGACGTATAAATTAAAGGAAACCGCTTGATCAATATGGCGCTGGCGTTTGGCATTCTGGCGAATGCTCCAATGTTGGTCAATCAAATAAACCGTTTTATAATACCAAGTTGTTTGCGGAGATAAATCAGGCGCCGTCACTGGTATTTTATAGTTTTTCTTTTCTTCCATATATTCTTTGCGGAACACAGGATCAATTCCCGCTGTTGATCCGGCAATCAGCGCGGTCGAAGAATTCGGTGCAACGGCCAGCAAATATCCGTTTCTAATGCCGTTTTCCTTCACCTTGTTCTTTAACTTCTGCCAGCTTGAGCTCGTGTAGCCTCTTTGTTCAAAATAAGCGCCGCTCTCCCAGTCGGAGCCCGAGAAGATTGGATACGCGCCTTTTTCCGCTGCCAGCTCTGCACTTGCCTGGATCGTTAAGAAGGAGAGCCGTTCATACAATTCATCACAATAACGGACGGCCTCATCGGATTCCCAGCTTAGCCCTTTTAACGCCAGCAAGTGCTGCCAGCCGAACGTTCCGAGTCCGATTCCCCGATATTTCTGATTGGTCAGCTGAGCCTGCAGTACGGGAATGCTGTTGATTTCAATCACGTTATCCAGCATGCGGACCTGAATCGGAATTAAACGTTCAAGCACATCATCCATGACTGCCCGTGCTAAAGAGACGGAAGAGAGGTTGCAGACCACATAATCGCCAGGGTCTTTCGTAATCAGAATCTTTCCGTCCTCGCTTTTTTCTTCAAGCACGACGGTCGGACTCATGTTTTGGCAGATCTCGGTGCAAAGATTGCTGGCATAAATCATGCCGGCATGTTTATTGGGGTTGGCACGGTTGACAGTGTCGCGGTAAAACATATACGGCGTTCCCGTTTCCAGCTGGGAAATCATGATGGCCTTCATAATATCAATAGCTGGCACTGTTTTTTTGCTTAAATCCGGATGGTTCACACACTCTTTATAGCGTGTTCTAAATGTACCTTCCCCTCTTTTTTCATCAAATGAATCTTCGAGTGAGTATCCCATTATTTTTCTTACTTCATGCGGATCAAACAAATGCCATTCTTCCCGTTTCTCCACTGCTTCCATGAATAAATCCGGTATGGCCACGCCGGTAAACAAATCATGCGTGCGGCGGCGTTCATCTCCATTATTCAAGCGGGTTTCCAGGAAGGAAAAGATGTCTCTGTGCCATACATCCAAATAAACAGCGATCGCTCCTTGGCGCTGCCCAAGCTGGTCGACAGATACTGCTGTGTTATTCAACTGCTTCATCCAAGGGATAACACCCGAGCTGACATTTTTAAAGCCGCGAATGTCACTGCCCTGGCTGCGGATTTTCCCTAAATAAATGCCCAGTCCTCCGCCATTCTTACTTAAATTGGCCGCATCCGTGTTCGCATCAAAAATCCCTTGCAAGCTATCATCGATGGTATCGATAAAGCAGCTCGACAGCTGGCCGTACGATTTTCCTGCGTTGGCGAGTGTCGGTGTAGCCGTTGTCATGTATAAGTTGGAGAGCGCCCAATAAGCCTCTTTCACATATTGAAGGCGCACAGCTTTCGGTTCATTCATCATCAGCGTCATAGCGATGACCAGCCATCTCTCCTGCGGAAGCTCTGCCGGCTGCTTATCGAGCGTCCGGGCCAGATACCTTTCGCTTAATGTAACAATTCCGATATATGTAAATAGTTGATCCTTGCTGGGATCGATCACTTGGCTTAACTCATAAATTTCCTCTTCTGTGTAAGAAGCGAGCAATTGAGGGGTGTAAATACCTTCTTCCGTTAATAACTGAAGCAGATGCAAAAAATTTCCGTATAGGCTGGTTTGTTCTCCCCGTGTGCTGGCCGCTTGTTTATACAGCTGCTGTAAATGGAGACGGGCAGCCACAAATGTCCAATCCGGCTCCTCGCTTGTGATCCGTTCAACCGCTGAATTCAAGAGCAGCTGCCACACTTGCTCATCTGTCCATGCTTCTCTCGTCTCCAGCGTTGCGTTTATTTTACTTTCATAGCTTGATAGTTCAATCTGGGGAAACTCCCTCTGAATTTCAGTAAATATCTTTTCTGCTGTATCTTGGACTGTTTGGATCATGTGTGTTCCTCCTAAACGATAAGTAGTTTAGAAAGAGATTTTTTCAACAAGGCTCTCTTAAAATGAACGATTAAGAAACTAACCTGAAATCATAACAAAGCCTTCAACAAAAAAACCATCTTTCCAATTGAAAGATGGGATAAGGGCGAAGAAGATCATTAACGAACGAAAAAGTGCACAGACCCGCCCGAAACATAAATAAAGAGCTTGCCTGAACAGAAGGTCTTTTTCATTTTCTCCGCGCTTTCTTCCCAACTCCCGAAGAAGAGTAAACGCTGTAAAAAGGCAGGTCTCCTGGCTTGTGCTTCTTCCTTGCGCATTCCTTCCCGTCCATTGGACAGTGGATTGCCGTGCGCTCGTCCACACTTACAGTTGCGGGTACAGCTTCGGTATTTCACCGAATTCCCTATTAAGCTGAAACAGCACCTTTTTACTAAATGTTGATTTTATTTAATTATAAACACTAAATGTTGTGTCCGGATTAGTATAACAATGAAACTTCCCTGAAGCAAGCCCCATTCATTTTTCTATTTCCTTTTGGGTAAAATAATGACTTCGTCTTGATCAAAAGGATCAACGGCTTGCGGAATGACAGCCGTGGTTTTCAAAAATGTTTGATGCGCAGCACTGGTGGGCGGATGTTCTGCATCAATTTCCAGAGTGAAGGGAATGGTTAGTTTCTCCTTAGGCTGAATATCACGTTGAATCGGTATAGTCATTTCCTTTAACTCTTTATCGTGATAGGAGAAATCACTGTCTTCCCGCACTTCGTGAATTTGCAAATACCAAGAGATAACGAGCGCATCAATCGGCTCTGCTGCTTGGCCGCCGTTAATTAATACCTTTCCTTTCATTTTCTCCCCCGCATGGTAATCTGTTTTTTCCAGAACGGTATCGATGGCGACTCCGCCGATGCCTATGCTGGATAAAATATTTTTCCACATCATGTCTTCCCCCTTTTTTTTGATTCCCTATTAGTATAATATTCCCCCTGACTTGTTGTTTAACCTTTTTAATCATGAGTTTTTTGAATTTTGCATATACTGAAACAAGAAAAAATAATTTGCAACCATCCCATTTTTAATAAACACACGAAGAATAGCCGCCGCTCACCTAGTTATTCGTTAAAAACAAGAGGGCCTTCTGCAGCGGCAAACTCCCCCAAATCATGGCTGTCATCTAAACAGCCGCTTTAAAACTCCTTGTTAAACAGCGGTTGAAACCATCTAATTCCTCTTTTATTGGCCGGCCAGACTTTCATATCGGCAACTAAATGGCTTAAGTAAGCAATAGAAGCCGCAGCAAAGCTGCCTTCAAGATGGGTGCTTTGCTGGAACTCCCAGGCAATCCCTGCGAAGCAAGCAGCTCCGATCAAGGAATGGGTTAACGACCGGTGAGATAAAAAGGAGGAAGCGATGATAAATACACTTAATAAAAGCAGCCAGAACACATCCGTGTACCAGGCCGCAGCCGCTAGAGCCGCGCCGGTGATAAAGAGCATGGTGCGCTGTTTAATAAACAGGCGGGGCAATACTGTTAGACAAAGCCCGACAGTGAAGCCGGCTGACTGAACAAACCCTTCCAAGCTTATGTAACTGTAACCGACCAAGAGCAGTCCGGCCGCAGCAAAAAACAAAATGAGCCACTTTTTTGATATGGTAATCCGATTAGACAGCTTGCCGTTTACATCCAGATCCGGCGCGAGGCCAGCTATCGCGCCTATGCCGATCAGGGCAGCCGTCGTTAATGGATCTGTATGAAGATAGACCGCTGTTCCCAGACCGGAAGCCCCTCCAATCACTAAATGAGCCGATCCTTTCATTGATTGTCATCCTTTTCTTTTTCTCCATTATAACAAACAAACGTTCCCAATCCTACAAAAAAATAGCATGGATAGATTCACCAATGCTTAGTCCGTTGAGCGTGAAATTGGAATGATTATAAGCACATTTGGACAAACTTACTGAAGCTTATTTATGTAGAATCCAAAGAAACAAACTATTCTCTCCAAGTTCTTAACATCAACTAAAAAAGAGGTTCGGAATAAAACCATGACGAACCCCTTTTGTCAGCAAGCTGACACATCTATAATCAGGCATTTCCCTTAGTCCTTCTTCGAATGTGAAGATCGGCCGATAAATCCATCTACTTGCTGCGACAAATCCTCGACCAGCTCTTTCAACAGCTGCTTTTGTTCAGTGGACAGCTTTTGTTTCGCTTCTTCTAAATCGATGCCGTTTTTTTGAAAGATATCGCTGACAAGCAAATCGATAATTTTATTAGAAATCACGTTGGGATTCTTAGCTGAATCACTCATGTATCTCCCTCCCTTTCAAGAACACTGTGTCCCTCTACTATATGCAGGAGTCAATTAGAAAGGAACTCTTTCGCTGCTCAATAGGCGCTAGAAAAGGTGATGATTAACCAAAAACAGGCAGAGAAAAAGGGTTAGTTTTTTTCTGCCTGTTTTTACTTTCAAGATTGATTGGAATGGCGCTCAATCACCTGAAGCAGCCAATCCTGCACGCTTTCAATATATTCCGCGGAAATATCAAGCTCTGCAAGCACCGTTCCCTTGCCGATAATTTTCAGTCCCGGTACAAGTGCCGGCTTTTTAGGATTCATTGAATACACAACCGTTTCTATGTGTTGAACAGGAATCCGAACATTAGTAATAGGACCTTTGCTGATTAAGAAGCCGTTATCCACTTTAATTACGTTCTTTTTCCAGCAATATTCCGTCGCTGTAGCCGTACATTCAACGGCGGTGTCTTCATTGAGGAAAGGTGTCATATATATACCTCTTTTTCACTGTATATGGTAGATAATATCAATTGATCAATTATAACCTAACAGCTTTGGGCAGTTTTGTAAATAAAAATCTATCCTCTTGATTAATTTACATAATACAATTATGATTACCTATTGCTGGAATTCGCAGTCCGTCCCTCTGCGTTGGGCTCTTTATAGACTACTCCTTGAAAAAAAACACAGCCCCATTCTTATCGCTGGGGCTTGACCTCTTCGCTCAGGGAACTCGCTTTATATGACTTTCGCTTTTGTATATACACCTGTTTTTCTCTCTTTCACTTCTCTGATCAGCACCCTGGAATTTCTTACCTTTAACAGATAAGAAATATTTGAACTAGTAAAGACAGCTACTCGATCCATCTTTCCTGAGATTGTTTCGAGATTAAGCCAGAAATGCTGTTTTGCAGTTTTGCCGACTCTTGTCACTTCTACAATTTCCGCTAATGGAATCTTTACTTGATTCATTGAATCGCTGACTATTAACATATCTTGATCTATTTTATAGTTTGATGTCTGTTTTTTGCGCTGAAAATAAAGCCAAACAAACAGTGCACCTGTAAGGAGCAACAATAATTCCACTTCATGACACCTCCTCTTTTTCTCCATCTGGCGCTCTTCAAATAACATTTTTCCCATCCCTATTACTGTACCCATTTTTCTGCTTTTTACCCATGCAACAGCCCATTCTTTAGAAATAAAATTTTGTTAAAAAAGTTTAAGCCAAACAAAAAAAGATAATATCAATACTAAGGTATGCCCACTTTACGGGATACCGGTTGAGGAGGAAAAAAGATGAAAAAACCAGACGAGGAAAAGCTATTAATCCGGATTACACAGCTTGAAGAAATTGTTCTTGAGCTGTCTGATCGAATAAGACAAATAAGCGAGGAGCTTATAGAAATGAAAAATGAAAAAATTCACTAACAGCAGCCTGACGCTGACCTTCTTTCTTATGGCAGGCTGCTCATTCAAATAGTCAAGCCAGGGAAGCATTCCCTGGCTCTTTATTATGCAGAAGCGCGGGTATGAGCGTCTTTCCGCAGCTCCCGCGTATGCAATAGGCGAAACAACGGAGGCAGGATAAGGCAGACGGCTAAAATTCTCAATACTTGCACCGCGACGACAAATGTTGAGTCGGCCTCAAGGACTACCGCTGTTGTGGCCATTTCGGCTATTCCCCCCGGTGCAAAAGCAAGGGCGGCTGTTTTAAAGTCGATGCCGGTTAGGAACGAAACAAAATAGGCGCAAATAAACATCACTGCAATAAGGCCCACTGTGCTGATCAAGCCCACTGCTAGGATCTGGTGCAGCCCGCTAAACATTTTTTTATGAAAACGGGAGCCGATGGATACCGCGATCAAAACCTGCGACAGCACAATCAAGCTATGCGGCCAATAAGCGATCATATCCTGTCCGGCCAATGAAGAAGCCAGCGATTGAACAAGAGCTACCGCGGTCATGCTGCCGAGCAGCCAAGGCGCTGGAAACCTCAAATACTTGCCGGCATAATAGCCGCTCCAGCCAGCAAAAATCAAGAAAGCCGTCCACAGCAGCTGAACCGGTTCAAATGCCGCTGCAGGCTGAACAGCTGCACCAGCAGACGGATGCACCGTCCATAACGATACGAGCACGGGAATGAGCAGGATAACGAGAAAGACACGCATCGTTTGGATGATGCTTACTACTGCCGTATTCGCTCCCACCTCTTCTGCCAGGGCCGGCATAGCTGATAGTCCGCCGGGAGCGGTGCCAAAAAAGCTCGTCAGCATATCTGACCGGCTGAACCTCCAAAGAATCACACCGGAAAGCAAAGAGAAAAGAACAGATAACCCCATCATCAGCATAATGACAAACCAGTGTGATTGAAAAACAGTCAACACCGACAAATTAATTTTTTGGCCGAGTTCTATTCCGAGGATTAATTGGCCGGTATAGAGCCAGCCCTTCGGCAACTCTTCCTCTGAACGCTTAGGAAAGGCAAAGGAAAGACAGGCTGCTGCAAAAAGCGTCCCCAGCATCCAGCCGATGGACAGGCCGGTTAGCGATAACAAAAGCCCGCCTATGCTGCTCATTAAAAGAACGAACCATTTTCTTGCTTTCATCCGATCCTCTTCTTTCTTTTCTTATTTTCCATGTATCCATTATAATAATGATAAAGAAATAAATAAAATATCGCTTTTTTATGATTATCCATAAAATAATTTTATACCTAAAAGGAGAGAGGTTCTTGGACGAACGCGACTGGCTCATCTTACAAACGTTATTTAAGGAGAAAAACATGACAAAAACCGCTCATGCGCTCTATCTTTCCCAGCCAGCTTTAACAAGCCGAATCAAGCAAATGGAAAAGGAATTTGGTGTGCAGATTGTCAATCGCGGCAGACGGGGAGTAACCTTCACCCCTCAAGGAGAATATTTAGCCAGGTGCGCCCGCGAGATGCTGTTGAAGATGCAGCATATTAAGGAGAACGTCCTTAATATGGAAAACAAGATGACCGGTACCCTTCGGCTCGGTGTTTCAACATTTTTCACTGATTATAAGCTGCCGGGCCTGTTAAAGCTCTTTAAAGATGAATATCCCGAGGTTGAATTTAAGGTAATGACGGGATGGAGCAACGAGATGATTCATCTGGCACATAATCAGGACGTGCATGTCGCTTTCATCAAAGGCGATTATAGCTGGAAAGGCGGAAAAAAATTACTGTTTGAAGAGCCCATTTATATCGCTTCCAAAGAACCAATCGCTTTGGAGGATTTGCCGAATCTGCCAAGGATTGATTATCACACTGATCAGAATTTGAAAACCGTCGTTGATAACTGGTGGGCCGAGAACTACACAAAGCCTCCACTCGTCAGCATTGATGTTGATAAAGCAGGCACTAGTAAAAATATGATGGCCAACGGCTTAGGCTATGCCATTTTGCCCGGCATGCTATTAAGCGACTTGAAGAACATTCACAAAATAGCCATCCAGACAAGAGACGGCCAGCCAATTATCCGTAAAACGTGGATGGTGTTTCCGGAAGAATATCTGCAACTGAATATCGTTCGGGCATTTGTTGAATTTGTCGAGCGGACCGATTTGCAGAACATACCATAAGTCGCCCATAAAAGATGGTTGCTTGGCTCCTTAGCTGTGAAAATAAAAAGTGAATCAAACAAAAAACCTTCTTTTCAGTAAATTTTCATTTATGTTCCTTATACTAACGATAATGTTCCATTAAATAATCGGAGGTACAGACAATGAATTCCAAACAAGGAACAAGACAGAGCACTTCCTTTTTATCTGGCTACATCCCAAATCGAAAAGAACGGCACCTCACATTCATCAGTTTGCTTGCCACAGTATGTTTTCTGTTAATTGGTTTTTTGTTCATTTGGTTCAACAAGCAGACGCTCATGGCACAGGAGCACGAAGCTTATGAAGAAATCATTGAACAACTTGGTTCTATTTCAAGAATTATCTACTTTGCGGTTTTGGCGGTTTATCCTGTTTTTCTCTTATTAAAATGGAAACGCCTGCATACGATTCAATGGCGGAACATCAAGTTGAAAAACATTCTGGTGTTTCTCGGAAAGAATCTTAGAAAATGGCACGTACCTTTGGCCCTTGTCTCAACGGGAGTGATTTTGCTTCATGGTTATTTGGCGATCATTAGGGGATTTAAGTGGGATTTCACGAACCTTACAGGAGTGGCGGCTTTCATCCTGTTAGGCTTTCTCTTATTCATGGGGTTTAAGCGGTTTAAGCGGCAGGATAAAAAGTGGCATTTCAAACTGGCGCTCGCATTCCTCATTTTATTTATGATTCATTCTTCCCTTTAAGAGACTCATCGACAAACAGACAAAAAGAGCAGTCCTTGCCAAGCGCAGGGACTGCTCTTTTGTTTATTTATCTCCGGTAAACTACTTTCCCGTTGACGATAGTCATTTCAATGTTCACCGACAGCAGCCCGTCTGGATGTTCCATCTGCAACAGGTCGTGTGAATAAACCGTCATGTCGGCGAGCTTTCCAGGTGAAAGGGTTCCTTTTTTATGTTCTTCATTGGTTGCACAGGCACCGCCGATTGTAAAAAGCTTTAAAGCAGACAGCATAGACAGTTTTTCCTTTTCATTCCAGCCATTATGTGATTGCGCAGGCGCCCGTCTCGTCACTGCGGCGTGAATGCCCAGCAAAGGATCTGCCGGCTCTACCGGGGCATCTGACCCGCCTGCGCACAACACTCCAGCTGATAGCAATGATTGCCATGCATATAAATACGGCACTCTCTGTTTTCCAAGCCTGTCTTGCACCCATGGAAAGTCTCCAACTACAAACCGCGGCTGAATATCTGCCACTATAGATGGATCGGCTAAGCGCTGCATCAAGTCTTCCCGCAGCAAAGAGACATGAATAATCCTGTCGCGGTATTGAACTTTCGGAAATTGATCCAGTATTTTCAAAACATTTTCAACTGCCTGGTCACCGATCGTATGGACAGCAATCGGCATCGCCTGCGCCCTTGCGGCTTCGATCATTTCATAAAGCTCCCCTTGGCTATGCTGCGCTTCTCCTAACTGATCAGGCGCATCATCATACGGTTTAGATAGAAGAGCCGTTCTTCTCCCAAGCGCCCCGTCGGCAAAAATCTTAATGGCGCCTATCTGCAGCTTATTGTTCCCATAACCAGCATGCATGCCCCGTTCCTTTAAACGGGGCAAGAATGGATGGTCAATCAGGAGGTTGCAGCGCAGCCCTTGCTGCTCTTCATTCAGCAGCTCGTCATATAATTGATAGGTCTGATCAAAGCCGCCTAAGTAGAGCGGGTCATTCGTATGCACACTTGTTATTCCGCACTTGCTCGCATGGTGCATCGCCTGCCTTAACCCTATTTTTAATTCGTCGTACGTCAGCTCCGGTATATGCTCCGTAATCAGCCTGGAAGCCGATTCAAGCACAAGCCCGGTTGGACTTCCTGTTCTTTCATCAAGCACGATGCTTCCTCCTGTTGGAATTGGCGCAGAAGGGTGATAATGACACACTTCAAGTGCTTTGCTGTTTATAAGAAAGGCATGATGACAGACTCGCTTTAAATAGATAGGGCAATGCGGAGCCACATAATCCAGCTCTTGAATCGTCGGAATGGCTCCATCCATGAATAGATTTTCATCCCAGCCCATTCCTAACAGCCATTTCCCGGGAGGCGTCTTATCCGCTCTTTCTTTTATTCTCTCCAGCATGTCCTCTTTAGAAGCAACGCCAGTTAAATTCAAGTCCAAGTATTGAAAAGCAATCCCCGACAGGTGAAGATGGCTATCAATCAGTCCGGGGGTTGCCATTTTCCCTTCTAAATCAATGATCTTTGCACCGCTTCCTCCCCAATGCAAAATCATCTTTTGATGCGTCCCCATGTCAGCCACCTGTCCATTTTCCACTACAACTGCTTCCACTAACGGTTGATTGGCATCAAGTGTATAAATCGCCCCGTTCGTATAAATGATTCTCTCCATACTCTTCCTCCTCCATCTACCATTGAAGGCCATTCCCCTTATCTATGTAAAGCTGCTCTCTTTCCTATCCATATTTCAAATACACTGATAATTGTAATTGTATCATACCTTTTCCTGTTAAAAATAGGATTTCCTTTGAATAAATGCACGTAAAGCAGCCCTAGACGCTCAAACGGCATCTAGGGCAGAGACATTCACTTTTATTTCACGTCCGTCAGCTTTAGCTGTTGGCAATAGCTGCTTGCCTGTCCTTGAATCTCTGCAAATAAGCAGCTTATTTTTTCAGGAGGGAGCGGCGGGCTGAAAAGATAGCCCTGTACTTGATAACAATTGTTCTCCCACAAAAAGGAGAGCTGTTCCATCTCCTCTACTCCTTCGGCAATAACAGAAAGGCAAAGGTGCTCAGCAATCGCAAGGATGGTAGAAATTAACGCCGCATTATGTTTATCTGATGGAACATGCTGAACAAATGACCGGTCAATCTTTAAACAATCGATAGGCAAGTCCTTTAAATAATGCAAGGAAGAATAGCCCGTCCCAAAATCATCTACAGCGATACGTATTCCTAGCTTTTTCAAGTCAGCTAGCATGCTGGCTGCATAGCTCATATCCGTTGTCATGCTTTCTGTAATTTCCAACTCCAGAAAATGAGGGGCCAAATCGGCTTCTTTAAGGCTATCTTTAATTATGTCCACGAGGTTCTGCTGAAAAAATTGCCGGGTAGATAAATTGACTGCTACACCTATATGCGAGATCCCCTGATTATGCCATTCCTTTAACTGCTGACAGGCTGTCTTTAATACCCATTCACCGATCGGTGCAATTAAGCCGGTTTCTTCAGCAATCGGTATAAACTGGCTCGGAGAAATCCAGCCTCGTTCCGGATGCTTCCAACGGATCAGCGCTTCAAATGAGACAATGTCCCCTGTACGTACATTCACTTGCGGCTGATAATCAATATGCAATTCTCCTTTTGCAAGAGCTTTATGCAAATCATGCTCCAGCATCAGCCGGTCGATGAACTGCTTGTCCATTGCTTCCTGATAAAACTTTAGCCGCTGTGTTTCTTTCTGAGCTTCATATGCCGCCATCTGAGCATGCTTTAAGAGTTCATCTTCATTTGTTCCGTGCTCAGGGTAAAGGGCAATTCCGATATTTACTGTCATATTCAGCTGCAAATGCTGGACTTGAATGGGCTCCTTCATTAGCTCCTGCACTTTTTCACAGAGATTCAGCACCTCTTCTTTATGGTCAACAGAAGTAAGAAAAATGGTAAATTCTTTTCCTCTCTTCTTCCCTATAAATACATTTGAAGAAACGAGCGAGTATAGGCGTTCAGCAACAGATTGCAGTGTTAAGTCACTAAAAGTATGACCCAAAGACTCATAAATGGCATCAAAACGGTCAATTTCAACAACAAGGACTGCCTTTTGCGAATCCGGTTCATTAGTTAACGTTTGACCCAGCTTTTCTTTAAAATAACGAACGTTCGGAAGCTTTGTACGTTCATCGTGATAGGCCATATAATGAAGCGATTCTTCAGATTCACGCAGGCGCCGCTCCGCTTTTCTTACTCTTTGAAATGGCTCTTCCACCGACGTATAGTACAGAGCTTTTAATAAACAATAAAAACCGGTCAGCTGAAACAAATGGCCAATAAAATTAGTAATATCATATACACTTTTATAAGAAGTAAACATGGAATCACCGATAATTAAATAGACCGAAGCGATAATCATCATAAAATTGCGGGTTTTTGCTTTGTTAAAATTTTTCACCAAAAATAAAAAGCAAAAGCATTGCAGCAAAATCGCCGTATATTGCAAGCCGACCTTTATACTTGTTGGCCCTGAGCCTTCAATCACTAATTCAGGCAGCAGCTGTACAGGATAAAAAATAAGGGCAATCCAACTGACCGCATAAACCAAGGCCAAACTGTATGAAATCCAGCGGTACGAGGTATTTACTTGCCTGTCCGGTATTAAAAGGATCATAAGCAATCCAAAAGCCTGCGTCAGCCTGGAAATCATATAGAACCAGGTCGCATTGTAGGGAGTACTTTCCATGAGAAAAAACGGCATCCCTTTATAAGTAATCGCATGAAACATTTCCAGCCAGCCCACCGAAAAGAACAGGGCCCCTAACCATAACCGCTGATTGGATAAAATGTATGGAGAAATCATCCATGCCTGAACAGCAATAGCAAAAGATGACCCGATAATGAAAATTTCAAAAATCAAATGGAGGATCACATAATTCCGCTCGTCAAAAATAGCAAAAAGTGATTCTCGAAAGCATAAAGCAAGAACTAAGAATAAGAGGGGGATCAGAATCCCCCAGCCATCCACTTTCCAAAACTTATCTGTTATCCTTCTCTGCTCCAAAGGAGGCTCTCCTCTCACACTACCTAAAGTTTACAAACCAATCACAGCTCTTTCTCCAATTGGGACAGCAAGGCAATCACGCGGTCAGATGCCTGCTGTAATTGTTCAAAAGCTTGCTGGGCTCCTGCTTCGTTCCCTTGCTCATAATTTTGAACGGCTTGTTTTGCGTAATAATGCACGGCTTGATGAGGTTCCTCCAGTTGTTGAAAGGCCGAACGATTTTTAACTTGGGATGATAATTCGCCATAATACCAGCGGCCGAGCCGGCAAGATTCATAAGAAGACACTTGACTAGAATTAATCTCCTCTATGTTAAGCAGCATATTGTATATTCTCCACTTCCAAAGCAGATGATCTGTTTTAGCTACTTGAACAATATCTTTATCATTCAGCTTTATGTTTGTATCAAAGAAAGTGAGACGGTATTCATCCATTTGTCTGCTTAACTCAAAAATTAACTGAGCGGTTTCTTTGGCAATGCTTTGAGAAAGCGTGCCAAGATCAAACATCGCTGAATTCCGCTCGGCAATTTCCATAACAGCAGATGTCTGCTCTTGCGTCATTGCAGCGATCTGTGAGGTTGACTGATTAATCTCCTGCATCGTTAAAACGATCTTCTCCAGCGCCTGATCAGCAGATTGGGCTTCAGCCACACTGCGCTCCACCAGCTTTTCTGTGTTGCTCATTTGCTCTGTCACAACATGAGAGACTTTTTGCAAGGATTCCATATTGGATGTAATTTGCATGGTTTGTTCTTTCGTATGCTCAGCCAGCTTTCGGACCTCGTTAGCTACAACGGCAAACCCTTTCCCATGCTCACCAGCGCGCGCGGCTTCGATGCTGGCATTTAAAGCGAGCAAATTGGTTTGCTCCGTAATTTCCCGGATCACTTTCACGATACTTTGCGTTTGTTCAATTTCATCGTTTAACTGATTTGCCTGCTCCGTTACATGTTTGTATACTTGGCCTACTTGCTGAATGTCTGCTAGCGCTCCATTGATGACTCCCTTGCTTTCTTCTGCTGAGCGTACGGCTTCATCTGTTCTTTCAGCTACCTTAACAGAATGATTGGCTACCTCCATAATCGATGCACTCACCTCTTCTGTAGCAGAAGTGATGCTGTAGCTTTCTTGAATCATATTATCCATTCCTGTAATCAGCTGTTTAGTCGTATCCAGCTGGGTCATTTCATTCAGCATGCCGGAGACATCAAACAAAAATGATTTGAACGTTTCTTCCATATATACACAAACAATCAACTGCTGATCAAAAGCAGCCAGTTTTTGAACAGCCAGCACAGCCTTCATCATTTTATCTGGGCGATGACTCATTTTTTCCATTAAAATCGTTGTCATCATTTGAATCAATAAATGATGAGCAGCTACGAAATGATCGGCGGTTAGATGAATGCGGCTATGTACTTGGCCAATGATCACTCGGTTTTTTACATAATCCCTGTCGACCTCTGCCTGCAGCAGCTGTTCGATATACTTTTCCATTGTCATTCGTAAGCGTGCGACCGTGGAATGCTCCTGAATCATTTGTTGAAGATGATCAATTTGAGCAATGTATTCGTAAAACTCCTCTACAATCTTTTCTTTGTAAGGGAGCAAGATAGAAGACGCCTCCTTTACATAATCAAGCGTTTCCTGGCTGATATTCATGCACAATAACCGTTCCTTGATTTGCTGATCAACTCCGGATATTTCCTGTGGATCTGAACTATGCAAATACTCTAACCATGATTTTGGCTTTTTCATAAAAAGATTCATCATTTTACCCCGTTTCTATCTGCCTCTCGATTGATCTATTCACTTGGCTGTATTTCGGCAAATTCTATTAAATATTTTTCAAACTCTTCTCCAGATAAAGGCTTGCTAAACAAAAAGCCTTGCCCTTGAACGCAGCCGTCTTCGTTTAACACAGCCAGCTGCTCCTCGTTCTCGACTCCCTCGGCAATCACGTTAATATCCAGCGTCCGGGCAAGCGTTAACACTGCTTGGACGATGGCTTGGCTTTCTTCATTTTTGTGAATATCACGAATGAAAGAAGCATCAATTTTTAATGTGTCGACAGGCAAGTGTTTAATATAGCTAAATGAGCTATATCCCGTGCCGAAATCATCAATGGAAATATGAATGCCCATCTCCCGGAGTTGCTGCAAAGTATCCGCAGCATGGCCAACGTCCGCCAGAATGCTTTCTGTTACCTCGAGCTCCAGCCACTGCGGCTCTAATTTGGTCTCTTCCAAGATTTCGCGGACTTTTTCTACAATATACGGATGGGCCAGCTGGCGGACAGATAGATTGACAGATATCATCAGCGGCGGATAGCCCTTTTGTTGCCATTCTTTGTTTTGCATACAGCCTCGCCGAAGCACCCATTCCCCCAGCGGCAGGATAAGCCCTGTTTCTTCAGCAACCGGGATAAACTTATTCGGAGGGATTTTTCCGAGTTCTGGATGATACCATCGAACCAATGCTTCCATTCCGATAATTTTATTTTTGGACAAATCCATCTTTGGCTGGTAATCAATATGGAATTGCCCCAGTTGAATCGCTTTTCTTAATTCATTCTCAAGTAAAATGCGCTCCAACGATTTCGCTTCCATTTCTGAATGAAACAATTCATAGCCATTCCCGCCCCGCTCCTTCACAGAATAAAGAGCTGTATCAGCTTTATTTAACAACTCATCAGCGTCATCGCCATTCGCAGGGAACAAGGAGATGCCAATGCTGCAAGAAGGAGAATAGTTTTGGCCTGCCACTTTCAATGGTTCTTGGAAGCTGGTTTGTATTCTTTTCGCTACCTGCTCAACCTCTTGCCGATCAGATACATTCTTTAAAAGAACCGTAAATTCATCTCCGCCTAAGCGGGCCACTAAATCGCTTGACCGCAATGATTTTCTGATCCGCCGCGCTGCCTCTGTAATAATAAAGTCCCCATTCTCATGTCCCCAAGAGTCATTTACAAATTTAAAGCGGTCTAAATCAATAAACATAACAGCAAGCAAGGAAGAAGAACGCTTAGCCTGTTCTACCTCCTGCCGCAAGCTATTCATAAACAGCCTGCGGTTCGGCAAATCGGTTAACGTGTCGTGATAGGCTAAATGATAAACCATTCTGTCCGCTTTCTTCCGTTCAGTAATATCGCGCATAGCCAAAACAAAACGATTAATCTCTCCATCTTTACCTGCGATTGAATTGATTTTCGTTTCCATATCGTTGTATTTCCCATGGTGGGCCTTAATACGGAACTCGAGCAGGGAAGCAACTTTTTTCTTAGAGGAGAGAAGTTCCAACTCAGCTGCGAGGGCAGCTTGATCGTTTTCATGTATCCATTGAAAGATGTCTCCTGCATGCAATTTAGCAAGATCATCTCCTAACAGCGGAGTATGAGAAGGTGACATGTAGAAAAACTTCCCATCCTTATCAATCACCGAAACAAGATCAGAGGCATGCTCTGTAATCAAGCGATATTTTTCCTCGCTTTCCCTTAATTCTTCTTCCATTTGTTTTCGCAAGCTAATATCATTTCTGATGGATACATACTGGTAAGGCTTGCCGTGATCGTTTAAAAAAGGAACAATCGTCGTATCTACCCAGTAATAAGATCCATCTTTCGCCTTGTTTTTTACTTCTCCCCGCCATACTTTTCCGGATCCGATGGTTGCCCACATCTTCTTAAAAAACTCTTTCGGATGATAGCTTGAGTTTAAAATCCGATGATCTTCGCCGAGAAGTTCTTGCTCTTCATACTTAGAAATTTTGCAAAACTGCTGATTTACATAAAGAATCTTTCCCCGGGAATCAGTAGCAGCGACAATCGAAGACTGATCAAGCGCATATTTAACATCCGTTAACTCTTTTAAAACACTCTCCAGCTGCTCGCTTTCCCCGTTAAAAGCTCTTTTTTCATAAGGGTGCATTGAAAATTCAGGCATACTTTTCTCTCTCTTCTTTATATTTCTTTTGCATCGTGCGGCTTTATTAGGCAGGATGGAACCCATTTATAAAAAACCGACTCAAGTAAAGAGTCGGTTACACTAGTCGCTCCAAGTCATTCAAGTGCCCTTATTCAAAGGACTTTTCATCGCTTTCATGTTAAAGTAACAATATGAAGTTTATAATTATTCACTGAATAGCCTAGTATCTACACACAACAATAATAGTTCTAAATACCCAAAAAGTCAACATGAACTACTGCCCTTTCAAGAAAAAAGATATAAGAATATATAAAGGGATCACTCATAGCAGCTTTCTGTCCCTCATGATTTGCATCCAATAATCCGGCCATCTATTCACCTTCTTGTCATAAGTAAACAAAAAAGCAAATGGACCAATTTCAGGCGAGTCCATTTGCTTTTTCACTTTATCTGTCTTTGTTTAATTCTGTTACGATATGACCTATTTCTGGCAGCACGAGTTTTTCCATTGCCAGCGTTACAGCTCCGGTCGAACCTGGAAGAGAGAAAATCACTGTCCTTCCGGCGACACCGGCCACAGCTCGGGACATGAGGGCAGCTGTGCCAATATCTTCAGCATAACTGAGATAGCGAAACAGCTCGCCAAAACCTGGAATCTCCTTCTCAAATAACGGCATAACCGCTTCAATGGTAACATCCCGCTTGGCTATGCCAGTACCGCCGTTCACAATAACAGCGTCCACTTCAGGATCGCTAATTCCTTGCTGAACAGCTTGAACAATTTCCCCCTTTTCATCAGGAACGATTTGATAACGAGCCACCGCATGCTGATGACTGAGCAAAGATTCTTTAATCTTCTTGCCGCTTTTATCTGTTTCTTCTGCTCTTGTATCGCTAACTGTAATCACCTGGCAAACCGCGCGCCTTGCAGCGTGGCCTTTATGGGCATGTACTTGTGTCCCCTTCACTTCCCCTTCACTTCCTTTCTTCAACCGCCAATATAAGACATTTCAATTTTCGGGCGGTTTTTTGCCGTTTCTTCTGTTCTCTCATCAGAATAACGATCTATTCTTTGATTCCAAATAGCGGCAATATGCTCCTTGACTTCTTTTATGGAATCAGAAGACCGAAGCACCGGCTTTAAATCATGGCCTTTAGCGGAAAACAAGCATGTATACAGCTTTCCGTCCGCCGACACTCTTGCCCGGGTGCATGTAGAACAAAAAGATTCTGTCACTGAAGAAATCACTCCAAATTCTCCGCTCCCGTCTTGATATTGAAACCGGCTGGCCACCTCACCGTAGTAGGAGCCCTTCACGGATTCAATAGGAAACTGGCTGCTGATCAGCCGGATGATTTCTTTTTTGGATACGACAGATGAAAGCTGCCAGCCATTTGTACTGCCGACATCCATAAATTCAATAAAGCGAAGAGGAATTCCCTCTTTTTTAAAATGCTCCGCCATCGGCAAAATTTGGTGGTCGTTAATGCCCTTTTTAACGACCATATTTATTTTAATGCCAAGACCGGCAGCCTTTGCTGCTTCAATTCCTTTTAATACGGCTTTCACGCCGACAGCCCGTCCGTTCATTTCTTTGAAAACCCGGTCATCCAGTGCATCCATACTAATATTTACACGCTGCAGGCCCGCCGCCTTTAATGCTGTAGCATACTTAGGAAGCAGCACACCATTCGTCGTTAAGGCAATATCCTTAATGCTGGTTTTTGTATATAAGTCATGAACTAATTCAGAAAGATGTTTCCGGAGCAGAGGCTCTCCCCCCGTCAGTCGGATTTTTTCCACTCCAAGCTCCGCCGCTGCTTGAACGATGCGAACAATCTCCGCGAATGTTAAATATTTTTCCTTCGGCAGAAACGGATAATCCGCGCCAAAGATTTCAGCCGGCATACAGTAAGAACAGCGGAAGTTGCACTGATCTGTCAAGGAAATCCGAATGTCTCTCAGCGGTCTGTCAAATTTATCTTTTACTTGTTCCATTCTATTTCCCCTTTCTGGATGCCGGGGCTGCACAGCTGTCCATGACTGAAACGGATTTCATGACCGGTCTGCAAACAATTGATGGTAGGCATCCTTCGTATTAATATTTTTAAACCATTGTTCAGCGAATGGCAGATCTGCTTCTGTGACTCGCCGCTTCTTTATACAATCAAGCAAAGCTGTCATCCGAAAATTCCCTTTTGTCAGCTGAGCCGCCAAAATCGGCAAAACTCTCTGATGATAGACAGCAGCAAGCGGCTGTTCCCGGCCGTCGATATAAGGGATAACAGCATCGTATGGCTCCTCGGCTGCAGCAACTAGCACACCAATGACACGTTCATTGATTAAAGGCATATCACACGGCAGGACAATATACCACTCAGCGGCCAGCTGTGTCATTGCACTATATAATCCGGCAAGCGGCCCTTTTCCGCGAAAAGGAGGGGAATCTTCTATGACCGCTGCCGGCTGCTCCAAACGGAACCGGCTCACCAGAGATGGGTGACTGATAATAACCGTTCTCTCCGCAAATGGAGCAAGCGCCTCTAAGGAATACTCGTAAAAGCGCCGGCCTTTATACTGCACAAAAGCTTTTGGCTCGCCAAATCTTCTTGATTCACCGCCAGCCAATATCACACCTGCCAGCTGTTTCTTCTTCGTCATCGCTTCCTTATCCGCCGCTTACAGGCGGAATGAGCGCTACCGTATCTCCAGACTGGATCAGATCTTCCGGGTCCGCATATTCTTCATTGACAGCAACAATTAAAGCATCTGTCTGAATAGCATATTTCTCTTGAAGCTCGTTTAGCAGCTGCTTCACAGTCAATTTCTCATGCGCCACTTCCAGCTGCTCTTTTCCAATCTGCTCTTTCAGATGGGCAAAGCAAAGAACATTAATCATGACTTTCTACTCCTTTCGGTTTTCCCTCCGGATAGACTTCTGTCTCTAATTGATTGCCAATCCATTGCTCTCCGTCTTCCCAATGCTCTTTTTTCCAAATGGGAACGATCTGCTTAATCCGCTCAATGGCGTATTCACTCGCCCAAAATGCATCTTTGCGGTGCGGTGTTGATACCGCGATGACCACCGCAATCTCAGAAATAGCCAAATGTCCTGTGCGATGAGTAATCGCCGTTTTCGCATCTGGCCATTGCCGGCTGATTTCTTCACCGATTTTTTCCAATTGTTTTTCAGCCATAGATCGGTACGCTTCATATGTCAGCGATAAAGTCCGGCGGCCGCGCGTGTATTCCCTGACCGTTCCGATAAAGCTTGAAACAGCTCCGGCCTCCGGGCGTACCACCTTCTTTGTTACTTCTTCAACAGAAATTGGCTGATCAGTCACAATAAATAATCGTTCCAACATCTATTCCCCCTACAAAGCTCAATATTCATACACGGCGTTTATTCCGTTTCTTTCTCCTCTCATGTTACAATCAAATAGTTCCTTTACAGAAAAATAACGAATGAAAAGAGGGATTGTATGCCTGAATTTACTCATTTCAATAAACAGGGCAGAGCCCAAATGGTGGATATCACAGAGAAAAAGGAATCTCACCGCTTAGCAGTTGCCAAAACAAGCGTCCTCGTCAATGAACACATTTATCAGCAAATCCACGATCAGTCGATCAAAAAAGGGGACGTGCTTGCCGTTGCACAAGTAGCGGGTATTATGGCTGCCAAACAAACCGCTGCTTTGATTCCCATGTGCCACCCTATCCCCATCAGCGGCGTGGACATTGCTTTTGACTGGGTAAGCGAAGCATCCGATTACAGATTAGTCATTACCGTTTCTGTAAAAACAAAAGGCAGCACGGGCGTTGAAATGGAGGCTTTGACAGCTGCGTCTGCTTGTGCGTTAACAGTCTACGATATGTGCAAAGCTGTTGATAAAGGCATGGTCATTGGCCCCACTTACCTGGTGGAAAAATCAGGCGGAAAAAACGGCGATTTTCGCCGCAGTGATCCCATCCGTTAGAAGAGACTTAGCCAAATAATCTGGCGTAGTATTTCTTTGCCTCTGCCTCGTCGTTTGTTCCGTGGACAAGTACCCGGCCGTCATAAAACACGACTAGCCGATGAGGGGAGAAGTGAATCGTTACCATATAAGGGTTGCGTTTGACGGAGTAACCTTGCCGGGCAAACGTTTGCTCCAGCGCAGGAAGATTGACTTCCCCCGGTTTGGCAGGGCGAATTTGCACAGTGTCCCTTCCGCACAGCACCGCTGTTTTGGTTAAATTCTCACTGGATAAGTGCGGGTAAACAGGCGATTCGCCGCATGTTGGGCATGTGCTTCTCTTCACTTTGCCGACATTGATTTCTTTATGCATATTTTTCCAAAGGTCAAACATAATGAGCCTGCCGTTTAACGCCTGCCAGTCTTCTACTAATATTTTCATTGCTTCGGTGACCTGGTAAGAAATAACATGAGTGGCTGCAGGACTAATAATACCTGCTGTGTCGCATGTATGTCCGCTGCCAACAGCCCCTTTTTCCCATAAACAGCGAAGACATGGAGTTTGTCCGGGAAGAACGACGAAAACCATTCCATGGCTGCCGGTGCAAGCCCCGTAAATCCACGGAACTCCCAATTGGTGGGCAACGTCATTGATCATCAGCCTTGTTTCATAGTTATCAGTCGCATCAATAATTAAGTCTGCCTCTTTTGCCCACTCCAGTAATTCTGCATAAGAAGCATCTATCACTTCGGCATGGATGCGAACCGCCGAGTTAATCGCTGTCAGCCTTCGCTTCGCAGCGACCGCTTTTGGGATAGCCAGCCTGGCATCCTCCTCGCTGTACAGCTGTTGACGCTGCAAGTTGCTTTCTTCTACATAGTCGCGATCAATAATCGTTAAACGTCCAACTCCTGCGCGGACCAATGCTTCAGCATTTCCGGTACCCAAGGCTCCTGCGCCAATAAGGAGCACATGTTTTTCCTGCAATTTTTTTTGCCCCTTTTTGCCGACAGGCGAGAAAAGCTCCTGTCTTGAATAGCGTCCTTGCATTTCTCTCTTCCTTTCTGGCGCGGGACTAATCGTTTTAAGTTTAAAAACAAACAGAACACCCTGCCCTTGATGATGAGGACTGCATAGCCACCTTCTGCGCTTTTTTATTCCGCGCCTTCTATCTAGATGTCTATTATCATACCATACGGATAAGCCCGCATTAGCCTCTTCTTTCTCAGTCAGTCAGCAAACAGCGCTTCATATAATAAACGAACCACTGAAGATAGGCTGCTTCTTCGGAAAGCAAAAAAACAGGGAAGGCGGACGGCTTTATCGAGAGGGGTTCCCAGCTGATGACTGCTTGGATATGTGTCAGCTCATCAAGCAAGTCAAGTTCTTGTTCTCCTTTAATTAACACGATTTTCGGATACTGAGCCTGCTTATACCCTTCAACGAGCAGCAGGTCAACAGGAAAGTGCCCATATAGTTCAACGATTTCCTCCAGCTTCCAATTATCCTTGGCAACAGTAATCTGAAGCCTGCCTCCGCCTTCTACACCCGTTGCAAGCGCGCCCGCCTGCCGGTATTTTCCGCTGTCTTTTTGACCCTCTAAGAGTAAGGGCAGTCCGCCGTGACCATGATGTTTCAAGGCAGCAGCAGTCCAGCCGTGCTCGCCAGTCTTTTTGATCAGCTTTGTCATTAACGTAGTCTTTCCGCTGTTTTGGAAACCGACAATTTGAAGAACGGGTTTTTTCACTCCCAAGGCCATTCACTGCCCTCAGGCGAATCGAGCAGCAGGACATCCACCTGATCCCCTTTTTGGAAGCCTCTCGTTCCGCCGGGCAACATGGTTAACGCATCTGTATAAGCAAGAACCGCCACAGCATTGGATTTATTGAATCCGCTTGGATCAGCCTGCAACACACCATCCTCTATCCGGAGAGAGCTTCTAATAAAGCGCGTAAACGGATTGGGCTTTAAAAAGTCTCCTGCGAGCTCCGCCTTCACTTTTTTCAGATGAGGCTTTTCGGAAAATGATTGGTGCAATATAACAGGACGGACAAATAGCTCAAAGCCGACGTAACAAGCAGACGGGTTTCCTGACAAGCCGAACAATACCTTGTTATTCGTCTCAGCAACGGTCGTCACGCTTCCCGGACGCATCGCTACTTTATTAAATAATACTTCAGCACCGATCTCTTTATAGATATCCGGAAGCAAATCAAAGTCGCCTACCGAGACGCCGCCTGTTGTAATAAGCAAATCTACTTTTTGCAAGGCTTCCTGAATAGCAGACAGGCAAAGGTCAAATTGATCAGGGAGCTTGCCGAAATAAAGTGGAGCAGCACCTGCTCTTTCAATTTGCGCAAGAATCATATGGGCATTGCTGTTGCGAATTTTCCCAGGCTGTAATTCTTCATGCACATCAAGCAGCTCTGATCCTGTGGCAAACACGCCAATAACCGGTTTTTCAGCCACCTCCACCGTACTGTAGCCGAACGTGGCCAAAAGCGCCATGACCCCAGGGTTAATATACTCGCCTTTTGAAACGAGCACTTTGCCTTCCGGTGTATCCTCACCGGCAAAAGAAATGTGATCTCCAGGCATAAACGGACGCTTAATCGTAATATACTGGGCAGGTCCATCTGAATGCTCAGCCGTCAATTCAAACATCACCACCGCATCACAAGACTCGGGAACTTGCGCACCTGTCATGATTCTTACCGCTTCCCGCTCCTTCACTTCCCCTGAAAAGACCTCTCCGGCACCAATCTCCCCAATGACCCGGAATGTCAGGGGATGATCTCTTGAAGCTGTTTCAGAGTCCCTGGCTCTAATGGCAAACCCATCATACGGAGAACGGTTAAAGGGAGGGACAGGATGTTTAGCCACCACATCCTCTGCCAGCCTTCGCCCATACGCCTGATCGATATGTATTGTTTCTTTTGTTCCGGCTCCTGCTGCCTCCATCACCTTTTTGACAGCTTCAGCAACCGTAATCGGGATTCTTTTCTCCAACTTCCTTCGTCTCCTCCTCTATAGTCCAGCGATTTATCTTCATTCAGTGTATCGCAAAATAATATAAGGAGCAAAACCCAATGATCATTTAACTGATTCATGCGCCGCTATCTGGTATTTCTAATACAATCTTTCCAAATTGACGGCCTTTTTCCATATATACTTGCGCCTGGACCGCCTCTTCTAATGAAAAAACCCGATCAACGACCGGCCGGATGCGATGCTGTTCAAAGAATTGAAGCATCTGTTCAAAATCCCGGGGACTTCCCATGGTTGTTCCCATTACATTCAAATGCTTGAAAAAGAGCCGCGGAAGCACAAAGTCAGGCACAGGCCCAGCGGTTGCTCCAAAACTGACGATCCTTCCGCCCGGCTTCGCCAATTGAATCAGGTCATTAAACGTTTGGCCGCCTACGCCATCAATCGCAAGGTCTGCTCCTCCCATTTGAGATTTCAACTCCTTGATGTAAGTATCTGAACGATAATTTGTGCCGCCGGCTGCGCCGAGTTTTTTCGCTCTTTCAAGCTTTTCTTCACTACTTGAAGTAACAAATACACGAGCCCCGGCGGCAACCGCGATTTGCAAGGCAAACAGCGCCACTCCGCTGCCAATCCCTGGAATCAGCACATTTTCTCCTTTCTTCACATTGCCCCTTGTGATCAATGCCCGGTAAGCAGTTAAGGCAGATAAAGGAAGGGCGGCTGCTTCCTCTAAAGAAAGATAAGGCGGCTTTACATAAACGTTTTCAGCAGGCACAACGATGTATTGGGCATACGTGCCATTTGAAGGCATTCCAAGAATGGAATAGCTTGGTCCATTAAAAGCCTCTTCCACTCCCCAATTTAAAGAGGGATTAATCAAGACTTCTGTTCCAATGTCCATAGCTTTCACGCCTTCTCCCACAGCGGACACTTCTCCCGCTCCATCAGCCCCAAGGATAGAAGGCAGTGTCATGCCCGGATACTTTCCATAAGTAATCCACACATCTCTTCGATTAAGCGCGGCATATTTCAGCCGCACGAGCACTTCATTCTTCCCAGGTACTGGAGTATTCACCTCTTCGTATGAGAGCTGTTCGGGTCCGCCTGTTTTTCGTAACACAATAGCTTTCATTTCGTTCACTCCCCTTATAGCTGCTTCTCTTTATCTAAAATTAACCGAATAATCAGTAAATAACAACCTTTCTGCTTCTCTTTTTATTTAGGGCGATAAGCTTGTCCCTGCAATCCAATAAAAATCCGGCAGCTTTGTCTCTCTGATTAAAAGAGCTAAGCTGCCGAACGTCTCTCTATTTCTTAGCAATAGTATCCGTACGGATAGCCGTAACTATCAGTATCCATATCCGTATCCGTACGGATAGCCGTAACCATACGGATAGCCGTAGCCATAGCCATAATACGGAGCAAATAACGCGCTGCCTAACAATCCGCCGGCAAGCCCTCCGATGAACGGGCTGCCAAAACCATAATAAGGATATCCGAAGCCATAGAATGGGCGGCCAAAGCCAAATGGTCTCCCAAAACCAAACGGTCTGCCAAAACCAAACGGACGGCCAAAGCCGAACGGTCTGCCGAACCCAAAGGGACGACCAAAGCCAAACGGACGGCCAAAACCACCAAATGGTCTAATCCTGCTATCTTCAGTTATTGCCTGTTCTTCCTCTGCTCTCATATCGTACAGATGCCCTTCCGGCAACATTTGAGTTTCTAGGTTCATAAAAGCGCCTCCATCTTTTTAAAAATTTAAGTTTCAATTAATCATATGCTTAAATCACAGATTTTCTTGGGCGCTTTTTAAATCTATCGGGCGATGTCTGAAGATTGAAAGGCGGATCATGACAGAGTGTTATTCAGCTGGCCGCGGACCTATTTTCATTCCGGAATTTTCTTTTGTTAAAATCGGGCGCACCGTCACGTCACCATTTACATAAACCTGGCAGGATAACCGCAAAAGATCTTCAATCCCCTTTTCCGAAAAAGCATTTTTTTCTGCAAGAGTCGCTTCATAGTATTCACCGTCCAATACTTCTACCCGGCAAGTTGTGCACCTTGCTTTTCCTCCGCATTGATGGAGAATATCTACACCATTATCTTCCAACGCTAAAACTAATTTTCGGCCTTTCTCTACCTCGAACTCTCCATATCCGATAACAGAAATAATGGGCATCTAAATGGCCTCCTCGCAAAGATTCCTTTTCTTCTTCGTCAAATACCAGTGTCGGTTAAAGAACAAATTTGTATACAAATAAGCACAGATCTGCTATCGCACCAATAATCTGCTGATTGGCATGGACCAAGGACCGTTTTTAAGCAAAAATAAAGAGAGCAGCTGGAAAGCAAGCTCTCCAACCACCCTCAGTATGCTCGTATGCTTAAAGCGGACGTTCTTCAAAAGGAGGCTCCGCCGGTTTCGGAGCTACTTGAGCACGCTCTAGAGCAGGCGTGTCTTTGCGGGCAATTTGATAAACGCCGGCACCGACTACTTTCGCCATATTCTCCATTTTTTCTTTGCTGATTTTATCGATTGTATCTGTCGGCTGATGATATTCCGGCTCTAGCGGTGCATAAGAGAAAACAGCGGCAGCAATACCGCCTTCATGAAACGGCTGATGATCGCTCCGTCCAACCTTTCCATAGGTAAGCGGCTTAAACACGCGGCTGCTTGCTGATGCCCCTGTATTGGTAACGACGTTTCTCTCGCCATCTACTGTAAACATAATCATATCCCCTGCATTTTTGCTGCCGACCATATCAAAATTGAACATGCCAATCGACCGGTCAATCTCCTCTTTTGTTAACGTAGAGACGTAGTGATAGGAGCCAAGCAAGCCGATTTCCTCCGCGCCGAACGTCAGAAAGCGCACTTCCGTATCTGTTTGCTGGCTGCTCAATACACGGGCAATTTCCAGATTTACCGCCACGCCGGATGCGTTATCGCTCGCACCAGGAGAGCCTGGTACAGAGTCATGATGGGAACCAACGTAAAGAATTTGTCCGGTATCGTGATTTTTATGAGCTTTTTTCACAGCCACTACGTTATGGGACGTTTTTGTAACCATGCCGCCGCCCAGCACTTTTACCGTTGCTGTCACCGTCTGCTCCTTCTCTATTAAGGCTTTCAGTGCTTCTCCTTCGGTCTTTGTTAAGCCAAGTGTTGCTACATAATTTCCGGAAGAAGGGAGGCTGCTTTTTAAAGGGCCAGTTGTATTATTATAAATAAGTACAGCCTTTGCCCCTGCTGCCGCTGCATTCGCTGCTTTTTCAGCAAATGTGATGCCTCCCCGCTCGATCAGCGCAATTTTTCCAGCTGCGTCCTTGCCGGCAAAATCAGACGCCCGTCCCAATCCGGCATCCATGATTTCTCCGGTTGCTCCCTCAGCTGGAGTATTGGGAGAATACTTGAACACACTTGGTTCTAAACCTTTTCCTGAATGCCCGGCAATTTGAATCGAAATTTCTTTTGCTTCCTCGTAAGTTTGAAACGTAAACGGCTGGATGTTCACGTCCAATCCGTAGGAACGATATTGGGCAGCGATATAGTCAACCGCTTTTCTTTCCGCTTCGCTGCCTGTCACGCGCTCCCCAATGCCGACAGACAAAGCCGAAACATGCTGATAAATTTTCTCGGCATCAATTTTTTGAACAACCTTGTTGTCCAATGCCTGCGTTGCCGCCTTAGCCGCGATAGGCGCTTCATAAACTGAGAGCGGCACCGCCAGCACACTTGCTGCCATCACACCCGATAAAACCGCTTTTCTCCACTTCCCCATCTTATTCCCCCGCTTTCTTGTTTTTATGATTCGCTCGTGCTGACACAACTATGTAAGTTATTGATAATCATATAGGAAAGTAAGCGTTTTCAAAATAGGCTGTTATTAGTATATTTGCCTATATCCAGCTGATTTTTCCTGCAATACTAATCTCATAGACCTATAAACAAAGAATAAACATGTGATTAAGTCCTCCCGATAAACAGGAACGGCCTAGTCAAAAACGCCTTCGGTTCTCCTGTACGCCTATTTATTCGTGCATTTAACAGTCATTCTGTTATACTATTTAAATAGTTCTGAATACTTTCTATACATAAAGGGGTTTATAGAATGAAAGCACATACAGATTTCAATGGAAAAGTCTGTTTGATCACAGGAGCAGGAAGCGACTCAGGCATCGGCTTCGCTGCAGCCGAGATTATTGGCGGACTCGGCGGAAAAATAGCGATTACCTCCACAACCGAACGGATTTACGAACGGGAAAAGGAACTAAAAGACCAAGGGATAGAAGCAACCGGCTACACCGCAGACTTAATGGATGAGAAACAAGTGCACAAGCTTGTGCAAAGTGTATTGAAGGATTACGGAAAAATTGATATTCTCATCAACAATGCCGGAATGGGACAGATTGGCTCCCCTGAAAAATTTATTCCTTTTGCTGAACTGGATGCAACAGAGTGGGACATCTCCATTTCCCGCAACTTATCTACATGCTTTTACGTCACTCGCGCCGTTCTTCCACAAATGATTGAAAACAAGTATGGAAGAATCGTCAATGTTTCGTCTGTTACCGGTCCGCTCGTCAGCAATCCCGGAGAGTCCGGCTATAGTGCAGCTAAAGCAGCAATTGTTGGGATGAGCCGAGGAATTGCTATTGAGGTGGCCAAGCATCATATTACCGTCAATAATGTGGCCCCTGGATGGATCGCGACCGGTTCACAAACAGAGCATGAACGAATTGCAGGTGAAAATACACCGATGGGCCGAAATGGCCAGCCTGATGAAGTTGGACACTTGATTACCTTTCTTGCATCAGAACAGGCTTCTTATATTACCGGCCAGCTTTTCGTTGTTGATGGCGGCAATACAATTCAGGATTATAAAGGCCCGCGCGAACATTATTATTAATAGCAAAAGAGCACAGAAGGATCCTCTGTGCTCTTCTCCATTTCCTTTATTTATTTGTCTCATATCCCCCGATGATTTTCACGGCTTCTGCAGCTAATGAAGGATCAATCGCTTGGTCAAGGTCAATCGTTCCGCGAATGGCCCCGTTGGCCTTATACATGTCGTACTGCTTTTTAATATCCTCAACGTACATTTGTCCGTCTGGGTTTAACCCTGTCACAAAAACGTTTTCCCACATTTTTTCATCTTTCAGAGCAGTATGCTTTGTCATAATTTGAATAATTTCTGCTTTGTTTTTCCCGTTCATAAAAGCGTCATTGTAATCGCGTACTCCCTTTAAATAGGCGGTCATGAACCGCAGGGATACCTCTTTTTCTTCGTTGACAAATTGCGGCGATGCCAGCACCATAGCGATCTGTGCTTCCGGCGCATAGTCAGTCGTGTCGCCAAAGCGCACGTGAAGCCCTTTCTTCTCTCCCTGGGTAATAAAAGGCTCGATCTGAAGAGCCGCATCGACGGTGCCATTGTTCACCGCAGCCATCATACTCCCGAAATCAGGCATTAATACGAATTTTACCTCCTCTCTTGTCAGTCCGCCGTGTGCAATCATTTGCTCAAATATATAATCATCTACACCATCTTTCGTTGAAATAGCAATCCGCTTTCCTTTAAAGTCCGCGTACTCTTTGATTTCCCCTTGTTTATCTTTGCCGATCACGAAAGAGAAGTACGATTTCCCTTTCACATTGTGTCCTTTATCAGCAATAATCTTTACATCAATCCCTTGGGCAATGGCGTTGAAAAAAGAAGCTGTTGATACACCGCCGGCAATATCCACTTCTCCAGCAGCCAAAGCCGGCAGCATGTCATCGCTATTGGCAAATTGAGCAAACTTTACTTCGATATTGTAATCTGCAAAATATCCTTTTTCTTTTGCGATGTAAAAGCCGGCACCTGAGGCCGCTCCATCTTCTGCGATAACGACAGTTGTTTTCTTTTTAAGAGGAGTTAAATCGCCGGATGGGTTCTTTTGATTTGCATTCCCGCCAGAGTCCCCCTCCTCTGTTCCTGATGGTGTGCAGCCGCTGGCGAGCAGCAAGAAAGCGGCCAGCAGCAGCGAATAAAAACAAAGCATTCGTTTTCCCATCACTTTTCCTCCTTTATTCTCTGGATGCTTGCACCTCATCTTGCAAATGCTTGCGTATCTCCATAAAAGCAGCGGCCGCTCCCTGATCCGCCCGCACTTGCTCCATGGTACGCGGCCGCGGCAAATGAACTTGAATTTCGCTGGCGATCTTTCCCGGCTGGGCACTCATCAGCAAAATCCGGTCTGCCAGCAAAAGGGCCTCATCAATGCTATGAGTAATAAATAACACCGTCTTCTTTGTCTCTGTCCAAATCGCCAGCAGCTCCTCCTGCAAAATAAATTTATTTTGCTCATCCAAGGCAGCAAACGGTTCATCCATCAATAAAATCTCGGGGTCATTGGCAAAAGCCCGGGCAATGCTCACACGCTGCTTCATGCCGCCTGAAAGCTCCTTAGGATAAAGGGAGGCAGACTCGTTCAGCCCTGTTTTCTTCAAATAATAGTCCGTTCGTTCTTGAATAATGCTTTTCGGCAGCTTTCTCATTTTCAAACCAAATGCGACGTTCTCCTTGACTGTCAGCCAGGGAATCACTCCTTTTTCCTGGAAAACCATTGACTGCAGCGGCCGATCCTTACCGCTCGGCACAATTTGATAAGAGCCGGTGCTTGCCTTCTCAAGGCCGGCCAAAATTCGAAGCAGCGTTGTTTTTCCGCAGCCGCTTGGTCCAACGAGGCAGACGAATTCTCCGTCCTTAATCGTCGTGGTCATCCGATCCAAAGCTGTGACACGGCTTTCTTTTTTATAAAAAACCTTCGTCAAATTTTTAATCACGATTTTAGACGGCTCTTCCACTTGATCACCTCCAAGGAATTAGCTTTTTTTGCAGCATTCGCAGTCCCAGCGAAAAGAGATAACCGAAAAATGAAATTAAAATCAGCCCGACAAACATCTCCTTTAATAAAAAGGCTTTATACGATGTCCATATTAAATAGCCGATGCCTGATGTGGCTCCCATCATTTCCGCCGCTACAATGGTAAGCAGCGCAATAGCCTGCCCCATCTGAATCCCCTCAAGCATGACCGGAAGGGAACCAGGCAACGCAATTTTAAAAAAATACTCTTTTGAACCAGCTCCGTAGTTTTTGGCGACATCCAAATAAATCGCATCGATGTTTAACACGCCGGCTGCCGTGTTGATCACGACCGGAAAAAATACACTGCCGGCAATGGTTACAACTTTGGACATATCGCCAATCCCGAATAAAATAATAATAAGCGGAAGCAAAGCAAGCGTCGGAATAGGCATCAGAGCCATCACCAGCGGAGAAATAAAGTGGCGGACCGGAGAGTAAAGCCCCATTAACAGCCCAATAATCACTCCGGGAATCACGCCAAGCAGGAACCCCGCAAAAATACGGTAAAGAGAAATCCAAATGTGGCTGAACAGTTCTCCGCTCATCCCCATCGCAAGGAATGTCTTTAGAATCTCAAACGGCGGCGGAAAGAAACGGGGATCAATTAAAGCAGTGCGCGATAAGAATTCCCAAAGCAAAAGCACAAAAATAGGGGAACAAATCGTCAGTGCTTTTTTGTACCTTTCTTTTCTTTGCTGCCTCTTCCATTCTTCTTGTTCAACCTTAAACGGATCAAAACGAACAGCTGTTTTTTTCATCCTTCACACCTCACCACCTCTACAACTATAAAGTATGTAAAAAGCCCAGAAAGTGTGAAACTAAATGGCGCATCCGCCTCCCTATCCCGAACTGTCAGGAGAACATATAAAGCCCCGCCCTTGTTAAGATAGATAACAAGGGCGGGGCTTTTAGCGCGGTCTAAAGATTTAATTTCCAGGAACGATCAGCCGTTTGATAAGCTTTGTCAGCTGTTCTTCAAACTGCCGATCATCTTCCCTGCGTCTTTTTTTCGGTCCTTTTAACCTGCCGCCGGCTTGCCGCGCTTTTTTAGCAGCGTGGCGAAAGCTGAGAAGCTGATCAATATTCTCCGTTGTATACAGGCGGCCGTTTTGATCAATAGGATGGGCTGCCTTAGCAAGCACCATAGCGGCCAAGCCATAATCTTGCGTCACGACAATATCTCCTTTTTTCACTCGATTCACTAAAACAAAATCGACTGCATCCGCTCCTTTTGACACAGTAATTGTCTCCGCTCCCTCTCTCTGCATAAGATGGGCAGTGTCGCAAATCAATGTAATCTTCAAGCTGAATAGTTGGGCTATTTTGATCGCTTGATCAATAACCGGACAGCCATCTGCGTCAACTAGAATAGCCGGCATGACACTCCACTCCTCCCTCAGCATGGGAAGTCATTCCATGCTGCTAATCGGCAAAACCATCTCCACCGTCGTTCCTTTTTTTACTTTGCTTCGGATGTTCAGCGTCCCCTTATGCTGCTCAATAATATGCTTGATAATCATATAGCCGAGCCCTGTGCCCGCTTCCTTTGTTGTGTAAAATGGGGTGCCCAGCTTCTGAATTTGCTCAGCCTCCATCCCTTCTCCTGTATCTGTGATTCGGATCATCACTTTTGCATCCGGTGTTTCTTCCATGCGGATGATCAGCTGCCCGCCCAGCGGCATCGCTTCGACGCTATTCTTAAAAATATTGATAAATACTTGTTTTAATTGATTTTCGTTGCAATGAACCCTGCAGCTGTCTGTTATTGCTTCTGTTATTACTTCGATATTGTTCATACTGGCTTGCGCTTGGAACAAAGCAATGGTTTCCTCTAATACCTTCTTTACATTCTTGTTCTGAAAATGGACAACATTCGGCTTAGATAACACTAAAAATTCACTGACAATCAAATTAATCCGGTCAATTTCTTCAAGAATTAACTGAGCGTGCGACTCCTCAAAGCCTTTCTCTGCAAGCTGGATAAAACCGCGGATCGTCGTAAGCGGATTCCGGATCTCATGAGCCACACTCGCAGCCATTTGGCCTACAGCCGCAAGCTTTTCTGTATTTACCAACAGTTCTTCCGTCTGCTTGCGGCGGCTGATGTCCTTTATTTGGGCAAAAGCGCCGATTAATCTTTGTTGTTCATCGAGAATTGGCAGTGCATCAAATAAAACCGTCTGCTCACGTCCATCCTTTTCAGCGAATGATAGCTCCAGATCTGTGTATTGCTCATTCTTTTCGATCACCTCGTTTAAGTAGGCGCCAAAACGGTCCAGTATATGCACCGGTTGAAAAAGCACCTGCTCTCTTTTCTGCCCGGTCAAACGCTCAGCTGCATGGTTAAATCCAATCAGGTTTCCTTCTTTGTTTGAAATAATCATACCGTTTCTCGTCGTATTCATAATCAGCTGATTGATGATATGCAGTTTCTCGTTTTGATTCAGCAGCTGCAGCTCCCTTTCGATCGAATCTTTCATCATAAGCAACAAGGTCAGTAAGAGAGGGCTGCCTTGATCAACGGTTGTCATAAAGGAAATGGCGCCTATCATATGGCCGCTGATCGGATCTTTAATGGATACGCCATAACAAGCCGAAGCATGAAGACAGTGATGGTAATGGTCGAGACCGATGACTTCGATAGGCTCATTGTACTTTAACGCCAAATTAATACAATTGATTCCGTAATTTTCTTCCGTAAAGTGTACGCCTTCTTTTATGCCTAACTGATTGACTGTCTCTTTAATCGTTTGATCTCCAAGCATTTGCATGACGTAACCTTCGCGATCGGTCGTAGCCGTTAACACCGGAAATCCTTGCATGGAAGAAATAAATCTTTCAAAAGAATGATGAACAATCTTGAGGAAGCGCTTATGCTCTTGACACTTTTGCTTCAGCTCCTCCTCTGACAAGATATCGTTGAATCCCGGTATGGCGAGAGGGTCCATTCCCTGCTGCTGGCATTGCTGCTTTAAGGTATCAAAACATACATCCATTCGCTCTATTCTCCCCTATCCCTTAAATAACTAATTATTTTCTGCAGTTTCGCCTATAGCTTGAGTTTATCAGAAGAATGATCAAAACCGAACAACCTATTTCCTAGGCTCTCTTGATAGATTGTTAATTAATAAACAGCCTGATCAATAGACAAATCCCGATACCATCCCCTCGCGAATGAAAGGAAGGAAGCAAGTTTATTTATATATGCGACTCATTCTAGACAAGCGATTGAGGAGAATCGCAGCTGTTGTGAAGGGATATCTCATCATTTAGTGAAGATGGATCAAGTAGTAAACTAGGATTTTGCAGCTGCAGCTTTAAAATAAAGCAGGATCAAAATCCTCTCACAAACCGGTATTTGATGATAAATAAAAAGAATCTATTTTGAAAAAGATGGATCAAAATAGATTCTTATCTACTTGAATCGTTATAACCATTCGATTCCTCCACAATTTGCTTTAAGTATCCTTCGGGAATGGCTTCAGTCATTAAGATATTCTTTGAAAATGACTGATTCTCTGTCGTTGTAATTTCAAGTAACAGCCTATCCTTTAAGCTAAGTTTGTATGGCTCGTGAATAATAATGTCTACTGTATCTCCTTGTTTAAGTGTCAAGGGGAAAACAGCTTCCTCACGATTTTGCTCGAAGGAAATCGTTGCTGCACTATCATAATGACCAATTGAGTCAATCGTTACATCTTCCGCAGATGTATACGTATAGCGAAGTAAATGATGATCCTTTGCCGCATCAGCCGCCTCGTCTTCCAATAGGAGAACAAGCATGGTTTCAATCGGAGAATAGTCTTCAAATGAAATTTGAACAGGTAATACACGTCCTTCAAGGGAAAGAAAATAGGCAAGCTGGTCATCTGTCAGTTTCACTACGTCTTCTCGCAGCTCATAGCCATTTTGTGCTGCTAATACTTGTGTAAAATCAGTTATCCCATCCTCATGAATGTTGGGTCGCAGAGGATAAAAACCTTTTGTGTTATGCGCAATTTCCATTACATACGTATCATCATCTTGATCAACTATATATGAAACTGCTAATGTTTTAGTTACTTCGTCAAATTGAACGGACATTATAACAGGTTCTTCTAAATTTACTTTGGGCCAAGCAAAATATACACCCACCGCCATGAAGGCCGCTAAAGTAATGATCCATTTCTTCATCTGACAGATCAGCCCCCTTCCTCTTAGTACTTCACTCACTCAAGCAAATTGGCTTACACCTCACACACCTATTTATGGAAGAAACCAATTTGTAAAACAAATAGAAACTAGAAAACGCCAACGAAATTTTTGGCATTTTCATGGAGATCACCTTTTATTCTATCGTCACCTTACAAGCTGTTTCATTGTATTTGCTATAAGCGGCATGATTTGTTGGCCCGACACCTCTTTTAAAACGAATGGAGTGTCGAATGGCTGCCGTAATAAATTTTTTCGCTTTTCCCACTGCTTCTGGCACGCTTTTTCCTTTCGCCAGCTCAGCGGTGATCGCTGCCGAGTATGTACAGCCTGCTCCATTGGTGTGGATCGTATCAATGCGCGGAGCTTCCAATAAGAAGAATTGCTTGCCGTCAAATAGGACATCAATAGCTGGTCCTTCTAAGCGGCCGCCTTTGACAAGAACATATTTCGGACCGAGATGGTGCAGTGCCTGCGCTGCTTCTTTTAGCTCTTCGATCGATGTGAGTGGACCAGCTTCTAATAGTTTGGCTGCTTCAGGCATATTGGGCGTAATGATCGTGGCCAGGGGCAAGAGCTTTGTTTTCATGGCATGAATCGCATCATCCTTTAGTAAGGCAGACCCCATCTTTCCGATCATTACTGGATCAACAACAATATTAGCCACAGCGGCTTCTTCAATCCACTGGGCTGTTTTTGCAATAATTTCTTCCGTGAATAACATACCTGTTTTAATCGCATCGGCTCCAATATCGTGCAAAGCGGTATATACTTGTGCTTCAATCGCTTCAATCGTTTGCGGGAAAATTCCTTGCTCAGTTCGCGGATGACTAGCCACGATCGCAGTAATGGCACTCATTCCAAATACATCTAGCTCTTGAAATGTTTTTATATCTGCTTGAATGCCGGCGCCCCCTCTAGCAGCTGAGCCAGCAATTGATAATGCTCGAGTAATGGTCATAACATCTGATCCTTTCCAAATAGATGGTAGTTTTATTATATCGGGGAAGGACAGAAAGAAGCAATCATCACTATCTGACTGGAGAAAGAGCTAGAATTTGAGTTTATTTATTTTCCTCTTCATAATGAGAATGGGAGGAATGGATATGTCAAAACGTGTCATGGTTGTAGGAGCAGGTATAGCCGGGTTAACGGCTGCTTCAATGCTTGCGAAAGTCGGATATCAAGTAACGGTATTAGAAGCATCGTCTGAACTTGGAGGTTGTGCTAGTAAATTTCAAAGGCATCCGTTTTTATACCCGGCAGGAGCGACATTAGGAATGGGGCTTGAGCCAAACGGCATCCACGAACGAGTATTTCGTTTTTTGCAGAAGCCGTTTCCGGTTGAACCGTTAGAAGTGGTGATGGAGATGATTCACCCTGCTCATACTTTTACATTTTATCGGGATCGCGTTCGGCATGTAGAGCAAATGAAAGCTCTATTTCCAGAAGAAGCGAAACGGATTGAGGCGTTTTATCAAGAAATCTTTGAAACCGCAGGCATCGTACGGACGTTAATGCAACGATTGCCGATTTTACCCCCAACTACTATTCGGGAATGGAGCTACTTAATGGCATCGATCCGCCCTATTCATGTGAAGCTGTTGCCTAATTTTAACCGGACATTGCATGATGTGTTGAAAAAACACTCTCTACATACCTTGCGCCCTTTCGTACATATGCTTGATGGGCTGCTCATTGACAGTATGCAGACCGGGAGCCGGGACGTGTCTTATTTGCTGGCAGCAGTCGCTCTCGATATTTATCACGAAGGCGCCTTTTATGTTCCGGGCGGTTTGTATCGGCTAGCTGACAGGATGGGGGAAAGCATAGTAGAGAACGAGGGCATGATTAAGAAAAGAAGAACGGTGGAAAAGGTCACAGCATCCGGCAATCAATGGATTGTATATGATCATCGAGGGCAATCGTATGAAGCCGACTTTGTGATTTTAAATAGCGCCATTCAGCAGCTGCCGCAATTATTGGAACCAAAGCTGGTTCAACAGCTGAAAAAACCGCTGAAGCAGCATGTGAATGAACCGACGTGGGTGACGCTCACACTGTATATTACTGTTCATGCGCAAAAGCTGGGTGAGCCGCTGCCATTATTTCGGCAAATTTCAACGAGCAGTGACGGCAATATGGCCGAAGGAGAGCATTTTTTCATGTCTGCCTCCGAGTTAGGAGATCATAGGCGAGCGCCAGACAATTATCAAACGATTACGATCTCTACGCATTCGAATCCAGCTCACTGGGCAACAAAAGAGCAGTACGACCATTATCGTGCGGCCTTGGCAGAAAAAATGTTAACAGCGGTTGAAAAAGTCGTCCCCTCTTTCCGAGAATCAATTGAATCGATGGAGTACGGGGCACCAAAGGCGTGGGAAAACTACACGAAAAGACCCAATGGCTACGTCGGCGGTTTTCCGCAAACAGTTGCCCACGCTTTATTCCGCTCTATTTCACACCGATCAGGCCTCAACAACCTCTACCTTTGCGGAGACCATATTTTTCCTGGTGGAGGAACGATCGGAGCGGCGGCAAGCGGGATTCATGTGGCTCGATCGATTTCGAAAAACCGGTTGATTTAACTAGCAATCAGTGAGGAATCAAGCCCCTCACTGATTGCAGGTTCACTTTACGAGTCTGCTATTGTCAAGAGTCATCGCTGCCTCTTTTAGAACAGTGACTTCCTCAGCATCAGGTGGTGAGCGGCAGTCCCCTGATTTTTGTTGCAGTGCCTCTAAAAATTCTGGTGGCTGATCCAAATAGACCCATGCTTTATGAACTTCCTTGAACTGCCCAAAGTAGCTAAAAGGAGCATTTTATTTGCAGTGAATTTAGCCTGCCTTCCCTTGTGATTGTGAATATTTTATGATTAGGTCATTTTCATAGAGGAAATGATCTATTGTCGTTATGTCACCATTGCTTAAAAATATCAGGCGGATGGATGGATCGTTTCCTATTTTTCTTTACACAGTGAAACCCAAACTTGTTCATGGGAGGTTATAATAAAGTGATTGATACAGTTTGAGATTAAAGAATGAGGGAGAAATATGAAAGCAAGATGTTTACTATTAAGTACGTGTGTATCTTTATGTTTGCTTCAAGGATGTAGTCAGAAAGAGGAGAAAGAATCAATTCCGGCAGCGGAAAAGGAAGTAGCAGAAGTGTCAAAAAAGGCGCCTGAAGAAGTAATGAAGCCCCTTGATTTAAGTGCATTTGAACGCAAGCCCGTGCAATGGGGCGAACAGGTGGATGGAGTAAAAACAAGAATGGAAACGGACGAGAAGAAAATGGCGCTTACCTTTGATGCATGCGGAGGGACTCATGGCAGTGGCTATGATGAAGAACTCCTCTCTTTTTTACGAGCGGAACAGGTTCCAGCTACGTTGTTTTTAAATGAACGTTGGATTCAGGCAAATAAGGCGCTTTTTTTAGAGCTAGCGGCTGATCCTTTGTTTCAAATTGAAAACCATGGAACGGAGCATGCCCCGCTGTCTGTCGCAGGTGGAGAAGCATGGGGAATTGAAGCCACTGCCTCGCCGCAAGCCGTTTATGATGAAATTATGAGCAATCACCAAACGGTAAAAGCCTTGACAGGCAAGGAGATGACGATGTTTCGTTCGGGAACAGCTTATTACGATGAAGTGGCTGTTCAATTAGCGGAGGAGCTCGGCTATCAAGTGGTTAATTTTGATGTGCTTGGCGATGCGGGAGCGACATTTTCGAGCGAACAGGTGAAACAAGCATTAATAAGCGCAAAAGAAGGTGCCATTGCTCTGTTGCATATGAACCAGCCACAAAGCGGCACAGCTGAAGGAGTGAAGCAAGCGGTGCCGGTTTTGCGGGAGCAAGGCTATGAGTTTGTGCTGCTTGGAAATGAAACGTTAGAATAAGAAACAGCTTCAGATATTTAGCCTATACGCCACCCAGCATCGGCTCGAAGAAATAACTTTATCAAACAAAAAGAAACACCGCCACCTGGTTATTCAGGTGACAGTGTTTCTTTGCTGCATCCATCAGTTCACTTTACTATAATATGGACCTAATTCCGACTGGTTGTTTAATGACAGCAACTGTGACACGGTTATAAATTGATAGCCTTGTTTTTTAAGAGCTGTTAATAAGGAAGGCAATGCTTCTGCTGTTGAAAGGTGAATATCATGCATCAATACAATCGAGCCAGGCTTGACCGTCCGCAGAACTACATCATTGACGGCTTGGGCATTCCGGCTTTTCCAATCAAGCGAATCAACTGACCATAGAATAATTGGTGTCCCTTCGCGTTTAGCCGCGTGCAGGACTTTATCATTGTAAGCTCCGTACGGAGGGCGCAACAGTGTCGGCTTATATCCAGTCGCTCCTTCAATCTTGCGGCTTGCTTCTCCAAGCTCTTGCTGAATTTGAGCATCTTTTAACGTGGACAAATCCCGGTGGCTCTGAGTATGGCTTCCGATCTCGTGCCCTTCAGTCAATACCTGCTGGGCTACTTGAGGATAATATTCAGCCTGACTGCCCAGCATAAAAAACGTCGCAACCGCATCATGGGCTTTCAACGCACTTAAAACTTTAGGAGTCGAAGTGGCATTCGGTCCATCATCAAAGGTAAGAGCCACATATTTCCCATTAGGATCCAATTTAACGGGCTTCCCACCCGGCTTAATAAGCTGTCCTTTTGACTGCTCGGATGTTTTGATTTCCTTGGCGATGTCTTCGTTTAAAAACGGCTTGACCTGCTCCACCGGAAGAACTGCTTTCAATGATCCAGCCGGCCCGGCTGCTGCCTCATGCTTATCAAAATACAGAATAAATGATTTTTGGCTGATGGACCATTTCCACTGACTTTCATCTTTCAGAGCATCCTCCAGCAAATCATCCATTATGTAAAAGGCGATATCTTCCTGGCTGTTTAATTGATCGGTCACCAACGCGCGGATTTCATCCAGACTGTCTTTCTTATCCTGCAAAATATCCGTCACCGTTAAAATTTTATTTTGAGCTACGTCAATAACAAATGTTTTAATCGTCTCTTGTCTATTTGCGCCTTCAGTGTACTGATAAGCGGAAAAAACAAGACTGTATATATGGTCATTAACTTTGCCTGTATCTACTTCAATTGTTAAGTTTGCACGCTTTTTCTTTTCAAATAAATTCGAATGGGCTTTTACCTCTTCGACAAATTGTTCTTCCTGTCTTTTTGCCCATTGCTGAATCGGCTGGTTGACTTTTTCGCTGGCGGCAAGAGGCATGCTGATCGCCAGTGTATAATCTTTCGTTTCACTCGTTCTTGTTTCCAGCTGTAACCCAGGATATTTACTCAGTTTCTTTGTTTCTACTTTTTCATTCTTTGCATATGTAGAGTTTTCCAATATACGGTTAAATCCTATGAGTACAAAAAGAAAAATTATAGTCAGAATGACCCAAGCAGGCCAACGCAATCGTTTCATTTTCTCTAAATCCCTTCAATAATAGCTAGATAATATGAATCTATATACACTGTAATAATTGCATGTAAGTTTTCTAGCATTTAGCAAAAAAACCAAATGTCGACCTCTCGTATTTTATGCTATTTTTTGTTAAAGGTCAATGGAATCAGGGAATATAATTCGACAATATGGCAAAAAATATAAATTAGAAGGTTATAAGAGAAAATGTAAACGATTCCCCTTTTGTATCTTTTCTGAAAAAACAGACTAAAGAACCATAAAAGTCTTTTTCTATCCTTTAGTAAGTTAGATGCATCGAACAATGCGGACGGTTGATTTCGATTCCAATCCTCAAGGTGCACGAGGGTAGAACAGTCCTATAATGATGGCTGTTTTAGAATAAATAGATCAATCTCCCGAGTTGAACTTTCGAAAAACAATCCAACAGAGCCAAATAGATATGATCGCTTTAGATCAGCTTGTCCCATAAAGCCATTTAGCCCGCCAGATGACGGGCATAACCAATTTATTCAAGATTTATTGGAAAATAACTTATTACCTATCAAGCCACCGACTAAAGCAGATAACCCAGTAACTATTAATGAGGTAACAAGGCTTGCGTTAGGAAGTAAATACTCTGATAAAAAAACCGTCATTCCAACAAATAGACCTGTAAACAAAGCCGTTCCAACGTTGCCCCTTTTTATAACAGACACCTCCAATATTTGACATAAAAACGATAATGATTATTCTATTCAAGTCACTCCGTTAGTTGAACAAGTATTACACATTGAACTTTGACAAGCGTAAGCTATCATAAGTGTCCGTCATTCAAATTGCTCAAAATCCATTTGTTTTAATGGCTGAACCATTATAATAGAGCCCAACAACAAAAGAGGTTCAGAATAAGAGCATTCTGAACTTCTTTTGTTCGCAAGCCAAGACATGAATGAATAATCATTCATGTCTTGGCTTGTCTTTTCACTATACTTTTTCGCTTATCAGCATTTGTCTTGCTTCATTATAGGCATCCTTCAGCTCATCAACAATTTGCGAGACCGTTTGAACGCTGTGAATCATATGAACGCCTTGGCCAGCTGACCAAATATTTTTCCATGCTTTCGGCCCATCTTCATTCATTTTGGAAAAATCGGCTTGCTCCTTTTTCTCTAATTGATCGGGATCCAATCCTGCTTGCCTAATACTGGGCTTTAAGTAATTAGCCTTTACCCCGCTGAAAGCGTTTGTGTAGATTAAGTCATCAAGTGTGGAATCAATCAGCATGTCGCGGTACTCTGTTTGGGCAAAGCTTTCTTCTGCTGGAATAAAGCGGGTTCCCATATAAGCAAAATCAGCTCCAAGCGCTTGTGCAGCCATAATATCCCGGCCGTTCGAGATGGCCCCTGACAGAATGGTGATGCCATTCCAAAACTCCTTCACTGCCCCGACAAATGCGAAAGGATTAATCGTGCCTGCATGGCCTCCCGCTCCTGTGCACACCAATATCAGCCCGTCTACTCCTCTTGCAGCTGCTTTTTTGGCATGCGACACAGTAATTACATCCGCGAAAACTAAACCGCCATATTGATGAACAGCTTCTGCGACTGGGCTCGGGTCGCCTAACGAGGTAATAACAATCGGCGGCTTATATTCTTTAATTAACTCTAGATCTTCGTCATACCGCTTATTTGAACGGTGAGCGATAAAGTTAACGGCCCAAGGAGCAATAACCTGGCCCGGATTTTGGCGCTCAGCTTCCTCCAGTTCGAGTGTAATTGCTTCCATCCACTCCTTCAGCGTTTCTGCTGTCCGGGCGTTTAACAGCGGAAACGAGCCGATTATCCCTGATTTGCAGCCTTCAATCACCATCCGCGGACTGGATACTAAAAACATCGGAGCCATAATTACCGGCAGAGATACTTTCTTTTCCAGTTTTTTCATGAGTTCTTTTCTCATCTTTCCCCTCCTTTTTTTCAGGTATATCCTATTCTTCGTCATCTCTGTCCAGAAATCCTTTGATTCTCTTAAAGAACATGATTGATCTTTCTGCCGATTTTGATGCGGAGGAGTTCCTTCCGCTCTTTTAAATACAAAAAAAGCTGGGCAAATAATGTCTTATTTGCCCAGCTTTCCTTTCGCTTACTTGCCGGTTTCATATTGCAGCCAATCTGATCCATTAATTTGGTCAGAGACATCGATAATTTTCTTCTTGACTCGCTCCGCTTCTGCGCCTTCCAATTTTTTAGGCTGATAGTTATTCCTATAGGCCACAGAAGAGATAGAGAATGGAACAACATTAATCTCTTTTTTGTCCGTCAATTTCCCGTTCTTCAGATGAAACGTCTGCTGGAATACATACGTATCTTTATCGCTTGGGTTGCGGTTGCCGCCAAACATAAAGTTGCCTAGACTGTAAACAATAAATTTGCCATTGTATTCTTCTACCCCCTGAACGACATGAGGATGATGACCAAGAACCAAGTCGGCCCCGCTGTCTACCGTGTAATGTGCCAGCGTTTTTTGTGACTCTGCCGGCACATAGCTTCGTTCCACTCCCCAATGATAATGAACAAGAACGATTTCAGCGCCTTTTTTCTTTAATGACTGGATATCCTTTGCTACTTGCTCGCGAATCTCTCTTGTATCGTTCCAGCCTTCATAGCCGAGAGCGCCTACCTTTATTCCTTTTACTTCCGTTATATATTGATGGTCGTAGCCAAAGTAGCCTATTTTTTGTTTCTTTAGTGTCTCTATCGTATCTTCATAGCCTTTTTGCAAATAGTCATGAATATGATTGTTAGCCAGATTGACGCTCTCAATTCCGCCAAGCTCCAAAATTTGTGCATAAGAAGGATCACCTTTAAAGCGGAATTTCTTGACGGCTTTTTCTGTAGCATTTGTCAAGGTCGTCTCTAGATTAACAGTTGATAAATCATCGTTTTTAAAAATATCGTCTAATTCTGCTACAAAGTACGGAAGACCATTCTTTTCTGCTTCATCAGGAAAAGAGCCTGCATATTGGAACGTTTCATCCGTCCCAAGCGTAAAGTCTCCAGCCGCACTAATGGTGAGCGTGGTTTCCTTTATCGGCGCCGATTGTTTTTTCTCTGCTTGCTTTGCTTCTGCTCTTCCTTTGTTTGTATCTACACTTACTGCGGTTTCACCAGATTTTAAGCTGAAATTATATATGGAGAGTCCGACAATCAACATACTGAGAACACAAAGCGTCAGTTTCACTGATTTTTTTAAGCGTCTGCGCTTTCTTCTCTTCTTTCGGCTGTTTAGTTCATTATTCATCTTCTTGCCAATAGCCCCTTTATGTGATTATTTTTCCACCTCCTATGAATATACTACAATTTTTGTTAAATAACTATCACTATTTTATCAGGGTTTGTGTATCTATCCGGCTGTTTCTGGTACTCTTCCAGCACTCCCGGGAGAAAACTGCAGGATGAAACAAAGAATAGCTTCAACCTGGGCATTTCTGCTATCACATTAGCGGTTCAAAGCCTCCTGTGAAAAATCAGTTTCATATCCATGCGCCACAATGTTCTTCAAAACTGCCGATGAAGTTTCTGCCTGGCAGCCGCAGGTTCCGCCTGTTACCTTGGCGCGTAAATTTTCGACGGTTGCCTGTTTCACCCCTGCCCCGATCAAAATGCCCGTTTTAGCAGACTGTTCAATTACTACATTTTTCATATGGACATCATCCGCCTTTTGCGGTCCGCCAAATACTTTGATATCTACTCCGGCCGTTCGAAAGTCTTTGATGTGCAAGTTGTGAAGGTGGACGTTTCGTGCCCGGTATTGAATAGCGATGACCGGCTGTTTGTTATAGTTGTAAATCGGGTCGCCGACCGCAGCAAACCGATTGATTACCACATTTTTATAAGCTGATACAACGAGAGCCCTCGGCTTGGAATCCCGATAAAGGGCGGTTCTGATAGGAGCAACGGCTACAATGCGGGAAGCGGTAATATTATAGGCGGTAAGCGATTCCGGGTCGTCGGCACTATGGTGGCCAATATGCCGGAAGTTAAAGGAACGATTATCATTCACAGATAAGTGGCCAATAATATGCACATTGTTTGCGGCTGATGAATTATGATGCGCCTTTACTTCCACCCCGCCAAAGCATCTGGCGGTCGAGTTGTTGAACAGCCAAACGTTTTGCGACCCATCGTCTACTTCGATGCCGTTCGAATTAGAAAATCCTTCATTATGCGCCTTTCCGCTCGGATCACACATATAGGAGTTAGAAATGAAAATATAATCGCTATGATGGGTGGTGATGCCGTCATCGCCAAACCCATAGCCCTGCAGGCCATCCAGCCAAACGTACTTGCTGCCCCCCTGCGCTCTCGTGCCATCCCCTGAGTAACTGTATTTCGTGGAGGACACATCGAAGCAATGAAGCCCCGGATTGACCGCTTTCACCTTTTTGACCCATCCATAGGTAACATGGGCATAAGTCAGGCAGCTTGAACGGTTGCCGCCCGTGCTCGTTCGCGGGATATCCCCAAGGCGTTCGACATTCCAATCGAGTGTCATGTTTTCCACACAAAGATGATGATTGCCTTTTTTATGATCCGCATTGGTAATCAGCCAGCTGCTTTTCGGGGCTTGATCATGAAGCTTAAGAATTGTTTGCTCTGCTCCTTCTCCCATCAGATAAGTAAAAGAAGGAAGACGAATTTCTTTTACTATGAAGGTTCCTTTCGGGATACGCACCCTTACTTTTCCGTTGCCGATTGCTTTCTGAAACGCCTCTGTACAATCTGTTATGCCGTCACCTACAGCTCCAAACTGCTCCACGCTGACTTCTCGAACGATGTTATTTAAAGCGGCGTATTCCTTATCCAGCCTTTCCTTCCAAGCTGGAAAAACGTTTCCACCCTCATCTGTTAAAGTGGCTGATGGCGCAGCAGGCTTCGCTTTCTCTGCCGGAAGCAGCAGCTGAACAAAAAATGAAACAGCCCTCTGAATAAAACGGCTAATCGAGAACGGCCGGGGCGCCTCCGCAACAACAGAAGCAGAATAGCGAGTTTTTTGTCTATCGAATAAATTGCTTGTTTCCTGAACAATTTGGTTTATAGATGGTTCATTTTGGAAAAACTGAGAAATGAGCTGATCATTTTTGGAAGGATTATGATTTTTAGGTAAATCAAGCATAAGCTGACACCTGCCCTTTCAATAAGCTTTTTTATTTGTTGCTATCAAATGTACCCTTGTTTTTCAAATGAAATCAAGCTTGAATGACCGAACCTTTCTTTCAAAGGATTAAAAAATCCAGAAATAGGGTATATGTCGATTTGACAGAATGTATATCATAAACCGAAATATCATGGCTTAAACTTTCTTTTCATTCTTCTGTCAATTTGGGGCATACATAAGAAAGAAACTGCACGTTACACAACAGAACCAATTTTATGAAGAGAAGAGGCGGAGAAGTGTGAATACCATTTCAATCATCATACCAGCTTATAATGAAGAAGCGAACATCTCGTTAATCTATGAAAGCATCAAAAAAGAATTTACAAAGTTAGCGTATGATTTTGAAATCTGTTTTATTAACGATGCCAGCACAGATAATACACTAGAAGAAATGAAACAATTAGCTGTAAAAACAACAAAAGTAAAATTCATCTCGTTCTCGCGCAATTTCGGCAAAGAAGCTGCCCTGCTCGCTGGCCTGCAGCATGCCAACGGCCGGGCCGTCATTATTATGGATGCCGACTTACAGCACCCTCCTTCTTTAATTCCTAAGCTGCTGAAAGGCTATGAGGAAGGATTTGACCAGGTCATTGCACGGCGCAACCGCAACGGGGAAAAAGCTGTAAAGAGATGGCTTTCCTCCTCCTATTACAGGTTAGTGAACCACATTGTGGATGTCGAGCTGGAGGATGGCGTCGGGGACTTTCGGCTGCTCAGCGAAAAAGCGGTTCAAGCCGTTCTTTCCCTTAACGAAGGGCAGCGGTTTTCTAAAGGGCTGTTTTCATGGATCGGCATGAATCAAAAAATCATTGATTACAACAACGTATTAAGAGAAAATGGGGAAACAAAATGGTCATTTTCCAAATTGTTGAATTATGGGCTGGACGGTTTTATTTCATTTAACAACCGGCCGCTAAGAATATGCTTTTACTCAGGAGCAGTTGTTTTATGTTTGGCGCTTATTTACAGCGCAATTACCTTTGTTCAAATTTTGCAAAACGGCATCGAGGTTCCCGGTTACTTCACGATTATTACAGCCGTGTTAATACTGGGGGGCATCCAGCTTGTCAGCCTCGGTGTAATCGGCGAGTACATCGGCCGAATTTATTATGAAACCAAAAAACGGCCGCCTTATTTAATACAGGAAACCAATTTTATGAACGGAGCGCAGTATGAAAAGAACAAGCCAAGAATTTATCAGATTCGTCATAATCGGGGGAATCAATACCTTTAATTATTACTTTGTTTATTTACTTCTTCATAAGATCCTCGGATGGCTGTATATGCCCTCCCATGTGATCGCCTTTTTCGTCAGCTTTGTCGTTTCCTTCTTTTTAAACTCTTATTTTACGTTTAAGGTAAAGCCGACATTGGCGAAATTTTTAAAGTTTCCGTTATCGCAGGCGGTTAACTTTGCAGCTTCTTCCCTTTTTATGTATGTGTTTATTGAATACTTCGGTATAAACAGCATGATCACTCCTATCCTAGCTGTATTCGTTGCCCTGCCTGCTACATTTATCGTTACAAGCAAAATTTTGAAAAAAGAGAGTGTTAGTGCATGAGAAAAAAAAAGGTCTTGCTTTTGATGATAAGCAGTCTGCTTTTATCGGCGGCTGCTCATTTCTTTTTTATCCAAGAGTGGCTGAATGGCCGATTTATGATCGGGCCAAATGACGGCTTGTCGCAAATGGTTCCGTTTAAGAAATTTATTTACGATCAATATAGCGAGGGGAATTTCTTTTATTCATGGGCGTTTGGCTTAGGGGGCGGATTTTACAGCCAGCTCGCTTATTACTTTTCTACTTCCGTCATTTTCCTTATTACTGTAGCCATCGTTTTTTTATTAGAAACTGCTGGACTCATCTCGCCCCCTGATTTGTTATTTTGGGCGAATAGCGTATTAATCGTCAGCCTTATCAGACTCGCTCTAATTATCTTAACAGCTGCCTTCGCCTTCAAATATATGGGCATTCGCCTGTCAGCAGCTTTTACCGGCGCCGCTGTCTACGGCTTGTCGGTTATGTATTTTCGGCATGTCATATTTTGGGAGTTTTTCACAGATGCGATGCTCTGGCTGCCCCTTCTCGTTTTAGGCACGGAGAAAATCATCCGTGAGGGAAAGCCGGCCTGGTTTATCGTTGCCTGGTCGCTCATGTTTTTCAATAATTTTTACTTTGCTTATATTCACTTGATCTTTCTATTTATTTACCTCCTGTTCCGCTGGCTGATGCCGCTTTCCAAACAGGAGCTTCCCAAACAGAAACAGCTCGGGCTTTTTTTCACGGGAGGGCTTATTAGTTTCTGCATAAGTGCTATTTCCTTTCTCCCTGCTGTATATGGATTTCTTAACAATCACCGGCCGGCCTATCAAGCAGAGATTCCTTTTTTCCTAATTACAGATCATGTACTATACGCCAGCAAGTATGTGATTTTGCCGGCTATCCTGCTGTTATTTCTCTTCACTGTCCGGTTATATAAAGAGCGTACATACCGTTTTTTTGCTGTACTGACTGTTTTCTTGATTATTCTTCATTTCAGCCCATGGGCAGCAAGCGCATTCAACGGCTTCTCGGCCCCGCAATACCGCTGGGAATATCTGCTTTCCTTTGCAGCAGGCGGCTGTGTAGCGGCGGGCTTGCAAGTGCTGCATAAGCTTCAAATCCGGCCGCTTATTTTCTCTGCAGCAGGAGCTTTTTTGCTTTATTGGCTGCTGGCAAAAGTAACCATGCAGATCATTGAGCCCGCGCTTCTTCCGACCTTTGCACAGCAAAGAGACCTAATTATTCAGCTTTTTGTGCTTTCTGCTTTTCTGCTGATGCTTTACTCATGGAAAAAAAGAGCCGTTCTCTTCTTTTTGTTACAGCTTGCCATTATCGTCTCCTGCCTCGTTGTTGTCAATAAGTATGAACAAATGACCATGTCTGAAAAATTCGGCGTAGACCAGGTTTCCCGCGACTTTTTGCAAAGCCCGGAGTATGACGGAGCGGAGCAGCAGCAATTGATCAAAGAAATTCAGCGTTCCGAAAAAGATCCTTTTGCACGAATCGACTGGATGAACGGCCTTAGAAACAATACACCGATTGTGCAAAACTTTAACGGAACAAGCCTGTATTCAAGTATCTTTAACCAGGAGCTGCTCTTCTTCTATTGGCGCGATCTGCAAATCGATATGGGCCGGGAAAGTGTGAGCCGTTATGCTACTTTAGGCAACCGGGCAAATCTTTACGGCTTGCTGCAAACGAAGTACTGGATGAGGGAAAAAGGGACAGCAGCAAATGCGCCATACGGTTTCACTCCGGCAGCGGAAACGGCTCACTACAAAGTATTCCAAAACACGCTTCCCCTTCCGTTTGTTCGAACGACAAGTAACGTATTTTACGAAGAAGACCTGAAAAACCATTCGGCGCTTGACAAAGAGCACGCCATGCTTTCAGGAGTCGTGCTGGAGAAAAAGCATGGGCCAGGCCAGGTAGTGGAAAAAGAGAAAAATACGATTGAACAAGCGGAAATCAGAGAGGCGGATGCAATTTATAAGAACGGTAAATTACAGGTGGCAAAAAATGGCGGCGGCATGATCATCACCCCCCGTCCTTCCTCCGAAAAAACAAAAGATTATTATGTGCAATTCTTTATTAAAAATGTTCATGGAAAAGGTTTTAAGCTGAAAGTCAATCAATATGAAACCACAAGAAAAGCGGCTGAGTCTATTTATAAAACCGGCATTTCCACAGTTGTGATTCGGGTGCCGAAAGCGGAACGACTCTCCATCCAGCTGCCTAAAGGAACCTATGAGTTAAAAAATCTGAAGCTGTATGAGGAAGATTACGAGGAGCTGCACCGAGCGGCCGCACAACCGATGAAGCAGCCTGCTATGAACTGGAATAAGAACAAAGTCAGCATTGAATATAAAAATACAGCAGGAGAGAAGTATATGGTGCTTCCTATCCCATTTGAAAAAGGATGGCACCTGAAAGTAAATAATGAAACGCGGCAGATTGAAAAAGCGAATTTTGCCTTTACCGGCATCCCATTGCAGACAGGTATGAATCGTATTGAACTCGTCTACCGTCCGCCCTTCTTTGCTTTATCAATGGTTTTGCTCGTCCTTGGTCTCTTGGGAGCTGCCTGGCTTATTCAGAGGACGTCTAGAAGGAAAAAATATTCTCATGTTTAAACCAAGCGCCTACATGGTAAATATATAAAGAATATAAAAATATGAGGAGGCCAATCAAATGGTTACAACAAAAACAGTAGAAAATGCCGTACAAGCAAAACAAGAGATCGAAGGTTTACTTGCCCAAGGGTTTTCCCTTGATGATATGTATATTCTCGCCCATGATGGCCACCGCGGAGAAGATATATCCGAGGCGCTTCATACAAATGAAGTCGGCATGAAGGAGCAAGGGCTTTTAACTAGCATGAGCAACATTTTCAAATCACGAGGCGATGAGCTGCGCAGCAAAATGGAAGCGCTCGGCCTTTCCCAGCAGGAAGCGGAAACGTATGAAAAAGAATTGGATAAAGGCAAGCTGGTTCTGATCGCTAATAAAGAGTAATACACAGACCAAAAAAGCTGTCGTGGAGCGGAAAGTTCCCTCCATGACAGCTTTTTCTGACGTATTTTGCGGCGAAAAGACGTCCGGCCACATCCAGACGTTCCACCCCTAAAGGCGGGCTTCTCGACTTACGCAAATTAGCTCATCGCTTGATTACTATAACATACCTTCCCCCTGAACAGCAATCTATTTTTTACATTGACGGCTAATTCCTGAAAAAAGAGCGCGATAAACGAACGGTGGAAACAGACGGAAGCCAACAAAGGAGACTCATAATGGAAAAAGAAACCAAAACAAACAATGGATTATCAGAACGGTTTGAAACGGCATTTAATCGAATACACAATCATTTAAAAGCCATCACCGCACAAAAAGACGGAGATGCTTTCCTGGAACTTCTCCATACGAGCGCACGCAACCACGCCAGCGTCCGTGCCCATCTCGACGAATTGAAGCAATACGCCAAATTGCGGAACGCGATCGTTCATCAAAAGACAGAAGCGAACTATTACATAGCCGAGCCGCATCAAGAAATTGTCGAGCGCATCGAACAAATTGACAAGATGCTGTCGGAGCCGGCGGAAGCGATGTCAATCGCCTCGTCACCCGTCTATATTGTGGAGGCAGACACTCCGCTCATTCAAGTACTTGAAATGGTCCGCGATTTTAAAATAAATGAATACCCCGTGTACGAAAAAGGAGACTGCCAAGGGTTACTGACCGGTCGGGACATATTAAAATGGATGGCCAATACGCAATTAGACGGACAAATTACGATCGACTCCGTGAAGGTAAAAGATATTCTGCCGGAAAAAAATGAATATCTCATTTCTTTCGCCAAACGGGACGCAAATATTTTTGATATTGAATATACCTTTGAAGAATACCAATCGCAGAACAAGAAATTAGAAGCGATCCTGATTACCCACGAGGGCAGATCAGACGAATTGCCGGTTGGCATTATTACCTCCTGGGACTTAACTAAAAACAATGACGTTATTTTAAGTCCCTAATGTGCCTTTAAACACTCGTCTGTGAACGATGCTGCCTGCCGATTACAGCGATCAAGCAATAAAAAAACGGATATAAACCTGTCCCGGTTTATATCCGTCCTGTTTTATTCACTTGATAAAGCAAAGTAAACGGTTTCTTTTTATCAGTAAGTTTTTGCTCCTAAGTAACGCTTAGACCAATATGTACTTCTGAGCGAGCTGATGGTTACTCCCGCTGAAGAAGAACTATGTATAAATTGGTTGCCTCCTAGATAAATCCCGGCATGTGATGCTCCTTTTTTGTATGTTTCAAAGAAAACAAGATCGCCGACTTTCGGGCTGCTCGTTCTTTTTCCTTTAGAATAAATACCTGATACTGTTCTCGGCAAAGAAATATTCGCGCTGTTTCTGTATACATAACCTAAGAAGCCGCTGCAATCAAATCCTGACGGTGTGGTGCCGCCCCACTTATAAGGAACCCTCATGAACTTTTGAGCGTAAGATGCCGCATTTGTTTTGCTGGATGCACTGCTTGCCGGTTTGGAAGCGGCAGGAGAGCCTGATTTCCCCAGTACCCGGAATGTATTTTTTCCTGCGATGCCATCAGCCTTTAGCCCATGTGCTTTTTGCAATTTGATGACGGCCGTTTTTGTTAATGGGCCGAAGGTGGTATCTAGTGAAGAATGATAATATCCTTTTGACTTTAAGGCTTGCTGCAATTCCTTGACATCCTGATGCTTCATCCCGCTTTTTAACGTTTGATCCCCTAGTGCTGCTTCTCCCACAGCCGGACTCGCCAATAAAGCGCCAGCCATTGTTGCTGCCACGATCCATTTTCTCACTCTTTTTCCCCTGCTTTCTATGTATTTTCTAGTTGTCCCTTATTTTAGCATTGAAAAATTGCTAGCATATTTTAATTAGATTACAAATATATTAAACGTTTGGAGATCTTCTATTCTCCTTTGCTTTTCTTCTATGCTGATGAGACCAAGGCGATAATAAATGTAAAAAGCAGAAGGATGCACGTAGGCAAGCTTCTGCTTTTTCAGTTATTTTATTTTTCTGTGTTGCCACTCAAAAAATTACTTGGCATCACAACCGCTACTACTTCTCCGCGGGCGCAGAGCATGTCATCGGCAAACACTTCTATATGAACCTTCCATTTCTTTGGATGAATTTCCTCTATGGTGCCAACTGCTTGTAATGGAATGCCTTGCGGCGTCGGCTTCATAAAGTCGACATGCAAGGAAGCGGTTACAAAACGAGGCGGCTGTGACCCGTCCCCTACGTGATGACCGTTTTTGCGATGCAGCGCTAAAGAAGCTGAACCTGTTCCGTGACAATCAATCAATGAGGCGATCACTCCTCCATATACAAATCCTGGAACGGCTGTATGCTCCTTTTCCGGTGTATAAACCGTAACCGTTTTCTCCCCTTGCCAGCCTGTCCGGAAATGGTGTCCTGTTTCATTTAAACGACCGCACCCATAGCACCAAGCAAAATCATCTGGATAATAATCTTGAATCGCTTCTGTTGCTGTTTTCTCCATCACTCTTCCCCCTTTCAAAACTAGTATACCACACCAAATCTATTACTATTTTCCAATTCCATAAGAAAATGATAGATAAAAAACCGTTCCCTTATTAGCGGAACGGCTTAGCTCACTCTATTTATTTCAACGTATCTACATACGCCTCTACCATTTTCGGTGTGACTAGCTTGCGGGAAGGAATGAGCCGGTGGTTTGACAAAAGGTTAATCCGGGCAGTCACTTCATTAATTTGTTCTGTGGTAAACGCCTTTCCTACTTTGCAAAGTTCCACCGCCTCTTGAATATGCTTCTCTCTTTGCTGATCAAGGCCGATGAATTTCTGATACAGCTGGTTTTGCTTTTGAGCATGAAGCTCAAGGTCTTTATGTACACTCATGAATGTCCACTCCTGTCATTTGAGATCATCATTATCTCTTATATTAACAAGTTTACGGAAAATACTGAAGAAATAAATGTTTACTTTGTCTCTATCCGAAAAGCATATACAGCTTCTCCTTCTTTCCAGTGAGCATGAATAATATAAATGTAGGTTCCTTTCTTTTTAGGTAACATAACCTTATTATCTTCTACTTCTTGCGAGTGATCTTCGTTATTTCCCCAAATCCCGGCTTCTATCGAAGAAGGCCGATCATCAAAGTGGATCTTCAGTTCTGATCCTGCCGGGACAGCCGGATACTCCTTCCCCTTGGTCAATTCCTCTGGATCAGCAGCATCAGCTTCGATGCTACGTCCGCTGTCCTCCCAGGAATAAGTGCCTATTTCATAAGGAACCTCCATTGTTCCCACCGTTAAATAAGGGTCAGGAGGATGAGGAAGGACTAATTGACAGGCCTCCCAATGTTTTGTCATGAGAACGGCGGATGTAGCGGTGCGCGGCTATTTCCGCTATCTCTACCGGATCAGAACTGCCGAGGGCATCCTGTAAAATCCGGCTTTCACGAAAAAGCGCACATATAGCAACAGTTGTCGTCCAACCGGCCAAGCTCCGCCCCTTTTCGATCTGGACAATCGTTTTCTTAGAAAGGCCAATTACTTCTGCCATTGTATCCTGAGTGTATCCCTGTTCTGTCCGAATCAGTTTCAATTTTTCAGAAATGAGCTGGTTTAACCGTTCTTTATCCATTCATTCCCACCCTCCTTTTAGTGTAATTTTACACTAAAAGAGCAATAATACAATGGATTTGACCATTTTTTGCTGATAAAAGATATCAAAATGACCGTAAACGATTAAAATATCAACAAAAATACTATAAAAAAGCTGGCTCTGCCTCCCAGCAGAACCAGCTCTGTGCCGTTTTTCACCTTATCGCTTTCTGCTTTTAGGTTTCGCAGCGATCGTCCCGGCCTCTTTGTTCTTATCGTTTAAACAACACATCATTTGCCACTGTCAATAAGCCAAAAAAAGCAAGAAAAAGAATAGGGGTCGATTTTAATTGGGGCTGATAGGCAAAGTAAATGCCAAAAAGGCTAGCTGTTAAAATGACTTTGTACCAGAGGTTATCCAGAAACTTAAGCATGGTATCCTCCATTCTAGTATTAGTTAGTGCTGACTATGCCGAAAAGCCTGCTCACATGTTTCGGCGCTGAGAAGCTGATAAAACAATGAACATCCCGATCAGCGCGGCGAAGCCAATGAAGCTGATGATCATCATCACGCCCATTCCTTCCCAGCCGCCAATCATAAAAGGGCTGGCTAAAGCGGCTGACGCACTGGCTAACGAAATGGCATAAAAAAAGGCAAACATCTTCGAATGCTTGACATGTTTAGTAAGCAAAAGTGTAGCCGCCAGAAGAATAACCGCCCCCATCACAAACATTTTGTTCACTCCTTTTAAGCATAAGGCGCACATCCCCCTTGATGCTGCTGAAATCCGTTACTCTTTTTTCGATTTCCCTTGCATCAGATCATCGAATGGGGTTTGCCGATTGCTTGGTAAAGTCTTCTTCTTTATCATTCTATAAATGGAATATGAAACAACAAAGACGGGGACAGCAAGAAATATATACGCCATATCATCGCTCCTTTAAACGGCCTTCTCTATTTTAAGCTGGCAAAAGCCATTGCCTATCAGGCGCTAAGACTTTTGAAAAATAACGATAAAAGGCGAAATGCCGGCTGCCGGTAGGCAAAATCAGCAAGCCACTTCATCGCAGAAGCACTTTCTAAAAGTTTTTATGATCGCTTTAAACTCATCGTTACACGCCTTGCTTTAAATCCTCTCTCTAGGGCACACATCCCGCTAAGCTTCTCTTTGCATAAGCGAACAAAGCTTTCTTATTGAATCTTGCAGGCGGGCAGGCCTACTGCTTTTCAATGCATATATTCCTTTTATATCCTTTATTGTAACATACATCCACTCCATGTACGCCCATCACCTATTTTTCTTCTCACAACTAACCAAACGTATCCGGCGCCCAAGTCGCTATGCCATTGCCGGGAACCGCTACAACAAGCCACTCATCCCCTGTATATCCCTCGCCGTCCCCCGCTTGCCAGCATTCATACTGTTCATCATATCCGTTGATAAAAAGCGCTTTTTGGGATTTGAAAACGATAAATAAATGCGGAGACTCGTCACCAAGCTGCACATCTGTCACTTCTTCACGGCGAAGGCCGGCCACTTGCTTGATCGCCTGTTCTTCAGTGAGCTCCTCGATCATTGGCAGAGCCTTCCCTGAATGTTTAATAGCAGCTGGCAGTACAGTAAATTTATTGATCTCAATATTCACCCATAGTTTATCCGGCTCTTTTTCTGTGTAATGGAGAAAATATAAGAATGTACCGCCAGGCCCTGCACCGAATTTAATGCCATCCAGTTGGCTGCCAATCAATAATTGCTGCAACGCTTTTTCGGCAAATTGTTTGTCCTCTGCTTTCATCTGCGACTCCCCTTTTACTTTTTTCTGACGATGGCTAAAAAAAAAACGCCCATGAAGAAGCGGTTGCTTCTTCATGGGCCTCAGCTAGATGAGTTACTTATACTTTCTTAACAAACTCGGATTTTAACTTCATCGCTCCGAACCCATCGATTTTACAGTCAATATTGTGGTCTCCATCGACTAATCGAATATTCTTGACTTTTGTCCCTATTTTTAAAACCGATGAACTGCCTTTTACTTTCAGATCTTTAATGATTGTGACTGTATCACCATCATGCAAAGTGTTGCCATTCGCATCTTTAAATACTTGCTCTTCTTCCGTTTCTGACTCCAGCGTCCATTCATGGGCACATTCTGGACAAACGAACAAATTTCCATCCTCATAAGTATAGGTTGATGTACATTTCGGACAGTTTGGCAAAGCTGGCATCCCTATTTCCTCCATTCAAACACATTCAGTTTTTTAGATTCAGCAGTTGAACGAAATACATAATAAGTATTTCCTCATACTTTTCTATCGTGTCATAACCTTGCCTTATTGACAATCCTTTTTCTATTCTGCTTGAATAGTAAATTGGGCATACGGTTCGCCATCCACTGCCACTTGGACTTCCCATGCTCCCGATTGGTCAAATACCAGCTTCGCTCCGCTTTGACCGTTTTCTATCACCACTTCATACAAATCGTTCTTCTGTCCCGTCTCCTGATGCAGAGCAGACAGGTAATAAGTTTTTCCCTCTAGCTGTTCAGACTGCTCTAGAAATTGGATGTGATAGTGCCGGCCTTTCCCTGCAGGAAATTCCGGCTCGTCATTTTCCCCATTCAGCTTCCTGATCCCAAACTTTCCCTTTTCCCCGTAAAGAAGCTCTCCATTCATTTTAAATAGAGAAGATTGTTCTTCCGCTTCCCTCTTCGTTTGGCTTTCTGTACATCCTGACAGTAAAGAAGCAACAATTAGCAGCAAAAAACGATCCACCGCCTATCCCTGTTTCCCATCCTCTTTCCCCCTATCATTTTATTAACAAAGAAGCTGGTACAAATCCCGCAATCTATTCCGCTGCATGAATATTCCCCCTCTCCTTTACATACAAATGAGGCAACACGTCATGTTGGATAAGAAAGGAAGAATGCAATGAACAAGAAGCCAACTGCTTTCCTGCTGACGGTTCTTCTCGTCCTTCTCACCGCCGTCTCAAGCCTTGATTTCTCCTCCCGCCAGCTTGTTGACGAAAAGACCTCGCTGCAGCCAGATAGCGCGCCAGTCATCGCAGAAGTGAAAGGGGCGGACAAGCAATGGCAGCCTAAAAGCTTCAAGCTGGAAGAACAGCTGGTGAATCGCGAGGAGATCGGCCACTACATTGTTGAAACCTACCGTGAATATGAGGTGTACACAGATGGCCAAGGGAATGTGAAGGAAAGTGTGCCTACTTCAAACTATAACTATATCCGTTATCGGAAAAATTAACTTTCTGCAGGCAAAGCCCGCTTTTTAATCAATCAGAAATACTTCGTCACCAGCCTGAATGTCTCCTGTTTTTATCACAGAAACGTACACGCCAAAATAATTGTTTCTTTCCTTTACGACCGCTTTCAGCAAAGATGGCTGTCTAGGACCGCTCTCCGGGTCAACTGTAATTATCATGCATCTCTCGCAATGACGCTTTAACTGAATCTCTACTTCCCGCCCGATTCTGAGCCGCTTGCCAAACCAGCTTTCTTCTATAAACGGCGTATTATCTTTTAATGATAAAATTAAAGGGGGGCGGGAGCGACGGTTATCCACCCCCGATTTTTCCTAACCTTTCAATCGAGGCGTCTGTAGCAAGCTGGATCGGCTCTTCCTCAATGGCGCCTCAAGGAACTTGAACAAGCGAATACTTCACAAGGGAAAGTTTCTTTTTCGATCTCACTTCCAGTTCTTTCAGCTGTTCGCTATCTTCAAAGCGGACAAAGGTTCCTTTGGGCGTTGTTATTTAAACTTCAGGATAATCTTCTATCCGTTCTTCCCCTATAAACCTTGCTTGATACTAGACCATATCCGGAAATTGGGTCATCGTCAAAAAATGGCCCGGCCGGCTTTTGTCCTAAAAAGCATGGCTGCGGTCACCATATAATCCCTACTCCATCAGCTTCCCTCTCTGGACGCTTTCTCCACGAAAGGATTTTGCCGGATGCCTAACTATTTCCTTAATTGAGCCAATGAACATCCCATTTCCCTTCCCTCTGTTAAGTCAGTGTTCAGATTTCCGCAAAATTCTCCATTCTATGACAATCTTTGCCTATTAATTTGTCGATCGCTTGCCTCCTCATACGTGTAACTAGTACAGCTCCAATGGCGGCGACCTGGCCTTTTCTCTCCTTTCCAGCCATTCTTTAATAGCTCGCGAGCAATGAACTGATTGAACACCCCATGTCCGGAGAGAAGCACGTGTTCATGTTGGGCAGCCAATTCCATTAATCGCCTGCTTGCCTGAACAGCTCTCTCCTTCGCCTCCTTCATGGATTCTTTGTCTCCTTTGTATCCCAGCAGCCAGGCACAGCGGCAATATACCGCCCAAACAGATGGAGGAGCTTTTAAGTGTAAAAAAGAAAAAGCAGAAACAGGCAGATCTGCTTCCCGAAAAAGCGGATCGGAGAGGATAAAAGATGCGGATCCAAGCTTTTCGGCTGACTGAATGGAGCGGCATCGTGTACTCGCAACGATTAACTTTGCCTCCTTCGCTTTCAGTTCCGTTTCTTCTGGGACGGCGGCTTCTTGAATAATTCCCGCTGCTTCATAACCATCGACCCATTTGCGAAATTCAGAGCATGGCATAGCTGATTGATCCGCATAGCTCGATTTCCCATGCCTCACAAGCGTAATTTTCATCTTTTCACTCCCTCTATATCATTTTTTATATTTATCATTTCCCAGAAAATATTGTTCGAATATTCTTTCAAATGGTTAGGCAGCTTGCTAAGCGAATGATGGATTGCTGCTCATCCTTGTGCTATCGAGCAAAATGTTCCGCATACCTATTTATCTTCCTACACTAAATAAATTTTTTCAAGGATACCACTTCTTTATTTGGTATTTTTTTACATAAACAAACCGTATGTTTGGATGGCTTCACAAAGGGTATGAAATAACTATTACTTCATTTAACATTTATTACGCTATAGGAGGTTTTACAATGAAAGATCATGGCATGGAGGACAAATTAAAAGGAATGGGAAATAAAATGAAAGGAGAAGCAAAGGAAACTTGGGGCAACATGACAAATGACGAACGCACCAGAACTGAAGGAAAGGCTGATCAGCTAAAAGGGAAATTTCAAGAAAGTGTCGGGAAAGCAAAAGATAAGCTGAGCGATTAATGATTAGATAGTGAGCGTCAAAAGAAAAGAACAGCCTGAAAATTAATACACTGCACTTCGCCTTGTTAAAGAGAGGGTTAACAAGGCGAAGTGCTTTTTTTGTTTTATTTTTCTTTTCACGCAGGAATCTTTGAGACGGGCTTTTTTCCATTTTTGTCTTATAATATAAAAGAGAATATATAAATGGAGGAATGGTTATGGCTATTTGGGAACGATTAAACTTTGCACGCACCGCCACGGTGAACACATTGGAAAAAATTGATGAAAGCAAATGGGACGAGCAGCCTGAAGGTTTTTCCAATACTATTAGATGGAATGCCGGACATATTTATCTTGTCATGGAGTCATTAATGACGATTGCTGCACCTGATTTAGAAACAAAGATCCACGAATATGCGCCTTTTTTCAGCCCCGGCACAAAACCTTCGGACTGGCCGGATGCTGCCCCTTCAAAAGAAGAAATTATTGAACTGCTTACGGAACAGCACACACGCCTGCAGCAGCACCTGGAAGGCCGCCTGTCACAACAGCCGGCAAATGAGATTGCTATTGGGCCCTTGAAGCTCGAAACAATTGACGACCTGCTGAATTTCCTGTTGTTCCACGAAGGCATGCACTTAGGCACGATACAAGCTCAAATGAGACTGATCTAATGCAGCACAGGCTGGCCGTAAAGAAACCGGTCAGCCTGATTTCCTATCCTTTGATTCCTTGGAGCCATTCTGAATAACAGTACTCACACATCGTCTCTTCACGTTCTTGGTTTTCGTGAAAAAAAGAAATGTAATGCGTCCGCTTCTGTGTTAAATCCTCATCGCAATAAAAGCATGTCTGGTCCATTGAGCTACCATCCTTTGTTTATAAAGTGCCTCTAACAAGATAGTTTTATTGTCCCCTTTATTGTTTAGAGCATATCCGGAGAAATATTTTACAGAAGGTCGTTGCTTTTTAATCGAACATAGAGGCACGTGAAAAAGCATGGAAAAGATTTGACTTTTCCATGCTTTTTCACTCATTTCCTATCAGATAATGCTTGAAAGACTGGGTTAATCCACTTTTTTCGATATAGACAAACCCTGCTGCCGTTCTCTTTCCTGCTCTGCAATAATTTCATTGTCTTCTGCATTGTCTCTTGTTACTTTCTGCGTCAAAATCGCCCCAACGGCTACTAAAATCATAACGGCGATATAGTATCCTTTTTCATTCAGCTCCATATCAGCGTTATAAAGACCAATACTAAATAAAAGAACACCCGCAACAAACGTAAAATATGCCAGTACCGTAAAAGCAGTCGTATTTCGCTTTCTGTACTTCTGCATGCCAATGACCTCCTCAACATAGTCCAACATAAAATAAAAAATTCCTTTTATGCTATATTTTATGATTTTTTCAAAAGAAAGACACTTTTCTTTATCATATCAATTTACTTGCTGAACGGGTACCTTTTTATGGATCAACAGTCATTTATTCCTACAAAAAATGCCTATCTTTTATTTCAAAAGCATGCGTTCTGTGACCATTTCTCTAGTTTGCTGCAGTTCTTCTTCTATCCATGTCAGTAGCTCCTGCTTGGATTTCGGAACTTTTTTTATTTTTTGTCCTGACTTCGCTTGCAAGGCCGCAAATACTTCCATCATCCACGGCTGCTCTAAATGGCAGTCTGCCAACAGCGCTTGGTCATGAAACAGCTCCTCCGCACCGGCAAATGCCCGAACTCCTCCGCTTTGCAAAATTAATATTTCATCGGCCCATTCGTAAGCAAAGTTCACGTCATGAGTCGAAAGCATAACCGTCGTTTCTTCATTATGCAATTCATTTAAAAGCTGCATAATTTTCCGGGCATAGTAAGGATCAAGCCCGGCTGTTGGCTCATCAAGAATAAGAAGTTTGGGCTGCATAGCTACTACACTGGCAATAGCTGCCCGCTTTTTCTGCCCGAGGCTTAAAAAATGCGGCGGCTTATACTGAAATTCCAGCACGCCGGTTTTCTCCATCGCCTCCAATGCTGCCTGCTCGGCACGCGCTTGGGACCACCCCAGGTTATTGGGGCCATACAGCACATCTTCACGAACAGTTGGGGAGAAAAGCTGGGTATCGGGATGCTGAAAAACGATGCCGACCGCCCTGCGCAATTCTTGCAGCTGCCGCCGCTTGTAAGCAACTGGGGTGCCGTTAAACAAAAGCTGACCTTCTGCCGGCTGAAGCAATCCATTCATATGGAGAAACAGCGTTGATTTTCCTGCTCCATTGTTTCCAAGAACAGCAATCTTTCTTCCGGGAGTAATCGCAAGCGACACGTCGTTTAATGCTTTTGTTCCGTCTGTATAGTGATAACTAACGTTTTTTAATTCAATCATTGGATTCCTTCCCTTGTTAGAAAATCAGGCCGATGCTGAAGGATAAAGACAACAAGATGAAGGCAGCCGCCCATGCATATGGACGCAGCCGGTAGCCATTGCTTGTCCTTTGCGCCATTTCAGCACCTCCGCGGGCATCTACTGCTAATTGCACCGCTCTGGCCTCTCTCATCGTTTGTATAAATAAATTAGCCGTTAAGCTCGATAACGACTGGAGAGACGAACGCCAGCCGCGATAACCGGCCCGTGACTTTTGCGCTTTATAGGTTTCTTCCGCCTTCACTACTAATACGAAGATAAACCGGTAAGTCACAGCTGTGAGTTCAATGAATACTTGCGGTACACGCAAATGACGCAGAGCAAAGGCTACTCCCGAAAACGGCGTTGTTAAAATAAAGAAATACATACAGCTCACCCCGGCATAAGCAGACAAACATAAGACAAACGCTTGCCTGGCTCCTGCAGCAGCAATATAAGCCTGCCAGCCAAAGATGTCCCCGCTTTGAAGAAGACTAGCCGGAACTGTGCCGGCCGGGGCAACAGATACCGCAAGAGGAACTATGCTGATTAATAAAAAAACGAGCGGCAAGCTCAATAAAGCGAGATAGCGGCGCCAAGGAATCCCTGCCACCGCTACCGCCGCCAAGCTCATTGTCAAAAAAACGAAAGCTGAAACCGCAGGGCTTTTCAAAAGCAGGACCAAAAACAAATGGGAAAAAGCAAAGATTGCTTTTTCCACCGGATGCCAATCTGCGAGGCGATTATGATGGGCGTAATAATCAATTGCCTTCATTGCGGATGTTCAGCCGCTTTTTCTTCCATTTTTCTTTTCATTCGGCTGGAACCGATGAAATAACCAATAAATAAAGCGCCAATTGCCGCCTGCAAAACGAAAAGCAGGCTCTCTACTTCACCGCTCGGAGGTTCCCACAGAGCATCAAACCAAGGGGTATAGTCAGGGTTGATTTCTGTAATCGCTTCTTCTGCTTCGCCATCCGCTCCATTAAATTCAGCCGCCCGGTTGAAGATAAGCGGCACTACAGCCAAAAGAACGACCAATATCAATAAAAGAAGATTTTTCACCGCTTATGCTCCCTTCTCTACAATGCTCAATTGTTTTAATTCGTTTGTGTTATACTTTAGCAGCCAATTCATCACAATCACCGTTAAGATGCCCTCACACAGCGCCAGCGACACTTGTGTCAAGGAGAAGATACCAGCAAACTTCATAAATGAAGCCAAAACTCCTCCGATCTCAGCTGGAAAAGCGAGTGCCAGCTGCAAGGAGGTCAGCGTATATGTACTTAAATCTCCTAGGAAAGCCGCTAGAAAAACAGCTGCGGTAAAGCCAATATTCATTTTTCTGCACCCTTTATAAACCGCATAAGTAATCAACGGGCCGGCCACAGCCATGGAAAAAGCATTGGCTCCAAGCGTGGTGATCCCGCCATGGGCAAGCAGAAGCGCTTGAAACAGCAAAACGATGGTTCCGAGAACTGTCATCGCCAATGGACCAAATAACACGGTGCCAAGTCCTACCCCGGTCGGATGCGAGCTGCTGCCAGTTACAGATGGAATTTTTAAAGCGGAGAGTACAAATGTAAAGGCTCCGGCAAGACCGAGCATCATTTTTGTTTCAGGGTGCTCCTTGATCGTTTTTTGAATAGACCTCAGGCCGGCAGCGAGAAATGGCAGAACAAGAACCCACCAGAAAATGGCCCACTTTAACGGAAGAAACCCTTCCATAATGTGCATCGCAGCGGCCGGCTGAATCGAATTTATCCAAAAGTAGCATACAAACGCGATCGTGATTACCGCTAATTTGTTCCTATTGCGCATACATAGTCACCTTCCAACTAAAAGTTTTCAAACTTATAAGCTCATCGGCTGCTTCCGCTTTTCAGCCTCAAACCATTTAATTTTTTCCCGAAGTTGAACGACCTCGCCAATAAGGACAATAGCCGGATTCTTTATTTGATGATCTTTCGCTATTTGTTCTATCGTCGCCAGCTCTCCAGTCACTGTCCGCTGCTGATCGGTCGTTCCCCATTCAATCAGAGCAGCTGGTGTGGAGGGCTTTTTGCCGTAACGGATCAACTGAGTACAAATATGCGGCAAATTCCCAACCCCCATGTAAAAAGCGATCGTATCAATCCCCTGAGCAAGAGCAGGCCAGTTAAGATGATCTTTTCCCTTCTCCTCCCGTCCATGTGCCGTGACAATAGCAAAGCTGGAAGCATGGTCACGATGGGTCACTGGGATGCCAGCATAGGCGGGGGCAGCAATCCCTGCGGTGATTCCGGGAATCATTTCAAACGGAATCCCGCGTACGGCCAGTTCCTCCGCTTCTTCTCCCACCCGGCCAAATACGCATGGATCGCCGCCTTTTAAACGGACAACAGTCAAGCCCTGCTCCGCTTTTTCCACGAGAAGCTGGTTAATCTGCTCCTGAATCAGGGCATGTTTGCCTGGCAGCTTGCCGCAGAAAATCAACTCAGCGCCTTTTTTCGCATAAGTGAGCAATTCTTTATTGACAAGCCGGTCATACGCGATCACATCGGCTGCCTGAAGACATTCCATGCCTTTGACTGTTATCAATTTCGGATCGCCCGGCCCCGCACCGACTAAAAACACTTTTCCTATGTTCATTGCTTCTCCCTCCAATCGGTTAACATCTCCGTAAGCAGCTGCTCTCTTTCAATAGAAGAGGCTGCCTTCACTTGTTTTTCAAATCCGGGACTGGCCAGTTGCTTTAACAGCACTTGTCTCATTTCTGAAGCGGGCAGCGATTGCTTAATCACCGTCCGGCACTTTTCTAAAAACGCTATATACGCAACATCGGCATCATTGAATTGCTCCTTGAGCTCCCGGATGATCCGCTTGCTTAACGCCGGGCTTGCCCCATGCGTGCTCACTGCTATACACAGCTTATCTCGCTGAAAAGAAGCAGGAACAATAAAACGGCTCCCTTGCGGATCATCGGTCAAATTGATGAGCTGGCAAGGAGAAGCGCTTTGCTGAACCAGCTCATTTGTTTCCCGGCTGTTGGTAGCAGCAATAACAAGAAAAGCATCTTTTATGTCAGCGGGGGCAAATTCTTTCTTTTGCCAGCTGATCGTGCTGCCGCTGAGCAGTTCGTTCATTGCTTCTGATACTTCTGGGCTGATTACTTTCACAACCGCCCCTGCGTCGATTAAAGAACGGGCTTTGCGGACGGCTACAGCCCCGCCGCCGACCACGACTGCTTTTTGGCCGGCAATGTTAAGCATCACCGGATAAAGCATAGTCTTCCCTCCCCATTACCTGCAGGTTCTCTTTATACTTTTCACACGCTGCAACAAACCGGGCAGCCATTTCTGGTGAAGAGGCAAAATGAAAGTGAATATAGCTGGCGGCTACATGATGAAGCAGGCAGCCTTCTTCTTTTGTTCCCTTTCTTCCTGAAGCTTGCCAGATTGCCGGTGGCGGATTGTCAGATAAAAACGTTGAATAATGAAATTCATGGCCGCGCGCCTTTTCACCAGCCGGCAAAAGAAAATTGGGCCGCAGACCTGTCAATTCCCGATAGCCAAGCGCCGCCAGCCGCTTCTGCATCTTTGTCCTCCCCGGGATCACTCCAGCCATCGGATACACGCGACCGGCCGTATCTTCAATCGATTGTGTTAAATACATGAAGCCTCCGCACTCGGCAAGCACCGGCATCCCGCTTTCAGCAGCCAGCCGAATAGAATTTCTTGCTTGTTCATTCTCAGTCAGGCGGGCAGCAAACTCTTCCGGAAAGCCGCCGCCGATATACAAGCCCGCGGCGTCCTGTGGAACCGGTTCATCAGCAAGCGGCGAGAAAAAGGAAAGCTCAGCGCCGGTTGCCTCCAGCAGTTCGAGGTTTTCTTTGTAATAAAAATTAAATGCTGCATCCCGGGCAACAGCTATTTTCACAGTTGCCGGTTTTTTCTTTGCGAACAACGAGGAAGCGGCCTCTTCTATAGCGGGTGCTTCTGCTATTTTCCAAATTTCGTCCAGATCAAACGCAGCGGAAACGAGCTCGCCAAGCGTCTGAAAAAGCGGGTCCAATTCTCCCCGTTCGACAGACGGCAGGAGGCCAAGATGGCGCTCCGGAATCGCTGCCTCCATGTTTTTCTTTAAGTAACCGACCACCGGGAGCCCGCATTCTTGCTCAATAGCCGCCTTCACGAGCTGATAGTGGCTCTCGCTTCCGACCCGGTTAGCAATTACACCGGCTATCTTGCTTCCCGCATCCATCAGTTGAAATCCCTTGACGATGGCCGCTGCACTGCGTGCCATACTGGCACAGTTGACAACCAGCAAGACAGGACAATCAAGCAGACGGCTAATATCAGCCGAGCTTCCTTCATCGGTGAGCGGGTCGCGGCCGTCGAAATAGCCCATAACCCCTTCCATGATAGAAATTTCTGCCCCCGCTGCCCCTCTCACATAAACTTCTTTTACTGTTTGCCTATCCAGCATCCAACTGTCAAGGTTTCGGGACGTCCTGCCAGTCACAGCTGTATGGTAAGCAGGATCGATATAGTCGGGCCCGCACTTAAACCCTTGCACGATGCGTCCCCGCGCATGAAAAGCGGCCATCAAGCCCAGCGTCACGGTCGTTTTTCCTGCACCGCTGCTTGTCCCGGCAATCATGATTCGTCTTTGTCCCATCCTTCTTCCTCCTTATGAATAGGAAATCAATCCAACTGAGATGGTGACATTTCCCGATTTTTTCTTCGCCAGCAACAACTCATTACTCCCGCTGCAGAGCATAGCAGCCGGCTCGCTCACCCCGTAAGCGCCGGTGAATTTATACACTGTTTCTGAAGGCTGGGTGATTTCTTTTTGGTTCAGCTCATCCGGCCCGTAATAAACAAAATCCCAGCGGTATTTTTGTGCGGTTTCAAGCAGTCCCTCTTCATCTTTTTTCAAGTCAATCGTTGCGATCGCCTTGACACTTTTCATGCTTATCTTTAACTCGTTCAATGTCTCTGCAATCACTTGCTCAATCTCCTCCGCTGACGTGCCGCGGTTGCAGCCCATACCAAGCACGATCACTTTGGGACGGAATAGCACACCATTCGCCAGGATAGCCTCTTCCGCTTTTTCAAGCTCTCGATGAGTAACAACAAGAGCGGCCGCTGGTTCAGCAGCCAGAGCTTCCTTTATTGTTGAAAACAGGTGGATATTCTCCGGCATCGGAGTATCGTACATCCACCAGTTTGTCTCTCCGGATTCTTGTATAACAGCTACCTTTTCTTCGTTGACGACAGCCGCACTCACCGGGGTTAACTTCTCGTCCGACTCCCACACCCAGCCGAAGCGGCGGCCGAATAGATCCACAGGAATCGTCTTTTGGACATCGGATGCGGTGGTCACCACCGGATATGCCCCGATTAGAGCGGCGACTTCCCGAGCCAGCTCATTGGCGCCGCCGATGTGGCCGGAAAGCACACTAATGACATGCTCTCCCTTATCATCGACTACAACGACTCCAGGGTCCGTCTTTTTATCTTTTAAAATCGGAGCGATCATCCGGACAACAGCTCCGAGCGAAATAATCAAGATGAGCCCCTTATATTTAGCAAACAGCTCGGGCAACAGCAGACGGACAGAACCTTCAAACAAGGTAATTCCGCGTCCGCTTTCATCGCCCTGCTCAAACTTTTTCATATAATACAGATCGCTGCCGGGAAAGACGGCATGAATGTTTCTGGCTAACTGTGTGCCATGCTTGGTGATCGACACAATTGCATAGTCGCCTGCGGCAATTGCTGCCGGCAGCCGGGTCGTTTCTGTTTGGACGGTCACGATTTCACCCCCCGGCGGTAGCCGTGCGTGAACGCTTTGTCATACAGCTTAGAACGAAAATCCTTTTCGTGAATGGCCGGATCAAGTGCCCAGCCGGCTAATATCATCGCTTGTTTGCGGATGCCGTTCTTTCTCATATCTTCATCCAGGTTAGCAACCGTGGTGCGTACAATTTTCTCATCCGGCCAAGTAGCTTTATAAACAACCGCCACTGGTGTCTCCGGCGACCAGCCGGCGTCCATCAGCTCTTTCATCACCTTCTTGGTCAGAGTGGCACTGAGGAAAAAAGCAATCGTACAGTGATGCTTTGCCAAATCAGCCAGCTTTTCCCGTTCAGGAACCGGGGTGCGCCCTTCTGCTCTTGTTAAAATTACGGTTTGTGTCAGGTCTGGAATTGTTAATTCTGCTCCTGCACTGGCAGCAGCCGCGAATACAGAGCTCACTCCGGGCACAATTTCAATCTCTGCCCCTTTTTCTTTCAGCAGCGCTATTTGCTCCATGATCGCCCCGTAAACAGCCGGATCGCCCGTATGCAGCCGAACAACTTTCTTGCCTGCTTTTAAATGGCTGATCATGACATCTGCCATTTCCTCCAAATGCATGCCAGCTGTTTTTAAAATCTCCGCTTCCGGCTTTGCTTCCCGAAACACGTCCTCGTTAACGAGGGAGTCCGCATACAAAATCACATCTGCTTCCTTAATAAGACGAAGTCCCCGGACTGTGATTAAATCAGCCGCTCCTGGACCGGCCCCAACGATAAACAGCTTCATTTTCTCACCACCATTAACGTTAAATATTCCGGTTCTGCGCCTTCCAGTTCCTCTATGCTCCAAACGATTTCCTCTTCCGATGTTACCTTGGAAACCACTTTTGCCTTATCAGTCAAATTCAGCTCTTTTAAAATGCGCAGCATTAAATCTATTACTTTAGCTACTTTAATAAAGACGACGCAATCGTGCTCTTCAATCGCCCTTTTCATTGCTTCATAGTCGTCCTTCGCCGGCACAATCGCAACCAGATCATCCCCGTCAGCCAGCGGCAGCGACAAGCGTGCAGCTGCTCCATTGATAGATGAAATACCAGGAATCACTTTCATGCGGATGTCACCGTAGCGCTCTTTCATAACTTTCATCATGTGGATAAATGTGCTGTAAAGAAGAGGGTCCCCTTCAGTGATAAAAGCAACGTCTTTTCCTTCACTCAATTTTTCCCAGACCGCTTCGGCTGTCGCGTTCCATTCTCGTTCGAGAATCGCCGGATCTTTTGTCATTGGAAAAACAAGTCCCAGCATTTCTTTTTCAGCGGGATCAACATAAGCATCAATAATTTTTCTTGCATAGCTTTTGCTGCCTTTTCTCTTTTTCGGATAAGCAACTACAGGGGACTCCTGCAACGCCCGAAAAGCCTTTACTGTGATCAGTTCCGGGTCTCCGGGTCCTGCGCCTACCCCATATAACGTACCTGTCATGCTTGCTCCTCCTTCAGCCTCTTGGCGGTAATGATATAAACAGGGTTTAACCCTTCCATTCTCGTTAAATGTAAAATCGGCTTGCTTCTTGCCATTTGCGCCAGTAGAATATCCACCTGGAATCCGCGCTTTTTAAAAGCCTGCTGCGCTTCTGACAGATTTTCGAGCGTGACGACATTCATCACAATGGTGCCGCCATCCTTTAAACGGCCGCAGCACTCATCAAAAATGCCCTCCATATTTCCGGCGGTTCCGCCGATAAACACCGCGTCTGGATCAGGAAAACTTTCAAGTCCCTCCGGCGCTTTGCCGAGCACCGCTGTCACGTCTGTGCGGAATTTCTTGAAATTTTCCTGTGCATTTGCCCAGTCAGCCTCATTTTTTTCAATGGCGTAAACCGCACCTTCTGAAGCGACTCTGGCCGCTTCGATAGCAACGGAGCCGGTGCACGTGCCAATATCCCAGACGATGCTGTCCTTCTGAAGAGCCAGCTGGCCAATAGTCAGAACGCGGATTTCCTTCTTCGTCAGCAGCCCCTTATCCGGCTTTCTTTGGACAAATTCCTCATCAGGAATGCCTAACGGCCACACTTTCCGCTTTTCTTTTCGCTTTAAAATCACGACATTTAACGGCGAAAATTCAGCTGTTTCCATGTCCTCTAAAGCCAGCCATCGGCAGCGCTCATGTTCGCCGCCTAAGTTTTCGGCGACGAACGCCTCGTATTCATTTATTCCGTAAGAAGCTAAATACCTGGCAATCGCTTGGGGGGAGTTGCTTTCATCCGTTAATAGGGCCACCTTGGCTTTTCCGTCGATCCGCTGCGCAAGCCCGGTCATCCTGCGGCCATGCAAGCTAATGACAGCCGCATCGTTCCAGCTTTCTCCCATGCGGGCAAAAGCGAGCTGCACAGAACTTGGCTGCGGATAAATTTCTACTTCGGCATGCTTGGCTAAATAACTGCCGATCCCAAAGAACAGCGGATCTCCCGACGCAAGCACAACCGTTTTTTGCTGCGGCTGGCACAGCTTTTCTTTTAGTTCCCGCAAGTTTCCTTTAATCGTGAAGGTGTCTCCCTTGTAATCCGGAAAAAACCCCAGCTGCCGCTCGCCTCCGACTAACAGGTCAGCTTCATGCACCCACTGTTCATAAAGAGCCGGCAAGCCGTTGGGACCGCCGTCTCCTATGCCGATAATTTTGATTTTTTCACCCATGACGCTCCGCCTTTCCTAAACATTCGCCTTTGAATGTATATAACGTTGTCTCTATTTCCATCCCGCCGCCTACTTCCTTCAGCGCATGCTCACAGCAGCTCGCGCAAAGAATAGTGAAGAAACGATCATGGCCGGCAGCTGCCATCAGTTCTCCGGCATGGGAAGCTGTATTGGCCCCTCTGACTTCTTCCGCTTCTGCTAAAGAAGCACCGGCTTCTAATGCGGTATCCGCAAGAAAATTAAAGTCGACTGGCGCGCTTTTTGAATGGACCATCATCACCCCTTGAGCAACTTTGGAAAACTTGCCCATCATGCCGACCATCGATATCCGTTTGATGCCGAGCCGCTTGCAATGTTTTAATGTAAAACCGACAAAATCCCCCATTTCAATAAAGGCTTCTTCTTTTAATTCAGGGAGTTGCTGGATCGCATATTTCTCGCTGCGCCCGCCGGTCGTAATCGCCACATGATCGCAGCCCCCAGCGCGCGCCACCTGTATCGCTTGAATAATGCTCGCCTTATAAGCAGCGGTCGAAAAAGGCATAACGATTCCACGCGTACCTAGAATCGAAATGCCGCCAATAATCCCCAATCGGCCATTAAGCGTTTTTTTCGCCATCTCTTCGCCGCCCGGAACCGAAATAATAATCTTCAAGCCGTCTGTCCGCTGGAACTCCGCTAATATTTTTTCCGCTTCTGAAAGGATCATTTTCCGTGGCACAGGGTTGATCGCCGCCTGGCCGACTTCAACCGCAAGGCCGGGCTTCGTTGCGCGGCCGACACCTTCCCCGCCGTCCAACTCAATGCCCCGCTCTTCTTTTAAGATAACTTCTGCATAAATAACAGCCCCGTGAGTGACGTCCGGATCATCGCCAGCATCTTTCTTTATCGCTGCTATAGCCCGGTCCTCTTTTATTTCACAATGCTCTACCGGAAAAGTAGCGAACACTTTTGCCGGCAAATAAATCGTGGCGGTCTCCTGCTTTTCCCCAGACAGTAAAGAAACGAGGGCGGCCTGAACCGCGGCTGTTGCACAGGCGCCAGTCGTATAGCCTTTTCTAAGCGGCTTGTCCTCTTTCTTTTCTTTCGCTTTCATCGTCATTGCTGTTGCGCGAGCAGGGATAACGCGTTGACAGCAGCAACAGTCACTGTGCTGCCGCCTTTTCTTCCGATATTCGTGATATATGGGATATCGAGCTTGGCCAGCTCTTCTTTAGATTCAGCAGCAGAAACAAAGCCGACCGGCAGGCCGATCACCAGGCTTGGCTTGGCGGCTCCCTCTTTCACAAGGCGGATCAATTCCAGCAAGGCTGTCGGCGCGTTGCCGATCGCATAGATGCCGCCTTCCCCTTCAGCGGTGGCTTTGCGCATGGAAATGATCGCTCTGGTCGTATTTAATCGTTTGGCTTCCGCCATCACATCTTCATCAGAAATATAAACGTGCGTGCTGCCGCCGAACTTTTCGATTCTTGGCTTGCTGACACCGGACTGCACCATTTGCACATCACAAATAATCCGTTCTCCGTTCCTGATTGCCTGAATGCCTGCTTCTATCGCCTGTGGATGAAACAGCATGCTTTTGCCGAGCTCAAAATCAGCCGAAGCATGAACCACGCGCTGCACAACTTTATATTGTTCATCGGTTAATGAGTGCGGACCAAATTCTTCTGTAATAATGTCAAAGCTGAGTCCTTCAATCTCCATCGGTTGAACCGTTTCTGGTTTAAATTCTGTTTTAAAATCCATCTCCATGTCCCCTTTTAATCTTGAGTTTACGCAGCATGTCCCGGACTTCTTCAAAGCTTGAACAGCGGTTCGAATAGTCAATGGACGGGCGTTCGATGACGATCGTTTCAATACCGAGTTCTTTCGCCGCTTCGATCTTTTGATCGACAGACCCCCGCTGGCCGCTTGCTTTCGTGACCATACATGCCACGTCATATTGCTCGTAAAGAGCTTGATCGAACTTTTTCGTGAACGGCCCTTGAATGGCCACAATGTTTTTTTGCGGCAAGCCAAGCTGTTCACACTTTTCCATGTTGTCTTTACGCGGAAGCATCCGGCACACAAGGCGGATATCTTCGATCGGAAGCAAGCGTTCAGTGAAAATAGCTAATGTTTTGCTTCCTGTTGTCAGCATGACGGTTCCTTTGGTCTTTGCTGCTCTGTCGGCTGCCTCTTCATATGTGGAGACATATGTAATTAGGGACGACTCTTGGAAGTCCTGTTCTTTCCTTTCAAAGCGAACATACGGAATGCCAGCTTGTGAAGCAGCCGCCATGGCGTTTTTAGACGCTTCTTCAGCAAATGGATGGCTTGCATCGACAACGGCCGCTGCCTCTTTTTCGCCAATAAACGCCTGCATCGCTTCAGTGTCCATGCGCCCGGCAAATGCCGGAACCCCCACCTGTTTTAATTCATTGACCGCATTTTCGGTTACAACCGATGCGATGACCGAATAGCCGTCCTGTTGCAGAGTGACAGCCAGCTCCCTTGCATCACTTGTTCCCGCCAAAAAGAAAATCATTTGACTGTTGCCGCCTCGCTTCCCTCTTCATGGCTATGATGATGATCATGGTCATGATCGTGGTGGTGATGATCTATATGCTCCATCGCTTCAAAGCGGTATTGGCAGGTGTCGCAATTCATATAGACCTCCCCCTTCAGCACTTCCTCCACCCGGTCTTTAATAACTGTCTTCAGCTTCGGATGAAAGCCAAAATACTCCGCAAGCGTAAAAGAAATTCCCGGATAAGCAGCCTTGAACTGTTCTGTCATCTGCTCAAGTCTCTTGATTAAGACACCAGTAAAAAGGAAATATGGGAGAATAATGACTTTCTCCGCTCCGAGACGCACCGTCTTTTCCACCGCTTCTTCCAAGCTTGGGGACGTGACACCGATAAATGCCGGCTCAATCATCGGAACACGCAGCTTTTCCCATAAAAGCCGGGTGATTTTGAACAAATCGCTGTTGGCATCGGCATCACTGCCGCCGCGGCCAAGCAGGATCACAGCAGTTTTCTCATCGGTCCCTTCCTGATATTCCCCTGTCTCCAAAAGACGGCTTTTGCAAATATCAATCGCTTCGTAGTGGATGCCGATCGGCTTGCCATATGTAAATTGAACCGCCGGATACTTTTCCTTGGCTTCATCTATTTCATGAGGAATGTGAATTTTAGAATGGCCCGCCGGCAGCAGCATTAATGGAATGAGCGCAACAGATGTGGCCCCTTTGGCAATGCAGCTATCAATGCCCTTTGCGATATTTGGCTGTTCAAATTCCAAGAAACATGTTTCATATAGGAGGTCTTTTCCAAGCTCTGGAACGAGCTGGCCGATAAACTGCCTAATTTGTTCATTTCCTTCTGGATCTCGGCTTCCATGGCCGACAAATAAGATTGCCTTCATTTACTGTCCGCTCCTTTAATCCCCGCACGGTGCAGGTTCAATATCGATTTTCGGTTCCATATTGCGATAGTCAAAGCTCTGAATTCTTTTGACGCGTTTGAAATATTTAAAAAATCGTTCATTCGGATGGCCTTTTTCTTTATATTCAGCAATGATTTCTTCTAGAAGCGGAACCAGCGCTTCCGGTTCGATCCCTTCAGCCACAGGCTGGCCGGCATGAGCCGTCCGTCCGACTGTTTTGGCTCCTAGAAACAAGTCAAACTTTCCTTTGCGAAAAACAAGGCCGATATCTTCTTTGACCGCTCCGTAGCAAGCCATGCCGCAGCCGTTCACTCCAATTTTTAGTTCTTTCGGCATCTCCATGCCGTCAAACTTTTCGTGCAGCTGTTCAGCGTACGGAATAGCGTCCTTCTTCTCGCCATCGCAAAAGTCGCAGGCTTTCACAGTGGCTACATCCCCAATCGGTGAAAGCAGAAAACCGGCGTTTTGCAGGTCGGTCGTCAATTGATCCGGCTCTTCTGTCGGCACCCGCAAAATAATTTGATGATGAGGCGTATATTCGATTGAGCCTCTTTCTCCGGCTGCCTTTGAAAGAACAAGCATTTGCTTAGCAGAAAATACCTTGTTCGCCACACCAGGACTGACAGCGACTTCAAAAATGGACTCGATTTTTCGCTGGAACAGCGGCTTGCTGACACTGGCTTTTTCTTTTCCATCCAAGAGCTGAAGGGCTTTCATGCCCAGCTTATAGAGATCGCTTTTTTCTTCTTGTCCCCCATGAAGCGCCCATGGCTCATTTTTAGGCTTCAGCCGCTCGTGCGGTTTCAATGGCTGTTTTTCTGATGTTAACGTATATTTACGCTGATAGCCGCGCGGCGTGATCATTTTATTGTCATAGAGAAAAGTGGCTGAATTGCCGATAATAACGGTCGTCAGCATGCCAATGTCATGATCGAGCATACGTTGAAGATCAGTGATGACAACCTGCTCTCGTTCTCTGTACGCACTTTTAACAAGGCCGACCGGTGTATCCGGAGAGCGATGCTTTAACAAGATTCGCTGCGCTTCCGCAATTTGCCTCGTTCTCCGGCCGCTCTTTGGGTTGTATAGTGCAATAACAAAATCCGCAGCCCCCGCGGCCTCAATCCGTTTGGCGATGAGCTCCCACGGCGTTAAGTGATCGCTGAGGCTGATCGTACAAGCATCATGCATCACAGGAGCCCCGAGAAGCGAGGCGCATGAATTGATCGCTGACACCCCAGGGACAATCTCTACGCCTACGCCGCTTTCCTCTTTCCAGCCTTGCTCAACAAGCACTTCATAAACAAGCCCCGCCATGCCGTAAACACCGGCATCTCCGCTTGAAATCACGGCCACTGTTTTACCTTGCTCTGCTAGTTTAACGGCTGCCTGTGCCCGGCTGACCTCCTCTGACATTCCCGTGCTGATAATCTCTTTGCCTTTAATAAAATCAGCAATCAAATCAACATATGTTTTATAGCCAATAATGCAATCGCTTTCCTTCAGCGCCTCTTTGGCCCGCTCGGTAATATGCTCCGCGCTTCCCGGTCCAAAACCGATGACTAATAATTTTCCCTTCACTTCGTTCGCCCTCCCGCATTTACTTGATCTTTTGCTTTTCTTTCTCTTTAGCTACTCCGGTTATGCGATCATTTTTCAGGGTCATGCCGTTGTCATGCGATGTATACGTAACAGCGTTCTCAACCGGCTCGCCTTGCTGCAGGTGAGAAGCAACAATCTTTTCTGCAAGCTGTTCGTCCACTTCGTGATACCAGGTTCCTTCCGGATAAACGATTACCACACAAGCATCTTTGCAGCGGCCGTTGCATCTCGTTCTCGTCGTATGCACCCGCACATCTAAATCACGTTCTTTAATTTCCTTCCTGATCGCCTGGGTTACCTCTTCCCCGCCTTTTCTCATACAGCTTGATCCGTTGCAAATGAGCACATGATGGTTCATTTCCGTTAAATCCCATGTCGCCATTTCATTCACTCCTCTTTTAAAAGTAGCCTTTTTAGTGAATAAAGCCTTAAAAACAAAAAAGCCCTTAACTTCGGAGGAAGTTAAGGACTAAGAGCTGCGTATTGAAGCGGCTAAAGGAACGTACAAACAACCGGACATGCCGGCTTTGCTCCATGCACTCATCCTATTCTTCCCTCCGAAGAATGATGGTTCGAAGAAGAAAGCAGGTCTCCTGGCTTGCGGATCGCTTTACTCTTGTCCCTTCCCGGCATCACGCCAGTGGCTGTTGACAATTTCATCACCGTTTACAGTAGCGGGGGCTGCATCGGACTTTCACCGATTTCCCTATTATCCCGGAGTTTTATAACTCCTGGGCACTCTCTTCTTATTTATTCAATTGTATGTATGCCATCCTGAATTTTCTAAAATTCTAACTCTTTTTAATAGATTAGCAGGTTATTCATTCATTTGACAAGAAAAATTTTACACAGTTGGACAAACTATAGCTGGTGCAAGCCCGCCTTTTTCGGCCCAAAAGCGACAGAAGGACCAGATACAGAAGCGGAAAGAACAGGCTGCCACTTGGTTTTTTGCTCAATGATCCGCTCAGCCTGTTCTTTCTTTTCGAGAAAACGAGGATCATTTTTTGAAAATAATAAACCAATCACTGTTCCGCTGTGACCGGCAATCACTCCACAGCCGAATGTTACCGCCAGATTTGCAAACAAGTCAAAAAAAGGCTTGGAAAGCAGGCGGTCATTTAACGCGGCGCTTTTCGTCGCCGCTGATAGAATGGCCGCTTGGTCTCCTGACAACAGCCCTTGATGCAGCTCGTCAAACAGCTGCTTCATGGCGGCCTTCTCGGCAGGCGAATAAGACCGCTTCATCCTGTAATAGCGCTGCGTATTTAAACGGCCGCCGCTATCATAGCCAAGAAGAAACAGCTCCGGTACATCCGGATAAGCATGAAGCAGCTCACCCGTTTGCTGGTTGATTGCATTGATTCCTTCGTACATGACTCCATCAGTCGGCTCAATGGCAGCGGCAATCTTTGCAATATCCGTCCCCGGCAAGCTGGTGCCAAAGCTTGCCGCAACAGCGCGCACCGCAGCTGTCATATCAGCCGAACTGCTCGCCATCCCTTTGCCGACGGGAATTTGAGAAGAGAGGTAAAGCATGCCTCCTGTGTTTTTTCTCAGCCGTTCTAAAGCAAGCTCGGCGGCCTGAACTGCTTTTTTCTTATGTGATTGATGGCTGCGCACTCCTTGGAGACCGTCCGGAACGAACACCGCCCGGCTCTTTATCGGCACCGGCAGTGTAAATAAAAACGGCTGGCCATCCCTTTCTCCCTGAGCCAGCTCTCCAAAGGTGCCAACTGAACTGCCCATTCCTTTGTTCAAGTCTTCACCCCCTCATTCATCCGTGTCATCTTTTACACTACTATACTACATGACCAAAAGGAGAGCTAAAATTATTGAAAAATTTTGTTCGCTGTAGAGCTTATTTTGAATTTTTCATACAATGTATCTTTAATAACCTTTATTAAATAAGACTCATATTTTAAGCTTATAAGTAATAGGGTGCGGCTGCTTGAAGTCAAACACAGAAATAGCCCGTCTATACAATGAAGAAGCCTTTAAGGGGGATAAGTATGAATAATTCCTGGAACAAGATCATCTATAAAGCCTGGTCGCCAATGTACGATAAAATCTTTAATTCCGGGGCTTTCTTACAAGCCCGCAAACAAATCTTTGAGCATATTCCTTTTGACAGCGGCCAAAAAGTTCTATTTGTCGGCGTCGGAACAGGCGCTGATTTAGAGTTAATTGATCAAGCCCAACTGAATGTAACGGCCATTGACTTTTCACCCGATATGCTGCACCGGGCACGGGATAAATTCAAGCATTCCTCCATTGAGTTCTTAGAAATGGACGCCCAAAATATGGCGTTTGAAAATGAAACATTTGATTATGTCATTGCCAGCCTGATTCTTTCCGTTGTACCCGATGCTGATAAGTGCTTTAAAGAAATGGAGAGGGTGTTAAAAAAGGAAGGTACCATCGTTATTTTTGATAAATTTATTCCGAAAGAACAGACGCTGTCGTTGCCAAAAAAACTGCTCAGGCCGCTAATTCAACTATTAGGAACAGATATCGGATTGGATTTTGAAGAGTTATACCGCAGAAACAATAAGCATTTGACGATTACTGAAGAGAAAAAGGTCCTGATGAATGGGATGTACAGAAAAATCATGATTCGCAAGATAGGTTGACTCGTTTTTCAGTTTCTTCTTAAAGAAGGGCCGGTCCAGAAACTACGAAAAATAACTTTTTGGTTCGGCCCCTTTTCCTTCTCCAAAACAGACAGATCTTCATTCTGGCCGAAGCTTTCTAAGGCAATCGCCGCTTTCATTCTAAACAGGCAGAGAAAAATCCTTCCTTTTTCTCCACCTGTTTTTAGTTTAAAGTCTCCTGAATACCCTCTTATTTTTTTCCGCCGATCGATTCTGTCTTTTACAGAAACTAAAAACAATTGACACATTTAGTCATCTATAATTAAAATATAGTTAACAAATTTAAAAGATAGATTGGAGGCTTGACAATGTCTGCTCAACATGAACGATTAAGAATGATGCTGACAGCCGCTCTTTTCGCGGCTATCATTGGTATTTTCGCCCAAATTACGATTCCGCTTCCCTTTGTCCCGATTACCGGGCAAACGCTGGCAGTCGGCTTGGCAGCCACTATTCTCGGTTCCAGATATGGGGCGCTGTCCGCTCTGTTGTACATGCTGGTCGGAGCAGTTGGTGTGCCTGTATTTTCCGGCATGTCGGCAGGAATGAGCATCATCTTTGGACCAACCGGCGGATATATTATCAGCTTCGTCCTATCAGCGTTCTTTATTGGCTGGTATATTGAAAAAACTAAGGCCACTGTGCCTCAGGCTTTTTCGGCTAACTTGATCGGTATGGTGATTAACCTTGCTTTCGGGACGGTTTGGCTGAAGATTTTTGCTGAACTGAGCTGGATGGAGGCATTGGCGGCTGGATTCCTTCCATTCATTATCGGCGGCATTATAAAAGCCTTCCTTGCTGCCTGGATTGGAATTGAGGTCCGCAAACGCTTGGCTTCTGCCCGTCTGCTCCCTCAACCAACAAAGAACCGTACAGCCTGATCGGCAAAAAGAGCTGTCTTCAAGCGAGCCAACATGGACTAGCTTGCAAGACAGCTCTTTTTTAAAACGGTTCGACTGCAAATTGAAACGATGCTTCTCCGCTAAGCGTTCCTTGGACATACGTTCTTTCAGCAAAAAACACCCGATTCCTCCGATCAACCAAGACGACAGTCGACGACCTTGTGCCGTAGCCCTCACTGTTAATAAAGAGCGGCGACAACCTTCTTTCCCAATCGAGGGATACACCCGTGTGAGGCAGCTCCTCATCCGGTGCTTGCCGGCCATCTTGTAAAAAAGAAAACAGACAATCAGCCGGGCGACCCTCAGCACGATGCAGGCACTCTTCTAAATAAGCCTTTCCTTTCTCGGACTTTGGCCACGGACTGTTTAAAAACGCATTGCTCAAACTATGAACACCGGGAGCGATTTTTTCTTTACAATCGCTTTTATTGTTATAATACCACAGCTCGTCTGCCGTACCAGCCAGCAAGTTAAAGCCCGGATAATCGTCTTTTTGGCGCTGCAGATTGTCCATAAAGGTCTCAGGCAGCTCTGCTCCCGTTAAAAACGCTTGAACGATTTCTCCGCGCGATCGCTTTCCTGCCGTATGTTCCGCAGGGTCGCGGAAATTCGTTAACGCCGCAATCCGCCCCGTTTTCGTTACCCCGAGCCAGGTTCCCATCTTTTCCAAATCACGTCCGGCCAGAATAACGGGCTGATCCTCCCAATAATGGGCCGGCTTGGTCGGACGGTTGAAAAATTCATCCCGGTTTGCAGCGATGACTAATTTATATTGCTCCTGCGCCTGAAAACAAAAGTTAATTAAACACATAAAGGGACACCTTTCTTATCGTTACTGCCGCTTCACTTCAATCGGCTGTGAAGCGAGCTGGATTTGATGCTCTTGGAATAAGGAAGCAACAGCATGGCGGAGCCGGCTTTCAATCTTTTGTTTGATGCTGATATTCTGTACAGGCACCTCTACCTTAAACACCATTGCTTCATTGCGAAAATCGATAAAGCGGACAGTTGTTGGTCCCTGCGGCTCGATTTCTTTTTCGGCGATGACTTTATCGGCTGCTCTATACAGCAGTCTCTCCACCTTTTCCGTATCTTGCCCAAATGTTACTTCTATGACTACTTCTGCTACAATCTCGGCTCCTGAACGGTTTGGCACAATTTGCTCAATGAAATACTGATTAGGCACCACCAAGGAACCCTCCGTCGCTGTTTTCACAATGGTCGAACGGAGTCTGATGCTTTCCACCCGCCCAAATTTGCCATTCACTTCTATCACTTGACCCACTTCAACCGGGCGTTCAAATAAGATAATGATCCCTGATATGAAATTACCGGCTACATTTCTCATGCCAAAGCCGATCCCGATCCCCAGCACGCTAAATAAGGCCGCCGCCGCTGTTAAATCAAGCCCGACTGTGGCAAAACTGATTGCCAGTGCCACGATCATGACTGTATAGTAAATCATTCGGTTGAACGTATAGGCGACACCGCTCTCCAATCCATAGTACTCGTAGACTCTGCTCATTACCAGACGGTTAAACAATTTCACCAGCCTTTGGGCGAGAGATACGGTAAGAATCGCAACAAGAATCAAAAAGACAGTGACCTCGGCGTCTCCCGATGTATAAAGCGGGTAAAACAGCCATTTTTCCTTTGAAAAATAGTATAGAAACAATAACAGCAGGCCGTAAAAGCTGAGCCAATTCAAGGTGGTGCCAAGCAGCGGCACCAGTTCCCTCTTCCATGAGTCCTGTTCTCCTGTTCTTCTATTTAGCCATCTCATCGTGAGCCATTTGGCAATGATAATGATAGCTGCAAACAGGAGGAATTGCAGCAGCCTGCCCATCAAATGGTCGGCTGAAAAAAAACGGATCACGTTCTCCATATGATCACCACTACTCTATTTTCTCTTTCCTTTCTCCTTTACCTGAATGAAAGGAGATTAAACAAAAGAGAAAAGGAGCGGTTTTATTGAGAAAACAGCTGCTCTCCCTTGCGGATCATGGCTGCCATCTCTTCTTGCGGGACCAGGCTTCCGCCTGTGGACCATACGAGATTGACAGCATTGGCTCTTTGCTCGTCCGTTAAGTGTCTTTCGAGCCAGCCGCTTCTCTTAGCCCGGAAAGGTCCTTCTACTCCGGCAAGAGCGGAAGGTTCAAGGTACTCGCCCTCAAGCTTGGCCATTTGTCCTAAATACGTAAATAGCTGATCGTCCGATATAGTAAAAACCCCATCGAGATCATTCGCTACTGCTCTGCCGACAAAGCTGGACGCCCTGCCGACGGCCAGCCCGTCCGCTTCTGTTGCTAAGTGAATACCGGCATCCTGCACAGCTATCCGGTCATGCAGGCCGGTCATTAATCCAAGCAGCATGCACGGAGCTTGCACCGGCTCCGCAAAAAAACTATACACATGCTCGCCAAACACCCGCTTCAGCCCAGCAAAGATCCCTCCCGGTGCGCCGCCCACTCCGCATGGTAAATAAACAATCAATGGATGATCTTTATCCACGAGAAGGCCTCGCTCCTGAAACTGCTCTTTCAAACGAAGGGCAGCCGTTGAATAGCCAAGAAACAACTCCCTGGAATGCTCATCATCAATGAAAAAGCTGTTTTTTGTCTGCGCACTCAGCGTTCTGCCTTCTTCTACAGCTCGGCTGTAATCATCGGCATATTCAATTACCTGCACGCCTCTTTCACGAAGCCGTCGTTTCTTCCATTCTTTCGCATCTATAGACATATGAACCGTTGTCTGAAACCCAAGCGCTGCGCCTGTCATGCCAATGCTTAAGCCTAAGTTCCCTGTAGAGCCGACAGCAAGTGAATAGCGGGAGAAAAATTTTCTCATTTCTTTGCTTGCTAGTTTACTATAATCTTCTTCTGTTGATAACAGTCCATTCTCTATCGCAAGCTGTTCTGCATGCTTTAACACTTCATACATGCCTCCGCGCGCTTTCACCGAACCGGCGACCGGTAAAAGGTGATCGGCTTTCATATATAATTGTCCCTCGATCTTTTCCTGATGATACGCTTCAAGAAAAGCTTTCATACGGCCGATTTCCAGCAAAGGCGATTCAATCACGCCAGCCGAATCCCTCGTTTCCGGAAAAACAGCTCCCAGAAAAGGAGCGAACCTTCTTAAGCGGGCCTCTGCGTCCTCTATTTCTTCCAGCTGGATAGGCAGCTGGTCCTCTGTGCTCATTGATTTTTGTTCATTGAGCCACGTGACCTCCTGTCCACCTTTCATAGCTGTGATTAACGGCCATCGCGCTTCAAGATGATCTACTTCCTGTTTGCCCTTCGTCATTTATACGCCTCCTCTGTCCCCCTTGATAGAAAGAAATTCCAAGAGTGCACTCTTGGAATTTCTTGTTGTTTAGGCAAATACCGTTTTTTGTAAAAATTCTTTTACCTCACTGCCCAGTTTTTCATATTGAACTTGCTCTGTCCGTTCCTGCTTCCCGGCAATAGCGAAAGCGGACGGAGTGCGAAGATCTATTTCCACAGCCGCCTCGTATAAGTAGGTAGCGTTACCGATTAAATCAATCCAATAGCCGCCATCTGCTTTGCGATGAGCCACACAGCAGACCTTGCCGCCGTTGTTATATACCTCAATGGTTTCCTCCAGCTGATTTTTCTCAAGCAGGCACGTAATCAAGCTGGACGCGGACATCGCTGTTCCGCAGGCATTCGTAAATCCGACTCCGCGCTCAAAGGTGCGCACATAAATTTTTCCCGGCTCAATTGGGTGAACGAAGCTGACGTTCACGCCATCAGGGCAAATGTCATTCGGGCCATTCAGCTTTTGCGCAATCTGCTTTTGCTCGTCAGAAGCGATTTGCTCTTCATTCACAATAGCAATTAAATGCGGGTTCGGCACAGCCGCCGCCGAAAACGCGATTGAATCGGAAAGCGCAGGCACCAGTTCATTTAACAATGTGTCCTTTCCCTCGATATGCATCGGCAGGCTGGACAGCTCAAACAAAACCGGTGAGATTTCCACGCGATACGTCGGCACCTCGTCATAGAGCTCCTCATCTTTTGTTACCTGCAAATCTGCTTTCATCGTCTCCACAACGATCTCATCTTTTTTCAGAAGCTCGCACACATAACGGCCAAGGCAGCGCAGGCCGTTCCCGCACATGGACGCTTCAGAGCCGTCGGAATTAAAAATTCTCATCTTCGCGTCAGCCCGCCCGCTTTCCATCACAAACAAAATGCCGTCCGCTCCAAGGCTGGACTCTCTGTTACACAAGGCGATCGATAAATCCCTTCTGTCTTCCTCGGAAAAAGAATAGCCATTTGTCCATTCATCGATTAATAAAAAGTCATTACTTGATCCATGGCATTTAATTAATTCAATTTGCATGTCTTCTCCCCACAATCCACTTATGTTTTTCTATTAGCATACAAAAAAATCAAACGCCGGTCTATCTTTTCCTTGCTGCTGCGCTCACACTTCAGGAAGCCGGCGCCAGCATCGGCATTACGCACTTACTTTATCGGAGAACAAGATTAAATACCCAGCCATATAAAACAAATAAATGCAAGAAGCGCCAATCACCGCGTGCAGGGGTTTCACCCAATGCGTCAGCAAGAAGATGCCGGCTACTAAAATGACCGCCCCTAAAGCGCCGAAGACAGCACTTTTTTGCGTTGTTTGAAACTCATTCAGGTTCATATTCTTTAGTTGTAAGCTCACGTTAATCAGCGTCATCACAGGAAGCAGCGTGATCACCCCCGAGAGAAACAAATATTTGGATTGACTTAACAAGGAGGCCGCTACCAGAATCATGCCGCCGATTACAAACTGCACAATGTAACTCACTGCTTTCTCTCCTTTTCTCAATATCCAAAACTGGATGAAGTAGAAGTTGTGATCATTGTATTCCCTGGCTAATTATAAGTAAACTAAATATAATTGATATCAATTATAATAAAATCTTATATCTTAGAGGTGGCGGCAATGAATGTAAAAAAATACCTCGCGTATATTAAAGTTGTGGAAACTGGCAGTTTAACGAAAGCGGCCGACCTGTTAAACTACACGCAGCCAAGCATTAGCCAAATGATCAGCAGCTTAGAGGAAGAATACGGCTTTGCTTTGCTCGTCAGACAAAAAAATGGCGTGAAGCCGACGGAGAATGGTTTAAAGGTATTACAGGCGATGAGAGAGATTGAAAGAGGCTATGAAAAATTGTTGGGAACGGTTGACGGGATTAATGGGATGGAAACCGGGAAAGTCCGCATCGGCGCCTATATTAGCATTGCCACCAACTGGATGCCGCGGATAGTCAGCGAATTTAAACAGCGCCATCCCTTTATTGAAATCCAATTATATGAGGGCAATGCATCAGAGTTAGACGACTGGCTGGAGGAGGATACAATCGATTTTGCCATCGGCTCCTCTCATCATCACAAATGGGATTTCCGCTTTTTGCTGGAGGACCCGATCGTTGCGGTCATGAGCACCAGGCATGAATGGGCGCAAGCCAATATCATCAGCTTACAAGCGATAAAAGAAGCAGAATGGATTTTGCCGTACCCGGATTCCTTGTTCGAGGTGCACAATTTTTTAAAAAAGGAAGGCATCCAGCCGCGGATCACGTATCAAATCAGAGGGGACGAAACGATTCTTGCCATGATCCGCCATAATTTAGGGATCAGCCTGCTGCCGCGCCTGCTGTTAAACAGTACAATTCTGGACGGCATTGCCACTAGACCGGTTGAAATTCCTTTATCACGAAAAGTAGGCATTCTGACAAATACGAGAAAGCATGCCCCTACGCCCGCTATTTCGAAAATGATCCATTTCATCAAGGAATGGGTCAATAAGGAAGTAGGCGAGTAAGTTTTCTCGGCAAAAAAAGCACACCACTTGTCTATAGCGGTGTGCTTTTTGTCATAGTTGTCAAGCATAATGCACAATAAAATTCAGCAAGAAGAGCACGGAAACAATCCACAGCAGCTTCGATACCTCGCGCCCTCTGCCCATGACAACCTTTAACAGCGGATATAAAATAAAGCCGGCTGCAATGCCATCCGCAATGCTATACGTAAACGGAATCATCACAATAATGAACAAAGCCGGCACTGCTTCCGTTAAATCGGTTAAATCCAAATGACGAATGTTTTGGATCATCAAGCTGCCGATCATCATTAACACAGGAGCAATCGCCATATCCGGAATCAGCTTCATATAGGGAATAGCAAAAACTGAAAGCAGAAACAAGATGCCTGCGGTCAGTGTAGTCAGCCCTGTTCTTCCTCCTGCAGCGATCATTGCGGAGCTTTCCACCGTAGACACGGTCGGACTCGTTCCGAAGATCCCTGAAGAAAATGAAGAAAAAGCATTAGCCTGAAGCGCTCTTTTAAATTTATCTGGACGGCCGGCAAATTCTGTATGGCCATGGACTAAACCGACATTTTCAAACACGAGTACCATGGTCAGCGAAAACACAGCAGACCAAAAAGGCACCGATAGCCAGTCAGACAATGAAAACGCGGCGAATACATCGTTGTATACAGCAACAGAAAAGGACGCGTCTCCTACTTCCGGCAACAGCCCGGCGACCCACGCCGCAACAGTTCCAAACAAGATACTCCATAGAAAGCCGCCCGGTACGCCTTTTAAAAACACAATGAGCGTCACAATCAGCGTCAGCACTGTAATCAGTACAGCCGGATCGCCCAAATTGCCGAGCGCTAAAATAGAATGCTCGCCCCGCACGACAAGCCCGCCTTTTTCAAGACCGATCAGCATAAGAAAAAAGCCTAATCCAACTGAAATGGCTTCCTTTAAAATCGGCGGAATCGACGCATTCAGCCAGTCGGCCAATTTTGTGACCGATACAAGCACGAACAGCACGCCCGATACAACAACAACGCCAAGCGCTTCCTGCCAGCTCAGTGCCATTGACTGGACAAAGGTGTAAGCAAACATGGCATTCAGCCCCATGCCCGGCACAAGCAAAATCGGCGCATTGGCCCAAAATGCCATAACCACACATCCGACCGATGAGGCAAGTATCGTTGCTACTACAGCTCCCTCAAACGGCACGCCAGCCTCGGACAAAATAAACGAGTTCACGGCTACGATATAAATAATCGTAAAAAAGCCGATGATCCCGGCGGTAACCTCCCGCTTCATTGTTGTGTCATGATCAGCTAACTGAAAAAAACCTCCACTCTTTTTCATCTTACATGTACCTCTCGTACAGCGCCCTCTCCCTACCCGCTAGAGCTGGTCAACCAGCCTAGCCACAAAAGGTATTTTACCAAAGCCCCTTCATAAGAACAAGCCTCATCAAAAAGACCGCCTTCCAAGGAGGCGGCGGTCTTTTCATTATCCTTCAATAGATCTTACTAAATTAGCCATTTCAATGGCTGTCGCAGCAGCCTCCCAGCCTTTGTTGCCGGCTTTTGTTCCAGCTCGTTCGATCGCTTGTTCAATCGTATCAGTTGTCAATACTCCGAAGATCACCGGTACACCTGACTGCATGCCCGCTTGTGCCACGCCTTTAGTCGCTTCGTTGCTGACATATTCAAAATGGGCAGTCGATCCGCGAATGACAGTGCCAAGTGTAATCACTGCATCATATTTGCCGCTGTCCGCCATTTTTTTGGCGATTAACGGGATTTCAAACGCGCCCGGCACCCAGGCAATGTCCACGTTGTCTTCTTCCACCCCGTGGCGGCGCAGGGCGTCTTCTGCTCCGCTCAACAGTTTGCCGGTAATAAACTCATTAAACCGAGCCACAACAATGCCCACTTTCAGTCCTGTGCCAATTAAATTTCCTTCAAATGTTCTGCTCATGTTCTTCTCTCCCTGATTAAATAGTTAAATAATGACCTAATTTCGTGATTTTCGTTTCTAAATAACGGCGGTTCTCTTCCTTCGGCGGCATTTCCAAAGGCACCCGGTCGACGATTTCAAGCCCGTACCCTTTCAGGCCGGCAATTTTGCGCGGATTATTCGTTAACAGCTTCATCTCTTTAATGCCAAGATCCCGCAAAATTTGGGCGCCAATGCCATAGTCACGCAAATCATCCGCAAAACCAAGCTTCTCATTTGCTTCTACTGTATCATAGCCTTGCTCTTGCAGTTTATATGCCTTTAGTTTATTAATAAGACCGATCCCGCGGCCTTCCTGGCGCATATAAAGCAGCACGCCCCGGCCCTCCTCTTCGATTTGCTGAAGTGCAGCATGCAACTGCGGGCCGCAATCACAGCGGCAGGAGCCGAAGACATCACCCGTTAAGCATTCAGAATGGACCCGAACAAGTACAGGAGCCTCTTCATCGATTTCTCCTTTAACAAGGGCGACGTGTTCCTTGCCTGTCAGCTTTTCCGTATAGCCGACCGCTTGGAAATGCCCGAATTCGGTCGGCAGCTCGATAGTTACTTCCCGGGTAACAAGCGCTTCTTTCTTGCGGCGGTACTCTATCAAATGCTGGATCGTAATAATTTTTAAATCAAGTTCTTCGGCCAGTACGAATAAGTCGGGAAGCCGCGCCATCGTTCCGTCTTCCTTCATAATTTCGCAAATCACTCCCGCGCCCTGCTGACCGGCAATCAACGCCAAGTCCACTGCCGCCTCTGTGTGGCCGGCTCTCTTTAAAACGCCGCCCTTTTTAGCGACCAGCGGGAAAATATGCCCGGGCCGTTTAAAGTCAGCCGGCGCCGCATCCTCTTTCATCATTGCCTGTATCGTTTCCGCCCGTTCAAATGCGCTGATTCCCGTATGGGTGGATGCGTGATCAATGCTGACAGTAAATGCCGTGCCGTGGCTATCGGTATTGTGATCGACCATCATGTTCAACCCAAGCTGCTTCGCTTTCTCTTCTTCTACCGGTACGCAAATGAGACCGCGCCCAACCTTTGCCATGAAATTGATCATCTCGGCATCCGCAAAGTCGGCCAAGCCGACAAAATCACCTTCATTTTCCCGATCCTCATCATCCACGACGATGATGACTTTTCCTTTTTTTAAATCTTCCAATGCTTCTTCTATGGATGCAAACATCTTTTTCACCCCGTCTGTTTTATTAAGCAAAGCCATGTTTTTGCAATAAGTCCATCGTTACGTTAGAAGCCGGCTTTTCCGCCTTGCGACTCAGCATCCGCTCTACATATTTTGCAAGCATGTCGCACTCGATATTAACAAGGTCACCAATCGCCTTCTCCGCTAGAATCGTCTCCTCTTGTGTATGGGGAATAAGCGAAATGGTCAGCTCTTTTTCAGATACATAAAAGAGGGTCAATGACGTGCCGTCGAGCGCTATGGAGCCTTTAGGCATCAGGTATGGAGAAAGCTCCGCTGAATACTGGATATCAATGTAAAGTGCGTTCTCCACGCGCTTTTTCCCGGTAATCACACCGACTCCATCGATGTGACCGGAAACGAAATGGCCGCCAAAACGGCCGTTTGCCGCCATGGCCCGTTCCAAATTCACTTTCAATCCCCGGCTGAGCCTGCTGAGGGATGTGTCCCGAAACGTTTCTGGCATCACATCAACTGTAAAGCGTTCGGAAGTGAAGCTTGTAACTGTTAAACAGACTCCATTGACCGCAATGCTGTCCCCGAGCCGGACATCCTCAAGCACCTTGTGAGCCGTAATGGTCAGCTGCATCGATTTGTTTTGGGCAAGCACTTCTTCTATCATGCCGATTTCTTCAATTATGCCTGTGAACAATATGGTTACCCTTCCTTCCGCGAAGCTGTAATCTTAATATCTTGTCCAATCATCTCCACCTTATCAAACACTAGCTGGATGGACTCATCCATCGTCGGGAAGCCTTCTCCCGCAAATGGGGTGGGCGCCATTTTGCCGCCGATCAATTTAGGTGCCATATAGATGACGATTCGTTGAAAGGCTTTCTCCTGAAAGAACGAAGCGTTCACTTCGCCCCCGCCTTCGACAAGCAGCGTCATGATCTCTTCTTCTCCTAACTTTTCCAGAAGAAGCGGGATATGAATATCGGCCGTCTCCAGGCGAATCACATCAGCGCCAGCCGCGATAAGCGCTTCCTCTTTGTCTAGAGAGGCTTCACTACCGCAAACGATGATCGTATCGGCTTCTTTGTTTTCAATAACATTTGCTGTGATGGGTATACGTAAATGCGTGTCTAAAATGACTCGAATGGGGTGTTTTCCTCCGTGGGGCAAACGGGTGGTCAGGAGAGGGTTATCCTGAAGAACGGTATTGACACCGACGAGGATCGCGTCATGCTCATGTCTGAGACAATGAACATCTTCCCTTGCCGGCTGATCAGTAATCCAGCGGCTATGGCCTGTGTAGGCAGCTGTTTTGCCATCGGCTGTAATGGCTGTTTTCATTGTGACGAATGGGGTTTGATGCTGAATAAAATGAAAAAACGGTTCTAACAAGCGATCTGCTCTTTCCCGGCAGACTCCAATCTCTACTTCAATTCCGGCAGATTCCAGCTTCTGCACGCCTTTTCCGCTCACTCTAGGATTCGGGTCCACCGTCGCGATAAATACCCTCTTAATCCCAGAGGAAGCTACTAAATTCGCGCATGGCGGCGTCTTTCCATAGTGTGAACAAGGCTCTAATGTTACATATAAATCGGCACCGGCCGCTTCCTTTCCGGCCGCACGAAGAGCATGAACCTCCGCATGGGCTTCGCCCGCTTTCAAATGGGCGCCCATTCCGATGACACGGCCGTCCTTCACGACCACCGCACCGACTGGCGGATTCGGAGATGTCTGTCCCTTCACTCCTTCCGCAAGCGACAGGGCTAACTCCATATACTGTTCCTTTAACATTTCGCTAGTCCTCTCTCGATTCCTAAATATTTTCGTCCAATGAATGGTTTACAGCCAATAAACCAACAAAGCCCCGTATATATAATATATACGGGGCGCAAAAGGCATAGCCAAATAAGCATTTTAAAACCTGTTTTTAAAATACTTCATCCTTCTCCCATCCAGACTATCACTGTCGGCTTCGGAATTTCACCGAATCCACCGGTTCGAAAACGAACACGGGTCACGGACTAAGAGCATTAGCTCATCACCGCCGGTGGGGAATTTCACCCCGCCCCGAAGGATACACTATTCAAGTTAATTCTTATTATCACTCTAGGAATACGATTGTGTCAAGGTTTAATGTGTGTGAATTCTGATTAATTCGGATGAAAAATGAGGGTTGTTGACCAGTTTCGTCAACAACTCTTCTTTAAACTAAAGCTATTCGTTGACTACACTTCCTTATGTTACTTTGTTTCATTCATTGGCACTATTTCAAATGATTCTTCTCATTGATGCGCTGCCAGTTACCCACAATACACATTAAACACTACTACGAAATCAGTTTGCATCTATCCTTCAAGATATAAAGGATGAGTTCTATATGGGTCCTAAAACAAATGATTTTGCACCTTATAAAGATATTCGTTTTAACATGAACTGCCCCGTAAATGTTAGACACAAATTAACATTTACGGGGTGTTTTTGTGATTAAATTTAATGCAGAAGAAAAATTACAGATTGTTTTACGTTATCTAGATGGGGCAAAAAGTTATCTTGAGCTGTCGAAGGAATTTAAAGTAGATAAAAATTTTCCACGTACTATGCATAAACCTTTTCATTATAGTTATCTTGAATAAAATAATAGTAGTAAATACATTGAAAAACTGTTAAATTGTAGAAGTTGGTAATTCGCTATAAAGGAGTGCATACATATATGAACCGAACACTTGAACAATTACAAACTGATATCATCTTTACTGGAAAGAAGGGCTATCCTATTTTATTATCCGGCGCTATTGTCTTTTTATTATTTGCCTTTATGCCCTTATTTTTTCCAACGAAGACCCTATCTCTTATATGGATTTTTGGATTAAGTGTCATTTTCCCATTTGGAGTCCTACTAGGCAAAATAGTGAATGTTAATCTTTTATCTAGTGATAATCCATTAGGTACGTTAGGTGGAATGGTTGCAGCTATACAAGCATTTTACATACCTGTATTTATCATCGTGTATACGCACATCCCTGAATATATCCCTTTTACCATCGGGTTATTAGCAGGATCTCACTTTCTGCCCTATATGTGGATTTACAAAAGCAAAGCTTACTTATTTGTCACTCTTGCCGCTTGTATATCCTCTTTCATCTTAGGCGGGTTCTTTATTGAACTCGCATTTAATCTAGTCCCTTTGGCCATTTCGATTTCGTATGGAGTCGGTGTTCTACTAATTCTTAGAGAACTCAAAGTGGTCAAACCAGCTTAATCACCTAATAGGTGATTTTTTTATGTTTATTACACTCCTTCACATTTTCAACGAACTACGACATAGCTTTCTAAAAAATCCTATTTACGAGATACAACCTACTAATTCCAAGCCTTACCATTAGCACGTATGTTCGAAATCGCTTATAGTTAATTTATGAATGTAAAGGAGTGAATAAACTTGAAAAGATTAGACTATTACAATGTAGGCTCAGAAGGTATGGATATTATGATGCAAATGGAGAAATACACCAAGAAATCTTCTATCAACAGAAAGCTAAGAGAGCTTATAAAAATAAGGGTCTCTCAAATAAACGGTTGTGCATACTGCTTAAATATGCATACAAGCGATGCTCGGAAAATGGGTGAAACTGAAAAACGCATTTACTGTTTAAGTGCTTGGAATGAATGTGATTTTTATTCTTCTGAAGAGAAAGTTGCTTTCGAACTGTCCGAACACATTACTCTAATTCCTACCAAAAGAGTTCCAAACGACCTATATCAGCGAGTACGTGAACATTATAACGAGAAACAATATGTTGACCTTGTTCTTATTATTAATCAAATCAACAGCTGGAATAGAATTTCTATCGCAATGGGAAATACAGCAACGGAAGAATAGTTAATCAACACGAACATCTTTTTCGATGTTCGTGTTTTCTCGTTTATGGCGCATTTTGCGTCTATTACGACTCAGTGCCGCGTTTGTTCTTCTTCCTGTTATCAATGTATATCCTTAACGCGCTTTCTCCCTCTCATCTTCATTTTCTTCCTCACATAAACTCGATACTCTTTCGTTGGCAAAAACCCCTCATGATCAGGACTATATGTAAGCAAACTCAAAGTATGAGGATACTTCTTCTCAAACAACTTCCGCTTGATTTTGAAGGCTTCAGTCTCTGCTTCCCTGATGTCTATCACTTCGATACTTCCGTCCTTGTGGTGCACTTCAAAATCAGCTGCATATTCAATTTTTTCATGGAGGACCCCATTCTTCGTAAAAGCTTCTTGGAGCAAGTACCGCGGCTGAGTCCGAAAGAAGAGAATTTGATCATTCGCCTGTAGCCGTTTCAGATGCTTATAATACCTCGCTTCGGCTTTGCTATCGAAAGTGATGCCGTCCACCACCACTTTCTTAGAGCCATATTTTGACCTCGCCTTTCTCAACTTGCATCCTTCCCAACAAGTTCAGCTTGCCGCATAGCTTCATGCAATCTCTTTTTAAAACTCGCATGTTTCTTCTTCCAAATCTCTTCCGGCATTGGACCGCATTTGAGACAAGGCTGCTTCATCCACCCAAATCCAATATCATTTGTGACTACATAAGTACCGTTGCATAAATTGCACATCATCGTTTTAACCTCCAATCTACTCCTTCTGCCTCTAACAGATACTCTCCGCATTCTCCAATCAACCTACTTGCCGCTGCATATCCAATTTTGTCGGCAAGTGTCCCTCGATCTTCATTGCTGTTAAAAACAATCGGCTTTTGCTTGCGGTATCGTTCGTTAATGATTGTGTAATACATCCGTTCACGCGCCTCTGTCCAACTCACTTTCCCGATGTCATTCCAAATGAGTACATCCGCTGATAAAGCACCACTTAAGAGACGATAATTAGTTTCTCCCTCATCATCCATCTTCTTCGCTTGCATAAGCTCTTCCATGAACGAAACATCTGAAACAACGAGTACGTTAAATCCTTCTTTGATCAACTGCTTGGATAAAGCTATCTGCAAGTGTGTTTTGCTAATCCCGAAGTTGTTATGCTGCTGCTTTAACACTGCTCTCTCTGAAGAGGGCATTTCTTTTAGTCGCTGTTCTCCAAAAACGGCAATCAGTCCAAAGTTATGAGCTGGAATGCGTTTCTTTTTCTCATCAACTTGCTTGCTGATCTTGAACAAGGACCTATACCTCTTTGTTAGCTCCAGCATGTCCCTCTGAACCGGTGATGAGGTTTCATAGTTTTCAAAGTTCGCTTGGGTAAACTCCTCTGGAATCAGGGATTGTTTAAATCGCCTCTTCCATGCTTTTCTCTCACGGCATTCACAAGGCTTGGCAAATTCATATAGCAAGCCGTTGGTGGCTGCCTCTTGGTAATACACTAACTCCGTGTCTCTGCAAATGGCACACTCGTATTCAGCCGCCCCAAGCTCTTCTGGCTTCTTCAAGTTCTCGGTAGGCTTGTTCCACCGATTTACCTTTGCTTGCAGATCGGCCATCACGTCTGCGATACTGGTAAACTTTCTGGCCATTCTTATCAGCTTCCTTTTCTGCAAAATGATGGTCTAAGATTTTAGGCAAACAGTACCCAAAGCTGTTGATCTTGTCTCTTGAATGTTTTGGATTGAACTCAGCAAAACACTCTTCCAGCCAACTAAGCGCTTTTTCAATGTCTATGTCATAAGAGAGCAATTCCATGATGTATCCACGATCTTTAGGGCTTACATCAAAGCCACGTATACCAGCAAGTTCCATGTAACGATTGCGTATCTGCTCATAAGCGCTCAAAGAAGTACCTGGTATTTGTCCCACACTCCCATTGGGCAGCTGAACGATTTCGGTTGTAGGCACCCCGCCAGTTGGTTCTTCGCGCGCGTTAGTAGCAGCAGCAATATATTTAATATTTTTGGGTATTCGGATTTTAGTGTGGAAGCACAATAGAATTTTTGAAAGTAAAAAACAACTAACTTACATTACAACAATTCAATTGTTTTGCTCATTTTAACACACCGATTATGAATAAATTCCCCACCTTATTTACAAAATAATATTCACAACTCTTGAAACTATACACTAATGTCGTTATAATTGATGCTGTAAAACGACATTAGTGTATAGTTTATTGGTGTGTCTCTTATCAATTATTATGGAGGTGGCTTTATGGCACCTAAAGTTAGCGAAGAATATAAAAAGGAGAGAAAAAAAGAATTAGTAGAAACAGCCAAGAAAGTTTTTATTAAAAAAGGGTTTGTTCACACATCTATGCAAGACATTATGGACAAAGCTGGAATCTCAAGAGGTGCATTATATAGTTACTTTGATAATATTGAAGACGTTTTTCTCGAAGTCTTAAAATATGATGACCAAAAAGACATTCAATATTTTGTGTCGTCTGATGAAGGTTCAATATGGCTACAATTAAAAAACTGGGTTGAAGAACAGCGATTATATATTGAGAGAATTGACCAAACATTGCTCTATGCAAGAGCGGAATTCTTTTTGTCATCTAATTACGCAAATGATAAAGATAATTTTCCTTACATTTCTGAACGCTACAATCGAATTATTGAAGCTATAGAAGAAGTATTAAATGAAGGCAAACGTAAAGGAGAATTTAGACCTCAACAATCTACTCGTTCTATTGCACGGTATCTTGTATCATTTATAGACGGCTTGATGTTAGACACGTTTCAACTGGGACATGAACAAACAAAAGTAAAGGAGCAATTATCTGTTTTACTTTTCACTTTAGAAATATTAATTAATCCAAAATCTGCAAATAAGGAGTGATTGTTATGTTGTTTGAATCCTCAAGAATGAGATTAAGAAAGATGACAAAGGAAGATACAGAACTTTATAACAAGTGGCGAAATGATTTGGAAGTTATGCATTCAACCAACCCATCTTTGGATGTTTATCCGATGGAAGCAACTAAAGAATTTGTTGATCATGTTATTTTGGGATCGCCTACAGCCAAAAGCTATATCATGGTTGAAAGAGGGAAAGAAATACCAATTGGCATTGTATCATTAATCAACATAGATTATAAAAATAGAAATGCTGAATGTATTATTGATATCGGGGAAAAGGAATATTGGGGAAAAGGCTATGGTTCAGAGGGTTTGAAATTACTGATGGATTATGTTTTTTACGAAATGAACCTCCATCGAGTTTCCCTTAAAGTATTTTCATTCAATGATAGAGCTATTCGTTTGTACACTAAAATTGGTTTCCAGGTGGAAGGAAATAGTAGACAGAGTCTATTTAGAAATGGTGAATGGCATGACATCATTCATATGGGAATTCTACAAAATGAATACTTGAGAAACAAGTAAAAAGTATATAAAATTGTCCCGCCATAATAGTAAGGACAGCGATCAAAAAATTGAATACTTAACAGAAAAAGGCATTACTCTAATCATCAAGTAATGCTTTTTGTTTATTGTCTAAAATGTTACAAAAGGAAAATGAAAAAATGACCCAAAATATGCTTAACCTACCAAGTTTTAAAATTATTGATATGTATGAAAGCGAATCTGATTATAGATTCTTAGTTGAGACTATTTTACCGCCACCCACCTACTGTCCAAAGTGTGGTACCATTGCAAATTTATATAAGCATGGTAAAAAGAAACAGTTATTTTTCGATTTACCAATGCACGCAAAACGTGTTGGTATTTATGTCAATCGCCAACGATATAAATGTAAGGAATGTAAAGAAACATTTTTTGAAAATCTAACAGATATAGATATCAATCGTTCTGTTACAAATAGGCTAATAAATTGGATTCAAGAAGCAAGTCTTGAAAAAACTTTTACCAGTGTTGCTGAAGAGATTGGCGTTGACGAAAAGACTGTACGAAACATATTTAATGACTACGTTGATGAACTTGAAGCTCAAACTGATTTTAGAACTCCTAAATGGCTTGGTATTGATGAAGTCCATTTACTTAAAAACTATAATTGTGTTATTACAGATGTAGAAAACAAGTCAGTAATTGACATATTACGAAAACGTAATAAAGATACTGTTATCAGTTACCTTTCAAAGCTCCAAGATATTGATAAAATTGAACTTGTAGCAATGGATATGTGGAATCCTTATAAGAGTGCTGTTAATACAATGATACCACATGCCAAAATTGTAATTGATAAATTCCATGTTGTTAAATTAGCCAATGAAGCCTTAGAGAAAATCCGAAAAGCTAACCGTCAAAATGTTACAGTCAAAGAACGTAGACAACTTATGAGAGATCGTTATGTCCTTCTTACAAGAAGTAAAGACTTAACAGACTTTGATGACCAAATAAAGCTACAAGTATGGACTCAAAACTTTCCATTACTCGGACAGGCTTATGAACTTAAAAAGCAATTCTTTGACATCTATGAAGCCGAATCAATTAACGATGCCTATAAACTCTATCAAAATTAGGTTTCAAATGTACCTAAAGAACTGATAACTTATTTTGAGGATCTGTTTAAGGCTATGAAAAATTGGGAAGAAGAAATATTCAACTATTTCAATTCCCCCATTACAAACGCTTATACAGAATCCCTTAATCGATTAATTAAGACAATGAACCATGTTGGTCGTGGTTACTCTTTTGAAGCCCTTAGAGCAAAGATTTTATTTACTCAAGGCTATCGTAAAGTTAGAAAGAAAAAGAAGTTCAAAGAAATTGAAGTTACTTTTGGAAAAATGTTACCTGATCCATTCCCAGGTTGGTCACAAACTGGTTATGAATGGGTGTATGAAGATGGTGCTGATTTTTCCACACTGACTAAGGTGATAGAGGAGGGTTCTCTTTAACCCTCTTTCCACACTAAAATCCGAATACCCTATTTTTCTTCCTCGTCGTCACCTAAGTCATATTCTTCAAAATTAATTTTTTCTTTTAACCATTCTCTGTCAAAGTACCGTTCAATATGTTTTAAAACTCCCTCGAATTTTTCATAGGCTTTTGGATGAGGATAAATTTCTCTGTTATCTAATGAAAAACTTATGCACTGATATGCTTCATGAAATAAAATCTCTTTGTGTCGATCGTCATAAATCATCCTAGCAATATTCTCCAAAGTTACCCCTTTGCACCCCAAGCCATTGAGGATCAAATTAGAAGAACAGCCTAAGACTTAACTTTTTTGTGTCCAAATTATTGACTCAAATCCAATTTCAAGTTGATTTGTAGGATAATACAGGAAAATGTTTTCGACTTATACACGCTGTGGCGTGTCTTTATTTTTGCTTAATCACCGGTTCTTTTATCACGATTCTAATCTACTACCTACAAAAGGAGCAACGCTTATGTTAAACAAGAAATCGAAATTACTTAAATCTGTCGCCGCTGCTGCCCTATCTTTATCATTACTCGGCAGCTCATTCACACCATTTGCCATACAAGAAAGTAACCATGTTTAAGCAGCAGCACCTAAAACCGCTGTTACTTCAAAGGTTACTGAAGTAGTTGATGGTGATACCATTAAGGTCACTTATAAAGGAAAAAAAGAAACTATCCGTATGATTTTAGTGGATACACTTGAAGCAAAAGATTCAAAACAATGCGTTCAGTTATTTGATAAAGAAGCTTCTGATTTCACAAAAAAAGCCTTCAAGGAAAAAACGTAAAGGTTGAGCTTGGCGTTCAGACTCGTGACCAATATGGTCGTATTCTTGCTTACATCTATTTAAATGACACAATGTTTAATAAGACATTATTAGAAAAAGGGCTAGCCCGTGTTGCGATCTATCCGCCAAACACTCAATATTTAGAAGAGTTACAGGCCGCTGAAGCAACAGCAAAATAGAAAAAGCTTGGTAGCTGGTCTAGTACGAATGCAACGAATGGGAAATTGGATCATGGCTCTTATGTGGCGTATTGGTGTTAATCGTTATATTTCTTGTGGGAAAGGTGTACCTTATACGGAAATCTGCACAGGAAATACAGGGCTCATTGGACGAAATAATCACATCGGATACCAATATTTTAATTAGCATTTCTAGCCGTGATAGACAGATGCGACAGTTGGCAAATAGCCTAAACACCCAACTTAGTACGCTACGCCGAGAACGTCACCGTTATCAACAAGGCGATACTGAATTGAAGGAAGCAATCACAAATATTTCCCATGATTTGCGCACTCCGTTGGCTGCTATTTACGGTTATCTTGATCTGTTGGAAGGGGAAGATAAGTCTGAATCCGTCCAGCTTTACCTTGGTCAAATCCAGAATCGGGCTGAGGTCTTGAAGCAATTGACATAAGAACTTTTCAACTATTCAATCATCAACACTGTGCTAGAAATAAACTATGAAGACTTGACCCTGAATCAAGTGCTGGAAGAGAGTTTGATATCCTACTACGGTGCATTTAAAGGGCGACATATCAAGCCAGAAATCGAGATTCCAGATTCACCGATTCATCGGGCACTTGATTCCACTGCCCTCAGCCGTATTTTAGGAAATATCTTAAGTAATGTCATCAAATACAGTGATGGCGATTTGGTGGTAAGTCTCCATGGGGATGGAAAAATCATTTTCACCAATTCTGCCAAAGATTTATCACTGGTTATGGTAGAAAGGCTTTTTGATCGCTTTTATACCGTTGAAGATGGAAGAAGCTCCACCGGATTAGGTTTATCTATCGCAAAAACTCTAACAGAACGTATGGGGGACACATAAACGCTTATTATCAAGACGGAAAACTAGCAGTTGAATTGTACTTTCCTGAAAAAATTAGAATATATTAGGTTAGAAAAGTAAATTGGTGTCACCTCAGACTTTAAAATGGACAATTCTCCGGTTTAAAATTCCCCTTTCATAATAGATAATCGTTACGTACTTTTGATTTTTTAAGGTGCAATGTGACGGTGATAAATGAAGGGGAGTTTTTTTTATGATTCGATATTCATATCAGAAAGGCTGGTCTAAAACGGCAAATAATTTTGGGTTCGCCCTGTTACGGCAAATCGGCTGCATTCACCCTACCATCACATGTGACTATAGGCTTGTCATCATATCCATTATATTCAAACTAAAGATCGTTTTACTAGGATTCATTTCAATCCCTGGTAATCTCGCCACTGTAAGTTTAAAATAAAGTTTGGTCAAAATAATCATTTAAAACTCGATATAGCGAAAAGCAAAGAGCCTGCTTTTGAAAAAAGTTTGTTCAAAACAGGCTCTCAAAATATTTCTTTCAGTTAAAGCGCCCCTTCACTGAAGAACGGTGACTAGGTATTAGCGAAAAATGGAACTTCTTTCACACCTACTAAACGTGCGTAAACAAAAAGTTGGCCCTTATGGTGAATCTCGTGATCATACATTGCAGTGAGATATCTTTTCTTCGATCCTTGAAGTTTTGGGTGCGATGAATTATTTTCGACTTCCAAATCTGCATCAGTCAATGATTCGTATGTAGCCTTTGTTTTTTTCGTGAATTCCTTCACAACTTTGCGTACGTCTCCCATCGTTTGACATTCAGGAATGTCTGGTGAAGCAAACTCTTCCGTTTTGACCATTGAAACGAACACATCATTCCACCCAGCAACATGCAACGCCAGTTCACCAAGTGCAATTGCCCCTTCCCACGGTCTGAAATCAATATGTTCGTCGTCGATGGATTCCAGTAACTCCTCCAACACATTCCGATGTTGTAACCATTCATGCATCATTTGCTTTGCTTGGCCCAAATTAATTCCTCCCTTATTGGGTCTTCCATCTAAACCTAAAAAACCCTTTAAACATAATTCAATATAAAACATTTTAATCCCTTTTTAAAACTGATGTTGTTACTCTATTAAATAGCTGGATCGAGGATACTTTTTTTCCTAAAAAACACCTTTTGGACACCTCATATCCAAAGGGTAAAACATCGCGACTTTATTTAAAATCCACCGCCATCCCCGATTATAAAAACCACGGTTGTTTACTCGATAATCGGATAACTAAGTTCATCCCGTTTATTTTTTTATCAGTTAATTTTCCGATTATGAATCCCAATAAAATATTTGTTATTAGTAATGGCGATGTTTCACCTTCAATTAAAAATGTTAATACCCCTGCTACAACTCCAAATAACAACGTATTTAAACTCATTAATCATTCGACCTCCCGCTTGTATTTTAACGATTTAATGTGGTAACAACTTCCATTATACTATCACTATTTTCAGACGAATCTATCATTTATGATTATTCTCTCCTCTGTTGAAGAACTTCATATCGTCTCAACCCCTTACGCTCATTGCTTTGTATATTGGACATAAAAAAGAGCACCCCGAAGGATACTCTCTTAATGTTTACTTCTTACTAAAGATTTCCCCTGTAATTTCTTCGCTTTCATTCTCTAGGATACTTCGAAATTTATTATTAAATTCTTCTTTAGTAAAAATGTTTTTTCTGACCGTTTGTTTAATATATGAAAATACACATTATTATTTGTACTTTTTTGAATAAACAAATTCAGTAATCGGAACTGTAATAAATGTAAGACCTACCACAATAACAAGGGGGTAATTATCAATTTCATTAAAGTTACCAGTCCCTTCAGAAATAAATAGAATTAAACCAGAAAGAATCATTAGTACATAATAACCTATCTTGGCACTTTGAGTTTCGATATGTCTATCTAATTCATCCTTCTCACCACCACCTTCATGTTGTCCCCAATTAAGCCAATTAAAGAAATAACTTAAAGCAAGGAAACTAAAGAATATAGAAGCAGCATCAATAGTTTCAAATCTTATCCATTTATATAGGGAAAATCCTGAAATTGATAAGAAAACAATGAAGACTATAAATGCGATAATTTTTTTGGTATTATTCATTCTATTTTCCTCCCTTCTCCGATATAAATAATTCCTCCATAGTGACCTTTAATGTCCTCGCAATATCGAATGCTAATTGTAAACTTGGGTCATATTTATTGTTTTCAATAGCATTAATCGTTTGCCTACTCACATTACATTTTTCTGCTAATTTCCCTTGTGAAAGACCACTTTTTTCCCTGTATTCCTTAATTTTATTTTCCATTCACCAAGCCACCTTTAGATTCTATAAGGTGTAAAATATCTTTTACACTCTTATTATAAAAAAAGATATATAGCATGTCAAATATGTTTTACACCTACATATCTTTTTTATAAATATATTAACTTGCCTCATTTTCACTATAAAAGTTCTTCAATTTGCTTTTTGAACTCGGCTGTAAATGTACGGCGTTCTCGCTTTATCATGTTTGAAGCTCCTTATCTGTTTTAGATCAAGTGTACGCGACCTTGATTTTCTGTCCAGATAAGTATAGACGCTCCAGGTGGAGAAATGCGGCACTTTATCATGGAAACCATAACTAAGAAACCAGTTGTAATCCATATTCGTTTCTACTTCTTCCCTCGTCTTGTGCATGGAGCGGATACCAGATGTATATTCAATAAATGTCAGTTTAATTTAAAGAACGAGATCGATGCCTGGGCGATCTACTTTCTAGTACAACTCTTCCATCCAGTCCTAAATAAAATAAAAGAAAAATCAATCGTTGCCTCCATTTTACGAACCAGATGATTCTCAGCTACAAGCTGATCCAGAGCAATCATTTCTATTTGGTCCCGTTGGATAGGATTGTGTTTCAAAAGCACCTTCATGACCTCAAGCATTTTATCTATTTATTTTAAAACAGGTAATCATTATACGATTACCCTAACTTTGTAAACTCTGTGGATGGATCAGCCTTCACAGACACTTTTGTGGGGAGGAAACTCAGCGCTCGCCCTGCGGAAAGCGAAGCAGCCTAGAATGGAAACCAACAGCCCCCATCCACAAGAAAAATAAAAAGACTGTGGACAAACTTCAATTTTTATTGAGTTTGGCTACAGTCTGAAGCGCTCTTAATTGAGCGCTTTTACATTTTTAAGAATTAAATAGTTCTCATACAACATCTTTTGACTGTAAATCAAGCAATGCTGAACTTCCCCTTTTTAGTAGAATTTCCGCCTAGCATACTGAGCTATTGAACTGTTTTTCATTCCATCCTTCTTTATGATAGGATTAGATATAGAGAAATGCGCTATTATTGCTAATAGTCATATAATTCAGCGCTAAAGGGAGCAGTATAGCTAGATTTAATTAACATTTATTTGCAACATTTTTATGAGATAACTATTCTCATCAGTTTTAACTATGGGGGTTAATAATATGTCTGGTGAACAAAAGCTTACTGTAAGAGAGATACTAGAACGTCCACATTTTTGCGAAGCTAAAGTTATCGCCGGTTCTAAAGGTTTAGACCGCTTTGTGGAGTGGGTTCATATTCTTGAATTGGACCATGACAGCCTTTTTATAAATGGAAACGAATTAATCCTTACACCTAATATTTTTTTTAATAACAATAGAAATCCGTACTTGACTTATTTAGAAGAGCTTATAGAGCAAAAAGCCACTGCTTTGTGCATTGCAGCAGGGCAAGATACTATTCCTGACGATGTGCTTGAATTTGCAGAGAAAAATTCGTTTCCCTTGATTGTAGTAGAGAAAACAGTAAAGTTTGTAGACATCACAATGGATCTGCATACCTTAATTGTTAATCGCCAGGCAAAGGCTTTGCTTGAGCTTGAGTCATTTTCTAAAGAACTGTCTAATTTAAGTCTTCAATCAAAAAGTATCAATCATATTCTACAGGCATTCCATCGGCTGCTTTCTGCACAAATTATTTACTATCCGGTGACAGGCAGTCCAATATGTTTTCCACAAATAAAACAGCCAGAGCATCAACAGTACTTAAAACAGCTAAGCGACCATTTCAATAATAATTCTATTACTGCAACATACGGTCTCCAAATTAGTTTGGGAACTAAAAGAAACATATTTTATCAGCCCATTGTAACCATGGGACAAGTTCTTGCTTATGTAGGCGTTGTCTTGGATAAGAGAGATACCGATGATTTTCTAATCCGATCATTAGATTATACTGCCACAGCAATTGCTCATAGTTTATTACGCCAGCTATTCTTAGAAGAAAGAAATTTAGAAAATCAGGCTCTTTTATTGGATGACCTATTAAATAATAGAATTCAAAGCGAAGAGTTAATGCGTACAAAACTAGGAATCTTTTCTAACGATACACACAATTTTTCCTATTATTGCGGAGTTATCCAATGGGGGATACCTAAGTCTAATCTTCATTATGAAGAGCGGGATTCTTTACTACAGGGTCTCTCCATTGTAACACGGACAGTTATTAGCCGAAATTTCCTTCATCCCATCATACTGACCATGGGAAATCGTTTATACTTTCTTATCTATCAAGCTCAAGCTGAACATAAGAATCTCTTACCTATACAAGAGCGAATAAAAACAACTGTTAATCAGATAAGAGATTCACTTTCTACCTTATTAAAAGATGGAAGGTTTCTAATTGGCATGAGCAAACCAAAGCACATGCTTACTCATGGGTATGAAGCATTCCAAGAAGCAAAACAAGTCATTGAAGTAGCCCAAATTACAGAACCTGCTACTAATCCATTTTATGAGAATATTGGCGTGTTCCGTGTTTTGCTAAATATGAAAGATAATCAAACAATTCATTCTTTGATTCAAGATTACTTAGGAAAAGTACTACAACATGACCAGCAGTATGGCGCTGAATTACTAAAAACTCTTAGAACCTATTTAAATAATAATGGCTCAAAACAAGATACAGCCAAGCAGCTATATATCCACCGACAAACTGTCAATTACCGAATTGAAAAACTGAAAGAATTACTAGGCGACTTTATGAACCCAGATCACAGAATCTGTATTGAAATTGCGTTAAGAGCTTATGATTTACATCGTATTCATTTCTTTTAGAATAGAGAGAAGGTACTCCCATGTTCTTAAGGTGGATGAAATACTAATATGTTCACTCGGCGTATGAATATTATGGATGTCGGGGCCAATACAAATGGCATCTACATCCATTTTTTTCACTAATATTCCACACTCAATACCGGCATGAGTGGAAATAACCTCAGCAACTTTATTATATTTTTCCTTATATACCTTTTCGCAAAGGTGCCTAATTTGAGAAGAAGGACTGTACGACCAAGCAGGATATTCTGAGTGAAATGCAACCTCACAGTTTAACACGTTCGCCAGCATCCTCATTTGATTGACAATCTCCACTTGTAAGCTGTAGACGGAACTTCTGATTTCGCTCTCAAATATGATTGTCTTATTAGTAGTTATGATGACCCCCAAACTGCTTGAACTTTCTACGAGTCCTGGGAAGTCCATGGACAGACTTTGGACATTATTTGGCATTAATGTTAAAGCTGCAATTACTTTTTCTGTGGTTTCCTTGGAAAACATCTTAGTGAATTTTTGCTCCACACGCTGACATGTAACATAGACGCCTGGATCAGAACTTTTTAATTCTATTTGAAGAAGTTCATTCCACTTCCGAATGTTACTTTCAAGTTCCTCAAAACTTCTAGTATCCACCAGTATAGTAGCTTCTGCCTCCCTTGGAATAGCGTTCACTTTTGTACCGCCGCTTATTTCTTCTATATAATAGTCAAACTGAGCAGAAAAATCCCGCAAAACTCGTCCTAATAATTTATTAGCGTTTCCTCTGCCTTTATCAATGCATACACCAGAATGCCCCCCTTTCAGACCTCCAATACCTATCTGGAAAGCTGCCATCTCCTTCTTTGGCTTTTCAAAAAGAATCGGTATTTTATATTGTCCAATTACACCTCCAGCACTGCTCACAAGGAATTTCCCTTCCTCCTCTGCATCAATACTAATGAGTACACTCCCATTTAAAAGAGTGGGATCTATTTGTCTTGCCCCATTCATTGTAGTTTTTTCTTCCGTGGTTATCATCACTTCAAGATTTGGATGGGGAATCCGCTCGGAAGCCAGCAGCGCAAGAGCATAAGCAAGAGCCACCCCACTATCTGCACCCAATGTTGTATCGGTGGCATACAGCATATCCCCTTCTATACGTAATGTAAGAGGGTCTTTTTCAAAATCATGGATAGTCTTCCGGTTTTTTTCGCAGACCATATCCATGTTTCCATGAATGATAACGGTGGGTGCGTATTCATATCCAAATGTTGCTGGTTTTTTAATAATTACATTCATGGCTTGATCTTGGATGACTTCCAAACCATGATTTCGGGCAAAATCAACCAAATAATTGCTAATTTTTTGTTCTTTCCCTGAACACCTTGGAATATTCGAGACTTCTAAGAAATAATAGAACACACTATATTGTGTTAGCTCCTCTATATTTTTATACAAAAGAAATCCTCCTTCAATGCAAATGGCAATAAATTATTTATGTAAATGAAAAAAGAAACAAGCTATATGTATTGCTTGCTTCTTTTTATTTTATCATGAAATATATTTACTTCTGTTTACTAGCAATCAAATTTTTTTAAAAGCATAGAGGGCATCTTTTTATTTTTCTATTTTTAAAGAATTGTATCAAAGTATAACAGATCACATAATGATATTGTATAATCGGATAGAGCACTTTACCGACCGAGTAGACTAGTAGCTTAAATTGTTTAGTGACTACGTTTCCCAATAGAAAAAGAGTGTTCAATAAAGTGGTTCTATCTTAGTTTTTAAATAGATTATCCAATTGTTCCAGATTCTTCGATAAATAATTCACCTGTTGTTTCATTTAAATAAACTTGGCAGCCTAGTGGGATGGTAGCCATATCTCTAGTATGCCCTAGAGGCAAACCATATATAGCAGGCACTTTTACAAGATTCATAAAGTGTTCTAATATGTCTGTTAAAGTTAACGAATTTTCGAAACCAGTCTTGCTATCCGGAAGACAGTTTACACACTCTCCAAATACAATTCCCCTTGTTTCTTGAAGTTTCCCAGCATTGTACAAGTGATTAATTAAGTGGTCTATTTCCCATGGCTCTATATTCCACTCCTCAATTAATAAAATTTTTCCCTTTGTCTCTATTTCATATGAAGTACCTAAAGAGGCACAAATCAAAGTAAGATTTCCACTAACTATTTCTCCGCGAGCTTCTCCGGGAAACAGTGGTTGAATCCATCTCCTTTCATCCGCCAGTTCTATTTCTCCAACGGGTTCTGTACAAGTGAATGCTTTTTTTCGTGTAGTCAGATAAGTCGTCCCGGTTAAGTCTTATTACACCAGGGCCATCAAATGTGGTAAGGCCTGTAAACTTATTAATCGCTATATGAAGTGAGGTGATATCGCTAAAGCCGAGGAATACTTTTGGATTTCTTCTAATAAGATCAAATGCACGCTGTTCATCACTGCCTGCTAAGTATTTTGGTTTTAGATTAGTCATTTCGAACCCTCTTTTATATTATTCCTTTGAAAAGCTAGGATGATTGTTTGCACGTTGGTTTCACTAAAATTCACAAAGATGTCCTACTAGACATGCTTATAGCAGTTTGGCTCTCCTCTATTTATTTCGCTTTTTAATGTATAATTTAACAAATTGAATTATTAAATACCTCTTAACCATAACATTGCTGACTTTCCTTCTTGAAAACTAATAAATCACTAGTGCTCTCAAGCTTGATTCTCTTGAAATATCTTTTACTATCCTTAATTTACTGAATTTTTGTACCTGCATACATTATCCTTTGTTTGAAATTATCTCTTTATGTTCTCGTTTAACAAGTTCTATTTTGACAGGATCTGTATAGAGCTCTAATGCAGTGAAGGCCATCGCGTTAATAACCTGAGTCATTTTTTTGTATGCATACTCAGAGTTTACATATCTCAAAGCTTCTTCTTCATGTACTTTAAAAGGTTTGTCCGCTTCTAGATCGACTTCTACATACAGAGTTGGGCAGTTATAACTTACATTCCCTAAGTCTGTAGATCCCGGAGGTTGAGCTTCCTCCTTAGACAAAAACTTATTAATTCCTACTTCCCTTAGATTATTTTTCATCATATCCATTAATAGTGGAATATTTATTAAATCATCAAAAGTATTTCCTAGGTACTTATACTCTAACTTTGCCCCTGTTATTAAAGCGGCCCCCCTTGCACAATCTATTACTCTAGATTCCACATATTTCAAGTAATCTCTGTCCTTAGATCGCACAGTTATCTGACATACACCTCTATCAGGTATAATATTGGTAGCGACTCCACCTTCTGTAATGATTCCATGCATTCTAACATCGGGCTTTACGTGTTGTCTTAGAGAATTTATCCCCATAAATGTTAGTTGCACTGCATCAAGCGCGTTTATTCCCTCCTCAGGATACGATGCTGCATGGGCGGCCTTGCCTGTAAATTCAAATTGAATCTCACTCATGGCAAGCGCTGCAGAATCTATAATAGTTTCGTTTTCTAGATGAGCTTGAAAAATAACGTCTATATTATCAAAAGCTCCTTTCTTTTCCATGTTCACTTTGGCCCCGAATGTTTCTTCCGCTGGAGTTCCTATCAAAAATATTTTACCTTTAAAATTATGTTTTATTTTCGATAACACTATTGCGCAACCACACATAGTAGCTGCAATCCAATTGTGCCCACAAGCATGGCCTTTGCCACTTGGTGTATTGTAGCCAGGTAAGGCATCGTACTCTGCTAAAAATGCGATAGAGGACCCGTTTTCATCGCCATATTCGGCTATAAAGGCTGTTTCTAGATCTTCGTATGGAAAACTCACTTTAAATCCATGACCCGCCAGAACCTCTGCTAAATATCTTGAAGAAATATGCTCTTCGCCCCCTAGTTCCGGATGATTAAATATAAAATCACTTATCTCTTGGAACTCTGTTCTATATTGAGATTCAATGGCTGATACAGCGCTTTTTAATTCCTTTAGGTTCACTTTTGAACTCCTCCTCTGTGATAAAAACTAAAACATTGCGGTGGCTATTATCATGAATAGAATTTGTAAAATGACCATTATCCCAAAAAGCGGCAACATAAATTTATACCATCTAATCATTGAGATGCCCATTATGGCGCATTCTACTGCCACACCTGTTGGCCAAAACATATTGGAAAATCCATCTCCAAATTGATAGGCAACTATTGCTATTTGTCTGTCTAATCCTGCAAGGTCTGCTAGGGGCGCCATGATAGGCATGGTTGCCATTGCCAAAGCAGGTCCTCCAGTTATAAATAGGTTGATGACATTTTGAGCAAAAAGCATGCCCAATGAAGTGACGTAACTATTTGATTCTCCCAGAAAAGAAGACAGATAATGAATTACAGTATCCAACACTGTCGAATCTTCCATTGTAATGATGGCACCTTGTATAAAGCCTATGGTCATTATTCCAAATAGTATTTCCTTAGCTGAGTCAATAAATATATCCATAATTTTACCAAGAGAGTATTTACTGAAAAACCCTACGATAATAAACATTAGTAAAAATAAAGCGGCCAGCTCATCAATATACCACCCTAATTTCAAAGTAGAGTATACGATCATTCCAAATGTAAACAGTAAGCTGAGTAAGCTTAATTTATGCTTGAGCAACAATGGCTGTTCTTTTAATTCTATATGATTAGGAGTTACTAACCTTGATCCGTATAACACAGATTTTGTAGGATCCTTTTTAACCTTTCTTGCATAATGAGTAACATACCATATTACTACTATTTCAAATACTACAAATACAATAATTCTAAATAGCATCCCCGAGTATAAGGGCACATTAGCAAGTCCCTGGGCAATTCCTATAGTAAAAGGATTAGTAAGTGCTGCCGCAAATCCTGTAGCAACGCCCACGAAAACGATAGCACCGCCTACTACCGCATCATATCCTAGTGCAATGGCTGCGCCAATGAAGACAGGTATTAACCCATATACCTCTTCGTAAAGCCCTGCTGTGGCACCTAGAAGTCCAAAAACGATCATTGAAACTGGAACAAATAAATAAGTCTTGTGTCCTAATTTGGCTGCGATGTTGCCTAATATTGCACCCATGGTTCCATTCACAGTTAGCATATGTACAAAAGCATACGCGAACATGATAAAGAAGGTAATAGATGCTGTCTCAACAAATCCCATTTGAAAATTCAAGAACAAATCAAAAATAGAAGGTACATCCTTTTCAACGGTATGATAACTATCATCTACAACGACCATGTCCCCATTTTCATTTTTTACTCTATCAAACGTTCCAGAGGGAAGCACGAGGCAAAGCAGATAGATGATAAAGACAATACTTAAAATTATTACATAAGGATGAAGGTTCTCAAAATCAAATAATTTCTTTCTCCCATAGCCTTGATTATTCTTAAAATCATTTTCGGTGCTTTCGAATTTAAAGGTTTCCATGCATGCCACCCTTTCTTGATTTTTTGTTAGTATTTTTTCTTAAAACGTACAACGTTGTATCGGTTAATAGCATTGAACTTTTAACAACAGAAATGGATAGTTTGATAAGCAGAAATATACAAGTAATGCGTGCGCTATGGGTTATATTTCTTGCTGAAGTAAATGGTAAAACGCGCTTGGTGGATAGGCAGATCTGTGATGAAGGTGTAGATCAATTTTGAATGGCGATTTTCATGAAATGGAAAACAATTACATAGATGAAGTGTACAAAACCCATCTTTTAGTAAGCGTTTTCAAAAGTACGAGAATTAATTTTTCTTATGACCATAATAGTAAAATAGACTAGCGCATCACGCTCCCTTATACTACTATGAAAGAGGCAAAATTGCGCTCTCTCTTTCTTTATCCAGCACATCAAATTTTCTTGAACACTTTTCGTTTATTCAAGAACATATAGAATTGACCATATTACTAATAGACATTTTAACTTTTTAGGACCTCATCTTCCCCCCTCTTTAATTAGACACGGTTGTAATTGTATATTATTTGATTATTCAGTCTTTTTATATGAACATTTTGTATATAAATAAATGTCTATATCTGTGCATTTTGTATATACCTTATTTAATATTTGTCATTATAAACGAGATAATCTTTTGTTTACATACTTTATTTCGTTAAAACAGAGATTCCAATTAATATTATTCCTATATGCTGTTCATTTTCAATAAAAAACTGCAGATCCACTCTGTAAAGTAGAGTGGATCTACAGTTTTTTATTCTATCATGAAATAACATTTACTCGTTCTCGTTGCCAATTGAAGTTTTTTGTTTTTTTCAAAACGTACAGAAAGTACTCCCAGTTCTCTGTTGTAGAAGAGATGCTTAGATGCTCATTTGGAGTATGGACACAGTACATGTCAGGACCAATCGAAATGGCGTCTAAGTCTGGAATTTTTTCTAAAAGAATACCACATTCAATTCCAGCGTGTACTGTAATGATTTCAATATCCGTACCATACTTTTCTTTATAGGCTTCTTCAAATAATTTTCTAATCGGCGATTCAGGACGATAAGGCCACTCTGGATAATCTGAATCAGTAGATAATTCGCCTCCAAGTATTTCTGCTATTATTCGTGCTTGATGAACCATCGCATACTTCAGGCTTTTAATCGAGCTTCTTGATTCACTTTCAAATTTTATCTCTGTAGCAGATGTGGTAACAACCCCTAAATTCGTTGAACTCTCCACTAACCCCTCTAGTGCCCTACTCATGCTTTGAACGCCATTTGGAATGACCATTAGGGCAGCAATTGCTTTATCCATGGTGGCTTTTGAAAAAACTTTTGCAGAAGTAGTATCTATCTGTTCAATTTCAATACACACATTTGAATCAGACACCCGAAATTCATGTTTAAGAATGCTATTCCAATTTTTAATTTTTTCTGTTAACTTCTTAATAGCATTTGAAGGGAGCTGAATAATCGCCTCTGCTTCACGGGGGATGGCATTTACTTTTAACCCACCACTAATTTTTTGTATAGAGTAAGGTAATTCACTTGATAAGTCATATAAAACTCTTCCCAACAGTTTATTGGCATTGCCTCTTCCTTTATCAATGTCGATTCCAGAATGCCCCCCATACAGTCCACTAATGCTTATACAGCATGTCACTACCTGTTTTGGCGCTTGCTCCCAACTAATTGGCAGAGTTTGAGTAACAATGACGCCACCGGCGCTGCTTACTAACAGCTTCCTATCTTCTTCTGAATCAATATTTACAAGTATTTTACCATCTATATGGACAGGGTTAATTTCATGAGCTCCCCGCATAGTTGTTTCCTCTTCCGTGGTGATAAGTACTTCCAGTGAAGGATGTGGAATATCTTGAGAATCTAATAGAGCCAAGGCATAGGCAACAGCCACACCGTTATCTGCTCCTAATGTTGTGTCCGTAGCGTATAACATATCTCCTATAATTCTTAACTGTAGGGGATCTTTCTCAAAATCATGAGCATTGCCTTTATTCTTTTCACAAACCATATCCATATGTCCCTGAATAATAACAGTTGGCACGTTTTCATATCCGGAGGTAGCTGCTTTTTTTATAATTACATTTAATGCTTGATCTTGAATTACTTCAAGATTACGTTCATGAGCAAAGCGAACTAAATAGTCGCTAATTTCTTTTTCATTTCCTGAACCACGTGGGATATTAGATATTTCCACAAAGTAATGAAACACAGGATGTTTCGTTAAATCTTCCAAGTTGTTATGCATCATACCCATCCTTTTTCTTATATATTTAAAAAATTATGGCCCATAGTTAATAAATACGGCAATGATCACGAATACGACTTCTAAGGCAAATATCATCAAGAAAAGCGGCCATAAGAATTTATACCAACGATCCATAGGAATACAAGCAATCCCACATATAACGGCAACAGAGTTAGGCCATATCATGTTGGCAAATCCGTCCCCCAGTTGAAAAGCTAAAACTGCAATCTGCCTATTTAATTCAAGTACATCAGCTAACGGGACCATAATTGGCATAGATGTAACTGCTTGAGCGCTTGCTGAATACAAGAAGAAATTCAAGATCGTTTGCAGAACCAACATAGCTGAGCCTGCAACGTGAGGGGATACTCCGTCTATTGTGGATGCTGTATAATGAACAATTGAATCAATAATGTGGCCTTTTTCCAGCACGACTAAAACAGCGTTAGCCATACCAATAATCAATACACCAAAGGTTGCATTTCTACAAGCTTCAATAAAAACCTCTGATATCTGACTGAAATTCAACTTATTTACAAGCCCAATAATAATCATCGCAATGATCAATACACCCGCTAGTTCCTTTAGATACCATTGATACTTCGCCGTTCCAAAGACAAGTGTAAAAATTGTAAGCGCGAACAAAATTAAACTGATTTTGTGCCGGTTTGTAAACTTTAAGTTTACAAGATCGTTAGAACTTGCATCTGAAAGAAAAGAAAAATTCACATCTTTCACGACACTCTTTTCTGGATGGGCTTTTACTTTCCTAGCATAACGCACAACATAAGAAATGGATAATGCCATAAAGCATACAAAAATAACAGCACGGTAACCAATACCTGAGAACATTGGAACATCAGCAATGCTCTGGGCAATTCCGATAGTAAATGGATTAGTCAATGCTGCAGCGAAACCTGTAGCTACTCCTATGTAGACAACTGCTAGACCAACGATTGCATCATATCCAAGTGCTATCATAATTCCCATCATTAGAGGAATATATCCATAGCTTTCTTCGTACATGCCAAAAGTAGCTCCCATGAGCCCAAACATAATCATAAATACAGGAATGATTAAAATTTCTTTTCCCTTCGTCTTTCGAACAAGTGCCCCAACTCCACTATTGAAAGCTCCTGTTTTCGTAAGCATAAAAATAAAACCATAGGAGAAAAAAACATAAAAAATAATCTCAGACCCGCGTATCATCCCTTCATACATACTTGTCGTGATATCGAAAATACCGACTGGTGATTGCTCAACATGTTGGTAAGAGCCTGGTACCACAACTTGTTTTTGGGTGATTGGATCATCCACTCTCTTAAATTCACCGGCTGGTATGATGTATGTTAATAAGGAAACAATGATAAGAATAACCCCCATAATGACGTAACTATGAGGCATCGAGAGTTTGAATTTTTTCGTGTGTGATGTTTTTGTTTCTGATAATTCTGTTTCGTCTTTAAGCATGCTTTTCCCCCTTCTAAACAAATATTAAAATCCCCTAGCGCTAGTGATCTTGCAAAATAATAATTTCACAATTAAATAATATCTAACTATTCAATCAACTTATATATACATGTTGTTCAATATTAGATGGTTATTCTTAAACACTTTGTATAATGAAGATGTCGAGTTGATCTGTCTCTTACACTTCTTTTGAGAAAAGACTATCATTACTCCTCGCCAATATCGTTGACTTTCTAATATAGCCTATAAGCCAAATGAAACTCGAATTCTTAAAGAGAAAACCTTGCTCATCCACTCACCATTCAGTTAATCATTTTTAAACGGT
>NZ_BCVF01000001.1 GCF_001591605.1 Bacillus badius NBRC 15713 | reverse complement strand
GGGGTCTCACCTGTCCCGCTGATCCCGAAGGAGTCTTTGCGCCTTCCATTTCAATCAACAAAGTGCACTAAAAGAATTTAGCCGTATAGCCCTGTCTGTTTGAAAATGAGATCCTCATGACCAATCAAGCGGCTGAATGAAAAGCCAGCCGTACTTTTTATTTTGCTTGCAGATGAGGACTGTTGATTTCCATCCCAGGCGCTTCGCTTTCCGCGGGGCGGGCAATGAGCCTTCTCGCCGCCAAAGCGCCTGCGGGGTCTCACCTATCCCGCTGATCCCGAAGGAGTCTGCGCACCTTCCATTTCAATCAACAGAGGTTGCAAAGGTCGGGCAGCTGTACAAAATGCTTGAGGTGAGGAAGAGGCTTTCGAAACACGATTCCATCCAAAGGACCAAATAGATCGGATCGCTCTAGACCAGCTTGTGCCAAAAAATCATCTGGTTCGTCAAGTGGCAGCAATGATGGATATCGCTTTTATTGATGACTTAGTAGAAGAGTTGTAGCCGGAAGCAGGCCGCCTAAGCGTTAATCCAGTGAGGTTAATTAAACGGACATTCCTTCCGAACCCCTTTTGCCGGCAAACTAAAAGCTGCTGTCCTCCGACAGCAGCTTTTCTTCATTATCTAGGTGTAAAGCCCAGCCCCTAAAGGCCAAACAGACACTTTTGTTTTTCTTAGTAAACCCACTCGTTGATTTGTTTGTTGTAAGTTGTTAACTCTTCTTCTTTGAAGAAAATCGCGATTTCTCTTTCTGCACTCTCAGGAGAGTCAGAGCCATGAATGATGTTTTTGCCGACAGTTACGCCGAAGTCGCCGCGGATTGTGCCAGGCGCTGCATCTTTAGGGTTTGTTGCTCCCATCATTTGGCGGGCTGTAGCAATCACATTTTCGCCTTCCCATACCATAGCAAATACAGGGCTGGAAGTGATGAAGTCTACTAACTCCCCGAAGAAAGGGCGCTCCTTGTGCTCTGCGTAATGCTGTTCAGCTGTTTCTTTGGAAACGCTCATCAGTTTAGCGCCAACTAATTGAAAACCTTTCTTTTCAAAACGGGCAACGATTTCGCCGACTAGGCCTCTTTGCACACCGTCAGGTTTAACCATTAAATATGTTTTTTCCATTGTAGTCACTCCTATGATATGTATTAAATTTTTTAATAACAATCCTTAAAAATAGTACCATTGATTGGACAAGTTGACAACGTTTCCACTAAAAAAACTAATATTTTCGTTTGCCGATGAATCTGGCAATATCCCGAAGTGATTTTTTCGTGCGATTAGCCGGCAGATCATCCAGTATATCCAATGCCCGGCTTAAATAACGCTGACTGAGCGCATGTGAACGGTCGATCGCATCACTTTGCTTGATCCAGCCGATAATTTCATCTATATCCGCTTTGACCGTATCTTTATTCACTCGGATGATCTTTTCACGCATCTCTTCATTCTCCAACGCATACAGAACAGGCAGCGTCACATTCCCTTGCCAAAGATCGCTCCCCGCTGGTTTGCCTAGCTCTTCTTCTGTAGCTGTCAGATCAAGTATATCGTCCGTGATTTGAAAAGCCATGCCGACATTGTAGCCGAATTGAAACAGCTTTTCGTGAACGGCTTTCGGGACATTGGCAGAGATGGCACCTATTTGACAGCTCGCGGCAATCAGGATCGCTGTCTTGCGTTTAATTCTCCGCAAGTAGTCCCGCAAATTTTGATCGAAGCAATATTTGTCTTTAATTTGATTAATTTCACCAATGCATAGCTCCACCATCGTATTCGACAAAATCTGGTGAGCCTCGACACTCTCAATGTCTGTCATATACTCAAGTGCCCTGGCAAAAATATAGTCGCCCGTGTACATCGCCACCCGGTTATCCCATTCTGCTTTAACCGTCGGCTGGCCGCGCCGGAGTTCCGCATTGTCAATTACATCATCATGAACAAGTGAAGCCATGTGAATTAACTCGAGGGCCACCGCTATATTCTTTACCCGCTCAATGTTGTATTCGCCAAATTTAGCAGCAAGCAGGACAAAAATCGGCCGAATCCGTTTCCCGCCTGCCTGCAGCAAATGAAGCGATGCATCCCGCAATGAAGGAGAAGCAGAGGAGATCGCCCGTTCTAATTCTTTTTCGATTAAGTCAATATCCGCTTTTAGAAACGAATACAGCATAGTTAACTTCATGTTTTCCACCCAGCTTATTTACTTTTGTTTAAAACCAATATGGGTTGCTGCTACACCGCCGGTATGCGATATATAGCTGACATCGACAAACCCTGCCTGTTCAAACATTTGCTTTAATTCTTTCATTCCGGGGAAATCGCGGGCAGATTCCTGAAGCCAGGAATATTCTTTATAACTTTTCGCAAACAATTTTCCAAACAGCGGCATGATAAAACGAAAATATAAGAAATATAGTTGCCGGAAGCCGAGCATGGTCGGCTGGGAAGTTTCCAAGCACACAGCCATCCCTCCCGGTTTCAACACACGATGCATTTCCTGAAGTACCTGCATGTAATCCGGAACGTTGCGAAGCCCGAAACCAATGGTCACATAGTCAAACGTATGATCATCGAATGGAAGTTCCATGGCATTTCCCTGGAGCATCTTCACCTGTTCTAAATCAGCTTCCTCTATTTTCTGTTTGCCAACATTCAGCATATTTTGACTGAAATCGAGTCCGACTACTCGTCCTTCCGGCCCGACAGCCTCGGCCAGAGCGATCGTCCAGTCCCCTGTTCCGCAGCATACATCCAAGGCGGAAGCCTTCTTAGGGACATTCATTTTTTTCATCGTGTTCGTTCTCCATCGCTTATGCTGTTGAAAGCTGATTAAAGAATTCATATGATCGTAATTAGAGGAAATTTTTTCGAACACGCCATGGACTTTTTCTTCTTTCGTTTGTTGCATTCTTTAACCTTCTTCCGCATATGTTTTGTTTCTAAAGACCTCATTATACAGCCTGCCATATAACTGCTCCCCGAAATGAGCCGGACTCCGGTAGTCTAACATCTTCTCTGCTTCTTCTTTGGCTTGATCGATATACCGGTCGTACACTTGCACAATTCTCGAACCGTTATCCAGCAATACAGCAGGACCCTCTTGCCGGTGCACTAAGCTTGCGATCGCTTGAGCAGTCAAGGCGTGTCCACTCTCGAGAAAGCTCTGCTTTTCCCGCAACAGGCGTTTGGCAAAAAGCAAGCGGGAAACAAGCGGGAAAGCCGATTGAAAACGGAAAGCTGTGTAAAAGCGTTCGACAATTTCCGTTTCAATTTTACAGACGCTGGCCATTAATGACTCTATAGATTGGTGCTCCTGCTGATAAAGGACAATTTTATTTTCATTAATGCTTTTCACCGCATCGGAAAGCGCACGAATCATTCGAATATCCTTTAATTCCGCCAGGATTTGATAATATAGTCCGCTAAAATAATCACCGGCAAGCACAGTCAGCTGTTGATCAATTGCAATCTCATTCGATGAAGCCGTTACTTTTTCATGGGTATCAAGGGCGATTTGAATTAAGGTGGCTGTTGTAATATATTTTACCGTTTCGTTCAACGACAGCTGTTCTTTCGTAAAAGGCAGCATTAAAGCGAGCAGCCGCACTTCATCTATCTCCGGCTTTTCAATAAACTTTCTTAAATACGGATAAGAAAGCCACTGCTGCACTTCTTTTTTGATCATTGTTTTTTTTTCAAGCCATTCATTCATCTCGTATACCCCTTACGCTTCATTTCCGCTTTCCATTTCACCGAAACTTGTAACAATTTTAGCGCGGCCGCGAATTTTAATGGCCGAAGTATGCTCCGTGAATTGAGCGATCATGACTTCTCCTTTATCCAGCTTTTCCGAATGGTGAAAGCGGGTATCGGATCCTCTTGTTAAACCAATCACATTCACTCCGTCTTCAACTGCACGGATCATAATAAAGTCATTCTGATTATTCTTCATTCGACCCTCAACCTCTCTTCCGTCAGCCTTTAATTAAATTTAATAGCTCTGAGCGTGAATGAACATCGTTAGCAAACTTGCCGCGCGCCGCCGTTGTCACCGTTTTAGCCCCTGGCTTTTTCACTCCGCGCATAGCCATGCACATATGTTCTGCTTCCACCACTACCATTACACCATGCGGCTGGAGCTTCTCCATGATGGCATCGGCCACCTCAGCCGTAATCCGTTCCTGCAATTGAGGACGTCTGGCTACTGTCTCCACTGCTCTTGCCAATTTACTTAGTCCCGTTACTTTGCCATTCTTCGGAAGATATGCCACATGGGCATGCCCAAAGAAAGGAACTAGATGATGTTCACACAAAGAGTAAAAAGGAATGTCTTTCACCAACACGAGTTCTTCGTAATCTTCTCCAAAAATCGTTTCAAAATACTCTCTTGGATCTTTATTTAAACCGGAGAAAACTTCTTCATACATCTTAGCTACCCGCTTAGGTGTATCAATTAATCCTTCACGGTTTGGATCTTCTCCGACTGCCTCCAAAATCATACGAACTGCTTCTTCAATTTGAGCACGATTCACTTCAGCCATCCTCTACAATCCTCTCTATCCATCGTAAAATTAAAACACTCACTAAATAGTAGCATAACTGAACGAAAAGCGGAAGCGCCTGTTCAGCATGACGGCAGATTTACGCTTCCTTTTCTGAATCTGTCAAGAAACATCCGCCGGCGCAAGCCTCGCCATATAAAAAAGAGAGGCCAAAAAGGCCTCTCTTGTAGCCGTTAGGCTATGTAGTTATTTAACCGCATCTTTCAAAGCTTTCCCTGGTTTAAATGCAGGTACTTTGCTCGCTGCGATTTCGATTTCTGCTCCAGTTTGCGGGTTACGCCCTTTGCGTGCAGAACGCTCACGTACTTCAAAGTTTCCGAAACCAATCAGTTGAACTTTGTCTCCGCTTGCTAATGAGTTTTGGATGGCATCAAAGACGGCTTCAACCGCTTTAGTAGCATCTTTTTTGGATAATTCTGCTGTTTCTGCAACTTGATTAATTAAATCTGTTTTGTTCATGCCATTCACCTCCTCCCAAAGGGGGTTTCAACGAAAGTCTGTATCATCTACCATTACTTTCATTCCTGAGCTTTTTTCTCATTTTTTATACATAGAAAATGAGAAAAGCTTTTAAATCAATGTTTTCACACATTAATTCTGTTAAAAGATTATCACATAAGAAATGCCATATCAAGCAGAATCCCTTAATAATTCTCATTCTTTCTAGGTTTGGGGCAAAAAAACAAAAAAGACTCCCCTGCCATTAAAGGAAGTCCGCAAATAAATACTTATAAAATAATGGCAATCATGCCACCTGATCCTTCGTTGATAATTCTCTCTAATGTTTCTTTCAGCTTATATCTTGCATTTTCCGGCATAAGCGAAAGCTTGCCCTGAATCCCCTCTCTTACAATAGAGCTCAAGTTCCGTCCGAAGATATCGGAATTCCAGATCGAAAGCGGATCTTCTTCAAAGTCCTGCATTAAGTAGCGAACAAGCTCCTCGCTTTGCTTTTCTGTTCCGATAATTGGAGCAAATTCAGATTCTACATCCACTTTAATCATATGGATAGACGGAGCGACCGCTTTTAATCTTACTCCAAAGCGTGAGCCTTGCCTGATGATTTCCGGCTCATCCAGGCTCATATCCGTCAGCGATGGGGCTGCCACGCCGTACCCTGTCTGTTTCACCATGCGCAAGGCGTCGGCAATTTGGTCATATTCCGTTTTAGCATTGGCAAATTCCTGCATTAATTCAAGCAAGTGGTCCTTCCCGCGGATTTCCACCCCAACAATCTCCTTCAACACCCGGTCATACAGCTCATCCGGGGCGAACAAATCGATTTCTGCCACACCTTGCCCCATATCCATTCCTGCCAAGCCGGCATTCTCAATAAATTCATATTGATCAAACTGTCCGATCACCCGGTCAACATCCCGAAGGCGTTTAATATCCTGCACGGTTTCTTTAATAGCCTCTTGATAATGGCCGCGCAGCCAGTGATTTTCTTTCAGCACCATGACCCATCCCGGCAGGTTCACGTTCACCTCATGCACCGGAAATTCAAATAAAGCTTCACGCAGGACACTCATAACATCTGTTTCTCTCATACTCTCAACTGACATGGCAACTACTGGAATATCATATTTCTCAGCAAGGCTTTCTCGAAGACTTTCTGTCTCGGCATGATGAGGACGCGCCGAGTTCACAATCATAATGAACGGTTTCCCGACTTCTTTCAATTCCTCTACAAGCCGCTCTTCCGCTTCTAAATAATTAGCTCTTGGAATTTCCCCAACCGTTCCGTCAGTCGTGATCAGTACGCCGATGGTGGAATGTTCCTGAATCACTTTGCGCGTCCCGATTTCCGCCGCTTCATGAAAAGGAATCGGTTCTTCAAACCAAGGCGTATGAATCATTCGCGGTCCATTCTCATCTTCATACCCTTTGGCGCCCTCAATGACATAACCAACGCAATCAACAAGCCTCACATTTACTGAAAGTCCTTCATCCACATTTATAGAAATGGCCTGATTGGGCACAAATTTAGGCTCAGTTGTCATAATTTGTTTGCCTGCTGCGCTCTGCGGCAATTCATCAAGCGCTCTCGCTTTTTCCGCTTCGTTGTCTATATTAGGAAGAACTAGCAGTTCCATAAATTTTTTTATGAACGTGGATTTCCCCGTACGGACCGCCCCGACAACTCCTAAATAGATATCTCCACCCGTCCGTTCAGCTATATCTTTAAAAATATCTGCTTTTTCCAAGAAATTCCCTCCCGACTTTATTGTTTGCTTTTTTTATTAGCGGTATCGTTCCTACAGTAAATTGTATGATGTTGTCCTGCTTTTATATGACTGAAAAATATTCCTACAAAATAAAAGAAGCCATCCAATAAATGGACGGCTTCTCTTTACTTAACCATAAAAATCGGCTCATTTTTGTCATTTACCGTATAAGGAAGGGAAAATCCAGGGGCAAACGGCGAATCCTCCAAGAGCAATGTCCGGATATCTTCCCCTTGCTTTGCCTCTGCTTTGGATTTTTTTAGCGCTGCATATAAATCGCTGCTGTAATCTACATAAATCCGGCCATCACCTGAGATGACAAGCGGCAAATTTTGCTGGGTATACGGGCTGACAACATAAGGCTCTTCTTTAAAGCCAATCTTTTTGAAGTCTAATGAAAATACATTATTGGCGATTTTATCTTTAAAAGGGGGATACCCTTGCGACCGAATGCGCAATTGAACGTCTCTGATTTGCTCAGCCATGCGCAAATCAATTAGTTTAACCGTTGGATTTTTCTCAACATCCACGAGCGTATATTGGAAAACGCCTCCTGACTCAAAGGCATTCCCCGGAGGTTCAGCCATATACTGCGGTGCAATTTTCTTAAAATCTATTGGATACTTTTCATAAAGCGGAGTATCCGCCTCTTTTGTTTTAATCGGCAAGATTCCGCCATTTGCCTCTTTGAATTGATCAACTGCCGATTGAACCGTCCGAATTTGATCCTCATAAGGCACTTTATTTTCTGCGCGCTGGTCATCCGGGAACATACAGCCGCTCATAAAAGCAGATACAAGGGTGACGATAAGCACAATTGCTAGTTTCTTCATTCGCTGACTCTCTCCTTCAATCTTCAAGCTGGACCGCTGAATACAATATACACCATAATCAATCCGCCAATAATCATACAAGCATAAGCTATAAGAGCAGAGATGGCTTTCAAAAAACCATTTTTTAATTTATAACGGCTTACATAGATGGCAAAAACCGATAGGATCATTAAACCCATTCCTATAAAAGAGATCCACATATTCATCATGGATGCTGACATCTTCTATTGCCCCTTTCCTTGATCGATCATTCTACCTTGGAAGCTCCCGCCGAAGCCTCTCTTCTTTTCGTCATGATTATAACATAACACAGACCATCCAGCCGCATAAAAAGAGCCAAAGCAGCAAAAGCTGCTTTAGCTGTAACGGCCGCCAATTTATTAAGTGCTGGCTTATTCATTTCATTATATGACTGCAGTCTAAACGGTGATTATACAAACGCCCGTTAGCTAGTTCTCTTGATTGCGGTCAATGATGTCAACCAAACTTTCCATTTCATTGGTTTTCATCCGGGCCATTAACTCGTCCACCGCTGTTTTAGGATCTTTCCCTTCAAATAAAACTTGATACAGGGCTTCGGTGAGAGGCATCTCCACTCCATATTTCAGTGAAAGCTGCCGGGCAGCTCTTGTGGTTCGCACACCTTCTACCACCATTCCCATATTGTCAAGAACGTCTTGAAGCTTCTGCCCTTTTCCAAGCATATTCCCAGCACGCCAATTCCGTGAGTGGACGCTTGTACATGTCACAATTAAATCACCGATCCCCGTCAAGCCGGAGAAAGTAAGCGGATCAGCCCCCATTTTAGTGCCAAGCCGAGCAATTTCTGCCAGTCCCCTCGTAATTAAAGCGGCCTTTGCATTATCCCCATATCCAAGACCATCAGAAATACCGGCTGCGAGGGCAATAATATTCTTCAATGCCCCTCCAATTTCAACGCCGATCACATCCGGGTTGGTATACACCCGAAAATGCTGATTCATAAAAATGTCCTGAACCTTTTCCGCAGCATCAATATTATCTGAAGATACGGTTACTGTCGTCGGATGGCGCAAGCTCACTTCTTCGGCATGGCTCGGACCTGAAAGTACGACGATGTCCTTGCAGAGCTCCTCCGGCAGTTCTTCTCTGATCATTTCTGATATCCGCATCAGTGTGTCCGGTTCGATTCCTTTGCTTACATGAACAGCTGTAAACGGCTCTTTCCGGACGCTTTTGATTAACTGAAGCACTTCACGGATCGCTTTCGTTGGAACAGCGAGCACCACTAGATCTGTCCCTCTTAATGCCGTTTCTATTGAGCTCGAAGCCCGTATAGTTTCAGGCAGCTGAATCTCCGGCAAGTACTGCAGATTCGTATGCTTTTCATTGATTTCTTCTACACGGTTTTCATTTTTTGTCCACAGACAAACCTCATGGCCGTTATCAGCAAGGACAATAGCGAGTGCGGTTCCCCAGCTGCCTGCGCCAAGCATTGCAATGTTCTCTTTATTTCTCATGAATATTCACCAGCTTTTCTTTATTTTCGGGCCCGTGAAAGGATACGTATCGGCGTTCCTTCAAAATCGAACGCTTCACGAATGCGATTTTCCAAAAAGCGCTCATAAGAGAAGTGCATCAATTCTGGTTCATTCACAAAGACAACAAAGGTCGGCGGCTTGACCGCTACCTGGGTTGCATAATAAATTCTCAAGCGCTTGCCTTTATCCGTAGGTGTCGGGTTCATGGCTACCGCATCCATGATCACATCATTCAAGACGCTCGATTGAACGCGCATGCTGTGATTCTCGCTGACCTGGTTAATCACTGGAAGGAGCGTATGTACCCGCTTCTTCGTTTTAGCTGAAAGAAAGACGACTGGTGCATAACTAAGGAATAAGAAATGGCTTCTGATTTTTTCCTCAAATTCCTTCATCGTTTTTTCGTCTTTTTCAATTGCGTCCCATTTATTGACGACAATAATCACAGCCCGTCCAGCTTCATGGGCGTAGCCGGCAATATGTTTATCCTGTTCCCGAATGCCTTCTTCGGCATTCAATACAACAAGAACCACGTCTGAACGTTCAATGGCACGAAGCGCACGAAGCACACTGTATTTCTCCGTCGTTTCGTAGACTTTTCCTTTTTTGCGCATACCGGCCGTGTCAATAATGACATATTCCTGGTCTTCATACTCATAAGGCGAGTCAATGGCATCCCTTGTCGTTCCTGCAATATCGCTAACAATGACCCGGTCTTCCCCGAGCAAAGCATTTACCAGGGAGGATTTCCCGACATTTGGACGGCCGATCAAGGAAAACTTAATGACATCCTCATCGTATTCTTCTGATTCGGCATCCGGAAAATGACCGACTACAGCGTCAAGCATATCTCCAAGCCCGATCCCATGCGCACCAGAAATCGGAAACGGCTCGCCAAAGCCCAAGGCGTAAAAATCATAAATTTGGCTTTTCATTTCGGGATTATCCACTTTATTAACGGCTAATACTACGGGCTTCTTCGAGCGGTATAGTATTTTCGCCACTTCCTCATCCGCTGTTGTGACTCCTTCGCGGCCGCTTGTTAAAAAAACAATGACATCTGCTTCGTCAATAGCAATTTCTGCTTGCTGGCGAATTTGCTCTAGAAACGGTTCGTCTCCAAGGTCAATTCCGCCAGTGTCAATAATATTAAATTCATTATTGAGCCACTCACCTGTACTATATATGCGATCTCTCGTAACCCCTGGAACATCTTCAACAATTGAAATTCTTTCACCGACAATCCGGTTAAAAATGGTTGATTTTCCGACGTTCGGACGGCCGACAATCGCGACAACTGGTTTCACCATTTGGTTCACCCTTTCCATGCATACATTCTCTCTGTTCTAGCTTCTCCATCCGTACAAATAAAACCCTTCTAGCAGGAGAAGGGCTTTTCTGAACTCGTTCATTTTATCAATATTCCAGATGGCAAGCAACTATAATCCTGTGTTTTTGAAAATAACCGCTGCTTTTCTATCTTTGGCTAAAGGCTGCCGGCTCATATCCGCGAACATGCAGGCGGTGAAAAGTTTCTCCCTTAATAATAAGAGGAGCTTGTCGCAAATCCGTCACGCGCCTGGCGCCAACCGCACACATAATCAGCTTGAGGTCATTATGTACAGCAAACAATTCATCTCTTAAAGCTTCTGGCCCTTCGTCCATCAACACCTTGAGAAAGGTACCGGCCATTCCCGCCGCTGCCGCTCCAAGGGCGAGCGACTTGGCGGCGTCCAAGCTGTGTTGAAGTCCGCCGGAAGCAATCACATCCGGCCCGCCGTCCACTGCGGCGCATTCTATAATAGCTGCAGCAGTTGGAATCCCCCAGTGACTAAAATAGTCCAGCTTATTTGCCCGGCGCTTGTTTTCCACAGCAGCAAAATTAGTGCCGCCGAATCCGCTCACGTCCATTGCAGCAACGGGCAACTTTGCGAGCTTTTCTGCCGCTTCTCTTCCTAAGCCAAAGCCGGTTTCTTTCACAAACACGGGTACAGGCAGCCTCTCGGCAATCCGTTCAATTCGTTCAAGCGCCCCTTTAAAGCTCCTATCCCCTTCCGGCATAGTTAATTCCTGAATAACATTTAAATGGATTTGCAGCGCATCGGCTTCAATCATGTGCACCGCTGCCTCCGCTTGTTCCACCGTTGCTTCGCTGCCAAGATTGGCAAAAATGATTCCTTCCTTATACAGCTTGCGAACGATTATAAACGACTGTCTTTCCTCGGGGTTTTTCAAGGCGGACATTTGAGAACCGACCGCCATCGCTACTCCTGCCTCTCTTGCCGCCACAGCCAGCTGACCATTGATCCTCTCCGTGTCTTTTCCCCCGCCGCCCGTCATCGCATTGATAAAAATCGGCGAACTTAATGAAAGTCCGCCAATCTTTGTTTGAATCGATACTTCTGCTAGCGATGTGTCCGGAAGGCTCTGATGGACAAATTCGATATCATCAAAGCCGGTCCGCCTGCTTTGGCCGGTTGAAAGCGCATACTTAATATGATCCCGTTTTCTTTGTGCCCTCGTCACTATTCATCACCGTTTTCTTATACTATAGGTTCAAAAAGCAGAAGAACGGATCTATTTAAACAGATCCGAACTTAGCTTCTTCTATATTGACCCTGTTAAAAAGAGCAGACTGCCTATATGCTCTTTTTATTCGCCCCGCTTTAATCCTTTCAGCTTATCGCCAATCATTTCACCAAGCTGAAAGCCGGTATTTTCTTCAGGCATGCTGTAAGATTCGTTTTCCTCTACTGCCGGCTCTTCGTCAAATGGCTTCATTGTCAATGAAAGGCGGTTTTCTTCCTCATTAACATCAAGCACTTTCACCTTTACTTCCTCTCCTTCTTTCAGAACCTCATGAGGAGTACCGATGTGGCGGTTAGAAATTTGCGAGATGTGAACTAGCCCTTCTACTCCCGGGAAAACTTCCACAAATGCTCCGTAAGATACAAGACGTTTCACTGTGCCAGTTAACTCAGCGCCCACTGGAGCTTTCTCAGCAATATCTGCCCAAGGTCCCGGAAGCGTCTCTTTAATGGACAAGGAAATTCTTTCACTGTCACGGTCTACAGATAAGACTTTCACTTTGACTTCCTGGCCTTCCTGGATTACGTCAGACGGCTTTTCTACATGCTCATGTGACAATTGAGAAATGTGAACAAGACCATCTACGCCGCCAATGTCAACGAACGCGCCAAAATCAGTAAGGCGTTGAACTTTCCCTTCAAGAACGTCGCCTGCTTGAATTTCGGAAAGGACTTTCTTTTTGTTTGCTGACTTTTGCAGGTCAATTACAGCACGGTGAGACAGAATTAAGCGGTTTTTCTCCTGGTCAAGCTCAACAATCTTAAAGTTCATTGTTTTTCCTTTGTAATCCTCAAAATCCTCTACGTAATGATCTTCAACTAAAGAGGCAGGGATGAAGCCGCGAATCCCGAGATCAACCACAAGACCGCCTTTTACCACTTCTTTGACTTCCGCTTCAAATACATCTCCGTTTTCAAAGCGTTTTTGCATTTCTTCCCAGGCCTTTTCGGCATCTGCTTTTCGCTTGGAAAGAACATAGAGGTCATCCTCTTCCTTTGTTACTTGGAGCTCAAGCTTGTCGCCTTCTTTTACTACGTCAGTAGCTTTTTCAACATGAAGGCTGGACAGTTCGCTGATTGGGATGATACCGTCTTTTTTGCTTCCTTCAATTTCGACCTGAACTTGTTTTTCTTCCACCTTTACTACAGTTGCTTGCACTTTATCGCCCACTGCGTAATTGTTCACTTCTACTTGATTCATGTCCTCTGTCATATGTACTCCTCCTTAATACAGAACTGCTTTACATTTATTTGATAAAATATTCTTTCTACTAACTTCTAACAATTGCCGACATTTGTCAAGCAGTATGCTTTTAATAGGCTTCCTCTTTTAGACGGCGGATATGAGACATAATCACGGCGGTTGTTTCTTCGGCGCTTGCTTTGCGGCTGCGCAATTCCTCCATATCAATCGGAGGACCGTAAATCACTTTCACCTTGCGGAACATTTTATAAGGGCCAATGATGGCGCACGGCACCACCTGCGCGTCTGTGCGCAAAGCAAAGAAGCCTGCTCCTGCCATCCCTTCACCGATTTCCCCTGTTTTTGAACGGGTGCCCTCAGGAAAAAGTCCTAATACCTTTCCTTCTTTTAAAAACTTCAGACCCTTACGCAAAGCTTCTCGGTCACTCGCTCCTCTTTTTACGGGAAAGGCATTTAAGTTAGCTAACATTTTCCCGAAAACAGGAACTTTAAACAATTCTTCCTTTGCCATAAATAGGATAGGCCGCGGGGCTGTGATCCCTACAACCGGTGGATCGAGATTATCGATATGATTGCTGCACAAAAGCACGCCGCCTTCTTTCGGAAAATGCTCGATACCGCGAACTTCTATGCGGTAGAGAGGCATCAGCACCGATTTCACGACTGATCTGGCGATTGTATAAAATGTTACCATGCTTGTTCCCTTTCTTTCGCAATTGAGATGATTTGGTCAACTACGTCCGCAATGGACAAGGAAGTTGTATCCAGCTCTATCGCATCTTCCGCTTTTTTCAGCGGTGCAGCTTCACGCTCCGAGTCCCTTTTGTCCCGGAGAATAATCTCTTCTTTTAATTTCTCTATATCTGAGGAAAATCCTTTAGAAATATTCTCCAAATGCCTTCTTTTTGCCCGTTCTTCGACACTTGCTTTCAGAAAAATTTTCACGTCTGCATTAGGAAGAACATGAGTGCCAATATCGCGCCCATCCATGACGACCCCGCCCTTTTCAGCGAACAGCTGCTGGCGTTTCACCATCTCTTCGCGCACGGGCGCGTGCTTGGCAACGAAAGAAACTGAATTTGTCACTTCGCTCGTTCTGATTTCATCTGTCACATCTTTGCCATTTATTAATACGAGTTGACCGGCTTCTCCCGGTTTTAAATCAATAATGGACTCCCGGAGCAGCTGCAGCAGCTCGTCCGCATCTTCCAAATCGGCCTGGGCTTGGAGGGCTTTATACGTTAGCGCACGGTACATAGCCCCAGTATCGATGTAAATATAGGATAGTTTTTCAGCAATGATTTTTGCTACTGTGCTCTTCCCCGCAGCAGCTGGGCCATCAATGGCGATTTGCATTTGTTTTTTCATGGCGTTCACCTTCTAAACATTTTTTCTCCTTATTCTATCATAAGGAGTGAGATTATTTCTCCAAAAAAAAGCCTGCCGGCTGGCAGGAGGTCATTAAATTAATCCTTTTCTTTTCATAATCAACTGACGCTCAAAGCAGAAGCGAAGCAGAATTTGCTGCTCTGCCTCCTCAAGATTGACAAATTCCACAGAAACAAATTTACGTCCTTTATCGTCTGTGCGCACCCGGACAGCCCGGCCCATTATTTCAAAATAATGGTGCTCGCCTGATTGCATCGGCAAGGAAAGATAAATCCTGCCCTGGTCTCCATGGCTCACTTCTATGCCCTCCGGTAAAGAAACGGCGATTCCGCCAGCGCTAATATCCTCTGTTGCAGCCGTAAAGGCAGCCGAGTTCTCGAAGTGAACGGCTGCATCAACCGGGATTTGCACACGGACAAATTTACGTCTCTGAATGCGGACATACTTTTCCGGTCCAGGATCGCGAAGAATTAACAGCGGAATATCCCTCTTCGTCCGTCCTGCTACTTCGGTTGTAAAGGCATAAACGGCCGAGGAATATTTCGGGTCAACAAACTCAGCCGACAGTCTCGTTCCATCCACAAAAAAAGTGGAACGGTTTGTGCTCATATTCACCGGATAATCAATGAGGATCATTCCCTCGTCAGTATCCGCCACCCGGCAGCGATATTGCTCTTCCTGTTCCTGCTCTGTAGAAAACAGCAGCAGCTGCATTCCTGTTTCAATCATCTTTATCACCCACCTAATTCCTTCCCCGATGGGTAATTACACCCATTCTTTCTTCGAATTATAGAGGGTGATTAGTGAAAAGGCAATAGAATAACGCCTGAATTGGAATTTTTATAAAAGGTTGTCATAAACTGGTTCCACTTGGCGCAGCTTTTCAACTTGCTCCTCGGTGCCGTCTTTGGCATTGATGAGAATCCGATACGTTTCTTCTCCAAGGGTGCCTAAAAACTCGTAACAGAGCACTTCTTGGTTAAGCTCATTTTGAATAATCGCCAGCCTCTTCTCTTGAATGTTCACTCGCGGGTTAATAAACGCTTCCGCTTCCTTCTCGGTCAACACCGGCTTGCTTAGCTTTCTATTATGGTGATTTTCGAAATATTCATTTGCCGTTACCCCGATCACCTGTCCGTTATCAAGGGCTACCTTCACTTTCACTGCATCAGGATAGATACGAATACCGCTCTGCTGGCCTACGAAAGCGAATACGCCAACATTATCATATTGGGTACTGTCATCTAGCACCAGCCCTTTCATTTGGTGACGATTTAAAAAAGCAACCGCCTTATCACTGGCTTCATTTAAACTAATGTTCTGCTTTCCTATTTCCCTGTCTACGATATACCAAAGCGGATAACCGCCCCTTCTCGTTATATCGATGTTCGCTTCTTCGCCATATTTATTTTTCATGTAAACACTGTAAAAAGAAAAATCCGAACCTTTTCCGCTCTTTGTTACTTTTATATCATTCACCTGTTTCATCTGAATGTAATTTAGTGCTTTGGTCTGTGCTTCCTTTTTAGAGATCGGCGCGCCTTTATTATCTTTTAAGTAATTGGCGCTCAACTGATTGGTATTGCCTGGAAGCGGGTCCGTATTTGTTTCGCTGTAGCCCTCCGCTTTCTTCTCAACAGTTTTAAATCCGTCAATAATGGTATTGTCTTCCCCTTCTTTTTCGGTAGCTAAAGCCAGTTCAACATCCATCCATCTTAAATTATTTTTTAGCGTCATATGCTGAACTTTTCTTAATTCATTTTGAATATTGCCCGATTGCTTATATAAGCTTTTCAAACGGGCATATTCTTTATCCGTAAGCGGCTCCTTATCTAAGTCCCGAACAGCTGCCTTATAGCTGAATTCTCCGATACTGCCAAGCAGTTCTTCCGTTTTGTTAAATGGCAGCAGTGTTAATGGCAGCTGCCCCACATCACTTTGTGCCTGGGAGGTCAAGCGCCATACATCCGCAAGGGCTGGTGAAAGGGACTTACGGGAATTCATTGCCAAAGTGGCTCCAATTTGATCATGGATGCGGTCTATGCCAAAGGTTAAATTATGAAAGGCACGCTGATAGTTGTTTTCCGCATTAATTAAAATTGCATTTTTTTCCTTATGTTCCTGGTAGCCCCAGAAACCAACTCCTACAGCGGCCAGCGATAATACAACAACAGCTAACGTACGCAGCATTGCAGTCCCCCCTTTTTTATTGGCAGAAAATATGCTTTCCGATTTTTTTAATTTGCGGCCTTGTCCAAATCCATGCACTTGTTGCGGTATCAGGGTTGAAATAATATAGGGCATTGCTCGTTGGATCCCATCCGTTAATAGCATCCAGCACCGCTTTCTTTGCCGTTTGATTCGGTGTCAGCCAAATTTGCCCATCTGCCACAGCTGTAAAAGCTCTAGGTTCAAAAATCACTCCTGAAACTGTATTAGGAAAGCTTTGGCTTTCTACACGGTTTAAGATAACTGCCGCGACGGCTACCTGCCCTTCATACGGCTCACCGCGCGCTTCGCCGTGCACGGCATTAGCCATCAATTGAATATCATTTTGCGAAAAGCCGGGCGGCACATTTTGAGCGGTCTGCTTTTTCCCAGAAGACCCTTTTCCGTAATGAGTAAAAGATCGGCCTTTGGCTATTTGTGACTTAACATAACTTTTATCATACTTCGAGGCTTTCACTAGTTTGTTCTTTGTTGTAGCTCCTACAAGGCCGTCAATCGGCAATCCAAAGGCTTCCTGAAAGTTCCGTACAGCCCAGTAAGTTCCCCAGCCATATACGCCATCAATCTTCCCTTTGTAATAGCCGATGTATTGGAGCCTTGCCTGAAGCTCTATGACATCGTCGCCAGAAGCTCCCTTTTGGATAACCTGCCCTGAAAATGCCCGCGATGTTTCCGGCATAACAAGCAGACTGCAGGTGAAGAGACTGATAGCAAACGACAGAACAAGAGCTGTTTGTTTCATATTGGGGCGAATTCTCATCTTTTTTATCCTCCATCTGATAGATGATGTGTACGGATATTTTTTGCAAGGTACATATTTTTATACGGCTTTGTGAAAGAATGATGCAAATCCGCTTCCTGCAGAGGCGCTGGCGCCGAGGAAACTCGCTTTCCGCTCCGCGAAAAGCAAAGCGCTCGGAATGGAAATCAGCCAGTTTCATCTACAAGCAACATAAAAAAAGCTGCATGCAGCCTTTGATGTTCATCAAGGTTGCATGCAGCTTGAGAAGCCTTTTCCATTAAGAGCCTCTTCAGATAGTCTTCTTTGCTGTTTCTTTCCTTACGAGCTTTTATCCTGTACAATCCGCAAATAATGCTGATCAGATAGTTTATGGGCTTGCTTCACTTTTTTAAGCGCCAGCCACCAGAGAAATAGCATAAACGGAACCATATAATATAACCAGGCAGACTCAATAAACAAAATGTAGTCGTACAATCCGTGCAAGAAAAACGGAATGGCCAGGGAGATCCACAGCCTTCTTTTTTTCTTCCCATCCCTGCTGAATTTGGCTTTCCCAAAATAAAATCCCATCAGCACGCCAAAGAGCGCGTGACTTGAGACCGGCAGCAGCGCCCGGAGAAAAGCGTGCTCGACTCCGTAGGCAAGCAGATAGAGAATATTTTCTGCCGTAGCAAATCCGAGCGACACACTCGTTCCATATACAATGCCATCGTACGGTTCATCGAAGTCCATATGCTGATAAATCAGATAAAAGAGTATGAACCATTTCACAAACTCCTCAAGCAGTCCGCTCATCAAAAAAGCTGAAACAACATTGGAAAGAACAATCTTCTCCTCTGTAAGCACATATTGGATAAACATCACCGGAAAAGTAAGCAGCACGCCATAAATGAAAGCTTTGGCGACAGTAGTCACCGGTTCTGTTTCATATTGATCTCTTAAGTAGAAATAGCATAGAAGCGCCAGCCCGGGAGCCACGCCTGCTGAAAAAACCGCCAGCATTAATCTTATCCTCTTTTCTTTCGGTTTTCTTCATCGTATCATTATTAAAAAGGATTGAACATAGATAATCCAAATTTGTCCAATGGGGGTTTTTTCTTTTGTCAAAAAAACGAATATTTGTTATTCATACAGGCGGGACCATTTCGATGGAGGAAGACAAACAATCAGGTGCCGTGAAGCCGGCTGAGACGAACCCGTTATTTTCATTCAACCATTTAATGGATGAGGAAGCTGAAATTGTTTCTTCTGCTCCTTTCCACCTTCCTTCGCCTCATATCACTCCGAAAGAGATGCTGGCGCTGAAGAATTTAATTGATGGCACATTGGCGAAAGAGCCATTTGATGGCATCGTTATTACACATGGAACAGATACACTAGAGGAAACAGCTTATTTTCTCGATCTAACGCTGGCAACGGACATTCCGGTTGTCGTAACAGGTGCGATGCGTTCAAGCAACGAAATCGGCGCCGACGGACTGTATAACTTACTTTCATCCATCCGGGTCGCTGCCTGCAGTGAAGCCAAAGGAAAAGGGGTGCTCGTCGTCTTAAATGATGAGATCCACTCAGCAGATAACGTTACTAAGACGCACACAAGCAATATCTCCACTTTTCAAAGTCCACAGTACGGACCGGTCGGGATTATTACAAAAAGGAAAACTCTTTTCCACCATGAGCCTGCCCGCCGCCAGAAGATCCCTGTATCTGCTGTCGATAAGCGCGTTGCGTTAATCAAAGCATATGCTGGCATGGATTCTTACTTGCTGTCCGCCCTAAAGGAGCTTCGCTATGATGGGGTTGTCATTGAAGCGCTTGGACAAGGCAATCTTCCGCCAGAAGCTGTCTCGGCTGTGAAAGATCTGATCGCTGAGAACATTCCTGTTGTGCTTGTATCAAGATGCTTTAACGGCATTGTCCAGGATATATACGGCTATGAAGGCGGAGGCAAACAATTAAAAGAGCTCGGGGCCATCTTCTCCAACGGTTTGAACGGACAAAAAGCCCGGCTGAAGCTGCTGATTGCCCTGGGGGCTGAGCAGCCGATCAATCTTGAAAAGCTATTTGAATAACAAAAAAGCGGGCGACATTCACCCGCTTTTTTGTTATTCTCTTTCCCTCTCAGCAATAGCGGCCGCAATCTCTCCGCCATGAAAGCGGCCATTTTCGATAAAAATCTCGTTGGCGTTATTTCCGGCCGCAATGACTCCGGCAATAAAAACCCCTTCGACATTCGTTTCTTTCGTTTCCTCATCGTAAATTGGCCGCCCGGTCTCCCGATCAATGCCAATGCCCATTGCTTCGAGAAAGCTATGGTCAGGATGATAGCCCGTCATCGCAAACACAAAATCATTTTTCAAGCGCTTTTCTTTGCCTTTCCGGTTATATACGACAGTATCTTTTGTAATCTCTGTTACCTCTGCCTGAAATTCCATATGAATGTCTCCGTTTCGGACGAGCGCGTCAAATTCAGGAAGAATCCACGGCTTGATACTTTTTGAATACTCGCTGCCACGATAAAGAACAGTCACGCGCGCTCCAGCTTTATGAAGCTCTAACGCCGCATCCACTGCCGAGTTTTTGCCGCCGATGACAACGACATCCGTATCAAAATAAGGGTGGGCCTCTTTAAAGTAATGAAACACTTTATCGAGCCCTTCCCCCGGAATGTGCATATAATTCGGATGATCATAATAGCCTGTTGCAATGATTACATATTTGGCTTCGTACGTTCCAGCTGATGTGTATACACAGAATGAATCATCAGACAGCTTTTTTACCTTTTCAACTGTTTCAAACCGGTGAATGCGAAGCTGTTTCATTTTCACTACTTCCCGATAATACGTAAGGGCTTGATTGCGCTTTGGCTTGCGTTCTTCAATAATAAAAGGCACATCACCGATAGCCAGCTTTTCACTTGAGCTGAAAAACGTCTGGTGTGTCGGATAATTATAAATCGAATGGACAATGTTTCCTTTCTCAATGACAAGCGGGTCTTTGCCAATCCCTTGCAGAGCAATCGCAGCAGATAACCCGCATGGTCCGCCGCCGACAATAATACAATCTTCCTTTTGCATAATTCCACTCCCTATTCTCCGTACAACAAAATTTCCTGCTCTATTTTGATGATAGGAGAAAATCACCGGACTTTCAACGGATAGGTCTTGCGGGAATTATGCTTTCTTCACGAAGTATTCGTAAATCTTTGCTGTCGCCTCTTCGGGGATGACTTGAATCGCGTATTCTTTCAACAACTCCTCAGAAAGGCTGGACATCCAGCCATACTCAAGCAAAGCGGATTCAAGGTCATCAAACTGGCTATCAAAGTCAAAAGAGAAACAAAGATAATAAGCATCTTTGAAATAGAAAAGGGAACTTTGTATAGCCCTCACTTTTTTCTCATCGTGAACTAACCCAATCACATCTTCAATATCAGCAAACTTAAATGTTAACTCACAGCCATATTCATCTTCTATCTCTGCCGGCGCCTCCTCCACTTTATTTAAAAAGTCGAAGTGGTCAATCGTTAAAATTAAAACTAGCTCATCACCTGACATAGAATGAACTTCAATAGCAATCATTCCTTCTGTGTCAATATCCAGCTGTTCTTCAATCACATCCAGCATCTCATCAAAGATCTCATGCCAAATATAGGAGTCCTCGAGAATATGCTTTTTCAAACAGCCTTTTTTTCTTAACTCTTCATAAGTAACGGAAAGCATTACCTTATTATCTGATAAACGCTCTATCCTCATAGTTTGCTGCCCCCTGCTTAAGGACCTCTTTACGACATACTATGAATCAGAACGCAGATGGTGAGTTGTTATGTGATTTTAATGAAGACGCCCGCTCCTCCCTGGTAAGTGTAATTAAATGGGTCTCTGCTTTGGCACCGAGCCGGAGCGGTACCGCACTTGTTCCATAACCATTAGAGATGAGCATATCCATGTCTCCGTGCTTTTCCCAACCGCCTTCTTTATAAGGACCGATGCCAAACAGACGAATTTGTCCGCCGTGTGTATGCCCGCTTAAAAAAAGAGCGATCCCATCAGCGGCAGTAAGCTTTCTTTGAAAAACAGGGTTATGACTGACCAGGATTTTAAATGCTTGGTCTGGCACCCCTTGAAAAGCGGCTGCTTTGCTGCTGTGGCCCTTGCTGAAATCGTCTACGCCAAGCAGATATACGGCCGATTCTCCTTCACTTCCCGGCAAGCAAACGGATTCATTGCGCAAAACATGGACGCTATGCTCTTTGAACAGCCTCTCCAAGTCAGCCTCCGGGATTTCATAATCATTATTTCCCCATACAAAAAAAACAGGTGCTATCTGCCTTAAGCGTTTCAAGTTATTGGACACCCTGCTTAGAGGCACCCCCTTCTCCGCCAGGTCACCGCCAATAATCACAACATCCGCTTTCCCTTTAACCTTTTCAATAAGCGACGGGTGGATGACCCGCCGATGAATATCAGAAATAAAAAAGAGTGTCAGCGGCCTCTTCCACGGATAATCCGGGAATACACGCCTATCTGTCTTCACTTCATTTCGCTGGGCCTCTCTCCACATAAAAACCGCCAAGCCAGGCAGCAGGATTAGACAAGCCAGTAATAAATACCACATGATAATTTCCCTTCGTTCCTTGAGTAATGATGAATTGCAAAATAATAATCAGAATAACAGATTGAACCAAAAAAAGATATAATATTTCCCCTCTCCCCATACATATAGATTGAACTATAAAAAAGGAGGAAGGGAATGAGCAAACACACCTGGTACAAAACATACCGTCCATATATAAGCCCGATGGACCCCTGTCCGCCCATAACAGTAAAAAGATATTCCACCCCGCCTGAGTTATACGTCGGGTACCAGCCGCCGGGCCTTGCGCAATTTCCGGCATATGAGGCTCTAAAGGCCGGGACACTTTGGAAATGCTTTTACGATCCCTATTATTCGGTGAAGGAAATGAAGAAGGGGGTTAGGGAATGAAGCAGCTGCCCCCTGAATATTACACTGAACTAGAAGAAATTCAAGCTGTCGATTTTGTCATCGTCGAATTAGTCCTTTATCTTCATACCCACCCGGATGATCTCGAAGCGGTGAAACAGTATAACGAATATGTAAAATTAAGCAAAGGCCTCAAAAAAGAGTTTGAAAAAAAATACGGCGCCTTAACAAGCTTCGGATACAGCTATGCCCGCTACCCGTTTGATTACAAAGAAGCCCCGTGGCCTTGGCAAGTATAAGAAAGTGATGGCTGAAAGGAGACTACTATGTGGGTATATGAAAAAAAATTGCAATATCCAGTAAGAGTAAGCACGTGCAACCCGCGGCTTGCTAAATACTTAATCGAACAATACGGCGGGGCGGATGGAGAATTAGCCGCCGCTCTGCGCTATTTAAATCAGCGTTACACCATTCCCGATAAAGTAGTCGGCCTGCTCACCGATATCGGGACAGAAGAATTTGCCCATTTGGAAATGATCGCTACAATGGTCTATAAATTGACAAAGGATGCAACACCGGATCAAATGAAAGCAGCGGGGCTCGCCGGTCATTTTGCAGATCATGATAAAGCGCTATTCTATCATAATGCAGCCGGCGTTCCATGGACAGCTACCTATATACAGGCAAAAGGCGACCCGATTGCTGATTTATACGAAGATATTGCAGCCGAAGAGAAAGCGCGGGCGACTTACCAGTGGTTGATTGATTTAAGTGATGATCCTGATTTAAATGACGGCCTCCGTTATTTGCGGGAACGGGAAGTGATTCACTCACAGCGCTTCCGGGAAGCAGTGGAAATTCTGAAGGAAGATCGCGGCAAAAAGAAAGTATTTTAACAAGACGACCCCCAAGAGCCTGAAAGCCCTTGGGGGTTATTGTTAAGAGCGCTGGCTTTGCTTTTGCAAGCCTTTGCCGTAATACATTCCTACTAAGAATAACAGCCATAACGGACCGACATACAAAGCAATTCGCGTATCCGGCGAGAAAGCCATCAAAACGACAACCATTGCCAGAAAAGCTAGAGAAAGATAAGAGCCGATCGGCCAAAATGGCGCTGCAAACTTTAATGCTTTCCGCTCTTTTGCCGGCAAATTCTTTCTAAATTTCAGCTGGGCCAGCAAAATCATCGCCCACGTCCAAATCGCGCCAAACGTCGAAATGCTTGTTACCCATACAAATACTTTTTCCGGCACAAAATAATTCAGCACAACTCCAATCAGCAAAGCACCGGCTGACATAAGAATCGCCAAGGAAGGAACACCTGTTTTAGATATTCTTTTAAAAGCGGGTGACGCTTGCCCTTGGTCTGCCAAGTTGAACAGCATCCGGCCAGTACTGAAGATTCCGCTGTTGCAACTGGAAAGAGCGGCTGTCAAAACAACAAAGTTAATGATGCCAGCTGCGCTAGGAATACCAATTTTTTCAAAAGTCATAACAAATGGGCTTCCCGTCGTTCCAATTTCGTTCCATGGATAAATAGACATAATAACGAATAAAGCCCCTACATAAAAGACAAGAATTCGCCAGAACACCGTGTTGACGGCTCGTGAAATCGCTTTTTCCGGATTCTTTACTTCTCCGGCCGTTACACCTAGCATTTCAATTCCGAGATAGGCAAACATCACCATCGTCATAGACATTAAAATCCCTTTTAAGCCGTTTGGAGCAAATCCGCCGTGCTCCCACAAGTTACTAATGCCGGTAGCTACTCCGCCATTGCCGATTCCAAATAAAATAATGCCAAACCCTACGACAATCATTAAAATAATTGCGACAATTTTAATTAAAGCAAACCAAAACTCAAATTCCCCGTAAGCCTTTACTGTAATTAAGTTCACAGCGGCCATAATGACCAGTGCTGCTAAAGCCCATATCCAATTCGGCACATTCGGGTACCACAAATGCATATATACCCCTACAGCCGTGATTTCCGCCATGCATGTAACAATCCATAAAAACCAATAGTTCCATCCCGTAATATAACCATAAATCGGCCCTAGGTAATCCTGTGCGTAACGGCTGAAAGAGCCTGCAACCGGATTTTCGATAGCCATTTCCCCAAGCGCCCTCATAATCACAAACATAACGGCTCCAGCAGCCATATACGCCAATAAAATCGCTGGACCAGCCATTTTTATTGTGGTTGCTGAACCTAGAAACAAACCTACCCCGATACAAGCTCCGAGGGACATTAACGTAATGTGTCTCTCCTCCAAGCCTCTTTTGAGTTCCTGATTCTCCATGATGCGCGATCCCCCTCAATTAAAAAATAAAGCGTTTACAGAAGCCTAGTATAGCACACTTCGACAAAGCTCATTCTTTTTTTCATTCTTTCAACTATTCATTTTATTCTAACATCACGGCCCTAACGAAAAAAATTCCTCCTCCAAATTAAGGAAGAGGAATTTTCAATACTTGTCCAACCTTGATATCATTTCCATTTAAATTGTTAGCCTGTCTGATCTTTTCAATGCCGGACTGAGAGTTATAATAGGTCATCGAAATGCGAAAAACTGTTTCCTGGGGTTTTACTGTATGATAAACAACTTTTCCTTCTGGCTTTGGTTCCTGTTTGGGTTCTGATTTGGGTTTCGGCACTGGTTCTGGCTTTGGCACCGGTTTTGGTTCCAGTTTTGGCTCCGGCTTCTCTTCAGGGCGCTCACTCACCTTTTCTGGAGCAGTCTCTACCGTTGAAGCGATCGCTTCACGGGCAGGTTCAGCTGACTTCTCTTTCTCTTCACTGCCGCTGTCTGTCTCTTTGTTCTCGCCCGCTTGTTGTTCAGTTTCTTTTTTATCTTCCTCTGTCTCATAAAGAGGGGTAGATGGATTTGCCTCTTCTGTTACAACAGTCGTGGAAGAATCATCACGATCCTTCGTATAGCTGTACCAGAACAGGGTAATAAAAGGCAGGGTAATGAAAAAGACAAGAAGCACTTTTAATAATGGATATTGTTTTTGTTTTTTTTCTTCTTTTCGCTCCATGCGTGACGGTGATTCCTCAATAGGCTGCTCTGTTGGCTGCTCTGTTGCTTCACGCTTTACTCTTTGGATTTCCACACGGGTTTTTTGCGCTAACTCCCGATAAGGGTCTTTCGTCATAGTTCATCCCTTCTTTACTCATTCATTCTTGTTTTGTTTACGGCGAATAGCCAGACCAAGCAAAAAGTCAATTACAAAGTGCATAGCCATGACAGCTGCCAGATTGCCTGTCCATTCAAATAGCCAGCCGATTCCAAAGCTTAGAAGAATTACATTCATCGTTAAATACCATTGCGATAAATATCTTACATGAATGATGGCAAAAAGAATGCTCGCCGGAATAAAGCCAAACGTGGTTTGAATAATTCCCCTGAAAAGGATTTCTTCGGCGACCGCAACTAACAAGGCGATCAAAAAAATGTCTGCAGCAGATCGGCCGCCAAACAGCTTCTCGTTAATGCCGCCGTCATCATAATACTTTTTAGGCAGCTTGCTCATTAAATACAAATCAAGCATCACAACTAATAGGCCAGCTCCCCCGCCCAACAGAAAAATATCTGTCAAAGACCATTTGAATAGGCGGGTGAATTCGGCGGCCTCTTTAAATATAAAACTGCCAATAATAAGCGAGAGCAGCAACAGCAGCAATTGCGTGACATAAAGAGCTTGAAGCACTTCCTTGCTGCTCATGTCCCGGATGAGGTCAGCTTGTTTGTTTTTATTCATATTCCCTTCTTTGTCACCTCTCAATCTGCAGTAAAGAGCTTAACACGGCTTGCCAATTGAGCTCTTCAGCAGTCTTCTGCAAATGCTGCTGCTTGTACTCCGTCCATTCCAAGCCACATATATCGCAACAGTTGCCCGGCCGGCTCTCTAGTTGTTCATCAAAATAGCTGAGGGCAGTTTCTCGCCGGCACTTTTTCGTCCATACCCAGCGCAGCATAGCCAGCCGCTTTTCTTCTTTTTGTGCCAGCCGCTCCTCGCGTTTGGCGGCTACATATTCTGCCAGGTTAGTGAGTCCCAAGCGTTTGGCTTCTTGGACATAGTGGCGGAGAAAACGAAGCTGCACATCAGTAAGCTGCAATGCGGCGGCCTGCGTCTCTTCAGACTGGCTGTCGGAAAAGGACAAGTAGCCGGAAACTTGGCTGTCAGAAGGAAATTCCGCTTGGGCAATCATAGAATGAAGCCCTTCATCCCCTGGTGTATACAAAAGTATAGAAAGCGCTCTTCCTCCATCTCTCCCGGCCCTTCCAATCTCTTGCAAATATGATTCAAGCTGAGCCGGAAGGTGATAATGGATAACAAATCGAATGTTCTCTTTATTAACACCCATTCCAAAAGCACTAGTTGCGCAAATAATGTCTAATTCATCGCGCAAAAACTGCTGCTGAATTAATATTCGATCCTCCTGCTCCATTCCCCCATGGTAAAAAGCAACCCTTCCCCCTCCGTGCTGCCTAAGCCAATTAGCCCCTTCTTCTGTCGCACGCTTGCTCGAAAAATAAACAATCCCAGGCTTTTCAAGCTGCCTGGCGAGGCTTAGCAGCCGCTTTTGCTTATCATCATAGGAAGAAAGATGTTCCACGGACATCGCAATATTTGGCCGGTCAACAGAGAAGATCCATTCTTGCACTTGTCCGATCCTTAAATATCGAATAATATCCCGGCGGACTTCAGCAGTGGCTGTGGCAGTTAAAGCCAATGTCAAAGGATTTCCGAGTCTCTTCCGCACTTCACCTAAAAGGCGGTAGTCCGGGCGGAAATCATGTCCCCATTGTGAAATGCAGTGGGCTTCGTCTACAACAAATAGAGAAAGCCTTACTTTGCCTAACGCCTGAATCACCTGCTCGCTCATCAGCATTTCGGGCGATAAAAAGATAAAACGATAGCTGGCTAAACGGCGAATGACCTGCTGGCGCTCTTCGAAAGATAAAAAAGAATTCAAGGCAGCCACACTTTTTTCGCCGCGCATTTTTAATTGCTCTACTTGATCCTGCATAAGTGACAGCAGCGGCGAAACAACAAGTACACTTCCAGGAAGCAAATAAGCGGGCAGTTGATAGCAGAGGGATTTTCCAGTTCCCGTGGGGAGCATTGCTAATGTATGCTGTCCGGAAAGCAAGGATTCAATTGTTTCCCTCTGGCCGGTTCTAAAAGTGGAGTAACCAAACCGTTTGAACAAAATTTGATCCATGTCCATCTTCCTTTACTTGCTGTATTTAGCCAGCACGAGCCGGATTTGAAAATAAGAAACATCCGGGAGCTGCTCTTTGATCGGTTTCATTCTTTTATTAGAAAGGACAGCAGCAGCTTGCAGGACTTGCTCCTCGATTTCCTCACTGACAAAAGGCCTGATGGAAAAGCCGGGGGAATGAAAGGCCAGTTCCACAATATGATCTTCGACTGTGCTCCTCTTTAAGCGCCTTTGATCGATAATTCTTTCAAGAGTAAACCCCTTTTGAAGCATATCCGCTGTTTTTTTCGTCGATTGTGTTAACACAACCGGTTCGTATATATCCTCTATCATCGCGAATAAGAGTGGGAAGCGTGCGGCATGCTGAATAATATGCTGAATGGCGAAGTGCAGCAAGTTCAAAAAGCGATACCAATATTCGGTGCTTTCCGCTGTAAGAATCTCTGCTGCCTGAGCAGTCGTTTTGCCGGTTCGGTGCTTGCCTGAGAGGCGGAGCACTAAAATAAGCGGATCTTCAGCCTGCTGCTCGTTAAGGAGGACCAGCAGTTCCTCATAAAGAGACGCTGCCAACTTCTCCTTGGACAATCGCTGGCCTGCCAAAAACGATTTCAGCCATGCTTGAACTTGCTCGTCCTTTGTTACTGGGAGATAGGCGCTATCACGATAAATTAAGTGAGAAGCCACCTGGACAGTTAATGAGAGCCGTTTCCAAAAGAGAGCCGCACAATCCTGCAGGCTCCAGCCATGCAAAAATTCAAGCGCTGGCAAAGTTTCCGAAAGGCTCTCAAGCTTTTTCCTTCCAAGAGCCGTCATCCGGACATGATTGAATTCATCCATTTCAATCAGCTGCTGGGCAGACAGGTCGGCAACCATTTGCTCAAATGAGACTCTCTCAAGGAAGGAAGCCGTTTGAAACCATTTGTCTAATTGATATAATTGAGCATCCTGTATCGTCTGTGACGACTTCTTCCCCTTTAATAAGTGAAAAACAGAGGAAGCCGTTCTTTGCCCGTTTATTTGATTAATCATCACTAATAAGATTACTTGCAGAAAAGGCATCACTTGCCTCCCTTTCTGTACTTTTATTTATTTTACCATGAAAATTGTCAAAATTCCTCGTATGTGGAGGAATTGCTAATGAAAGCCTTATCATTTTTTTATTAAGAAATTATGATTGAAAAGAAAACTAATCGGATATACAATGAGGGAAGGAGTTTTCACACAAGTGTGGATACATATCACCACATAGCTTGGATAGATCTTAGGAGGTTTTGACATGCCAAAATATACAATTGTCGATCAGGATACTTGCATTGCTTGCGGTGCTTGCGGTGCAGCAGCGCCTGATATCTACGATTATGATGATGAAGGACTAGCCTTCGTCATTTTAGATGACAACGAAGGAAATACACCTGTACCGGAAGTGTTGGAAGAAGATATGCAGGATGCATTTGAAGGTTGTCCAACAGATTCCATTAAAGTGGCAGACGAGCCATTTGAAGGCGACGCATTAAAACATGAATAATAAATCCGGCGGGAGGAAAATCCCGCCGGGTTTTTTTATGATGTTGTGCAGCATTAAACTTTAAACTTGCCCGCTTCTGATTGCATTTCTGCAGCCAGCGAGGATAGAGCTTGGGTGCTCGCAGCTATTTGTTCAACAGCTGCCAGCTGCTCTTCCGTTGCCGCACTTGAATCGTGTGCTGTCACTGCCGTCTTATCAGCGATCTCTCGTACTTGATGGGCACTTTGGGCAACAGCTTCCGTCATCGCTTCTAATTCTTCGATAGCCGCTGAAACCGTTGCAACCTTTTCCCCTACATCAGCTACCGAAGATTTTATATTCTGAAACACATTCCGTGAAGTGCTTGAGGCGGACAACCCCTGCTCAATTTTGCTGCTTCCCGCTTGAATAGACAGGACGGCCAAATCTGTATCTTTTTGAATTTCTTTCACCATGCTGGCAATTTCCCCGGCGGAAGCCTTTGATTGTTCAGCCAGCTTTCGCACCTCTTCGGCCACTACAGCGAAGCCTTTTCCTGCTTCTCCGGCGCGTGCTGCTTCAATAGCTGCATTTAAAGCCAGCAAGTTGGTCTGCTCGGAAATAGCTGTAATTAAGCTTGTGACTTTTTGAATGTCGGATGCATGTTTTTCCAGCACCCCCATGTAACGTTCAGTTTCTTTAATGGACTGGTGAATATCGTGAATTTGATTGGATACATTTTCGGTTACTTTTTCTCCCTTGTTCACAAGAGCTCCTACGGTTTCTGCAGAATAAAGCATCTCTTCATTGCTGCCGGCGATTTGCTTAATGCCTGCAGACATTTCATCCATAGAGATCACTGCTTTGCCGATCAGTTCTCTCTGACTGTTGCTGCCGTTCATATTTTCTTCCGCTGTACGCGCCATTAATTGTGAAGAAGCCGCACTTTGTTCAGCACTAGCCGATAATTCCTGGGATTGAGCGGATAGTTGAAGAGCTGTCTGATTCACCTTCCCTAAGATACGCCGCAAATCTTGAATCATCCGGTTAAAGGCGGTGCCCATTTCACCAATCTCGTCCTTATTTTTTATATGCAAATCTTCTATTTGTAAATTGCCGGCTGCCACTTCCTGCAAAGCACTTGTTACTCGTCCTACCGGCCCTGTAATCGAGCGGGCAATGAAATAAGCGATGACTCCGCTTAAGACCGTTCCACCGGCAATGACTGCAATAAGAAATATTTTCATTGCCTGAATAAACGCTTCTAAATCAGCTCGCGTTTTGCTTAACTCAGCAGACTGCGCTTTTCTCAATTCCAGCGCTTTCTCTTTCATCTTCTTTTCCTGCTCGCTAGCCTCGGTGCTATAGGCCGCTGCTTGAGACGCCAGTCCTTGCTTATGGCTTTCAAGCGCTTTGGAGACCAATTCATTATAGCGGCTACCTGCTTCGTTTACTTCATTTAGCAGCTGTTTATTTTTGGGCTGCTGAATCATTTGTTCAAGACGGCGATGTACATCCGCAAATTCTTGCTGTTTTTTCTCGATTTCATCTAAGCTGTTCTGTTCAGCAAAAGTAAAATATGTAAGAGAATAGATCGATACATCCTTTTCTATACTAATCAGCTCATCAATCATTTCTACTTTCTTGACGCGATCATCCAGCAAGAAAGTATATTCTTTGTCCAACCTCATTGCCGATAAATAGCCGACAGCTCCTACTAGGATTAAAGCGGATAAAACAGCTATAAAACCCAAATACAACTTTTTACCTACAGAAAACCTCAATTTCAACCCACCTTATCTGTATTTTCTATAAAAACAAGTTTTCTCCATGGATAATTATACCCGATGACCTCTTACATTCAAGTTCTTTATTCCTGTAAAAACAAACCAAAAGCCCTAAAAGTCTTTCAGGGACTTTTAGGGCTTTCCTTGTGAGCTGTATGTTATGAAACGGCCGCTTGCTTGCGCATCCACACGTAAATTCGTGAGTAAATGAGCAGAAATACAACAGCCATTACTATTCCTTTAATCATATTAAACGGCAAAATAGCGGAAACGACCATTTCCTTCGTTTCGGGAGCGCTCATGGCAGGTGCATTTAAGAACAGTGTATATGCGGGCAAAATAACATAGTAGTTCAACACACTCATCATTACAGCCATAAAGACTGCTCCGGCTGCCAAAGCAACAGTCAAGCCTTTTTTTGACTCAAACTTTTTGTATACATAGTAAACAGGAAGAATAAAAGTAATGCCCGCTACGAAGTTAGCTAAATGGCCGACAGGCACTCCTGTTGGGCTTCCGGTCATAAAGAAGTCCAGCACATTCTTTACTAGCTCGACCATGATACCGGCAAGAGGTCCAAAAATGATCGCAGCGATTAGTGCAGGAATATCGCTAAAGTCAATCATTAAAAAGCTCGGAAATGGCGGGATTGGAAAGTTCAGCAGCATTAATAAATAAGCTAGCGTGCTTAATAATCCCACAGACGTTAACGTACGGATATTCATTTTTTTCACAATGATTCTCTCCTTCTTCTCATTCATCATTCACAAGAAGAAAGGCTGCCAAAAACCTCGAGAAACGACAAACCCTCAAGCGGGTGGCTTGAGGGAGAAAAGTCATACTCAAATAAACGTTCAAATCTGCACATTTTGAACGCCGGCAGACCTTCATCTTCTCCCATCCAGACTATACTGTCGGCTTTGGCTTCACACCAAATCAGCCTTTCGGCTCGCGGGCTCAGAAACGATTGCTTCCATACCGCCGGTCGGGAATTTCACCCTGCCCCGAAGATGAATATAAAGTTTTTTTCTACTGCTATTGCCCTGTTAAACCAACAAGTGAATAACAATAGGTGTACTTAAATAATAGCAACCATCCAAAAAAAAAGCAAGAGGGGCATTCTCTTGCTTCAGACTTCTTTAACAGAGCCATCTATTTGAACGAGCCTAGTTGTCCGGCTGCCCTATTACCAGCCGGACAGCGGAAAACAAACCGCTTAGAATAGCCATTAACCGTTCCTATCTACAGACAATATAAAAGAGACTGCAGTTCAAGCTGGAGTTTCACCCAGTTTGTCTGCAGTCTGACACAAGAGGTTTTTTCTCTTCAGAACGATTGTTGCGAGACCGCTTTCCCTGTATGTAGCGCTTCTGTCATTTCCTGCAGATAGCTTCTTTCAGCCAGCGACTGTTTTTTCTCGCTTTTGGACTGAGCGAGTCCTCCGCCGATCATTAACAAGCTTACACATAGAGCCATAAGTAAAGCAATCATAAAACGCTTCAAGTAGTCTTTCATGATGTACCGCCTCCAACTTGCTTTTTTATCGCCCTTTTAGTTGTATGACGGAAAGCGTTTCCAGTATGACTACTTTTTCGAAACTCCTTATCTGAACGCCTATTCGATCATTCTGCCGGCAAGCGGAAGGAGAAAATCGTTCCTTCTCCAAGTTTGCTTTGCACTTTAATGCTGCCGCTATGGGCAGAGATAATATTTTTCGCGATAGAAAGCCCTAGCCCAGTGCCGGAACGGCCTCTTGTCCGAGCCTTATCTCCTTTATAAAAACGTTCGAACACAAAGGGCAAGTCTTCCTCACTAATGCCTGCCCCGGAGTCTTGCACCGATACATGATGCCCATCTGTTTTCAGCTCATAGCTTACTTTGACAAATCCGTGCTCCGGCGTATGGCGCAAAGCATTATCAATTAAGTTGGTCAACACTTGTTCGATGCGGTCGGGATCAAGCTTCGTCACGATTTTCTCATCTGGAATCTGCCATGTTAAATCAATATCCTTCTCTTTCGCTACACCTTGGAACTTATCGGTCACCCGGCGAATAAATGAAGGAAAATCTACCTCCTCCATATTCAAGGAAATGTGTCCCGCTTCCATGCGAGCCAAATCCAAAAGCTCGTTCACCAGCCGCCCGATCCGAAGCGATTCATCATAAATAATTCGGGCCATTTCCCTTTTTTCATCCTCTGTCGCCGCAATGTCATCAATGATTGCTTCGCTATATCCCTGAAGCATCGAAATAGGCGTCCGCAGCTCATGCGATACGTTCGCCAGGAAATCTTTTCGCAGCTTATCAAGACGGCGTTCTTCCGTCATGTCACGAACGACCGCTACTGCCCCGCGAACTGTTTTTCCATTGTAAAGCGGGCTGACGATAATGACATAAGAACGGCCCTGCACAGAAAACTCACCAATCTTTTCTGTCTCTGTTTGAACCGCCGCTTTCAAAAGCTCTTCAACAAGCAATGGCATCATTTGCTGTGGATGGTCCTTGCCCACTTCATAGTACCAGTTTTGCAAAAAGCGTTCCGCCGGCGGATTCGTGATCAGAATGGTGCCGTCACGATTAAACGTAATAACCCCATCCGCCATACTGCTTAGAATACTCGCCAGCTGCTCTTTTTCCTGGTTGAGTGCATGAATATTATGATTGAGCTGCCTCGCCATTTGATTAAATGAAGTAGCAAGCGCACCGATTTCATCTGTGGTTAAAATAGGAACAGTCGTATCAAAGTTCCCCTTGGTCAGTTCATTGGCTGCTTCCCGCATTTTACGCAGCGGAGCCGTGATCCGTGTCGACAAGAAAAAAGCAAAGATAGTCGTCAAGAAAATCGCAATGCCGGCAGCGAGCAGAATCAGCTTGGTTGTTTGATGAGATGTTTCTTTAATTACCTCCAGTGATTGGTAAATGATAACAGCTCCGGCTTCCCCTTTGTTCATCTCTAAAGGCACGGCGATGGCAATGGAATTTTCATGACGGTTTCCACGGCCGGATTCATCTACCTCCAACTCAGCTTTCACCCGCTTTTTATCTGTAAATACACTGGAAAGCACCGGATTGTTCACAACCTCACTTCGCTTGAGCCTGTCTGCCTCCGGATCATTCGGCGAATAATGAAACGTCTTCTTGTTTTCTGCGATAATGACATGAACCGGTTCATCAACGAGCTCCCACGCTACCTCCATGCCTGTCTTTTTGTTTTCATGATCAGATAGGATCTTGGAGATCTTTACGGCTGTTTCAGATAATCCTCTTTCAACTTCATTTGTATGATAATTTTCAAAGAACTCCAGCAACAAGATCGTAAGAAAAAAGAGGACGAAGGAAACAAGCAGCAAAATGGTCATCCATAGTTTCCCTACTACGCTCCTCCAAAGCTTCATTCACTCACTACCTCGAACTTATAGCCTACGCCCCAAACGGTAACAATCATCTTAGAAGCTTTTTCAGATACTTTATTCAACTTTTCGCGCAGGCGCTTTACGTGTGTATCAACTGTTCGCAAATCCCCAAAAAACTCATAATGCCATACTTCTTTCAATAAATGCTCCCGATCGAATACTTTGTCCGGGGACTTCGCCAGAAAATATAGCAATTCATATTCCTTAGGGGTTAAATTCACTTCTTCCCCGTCAGCAGTGACCCGGTGGGCATCGTTATCAATCGTTAAATGCGGATAGACGATTAGATCTTTAGACTTCGTATCTGTTTGTAAATAAGACGTCGGCGATGATCTTCTTAACAGCGCTTTTACTCGCAGTACAACTTCCCGCGGACTGAACGGCTTGACGATATAATCATCTGTCCCTACCTCAAAGCCTTGTACACGGTTTGCTTCTTCTCCTTTTGCTGTCAGCATGATAACAGGAGTTGATTTTTTTTCACGGAGTTCCTTGCACACTTCGATGCCGTCTTTACCAGGCATCATAATATCAAGTAAAATGCAATCATATTCTTTATTTAATGCGAGCTCAAGGGCTGCTTCGCCGTCTTCCGCTTCATCCACTTCATAATTCTCTCTTTCCAGGTACATGCGCAGCAAGCGACGTATTCTCTCTTCATCATCAACGACTAAAATTTTCAGTTCGTTATCCACCTAAATTCCTCCCTGTTTGCACAATAAAATTCATTCTATAACTAGCTTGTCTGTTTATATTATCAACTAATCAAAGTTGTTTTTCAATTCATTCCTATTCCACAAAAAAGTCTCCGCCCGAGGCGGAGACAGTTAAGCGTAAGAATGGAGACCTGCAATAACAAGATTGACCGCAATAAGGTTAAACATAATGATGACAAACCCGACGACGGCCAGCCAAGCAGACTTTTCGCCATGCCAGCCCTTTGATAAACGCAAATGTAAAAAGGCTGCATAGAAAAGCCAAGTGATGAGAGCCCATACCTCTTTTGGATCCCATCCCCAAAATCTTGTCCAAGCAATTTGCGCCCAAATCATGGCGAAAATCAAACCGCCAAGCGTGAAAACCGGAAATCCGATTAAAATCGCCCGGTAACTGACTTCATCCATTAAGTCGGTATTAACGTTTTTAACGAGCGGCTGAACAAGAGCGCCCATTCGTTTTCTTGTAAGCAAACGAATCAAGCCATACAATAACGCGCCTGCAGCCAGCGACCACAGCGTCGTATTTAGTTTTTTTGCATTAATGAAGGCAGGCATGTCCACGATTGGTTCAAACTTATCCTCTGTCACCAGTTTCCCCTCATTTGGACCGACAATCGCAGGAATATGGAATGTCTCCTCAGCAGCTTTTCCATCTTTATTTACATATTCAAATTTCGCTTCATAACCAGATAGGGTGAATGTCGTAGTGACGGCGACGAAGCCAACCACAGCAACCAGACTGTACATAATCAGCTCAAGCCAAATGGTCTGTTTGCTGCGCTTGGACTGATCAATCGTTTTCACTAAATAAATCAAGCCGGCAATAAAGCTGATCGCCAGAATTCCTTCACCAGCGGCAACAGTTGTGACATGAATATGCAGCCACTGACTTTGCAGCGCCGGAATCAGCGGACTGATATCGCGCGGAAACATGCTTGCATAGGCAATAATGACAAGCGCGACCGGAAGCGCAAATACACCCAGCACCGGCAAACGGTACATAAAATAAATAATAATAAATGCGCCCACTAACATCATGGAGAAGAACGTGATAAATTCAAATAAATTACTTACAGGCGCATGACCTGAGGCGGCCCAGCGGGTAAAAAAGTAGCCAAGCTGAGCGATAAAGCCGATAACCGCTACGGTAATCCCTATTTTTCCCCAGCGGTTTTCTTCCTGTTTTTGCCCATTTTTCTTCGGACGGATAGCTCCGCCGAAGAAAAATGTAGCGATTAAATACATAATAAATGAAGCATAAAGCAAGTTTCCGCTCCATTGGACTAAATCGGACATCGGGCGATTCCTCCTTTTAAATTAATCTGCGGCCACACGGCGGTCGATGATTCATTGATTTAAGAATAAAACGATGCTCGCATCAAGCAAAGTTCCCTTCGCTATTCTTTCCTTAGCCTTGCTGGTCTTCAGGCACCGGAATAGCTGTGCCCTCCAATACCGAATTGATTTCCCGCTTTAACCCGTGCCAGTTTTTATTCGTATGGGCAGCGACATACACTTCGCCATCTATTTGACGAATCCATAAACGGCGATGGTTCCAATAAGCTCCCTGGATGACTCCGATCATAAAGATCGCTCCGCCAATACCAAGAATCCATAAAGTTAAATCTTTACGCACGGTTAAAGCTGAAATATTCCGTGTTTCAATTCCCCGGAATTCCATTTTATAATCGGTTTCCCCTACAGGCTCAAGCGTTTGGCGAATCGCTGTAAAGCTGATTTCTCCCTTTGGATGCTCCGGTGAAAACATTTTGAACAAGAAAGCCGGATTGTTTGGAAGCGGAGACTTTGTTTTCGGTTCTCCGTCTGACCCTATTCCATCATAGTCCGGATAGTAGCCGACAATTTCTACCTTATATCCGTTGCCAAGATCATATGTATCTTTCGGATTGAACAGATCCACTTTGACTCTGCCGGCTTCTTTTTGTGTTTCCTTGTTTGCAAGCGCAAACTCCATCGCTTTCATTTCATCTTTGCTGTAGCTGTCTTGATAGAGAGCAAACTTGTCAAATTTCAACGGCTCGTTTACCCGGATCTTCTCTTCTTTCACTTTGACAAGCTTTGGCTTCGCTCCTGGAAGATCGCGGTTTTCATCCCGGTAAAGAACAGCATCCGTTTGATAATTCTTTACAACGCCGCCTGTTCGTTCAAGCGCCTCTTTAAAGACTTCCGGATCCTTTTCTTTATCGTAATTTTCAATGGTAAACTTTTCGTTTTTTAAGTAAAACTCACCCTGCGTCCCGGGGATTTCCAGAGTCTCTCCCTCGCGAATCCATAGCATTTCATCGGTATACATTCCTTCAGACGAACGGAGCATGGCGCCAATTAAAAAGATGATTAATCCGATATGATTGACATAAGGTCCCCAGCGGGAAAAACGTCCCTTTTCCGCCAGCAGACTTCCATCTTCTTCACGGATATGATAACGTTTGCTTTTTAATTTTTCTTTTACTTTTTCAATTTCTTCAGGTTGAAGCTTCTCTTCTTTCAAAGCAAATAAGCGCTGTTTTTTCATAAAAGAACCATGGCGTGCCACACGCTGATTTTTCAACGCCCGGTATAAAGGAATAACACGGTCAAGACTGCAAATCACAAGTGACACGCCGATCGCTGCAATTAAGCCAATAAACCAAATAGAATTATATAAATCATGGAATCCAAGCGTGTAATAGATTTTGCCGGCTGTTCCGTAAGTCTCTTCATAGTATGTCTCCGGTGATACGTTGTTCGGTATAAACAGCTTTTGCGGAAAAATCGTCCCAATAGAGGAAGCGATCAAGGTTAACACAATCAGCCAAATGCCCACTTTAACAGAGGAGAAGAAATTCCAAATCTTATCAATAATCGTTTTGTTATACGTTTGCGAGCGGCGGGCACTGCCTTCGTAGCGCATATCATGAAGCTTTTCTTTCTGAGCCTCTTCTGTCAGCGCCCTGCCGCATGACTCGCACAAAATGGTTCCATGTGGATTGACGTGGCCACATTCACACTTTACTTTCGCCATACTAAAACTCCTTAAGTTAAGGTTTTACTTTGTCAAACAAAGTTCTCACCTGTTCTTCTTTCACTAATCCACCAATAACAATCTCTTCAATCTTTCCATCAGGACTGATCATAAAAGTAGCCGGAAGCGGAGTAATATTGTAAGCATCTTGAACTTCTTTCGTCGAATCAATAGCAATAGGAAACGTTAATCCATATTGCTTAGCGAATTTTTTAGTCTGCAGTTCGGAGTCGCCGACATTAACAGCAAGAACTTCTACTCCTTGGGATTTATACTCTTTTGCCAGTTTTTCCATGTGCGGCATTTCTTTTTTGCACGGATCGCACCAGCTGCCCCAAAAGTTCAAGAAAACACCTTTGCCTTTATAATCTGACAATTGGCGTGTTTCTCCTGCCAAATCCGTTAATACAAAATCAGGTGCTTCATCACCTTTTCGCAGGTTATGGCGCTCTTCTTTTGTCAAATTTGAATAAAATGTATAGCCAACCGCCAGCGCCAATACAGCTAAAATAATGGAGCGGACGATCAGCCTTTTTTTCTTTTTGTTCAAACCCCTAGGCCCTCCTTATGAAGTATCGACATGCAATTTTCTACTTACCCTTCAACTAACGGAAGGATTCCCTGTCTTTCTTACTTCGACAAAAAAATCCAAAACCATCCCTATTATATCATTTTGTTTTTTGGCCTGTAGTTAAGGGATTTGAAGGATATGTGACAGTTTCATTTCCTACCGCAAAGAGCCTGTCTCTGCCATCGTGCGCAGGCGTTTCACTTCATGTGTCGTCAACTCCCGGAATTCCCCGGCATTTAATCCATTTAAATTTAAAAAGGCATAGCGTTCTCTTTTCAGCTTTTGCACTTCAAAACCGATGGCTTCAAACATCCGCCGCACTTGACGGTTTCTGCCTTCATGGATCGTGATCTCTATGAGCGCCCGCTGCTTTCTTTTATCGATAGACAATTCCTTCACTTTTGCAGGAGCTGTCTTCCCGTCTTCAAGCTGGATGCCATCCGCGAGCCTTTTAAGCAAATAGCGCTGCGGGATTCCGTTTAGACGGGCTACGTATGTTTTATCAATTTGGTAGCGGGGGTGTGTGAGCAGATTGGCGAACTCTCCATCATTGGTCAAAAGCAGCAAACCGGATGTATCATAGTCCAAGCGGCCGATCGGGAAAATCCGCTGTTCTACAAAAGGGAAAAAATCGGTCACTACTTTGCGCTGCTTGTCATCCGATACAGCCGAAATGACGCCGCGCGGCTTATAAAATAAATAATAAACCTTTCTTTCTCGCTCGATCGGCACTCCGCCGACTTCCACCCGGTCAGAAGCTCCTACCTTCGTGCCAAGTTCTTTCACTATTTTGCCATTTACCTTTACTTTTCCTTCTACGATCAGCTCTTCCGCTTTTCGCCTGGAAGCTATACCGGCTTGGGCAATTACCTTTTGCAGCCGTTCCATTTTCTTCACCTCAACGTTTCATTATGTGTCCTTATGCATTATTACACATCCATTCAAATAAGAAAAGAAAGAGACCTCTCCAGAAAATGCAGAAGAACAAAAAAACCCCCTGCGAAAAGCAACAAGCTTCTCCGCAGGGGTGTCTTGCAACTATATCCAGTCTTTAAAACATCCAAGAAACGATCACAAGTGCTGCAATAAATCCAGCCACATCTGCCCATAATCCGACCTTTAAGGCATCTCCCATTCTTTTGATGCCGACCGCTCCAAAATAAACGGTTAAAACATAAAAGGTCGTGTCCGTGCTGCCTTGCATAACCGATGCCAGACGGCCGATAAAAGAATCGGGCCCGTGAACAGCAATAAGATCACTGACCATTCCAAGGGCTGCATTTCCCGAGATTGGCCGGATGATCGCCAGCGGAAATACCTCCGGCGGCAAACCAATCCAGAGCAGCAGCGGGCGCACCCATTCTACTAAACTATCCAGCGCGCCTGAAGCCCGAAATATCCCGATGGCCACCATCATTCCAATTAAATAAGGAACAATAGACACAGCTATGTGAATGCCTTCTTTTCCCCCTTCTACAAAACTCTCATAGGTGGGCACCTTTTTAAATGTCCCGTATAGGAGAATAAATGCGATCATTCCCGGAATTAGCCACATTGATATGAGAGAAAGCCATGCCAATTACTTCTCCTCCCTCTTTTTCCTTCTTCTATAAAAAAAGCGGTCAATGGCAATAGCAGCGACCGTTGAGCAAGCGGTCGCACAAATCGTCGGGGCGATAATTTCAGCTGGTGAAGCAGAATGATAGGAGAAGCGGATGGCGAGCACGGTCGTTGGAATAAGAGTAATACTTGAGGTATTAATAGCAAGAAACGTGATCATGGAGCGGCTTGCTTCTGCTTTTCCGCCATTGAGCCTCTTCAGCTCCTCCATCGCTTTAATGCCGAGCGGCGTAGCTGCATTTCCGAGACCGAAAAAATTAGCGGTCATATTGGAAAGGATATACCCCATTGCCGGATGGCCGGAGGGGACATCAGGAAAAAGCCTTCTAGCAAATGGTTCAAACAGCCGGGCCAGCTGTTTAAGCAAGCCAGCCTCTTCCGCTATTCTCATCAAGCCAAGCCAAAACACAAGGACGCTGACCAGCCCGATACAAATCGTTACGGCTTCCCCCGCTGATTTAAATACCGCTTCGTTCACCTCGTCCATCTTTCCGTTAACGGCTGCGAAGATGAGACCGATGATTGTCAGTCCTACCCATATAAAGTTAACCATTCTTTATCCCGCCGTTCTTCAAGACAACCATTCCTTCCACTTTTGCCAAATTGATTGCTCTTTTTTCTGCTTCTCTCCTTTGTAGTACACGGGCAATGAATCCAGCTTCTTCTTCTTCAAGTAAATGTCTGCCTCGCCAACCACATCCGGTACTTGTCCATCTTCCTCCCACTGCTTTTTCGGCTTCAGCATGCGATAGCGAACGGTTACCTGCTGCTCCTCTTTCTTCGTCAACGGATAGAGAACCTCACGCTTTACATAAAGATGACCTTTGTAAAAGGGGTGATTGCCTGCTTGTACTTCGCCTTTTTCCAAAATAACTTTAGGATCGTACTTTGAAAATCCTTGGTCATAAAGATAAATATGATCGTTCCAATCGTCAGGGGCATTCAGTGTGACAGCAATCAAGTCAAGGTCGCCTTTTGTTGCTGTTGTAACAAGTGTCCTTTTCGCTTTTTTTGTATAACCCGTTTTCCCTCCAGTGCAATACTTGTACTTCTCAGTCAGCAAACGGTTTTTGTTGTACCAAATCCGATCCCAATCGCCTTCCGGATCAGGAGAACGATAAACTTCAGTTCCAGAAATTTTCCGGTATGTGGCATTTTTCATCGCATACCTGGTCAAAATAGCCATATCATAAGCGGTAGAACGATGCTTCTCGCTGTCATCAAGTCCGTGCGGATTAGCAAAGTATGTGTCTTTCATACCGATTTCTTTTGCTTTTTCATTCATTAAGTAAACGAACCCGTCCAGGCTTCCGCCGACGTGCTCAGCAATCGCCACTGCTGCATCATTTCCCGAGCGGAGCATTAAGCCATACACTAAATCCTCCAGCGGGATTTTTTCCCCTTTTTTTAAATAAATAGAGGAGCCCTCTGTGTGTACAGCCCGTTCACTCACCTTCACCTTTTCATCCAGCTTGTCCGATTCGATAGCTAGAATAGCCGTCATAATTTTTGTAATGCTGGCAATCCGCATAACAGCATGCGGATTCTTCGCATAAAGGACCCGTCCGCTTTGCTGTTCTATTAATACAGCACTCGCTGCACTTGGTCCGGCTGCTGCTGCGGAGGTGCCGGATGTTAGAATCAGCAGAAAAGCCAGGATAGCAATTGGCAGCTTTTTTCTCATTCACTCTTCTCTCCCTTGCTCATTTGTACAAATATATGCCAAATGAGCACATTTAGAATGAATAGACAAATAAAAAAAGCGGCGGTTGCCGCTTTTTAAGATTCGTTCGCAAATACTTGCTCAAACTGTTCAAAAAACAAATCAGCTTCTTCCGGATCTGAAGAGATTGACTCCTCAGAAAGTGGAGGAAGCTCTGCTAAATCTTTTAAGCCAAAGCAATCAAGGAACTCTTTTGTGGTGCCATATAAAATCGGCCGGCCCGGTCCCTCACTTCGTCCGGTTTCTTTAACCAGTCCTTTGGCCGTCAGTGTATGGAGAGCGCTCTCTGTTTTCACGCCGCGAATTTCTTCAATTTCCGCTCGAGTGATCGGCTGTTTATAAGCGATGATGGCTAAAGTTTCCAGCGCGGCTTGAGAAAGTGTTTGCGGCTGGCTGCTTTCCACTAATTTTTTTAAGTAAGGGGCGTGCTCTCTTTTTGTAGCAAGCTGGTAAGTACCCGCCAGTTCAATCAGGCCAATGCCCCGCTCTTCTTCTTTTTCATATTTTTCTTTTAGCTCTTCTATAATTCCCGCAGCCTCGAACTCTTCCACTTCCAGTACTTGTGCCAGCTGCTTTAACGTTAAGCCGCCATCTCCTGCAGCAAAGAGCAGGCTCTCTGTTATACCCAGCCAGTTAACGATTGCCATCTTCCGCCTCTCCTTTCGCCTGGATAAACAACTCTGCAAAGTTCCCCTGCTGTTCTACGATAATCTCATTTTGTTTCATTAACTCTAATACTGCCAAAAAACTCACCACTAATACTTCTCTATCTCCCTCATGAAACAGTTCATTAAATGTGAACAGCTTCCGGGTTTGCTTCAGCTTCAATAAAATATCCTGCATTCGTTTTTCAATCGGAATTTCCTGCCGTGACACCTTTGCCACATACGGGCGCTTTAATTTTTTGCGCCGGAGAAGCTTATGGAAGGCTCCAAGCATATCATATACTGTAACATTCAAGTCAGCAGGAGCTGTCTCTTCACTGCTGAAAGCCGTTAAGTCGCTTGGCGCTTTCGTAAAAAATTGTCCCCGTTCCAGCTCTTTGTCCTGTAGCTTTTTAGCTGCCTCTTTAAACTTTCTGTATTCAACCAGCTGTCCGACCAATTCTTCACGAGGATCTTCTTCCCACACTTCCTCTGCTGATTCCTCCTCATGCACAGGCAGCAAGGTTTTGCTTTTAATCGCTAAAAGTGTGGCTGCCATCACCAAATACTCACTGGCAACATCCAGCTCCAGTTCCTTCATCGCGTGGATGAATAAAAGATATTGCTCGGTAATTTCCGTCATCGGGATGTCATATATATCTATCTCCAGCCGCTGAATTAAATGAAGCAGCAAATCAAGCGGCCCTTCAAACACTTCTGTTTTTACATTATATTGCATTTATCATCACCAGTTCTTTTCACTGTCTCCTTTTTTAGTATAGAGGAATACTGTTCGGTGTCCAGCCATTTTTTCAATTTGATTGAAAGGTCAGGGACGTGGTAAAGTAGAGAAAGTACGCACATCAATTTGGGAGGATGTTCATGTATTCTTTTCCGTTGCCGTATTTAAGTTTTTTGGCTCACTTTCATGAAAGTCATGATTATTTTGAATGCCACGAGGTGCTTGAGGAATATTGGAAAGAAAAAACTGATCAATCCCGGGATTCTGTTTGGGTCGGGCTGATTCAAACAGCCGTTTCTTTATATCACCACCGGCGAGGCAATTTTGCCGGCGCTCAAAAAATGGCAGCTAAAGCGCTGAAAATCCTTCAAAGCCGAACAGGCGAATTAGCGGGGCTTGGAATTGACAGCGAAGCTTTCCTTCGCCAGCTTTCCTGCCGCCTGCAAGAAATAACTGAAGGAAAAGCCTTTGCCGAGATGGCTATCCCATTTTTGGACAAAGAAGTAGTTCTTCAATACCGCAGCTTCCATCAAAGCTGCACACCTTCTATCTTAGAAAAAGATGCAGCTTATTTGCGCAACAAACATTTGCTGAGGGACCGTTCGCCTATTCTCAACGCCCGCGAGCAGGCATTAAAACAGCGGCATGGCCAAACGGCAGACCAATCTGCGAATCTTTAGAAATACTTTTTCACAAAGAAGAAGACCCGGGTATCATTGTACCGGGTCTTCTTCTTGTTCACATTTGTAAAAGAAAGCAGATATAGACGAATTAGGTACGAGTCGCTTATCTGAATAAATGTCTTTCAATGCTCTTAACATCTTCTTGCCAATCCCTTCCTGTCTGAAAGAAGGATTGACACTAATATGCTGAATCTTCACTTCATCTGCTGTAATTCTGGCTCCTATCGCGCCAACGATATCTTCTTCTTTCCATAAATACAGCTGCCAATCCTCTGCTTCATCGTATAATTTCATCGTCTCTTGCAGCTTTTTAATATCTTTTTCTTCAGGCATGAACGACAGTAAACCCATAGCTATCTTTTCAAAAGCTTTCTTATAACGAATGAGCATCCCAAGTCCCTCTTCAGTTTAAATTACTATTTTTTCCTTATTTATTGGTCATTTACCATCTTACTAAAACTCTTCCTATTAATCAACTTCCCCTTGGTTACTGTACAATAAAAAATACGTAGTACAGTCCCCAACCGATAGAGAATAATAGCAATATAATAAAGAGCATGATATTTTTCTTATCCAACATGTTTCACCTCTAATTGAAGGCGGCAAGCTACTGTTTTACTGTTACGTTTAAAGGTAAATCCAGCTTTACCAAATCGTCGTAGCTTTCCCGTTTAATGACTAATTCCGCCTGGCTGTTCTCTACAAATACCACTGGCGGCCGCGGAATACGGTTGTAATTATTTGCCATTGAATATCCATAAGCACCGGTGCAAAACACAGCGAGCAAGTCATCGTGCGAGGCCTTAGGAAGCGGCAAATCCCAGATAAGCATATCACCGGATTCGCAGCATTTCCCTGCAATCGACACCGTTTCTTCCACTGGATCGTTTGCCCGGTTAGCAAGAACCGCTTCATATTTTGCATCATAAAGGGCTGGACGGATATTATCATTCATCCCGCCATCTACAGCTAAATATTTCCTTACCTCAGGCACCGACTTTTCCGAGCCAATGCGATATAAAGTAATTCCGGCATCGCCAACGAGTGAACGGCCCGGCTCAATCCAGATTTCAGGCATAGCAAGACCAAGCTCTTCCGTTTTCTTTTGCACTTCTTTAATAATCTCTTCCACATACTTGGATGGCGCTAATGGCTCATCTTCTTCTGTATACCGAATGCCAAATCCCCCGCCAAGATTTAACACTTTGGATTCAAATTGACAAGAGTGTTTCCATTCGGACAGTTTTTGAATAATTTTTTCAGCAGCAAGTTTAAAGCCTGTCGTTTCAAAAATTTGGGAGCCAATATGGCAATGGAGCCCAAGCACTTCCAGCCCTTTCATCTCCAATGCTTGGCTCAGCGCTTCTTCCGCTTGTCCGTTGTTTAAGTCAAACCCAAACTTTGAGTCTTCCTGGCCAGTTAAAATGTAGTCATGCGTGTGAGCCTCAATACCCGGCGTTACACGAAGTAAAATATTTACCTTCTCTCCTTTTTCATTGCAAAGGGACTCCAGGAGTTCCAGTTCATAAAAGTTGTCCACAACAATGCAGCCGATGCCGTACTCAAGAGCCATAATCAATTCTTCCCGGCTCTTATTGTTCCCATGAAAATGAATGCGTTCAGCAGGAAATCCCGCTTTCATCGCGGTATAAAGCTCCCCGCCAGAAACCACATCAAGAGACAGGCCTTCTTGGTTCGCCAGCTGCATCATGCCGATCGCTGCAAATGCTTTGCTTGCATAAGCAACCTGAGCAGTGATGCCGAGCTGTTCGAATGTGTCTTTAAACCCCCGGGCTCTTTGCCGGATCAGTGCGACATCATAGATGTACAAGGGGGTTCCATAATGTTCAGCCAGGCTGACAACATCAATTCCTCCGACTTCTAAATGGCCTTCTTTATTTATGCAGGCCGTCCCATATGTATGCATGCCCTCACCTCGATTCTTGGAGTTTTGTCTGCCGGTCTTATTGACTTATCACCAATATACCTTAGAAGAAATAGACAGCTGCTCTCCGGCAGGCTGTCTATCAGCAAACAAACTTTAGATTAAAAGTAATATACCATACATTGCTTCTCGCCTCAACATCGTTATTTTTCTGACGGCTGCCGATAAGGGTCTTCAGGGTGAACAATGCTTGGCCGAAGCCTGGAGCCCGGAATTGCCCGCCGGATAAACACTTGGGAAAATGCTTTTGGATCAAATGGAAGCAGCGGCCACAAGTATGGGGTATTCAAGGCGCGCATGCGGGCCAGATAAATAATAATCAGTGTACTGCCGATCATAAAGCCCGGCACCTTAAACAGGGCAACGATAGCCAATAAAAACATCCGGAAGAGCTTATTGGCAATACTGACTTCATAACTTGGCGTAGCGAATGTGCCGATCCCGGCAATAGCGACATATAAAATGACCTCAGGTACAAATAACCCAACATCTATCGCAATTTGTCCGATAAGCACAGCTGCGATTAACCCCATGGCCGTTGACAACGGGGTAGGGGTGTGAATGGCAGCGATTCTTAAAAACTCAATCCCGATATCCGCAATAAACAGCTGCAAAACAAGCGGAATATTGGTTTCTTTATTGGGTCCAATAAACTCCATTGCCTTCGGAAGCAGCTCCGGCTCCTTGGAAACGAGCAGCCAGAACGGCAGCAAAAACAAAGAAAGCATCACACCAATAAAGCGCACCCAGCGGACAAAGGTGCCCACAGCCGGAGATTGGCGATATTCTTCTGCATGCTGCATATGATGAAAGAAAGTAGCCGGCAAAATAATAACACTTGGAGATGTATCCACGAACAGCAGAACATGCCCCTCCAGCAAATGAACGGCGCCGATATCAGCCCTTTCTGTGTAGCGGACGATTGGATACGGGTTGTACCCTTGCTTGACGATAAATTCCTCGATCGTTTTATCAGTCATCGGGATTCCATCAATGTTAATGGAGTCCAGCTCCTTCTTAACGATCTCAACAAGATGGGGATCTGCCACCCCTTCAATATAGCCGATCGCGATATCCGTTTTTGAACGTTTTCCGACTTTTGTTATTTCAAACCGGAGGCGGCCATCTCTGATCCTTCTTCTCGTCAGCGCCGTGTTAACAATAATATTCTCCACATAGCCGTCCCGCGAACCGCGAACGACTTTTTCTGTATCCGGCTCCTCTGGCTGGCGGCCCGGATAGCTGCGCACGTCTACGATCAGCGCTTTATCGCTTCCTTCAATAACAACGGCCATCAGCCCCGACATCACTTGAACAATGACATCTTCGATTTTCTCCACAGGCTGGACAGATTCATGGGCAAGATGATTCTCAATCGTCTCGGCAGCATGCAAGCTTCGTTTCTCTTTTCCTTCAAGGCGTGTCAGCACGGTGAGCAGCTTAATAATCGCATCGGAATCCGCCAAGCCATTAATATAATAAATATGAACCTGCTTCCCAAGTATGGTAAACTTTCGCACCCCGGTATCAAAGCTTTTTCCGAGGCCCATTTCCTCTTTCATAATCCTGTCCATCTTTTCCGGATCTTTTGGAACCCTTTGATCTATCATATACACTCCTCCTTGCTGTCTGAATCAAACCCTTTGCTGATAAACAAGATAAAGCCAATGAAACAATGAGCCGGCCACTTTTCCGAGTGCGATGGCCATCATAAGCGCGATAATATGGGCATGAATGCCAATTCTTTTGGCTAAAATCGGGAAAACGTTCAATACTTCCGTTAAAGCAGCCGCCAGCAGGCCAATAAAAATTCCGCTCAATAACCCAACAGGGATAAGTACAAAGGGCGGCAGCCCCAGAGTAAATGGGATAAAGCTGACAAGTGTTCCCGCCAGTACCCCCGCAATCACCGCCCATTCATAGCTTCTGATTTTCTCCCATGTAGCCGTGATCTGCATCAAGCGGGGAATAATGCCTAAAACCGTAATAAAACCAACATAGCCAGCCCCTACCGCCAAGCCTCCGGCAAAGCCTGCACATGCAAGGAGGAGATCATGAAGAAGATTCATCATTTTTCTTATTTTCTTTCCTTTCATGCAAAATCATGTACTGATCAAGATTTTGCTGGTAATTAAACATTTCTACCTCAAGCGGGCTTGGCTCTTCGTTCAGTCTCTTTTTGAACAAATGATTGAAAAACAGCACCATTCCTGTTCCCAATCCAATGGAATAAGGGATTTGAAAGATCAGCGGGTACTGTGTTTTTTTTCCAGTCACAATTTCATACAGTTGAATGTGTACCTCGCGCATACTGACATCTTCATGGAAATTCATAATTGTAAGGGCTGCACCAACAAATAATAGACACCAGACGAATGAAAAAATCAGCAAGGGCAGCTTCTTCTTTGGCGGCGGTGTTTCAACAATCGTCTGGGGCGGCCCGATAAACTGAATGTCAACACCCGGCCAATGCCGGTTTAGCTTTTCTACTACGGTCATGGCATCAATGATGACAACCTTTCCGTCTCTCTGCCTGATCTCATGAATGACTGTAGCTAATAAATCGGACAATATGTTTTCCGGCGCACTCACTTCGGCAATGTCCCTAAGCTGCACTGGCAGGTCCGCCCGGTGCCGGATGCGGTGGTGAAGCCGGATGTAAATCGGAACTTCCATCATTCTCCCACCCTGTTAAATAAATTGTTAATAGTTAGTATGGGCGGAACAGGAAGAATCATGCACCGCTTTCCAGACGAAATAAAGCCAGTCAGGCAAAATACCTGACTGGCTTTATTATGGGGCGTTCATTCGCTCTTTCATCTGGGAAAGAATTTTCTTCTCCAGCCTGGACACTTGTACTTGCGATATCCCGAGCCGGACAGCTACTTCGGATTGGGTTTGATCTTTATAATAGCGCAAATACACAATCAGCCGTTCCCGTTCTTCCAGCTCCCTGATTGCCTCTTTTAGTATGACCTGATCAAAAGGGTGTTCACTGCTTTTATCAGCCATCTGATCAAGCAATGTAATCGGGTCGCCATCATTTTCATACACTGTTTCATGAATAGAAGATGGAGAACGGGCTGCTTCTTGGGCCATAATGGCTTCCTCTGGAGAAATATCAAGATAGCTTGCTATTTCCTGAATGGTTGGCGTCCGACTATTCAGCTTCAGCAATTCCTCGCGCGCCCGGCGGATTTTATTGCTCATTTCCTTTAAAGACCGGCTAACCTTGACAGTTCCGTCGTCACGGATAAACCGCTGAATTTCACCGATGATCATCGGTACGGCGTACGTTGAAAATTTCACATCATAGCTTAAATTAAATTTGTCCACTGACTTCAATAAGCCGATGCAGCCAATTTGGAATAAATCATCCGGATCATACCCCCGGTTCATAAAGCGCTGGACAACAGACCAAACAAGTCTCATGTTGCGTTCAACGATCGTATCCCGCGCTTCCTGATTCCCTTCCTGGCTCTCTTTTATGAGCTGCTTCAGCTGGGCATCTGATAAAATTTCCGTCTTTTGTTTTTTCGTTTCGACATCCATGGCCGGGCCCCTTAATTGCACATGGCTTTTTTATTTGCAAGCTGCTTTTTTAAACGGATCACTGTTCCTGTTCCTTTGTGCGAAATGACTTCGATTTCATCCATGAAATTTTCCATAATGGTAAATCCCATGCCCGACCGTTCTAGTTCAGGCTTCGTTGTAAACAGCGGCTCCCTGGCTTCCTCGACATTCTCCATACCGATCCCTTCGTCACGGATCACAAGATCGACAATGCCATCCTCCAAAACGGCAGAAATATAAACGATTCCTGCGGGATTTCCTTCGTACCCATGAATGATGGCATTGGTGACTGCCTCTGAAACCACTGTCTTAATTTCTGTCAATTCATCCAGTGTCGGATCTAGCTGAGCAACGAAAGCAGCAACAGTGATTCTTGCGAATGATTCATTTTCGCTGAGCGCACTGAATTGGATAGTCATTTCATTTCTCATAACAAGCCGCCCCCAATCGCTCCAGCGCCGCTTGTTCTGACGCCTCCATGCGGACAATCTTAAAGAGGCCGGACATTTCAAACAGCCTGCGGACTGCCGGAGAAATCGAACATACAACCATTTCTCCATCCTTTTGCTTGATATGCTTATAACGGCCTAAAATCACCCCAAGACCTGAGCTGTCCATAAATGTTAGATCGCCTATATTTAAAATAATGTGCCGCACACCTTCCCGTTCAATCGCTTCACTCGCCTGTTCGCGCAGTGATTCAGCTGTATGATGATCCAATTCACCCGCCAGCCGCAGGCAGAGCACTTGATCGATCACTTCAAGCTCCATTGTTAAACTCATTAGCATTCTCCCCCTTTTTTCTTGATAGAGAGCAATTCGACGATGCCGCCAGGCAATCCTTCCCTGTGACAAAACTAGAATGAATTCGCTAAAAGAGCCTTTCTTTCGCCATTAGCTGCCGTTTGTTTTTGAGAAAGAGTGAAATACTTTTTTGTAAAATTGCCACCAGCTCGCCCGTTTGACTGTTTCTTTTGCGATAAGCGGGGTTTTGGATACGACTTTTCCATCTTCTTTAATCGTCAGCTCCCCAAGCACCTCGCCTTTCTTAATCGGTGCCTGCAATTCTTTCTTTATCTCTACCCTTTTTGAAAATTTTCCCTTCTTCTCTCCTTTTTTCATTAGCACGGAAATTTTATCAGCTGTTTCCAGGCGGACTGCCGCTTTGTCCCCTTTAGATACCGGGACAGAACTAATGGTCTTTCCTTTTCCATATAAAGGAGTTACTTCATATTGATGAAAGCCATAATCAAGCATCTCGGTAATTTGAGCGTTTCTTTCCTTTGGTGTCGGCGCCCCAAATACGACAGCGATTACTCTCATATTTCCTTTTGAAGCGGTAGCCGTCAAACAATATTTGGCTTCATTTGTAAAACCTGTTTTTAATCCATCTACACCTGGATAAAATTTAATCAGCCGATTCGTGTTCACAAGCCAGAATTTTTTATCGCTATCCTCGCGCAGAAAATCCTCATATTTACCGGTATATTTTGTAATATTCTCATACCTCAGCAGCTCCTTTGCCATCATGGCCATGTCGTATGCGGAACTGTAATGCCCTTTTTTCGGCAGACCGGTGGCATTTTTAAATTTTGTTTGTTTTAAACCGAGCTCTTTCGCTTTTTGATTCATTTTTTTTACGAACATTTCTTCACTGCCTGCCACCCGTTCAGCCATGGCAACAGAAGCATCGTTAGCAGAACCAATAGCGATGCCTTTCATCATTTCACGGACCGTCATCTCTTCGCCGGGCTCCAGAAAAATTTGCGAACCGCCCATTGATGCTGCGTATTCACTTGTACGGACTTTTTCGTCCCATGTCAGTTTTTTATCTTCAATGGCTTCCATAATAAGAAGCATCGTCATAATCTTTGTCATTGAAGCCGGCGGGAGCGGTTTGTGGCTATTTTTATCAAACAAAACGGCACCTGTATCCCGTTCCAATAAAACAGCAGATTTAGATTGCTCAGCCAGTTTCACTTTTTCTTCTGCAGCGTGAACGGCAAAAGAAGGTGAAATAGCAGAAAAAATGAATAAAATGGCAACTATTGATAGAAATATTCGCTTCATCATGTAATGACCTCCAGTGTAGTGGTAAAATTCCCATTTGATATACACCCATTTTTTCCACATTGGCTATTTTTATACAAAAAAAGAAGCATCCTCTAAAAAAGATGCTTCTTTCAGGTGTTGATCATTCACTTGCTTTCTGATGCCGCTTCTCTTTCAATCACCGAACATAGCGAGACAGGCAGCAAAAGGACTAGTCTGTGATCTCCTCATGAATCAAGCGAGGTGATTCTACTTTTTCCTCAGAAAGAATGATGCTTCTATACAGTTCTTCTTTAACGTGTTCAATTTCTTTGTCGTTGCTGTAGATAGTAGCAAGTGACTCGCCGGCTTTTACACTTGCACCGATCTTTTTGTTCAGCATCATTCCTACAGCAAGGTCAATTTCCGACTCTTTCGTCGCCCGGCCAGCGCCAAGCCACATGGCTGCGGTACCGACATGATCGGCAATAATTTCAGCTACCCAGCCATCGTTTTTTGCTGGCAGTTCGATTTGGTATTTCGCCTGCGGCAGCCGCTCCGGATGGTCGACAACTGATCCGTCTCCTCCTTGCGCTTCAATAAAGAGCTTGAATTTCGCCAAAGCCTCTCCGTTATTGATTAGCTTAAGAAGCGTTTGGCGGGCTTCTTCAAGCGTATCGGCTTTTCCGGCAGCATAAACCATATGGCTTCCAAGGACCAGACACAGCTCTGTTAAATCTTCAGGGCCTTCGCCCTTGAGCGTATCAATCGCTTCCTTTACTTCAAGCGCATTACCGATAGCAAAGCCCAACGGCTGGCTCATATCGGAAATAACAGCCATGGTTTTCCGGCCTACATTATTCCCAATATTCACCATCGCTTTAGCCAGTTCTCTTGAATCTTCCAATGTTTTCATAAAAGCGCCCGCTCCGGTCTTTACATCCAGAACGATCGCATCCGCTCCAGCAGCAATCTTTTTGCTCATAATGGAGCTGGCAATCAATGGGATGCTGTTTACTGTAGCCGTCACATCCCTGAGTGAATAAAGCTTTTTGTCGGCCGGAGTTAAATTGCCGCTTTGACCGATAATGGCAATCTTATTTTTATTGACGAGCTCAATAAACTGTTCGTTTGTAATTTCTACATGAAAGCCCTCAATGGCTTCCAGCTTGTCAATCGTGCCGCCTGTATGGCCCAGACCGCGGCCGCTCATTTTCGCAACCGGCACACCTGCAGCAGCTACAAGAGGACCAAGCACAAGCGTTGTCGTATCGCCTACTCCTCCAGTCGAATGCTTATCTACCTTTACGCCTTCAATCGCCCGCAGGTCGATTTGATCACCTGAGGCTACCATAGCCATCGTTAAGTCAGCACGCTCTTTTTCCGTCATATTTTGAAAATAAACGGCCATCAGCCAGGCACTTACTTGATAGTCAGGAATTGTGCCATTCGTATATCCTTCCACGATGAATTGAATCTCTTCCGTGGTTAACTGCTCTCCATCGCGCTTTTTCTGAATAAGATCGACCATTCTCATCCAATCACCCCTTACATTGATTTTACGATTTCTTTTACATAACGAAGAAAATCAGCCCGGACTCGTTCAGTCGTTTCCATCACTTCGTCGTGTGTGAGCGGCTGATCGAGAATCCCGGCAGCCATGTTAGAGATGCAGGAGATGCCAAGCACTTCCATGCCGCCGTGGCGGGCAACAATGACTTCCGGCACCGTTGACATTCCAACAGCATCTCCGCCCATTATCCGAGCCATTCGGACCTCTGCCGGTGTTTCATATACAGGACCTGTGTTGCCGACATACACGCCTTCTTGCACAGATAAATTAATTTTTTCAGCCGTCTCCTTTGCAAGCTTTCGCAGCTTCCTGCTGTAGGCTTCTGACATATCAGGAAAGCGGACACCCAGCTCGTTATCATTAGGACCAATGAGCGGATTGCCTCCCATATTATTAATGTGATCCTCAATAATCATCAAATCTCCCGGATGGAATGATTCATTAATCCCGCCCGCTGCATTTGTCACAATAATTGTTTCGACCCCAAGTGCCTTCATCACGCGCACAGGGAAAGTAACCTGCTCAAATGAATATCCCTCATAATAATGAAAACGACCTTGCATGGCCACTACTTCTTTTCCGGAAAGCGTTCCGAAAACGAGCTGCCCGGCATGCCCTTCAACCGTTGAAACCGGAAAATCAGGGATGCGGTTGTAAGCAATTTTCACAGGGTTTTCAATTTCATCAGCAAGCACACCGAGCCCTGAACCCAAAATCAGGCCGATTGCAGGCTGTTTATTGCTTTCTTTTTTCAAAAACTCGGAAGCTTGGTCTATTTTTTCTCTTATCATTTTTTCTCTCTCCTTATGACAACTCTTGCAAAAAGCTATTTCCATGAGCTGGCTTATTTACCTTGAAGTTATCAGCAACAGTGGCACCCACATCAGCAAAGGTCTTGCGCACAGGCAATTCTCTTCCTTGCTTTATTCGCTTTGAGTACACTAACAGCGGCACATACTCTCTTGTATGGTCCGTTCCATGATGAACAGGATCGTTGCCATGGTCAGCGGTGATAATCAATAAATCATCTTCAGTCATTTGGTCCAGCACCTCAGGGAGCCGCGCGTCAAATTCTTCGAGAGCCCGTCCGTATCCTTCCGGGTCCCGGCGATGGCCAAACATCGCGTCAAAATCAACCAGATTAAGAAAGCTGAGACCTGTAAAGTCTTTAGCCAATACACGAACAAGCTGATCCATGCCATCCATATTGGATGTTGTCCGAATCGCTTCTGTAACGCCTTCGCCATCGAAAATATCAGAAATCTTGCCGATGGCAACCACATCGTATCCGCCATCTTTCAATTCATTCATGACTGTGCGTCCAAACGGCTTAAGCGCGTAATCATGGCGGTTGGATGTACGGGCAAACGCACCGGGCTGTCCAACGAACGGCCGGGCAATCACGCGGCCCACCATATATTTTTCATCTAACGTCAGTTCCCTGGCAATTTCACAAATGCGATAAAGTTCATCCAGTGGAATGACTTCCTCATGTGCCGCTATTTGCAGTACAGAATCAGCGGATGTATAGACAATCATCGCTCCGGTTTCCATATGCTCAGGACCAAGTTCATCTAAAATAGCCGTTCCGCTAGCCGGCTTGTTGCCAATTACCTTTCTTCCCGTTTTTTCTTCCAGTTCTTTTATTAACTCTTGCGGAAATCCTTCTGGGAATACCTGGAATGGAGTATCGATACGCAGGCCCATCATCTCCCAATGCCCTGTCATTGTATCTTTTCCGTTGGAGGCCTCCTGCATTTTTGTAAAATAAGCCAGCGGATTCTCAGCCTGTTTCAATCCGCGGATCTCCCGAATGTTGGCGAGTCCGAGCTTTTCCATATGGGGCAGAGTTAATCCATTCATTTTTTCGGCAATGTGCCCGATTGTATCCGCTCCCAAATCATTAAATTTCTCAGCATCGGGTGCCTCTCCAATCCCTACTGAATCCATGACAATCAAATGGATGCGTTTATATGTAGATGCCGTCACTTCGATTCCTCCTTCTTAAGATTGCTTTTACTGCCATGATACCCTATTCTGATTTGAATAATCCAATAGGTATCTGTCAGATGTCTGACAACTGGTTGCTTATTTTAGTTTATGAAATCACAGGTTTTTTGACAAGCAAAAAGAAACTGCTCTGCAGCGGATGATCTTCTTCCAATGGCACATTCCCCTGAAGAAGCTGGCCGCTGATCGAGCAGCAGTTGCTGTTTTCTTGTCTTTACGCTCTCGGATGAAACTGGGAGTATACATCCTTCATTCTTGTTTTCGTCACATGAGTGTAAATTTGTGTGGTGGAGATATCGGCATGTCCGAGCATTTCCTGGACAGCGCGTAAATCGGCTCCATTTTCAAGTAAGTGAGTAGCAAATGAATGCCTTAACGTGTGCGGGGTCAATTCTTTTTCAATGTTTGCCTTTTTAGAGAGCGCCTTTAACAGCTTCCAGAACCCCTGCCTAGACAAGCGTTTGCCATGGTGATTCAAAAATAGCGCCTCTTCTGCATGCTTGGCGGACTTTAACTGCGGGCGCCCGGCCTGCAGATAGGTTTCCAGCACCCGAATCGCTGTTTTTCCGATCGGGATAATCCGTTCCTTGTTTCCTTTTCCTGTACAGCGGACGAAGCCCATTGTTAAATGAACATCATCCAGATTCAAGGAGATCAATTCACTCACCCTCATGCCAGTCGCATATAAAAGCTCCAGCATGGCTTGATCACGCTTCCCGAAAGGAGTGGAAGTATCCGGAGCTGCAAGAAGCGCTTCCACCTCCGCCAAGTTCAAAACCTTCGGCAGCGTCTTTTCCATTTTAGGCGGCTCAATATGAACAGAAGGATCATGCTCAACCGCTTTGTCACGCAGCAAAAACTGGTGAAAAGAGCGAACAGAAGCCACATGGCGGGCAATTGTTTTTGCTGATTTCCCTTCCGACTTTAGGTGACTGAGAAATTGAACAATATGCGCGCGCGTGACTTCATTTAATGAGGCGAGTTGTTCCACCTTGTCCAAAAACAGCAAATAATGCTTTAAATCACGTTCATAGGCGGCAACTGTGTTTTTTGCCAGTCCTTTTTCAACAACCATATAATGTATAAAGTCTTGTAAGTGATCTCTCATTTTCACTACTCCCCATCTAAATAGAAAAGCAGCAGCCGCTCGAGCCAGCGATCAGCGCTTTCTTCCAATTGAGTTGCCACCTTCATGGCTTCCCCCTCAGGCTCTTTGTAACGGTGCTTTTTTTCATATTCATGCTGCACCCACAAAATGGCACTGTAAAACAGCACTGTACAGCCAGTGAACAAAATGAATACTTTCCCCGTCTGCCACAATGTCTTCGCCAAGTCCCGTTTCACCTAGATGCCCCCTCCGCTCATTCGCTTTTTATACACAAGCTTATGCGCACAGCGGAAGATTAGAACAAACAGGTTTTCAGTTAAAATAAAAAGCCTTCCGGCAGGCGAAAGGCTTTTTATTCAACATGCTGCTTTTCCAGCGATTCTTCTTTCGTTTCTTCTGTTCCGTTTTTCTCTTGACAGCGCCAGCAAATCCCATGGAACGTCAACCGATGGTCTTTAACCTGAAACTTCCAATCCCGTTCAACGACCTTCTCTACGTCTTCAAGCAAATCCTCCTGAATTTCATCCACAGCCCCGCACTCGATACACACGAGATGATGATGAAAGTGGGCTGCTCCTTCTTGACGCAAATCGTAGCGGGAGACGCCATCTCCAAAATTTATTTTATCAACCACTTTTAATTCATTCAGCAATTCCAGCGTCCGGTAGACGGTCGCCAACCCGATTTCAGGTGCTTTTTCTTTAACGAGGAGGTAGACATCTTCTGCGCTGAGATGATCTTCTTCATGTTCAAGCAGCACCCGGACAGTGGCTTCTCGCTGGGGTGTCAATTTATAACTCGCAGAATGCAATTGTTTCTTTATGCGTTCGATCCGGCTTTCCATTTATTTAGCCCTCCCTCGCCGATGTAGTTTCATTATATCAAACTGGGAGGAAGTTGCAAAATAAAATCATTACAATATATTCCCTATATTAGTTATTACATAAGAACTATTATTTTATGACAAACGACATGAAAGCAGGAGATATGTAGGCTTCAATTCCTGCAGCCACAGCTGCCAGGACAGCTGCCAGCAGAAAGAAAAGAATATACCTTGAAAGGAAAGCGGCCATATGAAAATTACCCGCTTGTCTCATAAAAATCTTCTTGATAAGCTGCAATGAAAAAGCGATGGACGTAGAGGCGATAAAAATAAAGGCAGGGATGATAATCAAATTTTGCGGCAGGATGGTCGCCATCGCCAAAAAGAAGCCTTTCCAGTCCATTTGCTGTACGAGGAAACCCACGGAAAAACCGACGACAATCCCTTTCATAAATAAGAAAACAAAAATAAGCGGCAAGCCGATGATTGAAATACCGAACAGCCACATGCAGCCTAAGTATTTCAAATTATGCATCAAGCTCTGACGGAACAAGTCCTCAGAGTCAGCCATTTGTCCGGTCGATACTTGTCCAAAAAATTGCTCTAAGTAATACGCCAAATCCTCTTTTTGCGCGAGAGACAGGCTGTTTACAACAATCGCTCCAAATACGACTCCCATAAAGAACAAGACGCTGACAAATAAATAAATTGAGGCGTGGGCCTGGATATGGCGGCCAATTTTAATCGACGATAACTTTTTCTGCATATAAGCTCCCCCTTTTATCGTTAATCCAATTTATGTATGAAAAAGGGGGAATATGCTTATACCTGGAATTCATTAACTTGAAATTTCACCTGCCCGCCGGCTTCCACCTTTACTCTGTCAAGGCCTTTTGCAGTTGTAAATATTGAATGGCGTAAGCTGTTTTTGCATCCCAAATCCGCTGTTCTTCCATCAGCTGTTCAGCTTCCTCCAGCGTGACTTCCATTAATTCTACAAACTCGTCTTCATCCGGCTGCAGCCTCTCTTCCTTTTGGGAAAGCCCTTCGGCCACATATAAATATACGAGTTCATCAGCGAATCCCGGTGACGTATAAAAAGACTGAAGCAGCTTCAAGCTTTGACAGACATACCCCGTCTCTTCTTCCAGCTCGCGGCGGGCTGTTTCCTCAGGTCCTTCTCCCTTCTCCAGCTTCCCTGCCGGAATTTCTACAATCGCACGCTCCAAAGCTTTTCGGTACTGTTCTACAAGGACAATTTTCCCTTCATTGGTCAAGGCCAGTATCGCTACAGCACCAGGATGCTTCACAATCTCTCTTTTTGCCTGCTTTCCATCCGGCAGTTCCACATCATCGACTTGCAGGCGGATCACTTTTCCTTCAAAGATTGCTGTTGTCTCCAGCGTCTTTTCTTCAAACTTCTTCACCCGTACCACTCCTCTATCTATTGGCTTTGTATATACCTATGTTTCTTCACATTTCAGCCGTTCTCTTTCCCAGTTTACCATACGTCCTTTCCGGCATGAACCGAACAGATCATTTGGCGAACAATAGCGCTTCCGCTATCATAACAAAAGAAAGGAGAGGAGCGAAATGAAAAAAAACCTGCTGGGAAAATCAGACTTGCTTGCAAGCGAATTGGCATTAGGCTGTATGTCGCTCGGAAAAGAGGAAAGAGAAGCACGCAACATTATAGAAACAGCCCTTGAAGAAGGTGTGAATTATTTCGACACGGCTGATTTGTATGATTACGGATTGAATGAAGCCGTAGTCGGCGCTGCCTTAAAGCCGGTACGGGAACAAGTAATCCTTGCCACAAAGGTTGGAAACCGCTGGCAGGAAGGAAAAGAAGGGTGGACGTGGGACCCGTCGAAAACATACATAAAAGAAGCGGTTAAAAACAGCCTCAAGCGGCTGCAAACAGATTATATTGATCTTTATCAGCTGCACGGCGGCACATTAGATGATCCCATCGAAGAAACGATCGAGGCATTTGAAGAGCTGAAAAAAGAAGGACTGATCCGCGCTTATGGCCTCTCTTCCATCCGCCCGAATGTCATTCGCCAGTTTGCTGCCCGCTCTTCCATCGACACAGTGATGATGCAATACAGCCCGCTGGACCGCCGTCCTGAAGAAAAGGCTTTGCCGCTTCTCGAGGAGCAGCGTATTAGCGCGGTTGCCCGCGGACCGCTCGCTAAAGGCCTGCTCAGTGCAAGCTGGCGGGAAAAAATTGATAAATTTCAGGAGAAAGGTTTTCTTGATTATTCCCAGGCTGCACTCACAGAACTGCTAAGTGAAATTGAAAATAAATTATCCAATCAGCGCTCGCTCAATGCCCTCGCCCTTCGCTACACCTTGCATCATCCGGCTGTAGCTGCCGTTGTAGCCGGCGCAAGCTCTGTCAGTCAGTTGAAGGAAAACATCCGTGCGGTCAAAGAAACGGACCTGTCGGAAGAGGAGCTTCATCTGATCAGGGAGTTGACAAAGCCGAACCGATACGCACAGCACCGATAAATAAACAGGGCGTGCTATCAGCAAAAACAAGGCCATTTAGCCGCCGTTCAGCGCGGAAATGCAAGGCAGACAGAATAAAGACTAGCTCCACTTATCAACAACCACAAAGGATCAGGGCACTGAATCTGCTTCAATGCCCTGATCCTCTGAATTTCCGCGTCCTTTTTCAGCCTTCCTGAAAAAAGGCCGAACATGTCTCATTTATTTGAATTTCTTCCAGTCCATGCTGCTTTCATTTAACAATTCTTCGAAGCTTTTATTTTTTTCGCGCTGGCGCCGCTCTTCCCGCTTCCGCTGCTCCGCAGCCGCTTTTTTCTCTTCTTCTTCTGTTTTCAGCTGCTGCTGTTTTTTCTTAAGCTGTTCGAGCACACTGGCGTTCAACGCATCCTTCAAAGTCGCCTTCTCTTCTGCTTGGTTGTTGCTCTTTCCTTGCTTTTTCTTTTTCATGTTTCCGTCTTCCCCCTCATCTTATTGCCCTTATTTTACACGGGAGTTGGCAGCGAGTACAAATGATCTTTCTTTGCAGACATGATACACTACTTATATTACATGTTCTGAGGTGACGACGAATGAAAAGATGGATCACAGCACTCGGATCCGGAGCTATGCTGACAGCTGCGGCCGGCTTTTATTTATCAAGCCGCGTACTGCACATGAGAAAGAAGAATGAAGACCTGATTTACCGACGGGAAGTAGAAGCCAAACGGCTCGACATCCATCACTACAACCAGCTGCCAAAGGAAGAGGTTTGGATTGCCTCGCCTTTCGGCTACCGGCTCAAAGCCGTATTTGTAACTCCTCACCCCGGCCGTCCCTATGTTATCTTCTGCCATGGCGTAACGGAAACAAAAATCAATTCGATTAAATATATGAATTTATTTTTGGAACGCGGTTTTAACGGCGTTATTTACGATCACCGCCGGCACGGAGAATCGGGCGGTGATACAACAAGCTACGGCTATTATGAAAAAGAAGACTTGCAGGCCGTGGTCAATGAATTGATCCGTCGGGAGGGCACTGACGTTTCTTTCGGTATTCATGGAGAATCGATGGGGGCAGCCACCTTGCTTCTGTATGCCGGCTTGATGGAAGACCGCGCCGATTTTTACATTGCTGACTGTCCATTTTCTGATTTTCAAGCTCAGCTGACTCATCAAATGAAGCGTGAGATTAAAGCTGCGCCGCAGCTTCTCGTTCATCTCGCCAGCTGGTCCGTCCTGCTGCGCGGCCGCTTCCGCCTGTCTGACATTTCGCCGCTGCAAGCGGTTAAAAACATCAAGAAGCCCGTCCTTTTCATTCATAGCGAAGAAGATACGTTTATTCTTCCTGACATGACAAAAACATTATATAAAGAGAAGAGAGACCCAAAAGCAATTTACCTTGCTCCCAAGGGGGCTCATGCCCAATCGTACAATGAAAATCCTGAAGCCTACGCTGAGGCAATCGACCGCTTTTTACATACGTATTATCAGACACGCTGACTCCCGTCTTCTTGTTCAAGACAAGTACGATGATGTGTTGGTCCGGCCGGGCTGATTGGCAGCAGCTAGTGAACTACGGACGGATGACTACATTCATCCGTCCGTTTAAAATTTCTCCCGGACTGCTTAACCGGTAATAGTTCGCACCGGAAGCGCTAATCGTCAGCTTATCGGCATAAAACAGCATGTGCGACTTTTCCACATATACGGGCATAGCATTTGTCTCTATTTTCACGTCATCCGGTGCCACCTCACCTGTAATCCATAGAAGAGGAATACCATTTACTCCGCAGCCGCATCCTTCTGTATCATAATAAAGCTTTATATGCTTTCCATCTGTCAGTTTATTTCCAAGCTTTTCTGCCGCTTCTTCTGTAATATAGATGTCCATCATTATCATTCCTTTCAGAGAGGTTATTGCTTTTTATCTTTTTTCTTTATACTATCAAATGGAGTCAACGATAAGAGAGGGGGTAAGGAGATGGCAAAAGCACAAATTAAAGTGATGGATAACGGGTCCTTTAAAGTATCGGGCGATGTAGAATTGATTGACATGGATGGAAACGTTTTTGAAACAAAACCGGTGTTTTCACTTTGCCGCTGCGGCCAGTCGCAAAAAATGCCGTTTTGCGATGCTTCCCACAAAGGAAAATTCGCTTCCTGCGTCCGCGCCGAAAAGGTATTAGACGAAGAAGAAAAATAAAGCCGGCTTTCTTGAGAAGGTCAGATAGAGCTGCCTTTATTGGCGGCTCATTTTTTGCAGCCATAAGCGGAGAGGAGCAGTTTGGTTTGGAAGAAATTTTTATTAAAAAAATGATTAAGCAACATCTTTCCCAATACCATTTTACGCCGGAGGAGCCGGAAGCGGAAAGCATTTATCGCATGCTTATGGACCGTGTCCAGCAACGGCGGGAAACAGATGACAGCGAATTGTATGAAATGATTGAGGATGAGGTCTACTCATTTATTACGAATGCATAAGACTCCGGATCATCTCTCGATCACCTGGAGTCCCTTCACTTACTTTTTAAAAAACGCTTGGCGGCCCACTCGTTCTACTAGGCGCGGAAACAACATATAAATGATGCTGCCAGCGTTCATCCACCTCGGCAAATTAATCTCCCTTTTGTTTGTCCCCATTGCCTTCACCACTTCCTTGGCTACTTGCTCGGGCTTCAGCATCCAGCGGGCGACATTTTTGGCATATGAACCTGATGGATCAGCCACAGCAAAAAAATCTGTGGCAATCGGGCCTGGGTTTACGGCTGTTACGTATACGCCAGCGCGTGCCATCTCCATTCTTAAACTGTTCGTATACCCTAGAACAGCATGCTTTGTTGCCGCATATACGCTTGATTTAGGTGTAGCGAGTTTTCCGGCTTGCGAAGCAATGTTAATAATATGGCCGCTTCTGCGGGCTTGCATATGGGGAATCACCATTTGCGTACACAAAATCAGCCCGAGAACATTGACATTAAACATGGCTTGCGTCTCTTCCCACTTTGCTTCACGCGCTTCTTTGAAAATGCCAAACCCAGCATTATTGACAAGAATATCAATGCGGGAAACTTCTTCATAAATTTTCGAAAACACTTCTTCAACCGCTTCTTTTTGGCTGATATCGACTGCAAAAATATGAACCTCAGCGGCAAAGGTGCGATGGAGCATTTCCTTTACCTCTTCCAGACGGTCAAGGCGGCGGGCAAGTAAAATAAGCCGGGCTCCTTCTGCCGCTGCCTGCTTGGCCATTTCCATTCCCAAACCGCCGGATGCTCCGGTAATGACAACTGTTTTTCCTTGTAAACGGCTCATGCTACCTCTCCCTTTCATAGAGGAAAATACAACGATACACCTTGCTCATTCTGCTCTGCGCCGGCTTCGCCAATATGAAGCAGATAATCCAGCTGGCCTACCGTTTCTGACATCGTTAAACCCAGCTCTTTTTTATAAACAGCCGGAAAGAGGCGCTGGCATACTTCAAAAGCAGTGAGCGGCTTTTCTTTCAGCATTTCTTTAACAGAAAGCGCCCGTTCATGCTGGCGTTCCAGGCGGCGGGTAATGAGCGGAACGATATTCCTCACTTCCTTCCCATGCCCCGTATAAACCGTATCAACCGGAAGCTCCATCATCTTCCTCAGTGAATCATTATACTGAAGCTGCGGCCGCGGACGGTCGGTCCCCGGGATAAGCGGCGGTTCAAGCAGCGGGTTAGAAGAAATCGTTGCCAAAATATGGTCGCCTGCAAGTAAAGAACCGTCTTGTTCCCGAAAAAAGGCAAGGTGGCTTTGAGCATGACCTGGTGTTTCAAAAACGCGCCAGCCCGGCAGCCCTGGCAGCTCTTCCCCCTCTTGGACAGCTGTCGTCAGAGTGCTGTTTTCGCAGCTGAATTTCAGAGGCGCTTGTATCTTGCTGAGCATTCCTTCTGCTTCCGGAGGCAACCCGCATTGCAAAAAAAGATCACGGAAAAACACGGAGTTTTTCTGCAATAATTGTTCATCTTTTGTCAGCCAACCGCTGCAGTAACGATGGCCGATGATCTCGATGCCCTCCGGAAGAAAATCTAAGAGCCCAATATGATCAGGGTGATGATGAGTTAAGACGACTTGTTCAATATCACCAACCGTATAGCCGATCTCAGACAGCCCCGACGTAAACGCTTCAAAGGAAGCAGCCGTCTTTACTCCAGCATCTATTAATGTTAAACGATCGCCTTTTACTAGAAAAACATTCACATCGCCGACCGGAAAAGGCGTCGGCAGCGTAATTTTTATAATATCGCCAAAACTTTCCACATTCATAAAATAAACACCTGCCTGCATAATAATAAACATTAAGCTGGTGAACTGTACATCTTTTCACACAGCTCGGAACCTCTTGAGCAATTTTCACTTAATAGATCTTTATTCCAAAAAAATAATCTTTTATTCATTTTAGCTGTTTGACACAGATTTGTCATTATTTTCACACAACATAGCCGAGAAATGTTCTTTTATTTGCACTTGCGGACGCTTGACAGATAAGGTGTTTTTATGCATAATCACATATAATTCAAACTATAAATAATAAAAAGAACATGCTAAAAATATATGCGCGATGAAAAAGGATCAGTAAATAAAAAATGGTGCCAGAGAATGGAGCCCGCCGGCTGAAAAGCTCCATCACCCGCTTTTTTATTGAACCTGCCTTTTGAGCCTTTAGGAAAACCTAACGCAAACCCCGCGTTATCGGGTCAGAGTGTGCGGAAAGTTATTTTCGCAAACAAAGGTGGTACCACGGAAGCAAACACCCTTTCGTCCTTTATTTGAGGGCGGAAGGGTGTTTTTTATTTTATCGATTTATTTCATTAAAGGAGGATGTTCAGATGAAAACAACATTTATCGGTGCTGGCTCCATGGCGGAAGCAATGATTTCGGGCGCTATTTCAAGCGGCGCTTTGGCTGCCGGCGATATTTATGCAACCAACCGAGCGGATGAAGGCAGACTTCAAGAACTTAAAGCCCGATATGGCATTCACACCAGCTACGAAACGGAAGCCATCCTTTCAGACAGCCATATCGTCGTATTAGCCGTGAAACCAAAGGATGCCCGGGAAGCCTTAAAGAAAATTAATGCTCACCTCTCCCCTTCCTCTTTGATTATTACGCTGATGGCAGGAGTAACTACCCGTTTTATTGAACAAGAAGCGGGACGGTCTTTTGCCGTTGTCCGAGCCATGCCAAATACATCGGCAGCTGTCGGAAAATCAGCGACCGCTATTGCTCTTAATAAATATGTCACAGAGGAGCAGAAGCTTGCCGCCCTTGCACTGTTTTCTTCGATCGGACTGACAAAAATCGTGAAGGAAGAACAGCTCGATGCGGTAACAGGGCTTTCCGGAAGCGGGCCTGCCTATATTTACTATGTAGCTGAAGCGATGGAGCAGGCGGCCGAAGCAATCGGCCTGGAGAAAGAAACAGCAAAGCCGCTTATTATCCAAACACTCCTCGGAGCTGCAGAGATGCTATCTGCTTCTGAAGGAAAAGCCGAACAGCTGCGCAAGGGTGTAACAAGCCCAGGCGGCACGACAGAAGCCGGCATTCGGATTTTAGAAGCGGAAAAAGTCAAGCAGGCCTTTGTCGACTGTATTGTGGAAGCAACCGCCCAGTCTAAGCGTCTTGGCCTTCCTTATCAAAACCCGATCAAACAATAAGCCAATTATTTTGGCTCCCGAAACAGCCTTGCTATAATGGAATTTGGCAGACATTGAAGGAGGATTCCAATGGCAAGAAAATTATTCGAACCCTATACAATCAAAGATGTCACTTTAAAGAACCGGATTGTTATGTCACCGATGTGCATGTACTCAGCCGCAGAAGACGGAAAAGTCAACGATTGGCACCTTGTCCACTACCCGGCGCGGGCTGTCGGCCAAGTCGGCTTGATTATCGTAGAGGCGACCGCTGTTACTCCTGAAGGGCGCATTTCCGAGCAAGACCTCGGAATATGGAGCGATGAGCACTTAACGGGGCTTCAAAGACTCGTTTCCCTCGTTCACGCCCACGGGGCAAAAATTGGTATTCAGCTGGCTCATGCCGGGCGCAAATCCGAGGTCCGCGGAGATATCCTTGCCCCTACAGCATTGGCATTCGATGAGACAATGAAAATGCCTAAAGAAATGACAACAGCAGATATTAAGAGAACAATTGAAGCGTTTGCCGAAGGAGCAAGACGGGCAAAAGAAGCCGGCTTTGATGTGATTGAGCTTCACGGAGCACATGGATATTTAATTAATGAATTTCTTTCCCCGCTAACGAATCACCGGGAAGATGAATATGGAGACAGTCCAGAAAACCGGCTCCGCTTTTTAAAAGAAATTATTCAGTCTGTTCGAAATGTGTGGAACGGTCCGCTGTTTGTTCGTATCTCCGCGAGTGATTACCATGAAAATGGCCTTCAAGCGGAAGACTACAGCGAAATAGCCAAGCAGCTGAAAGAATGGGATGTCGATTTAATTGATGTCAGCTCCGGGGCCGTCGTTCCTGCGAAGATTCCTGTTTTTCCAGGCTATCAGGTCCCATTTGCTGAAACAATTAAACACGGAGCAGATATTCCTGTCGGTGCTGTCGGCATGATTTCTTCCCCTCTGCAGGCGGAGGAGATTTTGCGAAATGACCGGGCAGATTTGATTTTTCTCGGCCGTGAGCTGCTGCGTGATCCGCACTGGCCGCGCCGGGCAGCCATCGAATTAAAAACAGAAATTGAACCGCCTGTTCAGTACGAACGAGGCTGGTGACTAAAAAGTCTGTTTTCATTAAGCCGCATGCTTAATGAAAACAGACTTTTTCACTTTCGGTGTTCCGGGAAAAAAGTTGACGCTCTTACATGTAGAGCTAAAAAGAATTCTCCCGCCTGGCAATCGGTGATCAAAACATCAAATAAAAAACTCCATTAAATCATGAGCAAGAACAACTGGGCCAAAAACGGCTTCAGCTTCCTGCTTTAACATCCCCTCTTCTTCTTTCGTATACCGGGAACTGATATGATTAAGAATAAGCGCTTTAGCCCTAGCTTGTTTAGCAATTTCAGCGGCCTGAACCGTCGTAGAATGAAAGTAGTCATGGGCCATTTTCGGAGTTTCTGCTGAAAAAGTCGCTTCATGAATCAGCAAATCCGCTTCCTTTGCAAGTGCCACAGCAGCCTCACAAGGTCTTGTGTCGCCAAGAATCGCAATAGTCTTCCCTTTTTGCGGCGCTCCAGTGTACTTCTTCGGATCAATCAAGCGGCCGTCCTCTAAAGTGACCGGACGCCCTTCTTTAATCTCCTTGTATAAAGGGCCTGGGGGCACTCCATCTTTTTTCAGCTCATCAACGAGCAGAATGCCTGGCTTATCTTTTTCCTGAAGGCGATACCCGTATGAATCTATCCCATGATCGAGCCGGCGGGCTTCCACTGCCATGTGATGGTCTTCAAAAACAAGTCCTTCATCCATTTCTACTATATTAAGCTCATATCGCAGCCTCGTGCCGCTGACACGGAGTGCAGTACGCAAGAATTCTTCTATTCCTTTAGGGCCGTATACTGTAAGCGGCAGTTCCCCTCCCTGAAACGACCGGCTGCCCAAAAGGCCCGGCAAGCCAAAGATATGGTCCCCATGCAAATGGGTGATAAAGATCTTTTCAATTCGCCTCGGCTTTAAAGATGTATGTAAAATTTGATGCTGTGTCGCTTCCCCACAGTCGAACAGCCAGATGGCCCCTCTTTCATTTAGCATCCGAAGCGCCAGCGAGCTGACATTTCTCAACTTTCCTGGCACTCCTGCCCCGGTTCCTAAAAATAAAATATCCATGCAATTCACTTCCTTAAAAAAATTAGCAACCCATCAAAAAAACGTTATCCTGCAGCATTTAAGGGTATTAAAAGTAACATGCTGTCTATACAAAAGGGAGGTTGGGATTCTGAAAAAACTAACATCCGCTTTCACAACATCGGCACATCCCCTTTCTGACGGAATGAAAAAGTACTTAGGGACAGAAAGAGGGCGGATTGAAGGAGCACTTACAGCCAAACAGATTTATAAAAGGCAGGGAAAAGAAGAAGTGGAGAAGTGGGTCTCGCTTATTCGCGAAGGAGAAATGCGCTTAAACAGCGACCTCGACTACCTGTACTTAGTCCCCTATATTCAACTGGCCATTCAATACAAAATTCCCTATGTTGTTGTCGAAAGCAATGACTCCGAAACAAACATCGGCCTAGTGATCGCCCATTCATCTGCAATTGATAAAGACGGCATTTGGCTGAAAGATGAAGAGCGAATGGAGAAGGACAGCCCTCTCTTGACCCTTAAACGGCAAATTAAGCAGATCTTCACGCTTGAAGGCGAGCAGCCTTGATGAACCGTTGCTCCGCTTCACCGGCAACTATTCGCTCTTTTTGCCATCCATATCCGGCGCGGCTTCTTTGCCAGCCGGTTTCTTTTTGCTTGCCGGCTGAATAACGCCCTCTCCGTACTTTTTATCCAATTTGTCCAACGCTTCCGCTAATGAAGCTTTGTTAGCTTCCTGCTCATACGAAAATAAATCAAGCTGCACATCAGCCTGTTCCTTTTCGGTAAGGTCCGATAAGGTGACACCAAGCAGACGAATGCCGTTTCCACTCCAGTTCTTCAAAAATAGCTGTTTCGCTTCCGCAAAAATGTCCTCTGCCTTTTCTATTGGTCCAGACAGCTTTTTGCTGCGCGTAATCGTCTTCCAGTCTTTATAGCGAATCATAACACTGAGCGATTCGCCAAGCACTTTTTTTCTTTGCAAACGGACAGCGACCCTCTCAGAAAGCTGGAGGAGCACCCGCAGAAGTTCCTGCTGCTTCGTCTCGTCCTTTGGCAAGGTAATCGACTGGCCAACGCTTTTAAAATCGTTAGCAGCTTCAGGATCAACTTTGCGTCTGTCTATGCCGTTGGCACGTTCTTTTAACTGGATTCCCCTGACCCCTAACCGGTTTTTGAGCACATGATCACTCGCCTGCGCCAAATCCCCAATCGTCATAATCCCCAAGCCGGCGAGTTTATCGGCTGTTTTCTCACCGACACCATGCATGGCAACTGCGGGAAGCGGCCATAAAACAGCTGGCACCTCCCGCTTTCTCAGCACGGTAATCCCGAGCGGCTTTTTCATATTTGAAGCCATTTTAGCCAAAAACTTATTTGGAGCTATTCCTATACTGCACGGCAGCATCAGCCGCTCAAGAAGCTCTTGCTGAATCAGTTCGGAAATAGCAAGCGGTGTGCCAAGCGCATAACTGCTCGTTATATCTAAATAACCTTCATCTATCGATACAGGCTCCACAAGCGGAGTATACCGGCGGAGAATATGGAATATTTCTCGCGAAGCCCCCCGATAACGCTCAAAGTTCGGGGGCAAAATAATTAAGTTCGGACAAAGCTTTTTTGCCTCCCAAACAGTCATAGTTGTTTTTACGCCAAAGGTTCTTGCTTCATAGCTGCAAGTAACGATAATCCCTTTCCGCTCCTCTGGTTTTCCGGCGATAGCAAGCGGCCGGCCCCGTAAAGAAGGGTTATGAGCTATCTCCACTGAAGCATAAAAACTATTCATGTCAACGTGCAGGACAACACGGCCGTTTTTCGGATAAAAGCTTTCCAAGTTGATCCACTTCCTGCTTTTAGTTTCGATCTCTGATTCTTCTTTTTTATTATACAACGAAACAAAAAAAAGAACATGTATTCTCCCGAAAGTGTTGTCAAGACATTTGATTAAAAATTATTATTCATTAAATAATTTCGAAAATTTATTTACAAATTTTTTTCAATATTATAAACTGTCATTAAACAAGCCTCTCCTTATAAATAATTTTTAGTCAATTCCATGAAAAAACTGTTTAGTCTGCTCACTTTTCCTGCCAGAATTGTTCCAGCAGTCAAGAAGCCAGTGCGTACCAGTCTGTATTTTGTCAGGCTGATTACTGCTGGCTTTTATTATACTAAAAAAACTAAAAATTCTAAATTAAACAGCAACAAATGGGGATTGGGGAGGTTTAGGTATTCAACAGGAGGTTGTTCGCAATGGAAAAACAACAAGATTTTAACAAAGTATTGTCCAGGGTCGATGTACTCGTGCTGGCTTTTGGCGCGATGATCGGCTGGGGCTGGGTCGTCTTATCAGGCGACTGGATCTTGAAAGCTGGGTCAATCGGCTCGATTATCGCCTTTCTTCTCGGGGGAATTCTCGTTATTTGTGTAGGTTTGACTTATGCAGAAATGACAACGGTTTTCCCGAAGACAGGCGGTGCTTATCACTTTCTTAAAGAAACGCTCGGCATGAAAGCCGCCTTTATTGTTGCTTGGGCGCTTCTGCTTGGATATATTTCGGTTGTAGCATTTGAAGCAGTTGCTTTGCCTACAGTAGTGGAATATATATTTCCTAATTACCAAGCCGGTTACTTATGGACACTCGGCGGCTGGGACGTTTACTTTTCTTGGGCAGCCATCGGAATGGCCGGCTCTATTATTGTCACAATTATCAACTGGATTGGCGTCAAACAAGCTGCCTTTTTGCAAATTGTATTGACGTTGCTTTTGACAGCCATCGGCTTAATGCTAGTATTCGGCTCTACATTCGGAGGCGGCGAAATTCAAAACATGGATCCGCTGTTCGTTGGCGGCATGGCGGGTGTCATGGGCGTTATGATTATGACTCCTTTCCTTTTTGTCGGATTTGACGTTATCCCGCAAGTGGCCGAAGAGATGAACATTCCGATGAAAGCGATTGGCAAAATTATTATCCTATCTGTCAGTTTCGCTGTTTTATGGTATGTATTAATTATTTACGGTGTCTCTCTAAGTCTTGGACCAAATGAATTGAAGGTTTCATCTCTTGCGACAGCAGATGCAATGGGCGCGGCTTTTGGCTCTCCGCTGTTTGCCAAAATCTTAATCCTTGGCGGAATCGCTGGTATTCTTACAAGCTGGAATGCGTTTATTATTGGCGGGAGCCGGATCATGTATGCGATGGCACAAGATGGGGCACTTCCGGCATGGTTTGGCAAAATCCATCCAAAATACAAAACACCTTCAAACGCTATCTTAGTTATCGGGCTTCTATCTACGCTTAGCCCATTGCTTGGACGTCCGGCACTTGTCTGGTTTGTTGATGCTGGAGGCCTGGCTATCGTACTTGCTTACTTTATGGTATCTGTTTCCTTCTTATGGCTTCGCAAGAATAAACCGGAGTTAGAGCGTCCATTCCGGGCAGGAAAAAGCAATGTCATCGGCTGGTCTTCCTTTGTTTTAACGATTGGCTTTATCATCTTGTACATGCCTGGCATGCCATCGGCACTCATCTGGCCTTACGAATGGATCATTACACTTGCTTGGTGGGCGGTCGGCTTTTATTTCTTGTTTAAAAAGACTTCTCCGGCAAAACCGGAATTATCAAACAGTGGGGTGAATGAAAATGTCGGTGCACGAAACGTTAACTAATGAATTAGCAGAGCTTGATAAAAAACACTTTATCCATCCGACGTCTTCTATTAAAGAGCAGCAGGAAAATGGCCCGGCGATTATCTTTAAAGAAGGAAAAGGTGTTTACTTAACAGACATTAACGGCAAAAAATATATTGAAGGCATGGCTTCCCTTTGGAACGTAAACGTTGGTTACGGACGGACAGAACTGGCGGAAGCAGCAAAAGAACAATTGGAAACCCTTGCATTTGCTTCAAGCTTCGCCACTTTCAGCAATGAGCCGGCGATCCGCTTAGCTGCAAAAGTAGCAGAAATGACACCGGGTGATTTAAATGCTGTCTTCTTTACTTCCGGCGGCTCTGAATCAAACGATACATCCTACAAGCTTGTGCGTCATTACTGGAAAATCAAAGGCCAGCCGAACAAAACAAAAATTATCTCGCGCGAACGTGCTTATCATGGTGTGGCGGTCGGTTCTACAAGCGCCACCGGCATTAAAGACTTTCACCATATGACTACGTCTCTCGCTGCTGGATTTGTTCATACAGAATCGTTCTCGCCGGAGGCGCTACGAAAAACGATTGAAGCAGAAGGAGCCGATACTATCGCCGCCTTTATCGCTGAACCTGTTCAAGGAGCCGGAGGGGTAAATATTCCGCCGGACGGTTACTTCCAGGAGATTCGTCAAATTTGTGATGAGTACAACATTTTATTAATTGCCGATGAAGTAATTACCGGATTTGGCCGGACGGGAAAAATGTTTGCTTGTGAGCATTGGGGAATCGTTCCTGATGTGATGCTGCTTGCAAAAGGCATTTCCAGCGGCTATATTCCGCTCGGCGCCGTCGTTGTCCGCGATCATATCCATCAGGATTTTATCAAATTCTCTGAGGGCACCCTCTTGCATGGATTTACGTATAGCGGCCATCCAACGGCTTGTGCGGTCGGCTTAAAGAACATTGAAATCATGGAAAGAGAAAATCTTGTCCAAAATTCCAAGGAGATGGGGGCACTGCTTCACGAAAAGTTGAAAGCCCTTCAATCAGAAACGAAGATTGTCGGCGAAGTTCGCTTTCTCGGCTTAATCGGCGCCTTGGAAATTGTTAAAGATCAGGAAACAAACGAACGTTTTTCAGAAAAGCTTGCTCCTTATATTATTACTGAAGCAAGAAAGCGCGGACTCATTTTGCGCACAGTCACTTTCGGTGAGTCAGATACAATTGTATTTGCTCCGCCGCTCGTCATTAATGAGCAAGAAGTGAATGAACTTGTAGGCATCTTGAAAGAAGCCATTTTAGAAGTTGAAAAAACAATGAATTAACAAACAAAGGGCTGTCCCACAAGGTCATGAACAATGACTTTTTGGAACAGCCTCTTTTTTCTTCTCAAAAACAGACGGACCGGAAGGAGTCTAGACCACTATCTGCAAGCAAAGAAGAAAGTGCATTCGGCCATATCAAAGAACTTATCAATCAAAAAAGGCGGAGAAAAATGAGGTTTTTTCTCCGCCTTTTTTGATTTTAGAGACTGATTGGACGGCCCCTTATTTGCCTTGCATTCACCGGCATGCTTTCTGCAAATCCATCATCTGCATGTGAAAAGGCGCGGCATAACCTGTACAAATAAAGAAAATTATTACCTGAGCATGCTAGTTAAGCAGAGGGAGCCCGGTTGCTTTTCATATATTCCTGAATATCTTTCATTCCTTCAAGCGAGGAGACGAGGATATCCGGGTCAATCATTGTTATCAGCCGTTCGGAAAAAGCCGCAATTCCTGTGAAGTACCTTGTTTTCTCATAAGCGGCAATTCCGAGCTGCTTCAGGGAATCCGGCGGAATATCGATAATTTCCTTGGCTTCCTTTACTAAAAAGCCGAGCGGCATCGCTTCTGTTTGGACGACAAGCAGGCGCGCATTCTCTGATTCCTTAAGAGGCCGGCGGTAGAGAACCGCTTCAAAATCAATGACTGGAATAAGCTCTCCCCTCGCTTTAGTTACTCCTCTCATATAAGCAGGCATAAGAGGAATTGGATTGACAAATTCCACCTTTTCTATAGAAATAATAGATTGTATCGAAATAGCATATTCTTCCCGGCCGCTTTCAAAGATGACCACTTTATCTATTAGCTGCATACAAACACCTTCTTTTGCTCTTCTCTCATTCTTCTTCTGCAGCAATCGCTACAATGGCAGTAGCCATTTCAGCCAGCTTAATCAGCTCTTCAATTGGCATTCTTTCATTTTTGGTGTGTATCTCCTCATAGCCAACAGCCAAATTCACTGTTGGAATGCCGAAGCCGGCAATCACATTGGCATCGCTTCCTCCGCCGCTTGTTAATAATTGGCTTGGACGGCCAATTCGCTCGGCTGCTTTTTTGGCCACTTCCACCACGTGGTCTCCCTCGCCAAATTTAAATCCCGGATACATCACTTGTACTTGCACTTCTGCCCGTCCGTTCATTTCTGCTGCAGTCTGTTCAAATGCTTCCTTCATTTTGTTTACTTGCACTTCCATTTTCTCTGGAACCAGTGAGCGCGCTTCCGCTAAAACAGAGGCGTAATCACAGACGATATTTGTTGCCTGTCCGCCCTCGAAACGGCCGATATTGGCTGTCGTTTCTTCATCAATCCGGCCAAGCGGCATTTTGGCAATCGCTTTGGCTGCCATAGTAATAGCAGACACTCCCTTTTCAGGAGCAACGCCGGCATGGGCGGTTTTCCCAAAAATTTCTGCTTTGATTTTTGCTTGTGTCGGCGCGGCTACAATAATATTGCCCACTGTGCCATCACTGTCTAGCGCATAGCCGAATTTTGCTTTTACGAGAGAAGGGTCCATCGCTTTTGCCCCGACAAGCCCTGATTCTTCTCCTGCTGTGATAATAAATTGAATCATGCCATGTTTGTACTTTTGCTCTTTTAATACTTTCACCAGCTCAAGTATGACAGCAAGCCCTGCTTTGTCGTCTGCCCCAAGAATCGTCGTTCCATCAGTAACCACATAGCCGTTTTCAATGCTTGGTTTTACGCCTGCACCAGGTACGACTGTATCCATATGCGAAGTGAAATAAATAGGATCTACTCCGTCTTTTGTTGCTTCTAGCGTGCAAATTAAATTTCCCGCTCCGTGACCGGTAACAGCGGCAGAATCGTCTTCATACACCTGTACACCTAGCGCTTCAAACTTACTCGTCAGCACTTTAGCGATGGCTGCTTCATTTTTCGTTTCTGAATCAATTTGAACAAGCTCAAGAAATTCATTTAACAATCGTTCTTTATTAATCATTTCATTATGTACCTCCCTGCTTTTATCCATTTTCAGTATACTCCTTCCACCGGCCAATTCCAAATCTTTCACATGGCAAAATCCCCACCTGGTGCTAAAAGCTTCCAGATGGGGAATCCAATCAAAGCGGGATGTTGCCGTGTTTTTTCTTTGGCCGCTCTTCTTTTTTCGTCCTCATCATTTCCAGTGCCTGGATGAGCTTGATTCTTGTTTCCCGCGGATCAATGACATCATCCACCATACCGTGTGCGGCCGCTACATAAGGATTAGCAAATTTCTCTCGGTATTCTTCAATTTTCTTCGCTCTTGTTTCTTCCGGATTCTCGCTGTTGGCAATCTCTTTGGCGAAAATAATATTGGCCGCTCCCTGCGGACCCATAACAGCAATTTCCGCGTTCGGCCAAGAAAACACCAGGTCTGCGCCAATCGACTTGCTATTTAACGCGACATAGGCCCCTCCGTAGGCTTTCCGCAAAATCACTGTCATCTTCGGAACGGTTGCTTCGGAATAAGCGTATAAAATTTTCGCCCCATGACGGATGATTCCCCCATGCTCCTGCTTGATGCCTGGAAAAAAGCCGGATACATCTTCAAAGGTGATTAAAGGGATATTAAAAGAATCGCAAAAACGGATAAACCGGGCAGCTTTATCGGATGAATCAATATCAAGCCCTCCAGCCATAAACTTTGGCTGGTTGCAGACAAGGCCTACCGTCTCCCCTTTTAAACGGGCAAAGCCAACGACGATATTTTTGGCAAACTCCGCTTGCACTTCCATAAATGAATTCTCATCTACTACCTGTTCGATCACCTTTCTTACATCATAAGGACGAAGCCCGTCAAAAGGAACAATGTCGGTTATGTCCTTGCGGTAATCGTCTTCTGTAGAATAAGTGGCTGCCGGCGGCTTTTCTTCATTGTTTTGGGGCAAATAAGCAAGTAAATCACGAACCATTTTCAGCACTTCTTCTTCAGAACTGCCGCGAAAATGCGCATTTCCGCTAATGGCATTATGCACTTTCGATCCGCCGAGGTCTTCAGAAGAAATTTTTTCTCCTGTGACTGTTTCAATCACTTTCGGCCCAGTAATAAACATTTGGCTCGTCTGATCCACCATGAACACAAAATCGGTAATCGCCGGCGAATAAACGGCGCCGCCGGCACATGGCCCCATAATGACGGAAATTTGCGGGATTACCCCTGAATAAATAGCATTGCGATAAAAGATATGTCCGTAGCCATCAAGTGAAACCACACCTTCTTGAATGCGGGCTCCTCCGGAATCGTTCAGTCCGATAAATGGTGCGCCATTTTTAGCAGCAAGATCCATGACGTTGGCTATTTTTTTGGCATGCATTTCCCCTAATGCGCCGCCAAAAACGGTAAAGTCCTGGGAGAATAAATAAACAGGCCGGCCGTTTACCTTCCCGTAGCCTGTTACTACGCCATCACCCGGTCCTTTTACATCCTCTAACCCAAAATATGTACTGCGGTGCTCAATAAACGGATTGATTTCCACAAAAGTGTCCGAGTCCAACAGCAGGTTAATCCGCTCCCGGGCGGTCAGCTTTCCCTTTTCATGCTGCTTTTCGATTCGTTCATCACCGCCGCCAAGCTCAACCTCTCTGCGTCTGTCATATAATTCATTAATACTTGTGAAGATATCTGGAGTTGTCATAGTGAATGCTTGTCCCCTTCCGTCTTGCTCTTGTCACAAAGCTCAAATAGTACGCCATGCGCTGATTTAGGATGCATAAAAGCAACTTCTGCTCCCCCGGCACCTAGCTTTGGTGTTTCATTGATCATGCGGATGCCGTTCTCCTTGATCTCCTGGATGCGCTTGTTAATGTCTGTTACTTTAAAGGCCACGTGATGAATCCCTTGTCCTCGTTTTTCAATAAACTTCGCTATAGCGCTTTCATTGCTCATCGGTTCAAGTAATTCAAACTTTACATTTCCTCCATCAATAAATGCGACTTTCACCTGCTCTGAAGCTACTTCTTCCATCTTGATGAATGCAAGTCCCAGCTGCTCGGTATAAAAAGGCAGCGTTTCCTCAAGTGAACGGACTGCAATGCCAATATGATCCACACTGTTCACTGTAATGGCCTCCTTTTCGAAAAGAACTAAATCATGTGTAAAATTCGCTAAAAGTTCGAAAATCCCTTCTTTTTCACTGCTTTTGTCCCGGCCATTCAACTTGAGATTTAAAGAAAAAACCGCTATGATAGATATAAATAAAGTGTCCTGTTCGGAATAGCAAAAGGAGCGTATACGCCTTTATGAGAAATAAAGCATTTCAGAAGACAATCATTTACATTATGTTGCTAACAATGCTCGTTTCCACCTTATTTTTCGGGTTATCTATGTTTTTGTAGCATCAAAAAAGCAGCCAGCTCACTCTATGCCGTGTGCTGGCTGCTTTTTTTGTCCGGCCGTCTTCTCTTTTTTCAAGCCTTTAAAAGAGCTTTTAATCAGCAAATACTCTTCCATTTCCTTAATAAATTGAAAAAGGGCCGCTCTTGCTTCAAACTCTTCCCGTGTATCGGGCAAGCCCATCTGATCAATTTCCGCCTTTAAATCATATAGCTTTTTTAAATGAACCAGCGCCGTATTGCCCGGGTGAATGCGAGTGCTTAAGATATCCATAAAATCAGCAAGCACCAGCGCGGCCTTTACTTGATGGGAAATCGATGTCACAATCCCTAAAATCCGCTCAATGATATTAAATTGCTTTTCTCTCATGACGAAATAACTGTAAAATACTTTATCATCCCTTAGCAGGTGGTTTTCTACATTTTGGAAAGCCAACATTTTTCCTTCTTTAAGCAGCTTTTCCGTCTGAACAATCTCTTTTCCATCCCACATATGGTCCTTGTTTCGCAAATACAAGGCTATTTCATGAAAAATGGCTGTAAAGTTCTTCTCAATTTCTTCTTGCAGGGTATAGAGTCTCTTCTCTACACTGGGCATATAAAGGTTCATCAGCAAGGCCACGCCAATACCGATCGTAATAATATAAAATTCATTGAGAATCAGCTCTTTCGTTACTTGGCCGGCCGAAAAAATATGGAGGATGATGACACTGCTCGTAACGACGCCTTCCTTCAGCTGAATAGCCACAAGTGTCGGGATGAAAAATAAAAGCAACAGCCCCACGACTGGTGCATAATAGCCGATGCCCTCAAAAAAGACAAAGGAAAAAATCATCGCCACGGCACATGCCAAAAAACGGCTCCGTGCCGCATGCAAGGACTTTTTCTTCGTGTTTTGAATGCATAGGATCGTAATAATACCGGCGGATACAAAATTTTCAAGGCCGATCCATTGGGAAATGATAATAGCCGCAGTTGTGCCGACAGCTGTTTTTGCTGTCCGATATCCTATTTTGAACATACGAGTCTCCTGAATTGAAAAATCAATTTGTAGTGAAAGAAAACCTTGCCATCTCAATGACAAGGTTTCATTATATATTTACACTTCTTCGCAGTATTTGTCAAAAGCCTCTTGCAGTTTTTGCACAACAGACATTGGATCATGCCCTTCAATTTCATGGCGTTCTACCATTGTACATAGCTCTCCATCTTTGAGAAGCGCAAAAGATGGGGAAGATGGCGGGTAGCCAACAAAATAGCTGCGTGCTTTAGCTGTGGCTTCTTTATCCTGGCCGGCAAAAACGGTGACAAGATGATCCGGCCGCTTATCGTTGTGAATTGAATGGGCAGCCGCTGGACGGGCAATGCCGCCGGCACAGCCGCACACAGAGTTAATCATGACGAGCGTTGTTCCCTTTTTGGCAAATGCTTCTTCCACTTCTTCGGGTGTTTGAAGCTGTGTATATCCAGCCGCCGTGATTTCCTCACGTGCTTGGCGAACGACATCATTCATTAGAAAATTAAAGTCCATATTCATTTATACCACTCCTTTATCCACTTTCGTGTATCCTTATGATAAGCTAATAGCGCAAGGTTTTCAAATAATCTATTCAATTTTTTCCTATAGTGGTTTAAAAATGCTCAGCCGGGGAAAATGAATAAAGCAACTAGATCCATACCCCTAAACTCCCTACCTTGAAGCTGATACTCTTAGAGTATCAGCCTTTTTTTAATTTAGCTTACTGATCATGCGCATAAACGTGGGAGAATAAATCAGCCACCGCTTGAGCTGGCGTTATATCGCCGGTCATTGCTTGTTTTTCTGCTTTCGCCAGATGGCTGGCCACATAAGGATGCTGATAGAAATCCGCTTTCAGCTGTTCCACTATAAGGGCATGGAGCCATTCTTTCGTTTGCAGCCGGCGCCGTTCTTCAAATATTCCCGCCGCTTTCGTTTTTTTCTCGAACTCCTGAATGACTGTCCACAATTCACTGATCCCTTCACGCCTGATTGCCGAGCATGTATAAGCCTTTGATTCCCAGCCTTTTGTGGCCGGCTGCAGCATATGGAGAATCTGATTAAATTCCCGTTTTGTTTTTTCCGCCAACGGTTTGTTATTGCCATCCGCTTTGTTGACAGCGATAGCATCAGCCAGCTCCATGATTCCCTTCTTCATTCCCTGCAGTTCATCGCCCGCTCCGGTCAGTACAATCAGCAGAAAAAAATCAACCATGCTGCGTACAATGAATTCACTTTGGCCGACGCCGACCGTTTCAACTAGAATCACCTCGAAGCCGGCTGCCTCGCAGAGCAGCATCGTTTCTCTCGTTTTTCGATGCACTCCTCCGAGCGTGCCGCCGGAAGGAGACGGGCGAATAAATCCATTCGGATGCTTCGCCAACGATTCCATCCTTGTCTTGTCGCCGAGAATGCTTCCGCCGGAGATGGAGGAGCTGGGGTCAATAGCAAGAACAGCTGTTTTCAGCCCACTCTCGCACAGCATATGGCCAAACGCTTCAATAAATGTACTCTTGCCAGCCCCTGGAACACCAGTAATGCCAATACGAATGGCTCGGCCCGTATGAGGCAGCAGCTGCTGGAGAAGCTCCTGGCCATAAGTATAATGGCTTTTCGAATTGCTTTCGATAAATGTAATGGCTCTAGCCAGGTCTTTTCGCTCGCCCGCCCTTACCTTCTCAGCAAGTTCTTTAGCAGCTGGCAGCTGTTCCTCTTTTTTCCGAAACTTTTTTTTCCTTGCAGAAGCGAAGCCGTCATGGGAAGAAGCCACTCCTTTTCTCACATGAAGAGAAGACTCGTTGTTCGGCAGCTGCTCGTCTTTTCCCATCAATCTTCCACTTCCTCATAACCGAGCCGGCGGTAAATTTCCTCCAGAATCTTTTTAGCAGAAACCGGAATCACCGTTCCAGGCCCGAAAATGCCAGCTGCTCCGTTGGCGCGGAGAAATTCATAATCCTGGGCAGGAATAACTCCGCCGATAAAAACGATAATATCCTCCCGGCCCAGCTTCTTCAGCTCAGCAATTAAAGCGGGAAGCAGGGTTTTATGCCCGGCTGCCAGCGAACTGACCCCAATCGCATGAACATCGTTTTCTACTGCTTGCAAGGCGGTCTCCTCCGGCGTTTGGAACAGCGGGCCAATATCAACATCAAACCCTAAGTCGGCATAAGCAGTCGCAACAACTTTCGCTCCCCGATCATGGCCGTCTTGTCCCATTTTCGCAATCAAAAGACGCGGACGGCGTCCCTCCTGTTCACTGAACTCTTCCGTCATTTGCTTTACTTCAGCAATCTGTTCTTCATCTGAGAAATGGGAGCTGTAAATGCCGCTTACCGACCGGATAATGGCCTGATGCCTTCCGCTTACTTGTTCAATAGCATCTGAAATTTCTCCAAGTGTCGCCCTGGCTCTGGCAGCAGCTACGGCGAGCGCCAGCAAATTCCCTTCTCCTGTCTCAGCTGCTCGCGTAAGCGCCTTTAACGCTTCCTCCACCTGACCATTGTCGCGCTCTGCTTTTACACGCTCCAATCGCTCAATTTGCTTGAGGCGAACGGCCGTATTATCAATGTCAAGAATATCAATCGGCTCTTCTTTCACCAGCCGGTGGCGATTAACCCCGATGATCGTCTCTTTGCCAGAATCGATTTGCGCTTGCCTTCTCGCAGCCGCTTCCTCAATCCGCATCTTCGGCAAGCCTGTTTCAATCGCTTTCGTCATGCCCCCGAGTTCTTCCACTTCTTCTATATGCTGCCACGCTCGTTCCATCAACTCATGAGTCAGCGCTTCTACGTAGTAAGACCCTGCCCACGGATCGATTACGTTCGTTATTCCCGTTTCTTCCTGCAAATACAACTGGGTATTGCGGGCAATACGGGCAGAAAAATCTGTCGGCAAGGCGATGGCTTCATCAAGAGCATTTGTATGCAGCGATTGCGTGTGCCCCATAGCCGCGGCATGCGCTTCAATTAGTGTACGCGTCACATTATTAAACGGATCCTGCTCCGTCAAGCTCCACCCGGAGGTTTGCGAATGAGTGCGCAAGGCCATGGACTTAGTGTTTTTCGGGTCAAACGGTTTCATGAGCTGTGCCCACATCCGGCGGGCAGCCCGCATTTTAGCCACTTCCATAAAGTAATTCATGCCAATCGCCCAAAAAAACGACAGGCGCGGAGCAAAAGAGTCAATGTCAATCCCGGCTTGCAGTCCTGTCCGGACGTACTCAAGCCCGTCAGCAAGCGTGTAAGCCAGTTCAATATCTGCCGGCGCTCCCGCCTCCTGCATATGGTAACCGGAGATGCTGATGCTGTTAAATTTCGGCATGTGTTCAGATGTGTACTTGAAGATATCAGCAATGATCCGCATGGAAACTTCCGGCGGGTAAATATAAGTATTTCTCACCATATATTCTTTTAAAATATCATTTTGAATGGTCCCTGACAGCTTTTCACAAGGAACGCCCTGCTCTTCTGCAGCGACAATGTAGAATGCCATGACCGGAAGTACAGCCCCGTTCATTGTCATCGATACAGACATCTGATCGAGCGGGATACCATCAAATAAGATGTTCATATCTTCAACGGAATCAATAGCGACCCCCGCCTTGCCTACATCTCCAACTACCCGCGGGTGATCGGAATCATACCCTCTATGAGTCGGCAAGTCAAAAGCGACAGACAGCCCTTTTTGTCCCATCGCCAAGTTGCGGCGGTAAAAAGCATTGCTTTCCTCAGCTGTAGAAAAGCCGGCATATTGCCGGATCGTCCATGGCCGGTTGACATACATCGTCGGGTAAGGACCTCGTGTGTAAGGAGCCACGCCGGGCAAATCCTCTAAATGCTCCATATTAGCGAGCTCCTCTTGCGTATAAAGCAGCTGAAGCTGAATATGCTCATTTGTTTCAAATGCCAGCTCATCAAAAGATTGCTTTATTTCGCGCTCGAAAGCCGCCTTCCATTCTGCAAACGATAAGGACGCCTCTTTGCCCGCTGGACTAAATCGCTGAAAATCGGGTTTACTCATGTGCTGACACTCCTTCCAAATGATCGAGCAGTTCTATTGCTTTTTCAATCAGATTCTGGCCGCTGTAAATCCAGCCATCCAGCCCGGCCTGCTGCCATTGTGTCTTCTCTTCTTCTGGAAGCCTTCCTGCCAAGTCTAGTCGAACGCTAGGATGACTCTGCTTGATTGTTGAGACAAGCTGCGGGCCAAATTGATTGTATGATTCATCTCTTCCGCAAATGCAATAATAGGACAGGCCGCTTTCCTTCACAAATTCAACTGCTTCTTCAACTGTCTTGCAGCCTTCACTCCACTGGACGGCAAGACCGCCGGCAGCTAACATGCCAGTCACAAAATCAGCCCGTTGCTTAAACTCTTTTAACGTTCCTAAACAAATAATCCCTGCCTTTGCCCCGATTCTTTCTGCTTTTTCTCTTAATCTTTCGAAAGGCTCGGCCAGTCTTTGGGATTTAACCGGAATAATTCCGTCGCCGCTCTTCTTGACATGCAATTCAGCAATTGTTGCTGTCTCGCTGATCTTGCTGATTCGATCTTGTAATACATCAGCTTCATTTTCAGCCGGGAGCAAGGAGAACGCCGGCTTTTCAATTAGCTTTTGTTCAGTAAGGTCGGCATAAATATTCGTGCCAACCATTGATTTTTTTCGGACAGCCAAGTCGCTGCTTCTCTTTTCCAGCAGAGCAGCCAGCTCTTTTTGAATCTTTCCGGATCTCAAGCATGACATAACTCCACCCGCTTCTTCCAGGGCTGTGAAGTGCTCCCAGGCCAAACGGCTCAGTTCGGCGGTTAAAGATTCTAAATAATACGACCCTCCTGCCGGGTCCGTCACTTTTCCAAGATGGGCTTCACTTTTTAAAATCAGCGGAATATTTTTGGCCACTCGCTGTCCGAGAGAAGAGGGCATCCCGCTTAACTCATCGAATGGTCTTACTTGTAAATACTCCACTCCTCCAAGCACAGCTGAAAACGCTTCACTTCCTGTGCGCAGAATATTCACATGACTATCCAGCTTCGACAACGTGAAAGAAGATGTTTCTGCGCCAATAGACACTTTCACAGCGCTGCCTGTGATGCCGTACGCTTCGCACAAGGTTGCCCAGCATTGACGAAAGGCCCGCAGCTTCGCCGTTTCCATAAAAAACTGCGAACCCATTGCGAAATGTACGCATATCCTCTCTGCTATTTCCTCCGGGGACCACCCTTCTTCCTTGAGCCATTCAATATAAAACACCGCTTCAGCTAACGCGAGTGAGATTTCTTGAAAAGCATTAGCTCCAGCTTCATGATAAGGAACCGTATCAATGCGGATGGTCTTTAATTCGGGGAACGCTTTCTTCAGCTCTGTCATTGTTTCCGCTTGCAGAGCGAGCGTTTGCTCAGTCAGAACCAGCCCTTGCTTCGCATAGAAGGAAATTAGATCTGTTCCTACTGCGCCAGTCAGCTTGTCTGGTTTTTGCTTTAACAAGAAGGAAGCGATCGCCAGAAAGTGGTCTTTAGCGTCTATGTACAATGGATGCTCTTCTAAAGGCAGAGATGAAAATTCCGCAAAGGACAGCGCAGCCGCTTCTTCTGCCTCAAATGCTATGGCATCTTGGCCTGCATGGAGAGCAGCCGTCAATTTCCCCTTTAAGTCTGCACCGTTTTCAGCCCTGATGACGTTGGCATTTTTCCATGGCACTTCCATATATCCCCCGCTATAAAAACCCCGTGTATACAAGGACAGGCCTGGATATTGCTCTACATTCGGACTCCTGTCCGCGGGCCCGTATAAAGGCTTTAACGTAATCTCTTCATACGTGCCAGTATAAAGAGCAGCCAGCGGTTTTCCCTTCAATGAAGCTTCAGCCGCCTTTTCCCAATCCTGTTCTGTTACTTTTGGAAAACGTTGGGCTTTCATTTCTTGAATGTCCATGCAATTTCCTCCCCTTCGTCTCGTTTCAAATTGCACTTCTTAAAAAATTCTAAATCTTTCTCTAGTATTATTTTATCGGAACCCCCCTAAGCAATCAATGAGGAGCAGCTAAAAAGAAAAACAGAAAGATTCCCCAAAAGAATTGTGCCTGTGAAAGCCAGATATTTTCCTTCTTCTTCCTTTTCTTACGGTTAAGCCGTGAAATTTTTTTTATAACGTGCTATGCTATCCTTACCTTCATCATTTAGAAGGAAATTGGATTAGGAGAGAAAAAAATGAGAAAAATCTTCGCGTGGTTGGGAGTATTGTTCTTAAGCTTTGCTACGATGGCTCAAGCTGACAGCGCTGTCGGCGATGTAATCGTAACTCTCGGCGAAAATTTATCACCGGCTCAAAAAGAGCAGCTTTTAGCAGAGATGGACGTTCCGAATGATGTGACAACGGTCACCGTCTCAAATGCAGAAGAACATAAATATTTAGGTGAGTATATACCGAAAGCACAAATTGGTTCAAAAGCGATTTCATCCAGCAAAATTACAATGAAAGAAAAAGGATACGGAATCAATGTTCAAACGAACAACATTTCTTGGGTATCTAAAGAAATGTATGCGAATGCGCTATCGACAGCAGGCATCAAAGACGCAGATATTTACATTACGGCACCATTTGAAGTCTCTGGTACAGCAGCATTGACTGGTCTGATTAAAGCGTATGAAACGTCCACCGGAGAAAAAATCCCGGAAGAACAAAAACAAGTAGCGAATGAGGAAATGGTGACGACAGCCAAGCTGGGCGATAAAATTGGAGAACAGCAGGCAACAGAATTAATTCAGCGCATTAAAGAAGAAGTGGCTAAAGAAAATCCGCAGACGATTCAAGAAATTAAAGTTATCATTAACAATGTCTCAAATGAACTCAACATCCAGCTGACACAAGATCAAATCAACCAGCTGGCTGCTCTGTTCGATAAAATGAAAAACCTTGATATTAATTGGGATCAAGTGAATCAACAAATCGACAAAGCAAAAGAAAAATGGAATGAATTTAAAAACTCCGAAGAAGGAAAAGGCATTCTGCAGTCTATTCTCGATTTTTTACAATCGATCGTTGACTGGATTGCCGGATTGTTTAAATAAACTATTCCGCACGAAAGCTGCCGGTGCATGCCGGCGGCTTTTTATATGGACTCATATACGGCCAAAAAATCCAAAATATGGCCTCACTTCTCCAAAAACAGCAAAAAAAGTCAAGAATCCTTCCCTAAAGTTAGTTATGCTTTTGATGAAAGGAGGACAGCCCAATGAATTATCAGCCTGTTCTGCAGGAAACCATTCGTTTTATTGAAGATCACTTAACAGATGAACTAACAGCCGCCCAGATCGCCGATTATGCCGGGTTTTCCCTTTATCATTTTCATCGCGTGTTTCAAACAGGAACCGGGATGACTGCTGCTGAATATATCCGGAATCGAAGGCTTGCCCGGGCGGCAGCCATGCTGCGCTGTACAGACGAGCCAATCATCAATATTGCGCTTGACTTCCAATTTGGCACGCAAGAATCGTTTACGAGGGCTTTTAAGAAACAGTATCAGCTGCCTCCAGGACAATACCGCAAATTGATAGGCACCATTTTAACTGAAAAGGGAGGAGAACAAATGGAGAATCAGCAAGAGGTGAAAGGTTGGTTTTTAAGCGGCAGCCATCCTTTTAATTATAAAATTGGGGTAGATACAAACGTTGTTCACCAAGGAAACCGCTCTGGCTATTTAAAATCAACAACTGTTCAAAGCGGAGAGGAATTCGCTACGATGATGCAGCAATTTAAAGCTGATAAATTCCTCGGGAAGCGTGTGAAGCTATCCGCCTATATGAAAACAGAAAGGGTCGAGCACTTTGCCGGGCTTTGGATGAGGATAGATAATGCCGCAGGGGATGTGCTGCAATTTGATAATATGAGCAACCGGCCGATTACCGGGAACACAAATTGGAATTTATACTCCATTGTGCTCGATGTGCCGGAAACAAGCTCAGTCATTTCTTTTGGAGTCATTCTCTCCAATACAGGACATGTATGGATGGACAGCTTTAAATTTGCAGAAGTCGATCGCAATGTACCGACCACAAACTTAGAGGTAACAGCCCAGCTGTTAGAAGAGCCTGTTAACTTATCTTTTGAAGATGGCTTATTTACAAAGGAGGAGGCATGAAACATTTTCTTTTCTGCATGAAAGCGGGCATGAGCAGCGCCATCATTGCAGCTGTGATTTCAGCTATTAATATACTGATTAATCAAGGCGCCCATCTATTAACCGGAGCAGAAAGCCGCCAGCTGTTTTCTATCGGGACAGGGATGACTTTCATTATTGCTTTCTTGTTCAGCTTTACTTTTTTTATTGAAAAAAGTTACAAATAACAAACGGGTCTGCCTCGGTATATAACCGAAGCAGACCCGTTTTATTCGCTTGCTTAATATACAGATGTATCCTCAGAAATGCTCTCTAAAATTTCTTTTACCCGCTGCAAGAAGCGGCCGCAAATAAGCCCGTCAAGCACACGGTGATCCAATGACAAACAAAGGTTTACCATGTCGCGCACAGCAATCATGCCGCCTGGCATAACAACCGGACGCTTCACAATAGACTCTACCTGCAAAATCGCCGCCTGCGGATAATTAATGATTCCCATGGATTGAACAGAGCCAAAGGAACCGGTGTTATTCACCGTGAATGTTCCGCCTTGCATATCCTCCGCTTTCAGTGTGCCAGAACGGACTTTGCCGGCGAGCTCATGAATTTCCCGGGCAATACCTTTAATCGTTTTCTCATCAGCCTGTTTGATTACGGGTACAAACAAAGCATCGTCTGTCGCAACAGCAATGGAAAGATTAATCTCTTTCTTTTGAACGATCGCATCCCCGGCCCACATGGAGTTGACTTGCGGAAACTCTTTTAACGCTTGGGCGACGGCTTTCACAAAGAAGGCGAAGTAAGTTAAGTTAAATCCTTCCCTTTTCTTAAATTCCTCCTTTAAAGCATCGCGGCGGGCTACTAAATTTGTTACATCTACTTCCATCATGGTCCAGGCATGCGGAACTTCCTGTTTAGAGCGCACCATGTTAGCAGCGATCGCCTTTCTGACGCCGCTTACCGGAATGCTGATATCGCCTGGCATAGAAGCTGCCGGTACTGGCGGCGCCTGCCTCATCGGCTTTTCTTGAACTTCAGTGCGCGGTTCGTCTTTCGGCGGCTGAGGCTGCAGGGTTTCACCGGACTCAATGAGCTTTAGCAAATCCTTGCGTGTAATTCTTCCGCCTTTGCCAGATCCGCTTACTTGTGTCAAATCGATATTATGCTCTTGGGAAAGCTTTAATACGGCCGGTGAATAACGGGCCTTGCTTTCGTTTTTCTCTCCCGATGCCTGGACTGTCTCTACGGCAGCAGAGTCAGTTTCCTCTGCCGGAACCGTTTCTTTCTCCCCGCCTGCCTCTTCTACCTCCATCAAACACATCACTGCTCCGACCTCCAGCGTATCTCCTTCGGCCGCTACAAGCTCTTTAATCGTTCCTGTAAAAGAAGAAGGCACTTCTGCATTGACCTTATCCGTCATCACTTCAGCGATCGGATCATATTTATTCACATGATCTCCCGCCTGGATCAGCCATTTGCTAATCGTCCCTTCAGTGACACTTTCTCCTAACTGGGGCATTGTTACTTGTTTTGTTGCCATAAAGACCCTCCTCTCTATCTGCCTTAAAACTCTGCTAATTCACGCATGGCTTTTTCTACTTTATCCGGATTAATCATAAAAAACTTCTCCATTGTCGGCGCATAAGGCATAGCCGGCACATCCGGACCTGCCAGTCTTTGAATGGGAGCATCGAGATCAAACAAACAATTTTCAGCAATGATGGCTGCCACTTCACTCATAATGCTGCCCTCCTTGTTATCCTCTGTGACAAGAAGAACCTTCCCTGTTTTCTTAGCTGCTTCACAAATAGCCTCTTTATCAAGAGGATAAACAGTCCGCAAATCAAGAATTTCCGCTTCAATTCCATCTTTCGCTAGCCGTTCTGCTGCTTGCAAAGCAAAATGGACGCACAGCCCATATGTAATGACTGTAAGGTCCTCCCCTTTACGCTTTGTATCAGCTTTGCCGATCGGAAGCACATAGTCTTCAGAAGGCACTTCTCCTTTAATTAAGCGATAGGCCCGCTTATGTTCAAAAAACAGAACAGGGTCTTCATCGCGAATCGCGGCTTTTAATAATCCTTTTGCATCATATGGAGTAGACGGCATCACAATTTTTAAGCCCGGCTGATTGGCAAACACGGCCTCTACGGACTGAGAATGATACAGAGCTCCATGCACCCCTCCGCCATATGGGGCCCGTATGACAATCGGACAGCTCCAGTCATTGTTTGAACGATAGCGAATGCGGGCTGCCTCTGAAATAATCTGGTTCACAGCAGGCATGATGAAATCAGCAAACTGCATTTCAGCAATTGGGCGCATGCCGTACATTGCTGCACCGATGCCGACTCCGGCAATGGCTGATTCTGCGAGTGGAGTATCCATGACGCGCTCTTCCCCAAATCGGTCATATAAGCCGGCGGTTGCCTTGAAGACACCGCCCTTTTTTCCTACATCTTCACCGAGAACGAATACTCTCGAATCCCGCTCCATTTCTTCTCGCATGGCCATTGTGACAGCATCTATATAAGAAATTACCGGCATCTTTTTCTCCTCCTTACTGCTTCTCTGCATACACGTAAGTCAACGCGTCTTCCGCCTTGGCATATGGCGCATTTTCAGCATACTCGGTTGCTTCATTGACTTCTTTCATTACACGGTCATTCATTTCTTTTTCAAGTTCATCATTCAGCACACCTGTCTCTTTTAAGTACTGGCCGAACGTGATAATCGGATCATTAGTTTTAGCTTTTTGCACTTCATCCGGTGAACGGTACGTACGGTCATCATCGTCAGACGAATGAGCTGTCAGGCGGTAGGAAACTGTTTCAATTAATGTTGGCCCTTCCCCGCGCCTAGCCCGGTCCGCTGCCTCTTTCACATACTTGTATACTTCTATTGGATCATTGCCATCAACAGTGAAACCCGGCATGCCGTAGCCTTGCGCCCGATCGGCAACATTTTCACAAGCCAGCTGCTTTTCTACCGGAACGGAAATCGCATATTTATTATTTTCGCACATAAAAATAACAGGCAGCTTATGAACACCTGCAAAGTTGGCTCCTTCATGAAAGTCTCCCTGATTGGATGAGCCTTCTCCAAAGGTCACAAAAGCCACCACGTCTTCTTTGGCCATTTTGCCGCCCAGAGCAATCCCAACAGCATGCGGCACCTGTGTCGTTACAGGCGAAGAACCGGTAACAATCCGGTTTTTCTTTTGACCGAAATGTCCCGGCATTTGCCGGCCGCCTGAATTTGGGTCTTCCGCCTTGGCAAATCCGGACAGCATTAAGTCTGCAGCTGTCATTCCAAACGTGAGGACAACCCCCATATCCCTGTAATAGGGCAGAACATAATCCTTCTCCTTGTCAAGAGCAAACGCGGCCCCCACTTGCGCCGCTTCTTGTCCCTGGCACGAAATAACAAAAGGAATCTTCCCGGATCGGTTCAGCAGCCACATCCGTTCATCCAACCTGCGGGCAAGCAGCATGGTTTCATACATCTTCAGCACGGTTTCATCACTTAATCCAAGCACAGAATGACGATTTTCAGCCATAAATATTCCTCTCCCTTCTTTCTATCCTTACGAATGAATTGCTTTTCCGTCCACAGCAAGTGCCGCTTCCCCGATGGCTTCGCTCAAGGTTGGGTGCGGATGAATCGTGTGCCCCACTTCCCAAGCAGCTGCATCAAGCACGCGGGCAAGCCCTGCTTCTGAAATCATATCTGTCACATGCGGGCCGATCATATGGACGCCGAGCAGATCATCTGTTTTTTTGTCCGCTACTATTTTAACAAATCCATCGCTCTCTCCATAAACGAGAGCTTTGCCGATCGCGCGAAATGAAAACTTGCCGGTTTTCACTTCATATCCCTGCTCTTTTGCTTCCCGCTCTGTCAAGCCGACGCTTGCGGCTTCCGGACTGGAATAAATACACTTGGGCACCATCGTATAATCGATGGGGTCTGCCTCTTCTCCGGCTATATGATTCACCGCCGTGATCCCTTCATGGGAAGCAACATGTGCCAGCTGCAAACCGCCAATTACATCTCCAATCGCGTAAATATGAGATTCTTTTGTTTGATAAAATTCGTTTACGGTAATCATTCCTTTTTCAACAACGATATCCGTATTTTCAAGGCCCATGCCTTCTACATTTGCCTGGCGGCCGATGGAAACAAGGAGTTTTTCCGCCTTGTAAGCCTCTTGTCCTCCGTTAACCTCCGCCTGAATCAGAACAGAGCCATCTTGCTTTTCCGCTGTCCCGGCAAGGACTTTTGCTCCTGTTATAATCTTGACTCCACGCTTTTTAAGAAGACGTTCCATCTCTTTAGAAACCTCTTCATCTTCGGTCGGCAAAATCCGGCTGGCATATTCTAAAACCGTTACACTGACGCCAAAATCGGTTAGCATGGATGCCCATTCAATGCCAATTACACCGCCGCCGACGATAATGATTGATTCAGGGAGGCTTTCCAGTTCGAGTGCGTCATCGGAAGATAGAATAGCCTCTCCGTCAAACGGCAGATCCGGTAAAGCACGAGGACGGGAGCCAGTTGCGATTATTACATTTTTGGGAATCAACATAGCGTTATCAGTGCCATCATTCATTTCAACAGACACTGTGCCAGGCATAGGAGAGAAAATAGATGGACCTAAAATCCGGCCAAACCCTTCGTATATATCAATTTTGTTTTTCTTCATTAACCCTTGCACGCCGCTGTAAAGCGTATCTATAATTCCCTGCTTTCGCTTTTGAACCTTTGCAAAGTTAAATGCTACATCGCCGGCAGTTACGCCAAACTCCTCACTGTTCTTAGCCGTTCTTAATACCTCTGCGCTTCTTAATAACGCTTTAGACGGTATGCATCCTTTATGAAGGCATGTCCCGCCAAGCTTGCCTTTTTCTACAATTGCCGTTTTTAAACCGAGTTGCGATGCACGGATCGCAGCAACGTATCCGCCTGTTCCTCCGCCTAAAATGACTAAATCATATTCCTCAGCCAACTCTTTTCCTCCTCTTTTCTCTCTGAATACATACCTAGTATATTAATCCTCTCCCGCCAACATGAAAAGGGCTTGTTTGGCTAAAAACAGCAAATAGCGGTCACCCGGATAAACGGAATGTCCCAGTTCCATTTGCGGAAGATAGCCGGAAAACACAAAATAGGCAGGAATATTTAGACGGCCTGCTATATAGCAGGCCATGCCGGCCCCAGCATCCCCCTCATTTTTGCCCTCAGGTGCGCAAACAGCTTGCAGCTTCGAAAGATTGATGCCTTCTTTATCAAGTGAAGCAAGCAAATGAATACTTCGTTTCGCCAGTGACTTTTCTTCACACAGAAAAATTTGCTCGAATACGGCCATTTGATTATCGAACACGCCCGCTATCACTTTTTCCCCCGACACATATATAACGAGCATGCGGAATGCTGTCGCCTGCAAAAGCATCCCCCCGCTTTTTAATTAATGTTTGCGTCTTGATAAAATATGGTGTCCGTCCACCAAAAACTTGTTTCTGGCCTTGCCCATTTTTTGAATTCGCTCCTCAGCCATACGGTCAGCTGCCTGGTACGTTGGAATGTGATCGCGTTTAGAAATGCTGAACGTTCTTTCAATATTATGGTAAATCAATTCCACTTTCTTCATCGCCCGCTCGTAATTATAGCCGTTCAATTCATCCGCTACGTTAATCACGCCGCCAGCATTAATGACATAATCAGGGGCATAAATAATTCCGCGCTCGTGAAGCTCGTCACCGTCTTTGTCCTCTTTCAATTGGTTGTTTGCAGAGCCGGCAACTACTTTAACTTTTAGCTGCGGGATTGTTTGTGAATTGATGACAGCGCCGAGAGCACAAGGAGCAAAGATGTCAGCATCGACCCCGTAAATTTCATCGGTATTAACAGCCATTGCTCCAAAATCATCCACCGCTCGTTTGACGGCATCTTTGTTAATATCCGTTACAATTAATTTGGCTCCTGCTTCATGCAAATGACGGCACAAATGGTAAGCAACGTTTCCTACCCCTTGAACAGAAACGGTACGCCCTTCAAGAGAATCCGTGCCGAACGCCTCCTTGGCTGCCGCCTTCATGCCGACAAAACAGCCATAAGCAGTGACTGGTGACGGATTGCCTGAAGAACCGAAAGCAGGTGAAATTCCTGTCACATAATCCGTTTCCTCATGGATAATGTCCATATCTTCTACCGTTGTTCCTACATCTTCCGCCGTAATGTACCGGCCGTTCAAGCCTTGAATATAACGCCCAAATGCACGGAACATCTGTTCATTTTTGTCCTTGCGGGGATCCCCGATGATAACAGCTTTTCCTCCGCCTAAATTCAAGCCGGCTGCTGCATTTTTGTAAGTCATGCCCCGAGCCAGGCGAAGGGCATCCTCAATTGCGGCCTCCTCTGATTCGTATGTCCACATCCGTGTTCCGCCAAGCGCCGGTCCCAGCGTCGTATCATGAATCGCAATAATGGCCTTTAAGCCTGATACCTCATCCTGACAAAAGACCAGCTGCTCGTAATCGTAGGTTTTCATATATTTAAAAATTTCCATTGTCGATCCTCCTTATGTCGGTCGTTAACCTTTTATGTGTCTCTCTTAATAATGCAATTACTATGCCAATTCAAGAATCATGAAAACGCTTTATTTTCCATTTTTTCACCCTGCAGTTTTTTGCAGAGGACGCAATTTTTTGCAGGCAATTCAATGCAATTGATACTTTTCCAGCTTGTAATATAAATTTCTAATGGAAATGTTCAAATCCTTGGCCGCTGCGGTTTTATTGCCTTTATTAGCAGCAAGGCGGGATTGCAAAATTTCTTTTTCATACAGATCAAGCATTTCCTGCAATGAACGCCCCTTTGCAATGGCTGGCCATTCAGCCGACTTCTCTGCTGATGCTACTTTATCTTCTATCAGCGGCGGAAGGGCCGATGCATCAATAAGATAATCACTGTAATTCAGAAAAATCATCGCTCTGCCGAGAACGTTCTCTAATTCGCGCACATTACCGGGCCATGAATAGGCCATTAGCTTTTGCATAGCTTGAGAAGTCACGCCTTTCACGCTTCTTCCATAGTCTTGGTTAATCTTGGCAATCAGCCGTTCACACAAAAGCGGAATATCCGCTTTCCGATGGCGAAGCGGCGGAATATGTATAGGCATCCGGTTCAGGCGGTAATATAAGTCCTCCCGGAAAGTTCCCTCAACCATGGCCCTTTCCAAATTAACGTTCGTAGCAGCAATCACACGAACATTCACAGCGATCGCTTTTGCCCCGCCGACGCGGACAATTTCCTGCTCTTGCAGCACACGCAGCAATTTCGCCTGCATATTAGCACTTAATTCGCCGATTTCGTCGAGAAAAATGCTTCCATTATTTGCTTCTTCAAACAGTCCCCTTTTGCCGCCGCGGCGGGCCCCTGAAAAAGCTCCGTCTTCATAGCCGAAAAGTTCGCTTTCCAGCAGTGATTCCGTCAAGGCGGCGCAGTTGACACGGATGAATTTGTTATAACGGCGATCGCTGGCGTTATGAATGGCATGGGCAAACAACTCTTTTCCGGTTCCCGACTCTCCTCTTAAGAGAACTGTAGCCGGCGTGTTTGCACCTGCTTTCGCCTGTTCTACCGCAATTTTCATTTCCTCAGAGCAACCGATAATTTCCTCGAATGTGTACTTGGCTTCTAACGTACGGATAATTTGCCTTGCGCGGTCAAGCTCTTTCGTTAAGGATTGAATTTCTGTCAAATCATGAATGACACCGACGCTGCCCTTTAAATGGCCATCCACAAGAATAGGGGCTACATTCACAACGACTTCCTTCTTTTTAGGACCGACATACATCTTAACCCCGCGCACAGGCTGTTTCTTCGCCAGCACCTGCAAGTGCACGCTGTCCCCTTCTGAAATATCGATGGTTGCCGGCTTTCCGATGACCTCTTTCTCGCTAAGGCCCGTTAACCTCGTATAGGCCGGATTGATGAGCAGCCCCCGCCCTTTTTCGTCCACGACTGAAATAGCATCATCGCTGGAAAAAATAATGGCTTTAAGCATCGTTTGAATTTCCTTCAAATTCGTGATTTCCTCAGCCAGGTTAACTACCTCGGTAATATCTTTAAAAATAGAAAAAGCCCCAATCACTTTCCCCTCGGCAGTAATCATGGGAATCCTCGAAGTAATGATTTTCTCATTATCGGCGAGCTGCTGCGCCTGATTAATTTCTGCCCGTTTCGTTTTTAGGACTTCCGGCAAGCGGCTGTTGGGCACGATGTCCTGAATATGGCGCCCTATCGCTTCTTGCTTGCGAATGCCTAATATCCGTTCCGCACTTTTATTAAATAAAATAATTTTTTCTGTATCGCCAATGACGATCATGCCCTCATCAATCGATTCAAAAATAACATCATATTGGTAGGACTGATTTTTCAGCTGCATAATTAATTCTTCTTTTTGCTTGAGCAGTTGTGCGAGCAAATAGGCAACGCTGCCGGGAATAACGATAGCCCGGGGGGCGTATTGGCGAACCGCTTCCAGCACCTTGCTGTCGCCGGTTACCTCAATAATGACATCCGGCTGTTCCCCCATAAATATTCTCCAGTCCTTGCCTGTCGGGATCCCCATTTCCCGCGCTAACTGAAGAGCCGGCGCTCCCTCGTCAACATCTGTCACCGCTGCAACCTTCATCATTTGACTATTCTTTAATATTTTTAAAACTGAAAGGCCGCCTTGTCCACCGCCAATAATTAAAGCTGTTTGCATAAAGCCATCCCCCGCTTTCTTTCAGCCTGCAAATTCTTGCATGCTTTTATTGTATACCTGTGAATCTCGCTTGACAAATTTTACAGGTAGGATATGATTTTTGTGAGTAATAATTGGAGGAGTAAACTTGAAATGATCCGACTACTGGCGTTATTGGTTTTAGTTATTCCCGGCTTTCTGGCGGGACTTGGCATAAAGTTAATGAGAGATATGCTATTCGGCATATTGCAGTCGCCTTTCCCGTTTTTATGGCTGCAGTTCCTTGTGGGTCTCATTTTGTTCATCGGGGGTCTGGGGTTTGTCGCCGGCTTCATTTTTCATAGGGACCGCAAAAATAATAAGGTGCAAAACAAGTTTAAAGACAAATGAAAACTCCTTATGCGCTTCTGCTTTTTGACAGACTGCGCATAAGGAGTTTTTTACGTATCCAGTACTTGGTCACGAATGGCCAAAGCCGCTTTAGGATCATCGGTAATCAGGCCGGTACAGCCTTCTTCTATAAGCCAGCGAATGTGCTTTTCCTTATTTACCGTATATGGGCGAATATGAATGCCATTCTCGACTGATGAACGGATGATCTCACTTTTTACTGTGCGGATATTTGGATGGATCGCTCCAGCCCGAATTGCCTCTGCATATTTCCACGGCATGTAAAGATGAGATGAGTAAAGAGCAGCGGTCTCTAAATCCGGGGCAAGCCGGTATACATACGTTAACGAGTAATGATTGAACGAGGAAAGGATGACGCGGCCTTCATAGTTAAATTGCCGAATGAGCCGAATAACTTTCTCTTCCATGCCTTCATAAGCAAACTCATTATTTTTTAATTCAACGTTGCAAATAATTTCGTTTTCCCGCATCCACTCAAATACGTCTTCCAAAAGCGGGATGCCAATATCTTGATCAGCTTCTGTAAATTTATATTTGGCCTCTAGCCGGGATAAATCCTTCCAGTCCCAATCTTTGACATACCCCTGGCCATTGGTTGTCCGATTCAGCTTTTCATCATGAATTACCGCCAGACGCCCATCTCTTGTCAACTGAACGTCTAGTTCAATGCCGTCAGCTCCTGCTGTTTCTGCCGCCCGAAAAGCAGCCATTGTGTTTTCAGGAGCGATGGCAGAAAAACCGCGATGAGCAAAGATAGCGGTCATAGCAACACATCCTTTTTCTGCCTGCTGTTATGTACAAAAACAGAGCAGACAGCTTCATTTGCCGGTATTATTTGCCCGTATCCTTGCCCTTTCAAGAAGCTTTATGTTCAAGTCTCAGCTTATCAGCAACCATCGCAATGAACTCAGAGTTCGTTGGCTTGGCTTTTGTCATGGAGACCGTGTAGCCGAATAAGCTGGAAATAGAGTCGATATTGCCGCGGCTCCATGCCACTTCAATTGCATGACGAATGGCCCGTTCTACACGGCTGGCAGTAGTGTTGTATTTTTTAGCAATGTCTGGATAAAGAACTTTCGTAATGGAACCGAGCAATTCAATATCGTTATAAACCATCGATATGGCCTCTCGCAAGTACATATATCCTTTAATATGAGCGGGAACACCGATCTCATGAATAATGCTTGTAATGCTGGCATCGAGATTGACGGTTTTCTTTGCCGGCTGCTTCAACGTTTCCTGCGATGAACGCCGCATCATGGAATTTTCTTTTCCGCTCACCTGGCGAATGTGGCTGAAAAGGCTTTCCATATCGAAAGGCTTTAACATGAAATAAGAAGCGCCGAGTTCCACTGCCTTTTTCGTGACATCCTCCTGGCCAAAAGCTGTAAGCATAATAACATTGGGAAAGGTTTCAAGATCAAGCTCGCGCATTCTTTCCAGAACCGCCAGCCCATCAACGTGAGGCATAATAATATCAAGAATAAGCACATCAGGCTTTGCGTCCGGGAGCATGTCTAAACAATCCTGGCCATTGTTGGCACTGCCTGTCACTTCCATGTCCTCTTGTGAAGAGATATATTCTTCCAGCATTTTTACCAGATCCCGATTATCATCTACGATTGCTACCTTTATTTTAGTCATCGTTAAATTCCTCCCCATCCGTTTGCTCTCTTATAACTGTACATTTATTCTAATAGTTTTTTCGACAAAGGGAAATGATTTCCTTTAAATTTTAATAATATATATTTTTTTCGTTGGTTTTCTTTTATTTTCGACGAATTTCTTCCATTTTCATTACGGAGAGTTTTTTCCTAATAATGGTTTATATAAAAAACAAGCGGATTTCTCCGCTTGTTCAACTTGCTTCCCTTTGCTCTGTTTCCGTTAACGAAACGCCCGCCTCATTTAACATCCACTCAATGTGAACGCCATAACCTGATGTCGGGTCATTAACAAATACATGCGTAACCGCTCCAATGACTTTTCCGTTCTGAATAATCGGGCTGCCGCTCATCCCTTGAACAATTCCCCCTGTTTTATCAAGCAGCCGTTTATCTGTTACTTTTAAAACCATTCCCTTTGTAGCCGGATACTTTTGCGGGATGGTACTGACAATTTCCACATCATACGATTCCACTTTTTCTCCATCAATCACGGTTAAAATTTTGGCAGGACCTTCTTTCACCTCGTGAGACAAGGCAACCGGATAAGACTCTTTCTTCATATTGCCAGAAATCGGTTCGTTCAATTGTCCGAATATCCCGTAAGGACTGTTCCTCTTTATATCCCCAAGTTTTTTCTGGCCGGCTGAAAATTGGGCAAGCTTTTCGCCTGGATTCCCATTCCGTCCCTTCTCAATGGAAGTAACCTTCGATTTGACGATTTCTCCGCCTTGAACGATAATCGGTTTTTTCGTATCAGCATCCGCAATCACATGACCCAAAGCTCCATATTTTCCTGACTCAGGTTCCACAAATGTCAGCGTTCCTATGCCTGAAGCAGAATCCCGGATATAAAGGCCAATCTTATATGATTGCTCCTTTTCATCCTTTAGCGGTTGTAGCTCTGTGCGGACCATTTTTTCATTTCTGCGTATAGTCACCTGAAGCGGCTCGGCTTCCTTGCCTGCCTGTTGGACAAATTGACTAATATCCTGCATCTTTTCAATTTTCTTCCCGTTAATTTCCACAATCATATCGCCAACCCTGATGCCTGCTTTCTCTCCCGGGGATAGCTTGCCTCCAGAGGCATCAATAAGATGGTGACCAACTACGAGGACACCAAATGTATTCAGCTTGATCCCTATGGATTGGCCGCCCGGAATAACACGGATTTTGCGAATCGCCGCTGCTTTTTCATTGTCCTCCGGAAAACCCGCCAGCTGCAAAAGCTTCGTTTTCTCATTCAGCGTAAGGTTAGCGGCCGAAGGCTCATTTTCTTTTTGCAAATGGCTCATGCCTGCAGCATGGGCGCTATTCATAAAAGAAGAAATAATTAAACATACTACAAAAGAAACAAGGAGAATTCCACCAGTGATTGTATGGGATCGATACTTGTTCAAACCGTTCACTCTCCTCGCTTCTAGTCAAGCCCCTCTTGCCGGCTGTATCTATACTTTCTCCTTGAAGGGGCTCAATTATTACGTAAAAAGCTGCCCACAGTTGGATGGGGCTGACAGCAGAAAATAAAAAAAAGCCTGTCTGGGACAGGCTGTTAAATATGGAAAGCAACAACAAATTTTTGCGGACCAGCTCGTTTACAAGGCTTCCATCTCCACACTGGTCACATGTGTGATTTGTTTTAATTCATGATATACATCTGTTGCATATAACTTTTCGTTCACTAAAATGATTAAGTCTAATTGCTGAAGATGTCCTTCTTGGACATCTTTAATACGGACTTTGCTTGCTTTCATGCCTTTATGCTTCATTTGTTTTAAGACGTCTGTCATTTTCTCATCGTTATCCACGATAATCCGCACTTTCAACTGCTTTTCTGTTAAAGATTTAGGGCCAATCCATTTAAATATAATTGGAAAGATTTCAACGCTGATAATAATTAAACAAGTAGAAATAATCGCTTCCATCCAAAAACCGGCCCCGCAAGCAATACCGATTGCCCCTGCTCCCCATACGATAGCAGCTGTAGTCAGTCCGGAAATAATATCATTGTTTCGCCTTAGAATTACACCGGCTCCTAAAAAACCAATCCCTGATACAATCTGGGCCGCCAGCCTGAGCGGATCCATTGGCTTTTCATAAGGAATCGCAAAATGATTGGCGGCCTCAATCGAGACATCCGTCAGCAAACAGCTGGTAATTCCAATAACCACACATGTTTTTAAGCCGATTGGCTTTTTCTTAATTTCCCGTTCTAACCCCATCACCATTGACAAAATGGTCGCTACACCAAGATTAAAAATAAAATCACTGACCTCTATGAGCATATCTCCCCTTCTCCTTTGACCGCAGCATCACGTCTTCAGCTGCTTTCCCTTCTTATTCGGCAGTTATCTATTTAGAAAAAGTTACCGGGCTGATTGTAAACACTTGATGTCTGCATGTTGCCGCTTCTCTTTGTTTTTATTTTTTCTTTAGCGAAGCAGCGAGATCAAGCAGTTCCTTCGCATGCTGCTTCGTTAAATCCGTCATTTCCACGCCAGAAATCATCCGGCCAATTTCCCGGATCTTCTCCTGATTTTCCAGCGGTTCGACCACTGTTTTCGTCCGGCCGGCCTTCATCATTTTTGAAATGTACAAATGAGTATCAGCCATGGCGGCTACCTGCGGCAAGTGGGAGATACAAAGCACCTGCGAATGAACAGCCACCTCATAAATCTTCTCGCCGATTGCCTGCGCCACCCGGCCGCTGACTCCTGTGTCTACCTCGTCAAAGATGATTGAAGTGATGCCTTGATGTTCAGAAAAAATGGTCTTCATGGCCAGCATGATTCGCGACAGTTCTCCGCCAGAAGCCACTTTCGACAGAGGTTTAACGGGCTCGCCGGGGTTCGTTGAAATATAAAACTCGACCTCATCAAGCCCATCCCGTTTAAATGGCTTTGACCGCAAGCCCTCTTTCTCGGTGAAGGCTTCAAACTGTATCCGAAAGACCGTTTTATCCATATAAAGCTGCTTGAGCTCTTGATGGATAGCATCTGTCAGCTTCTCCGCTGTTTTTCGTCTTAACTGGCTGAGCTGCTGGCCTTCAAGCAGCAAATCTTTTTCATAAGCAGAAAGTTCATTAGATAATTTCTCGATATGCGTTTCCCGATTGGTCAATGTATCAATTTCTTCTTCAATTTTTGCCCCATACTCTAAAATCTCTTCAATTGAGCTGCCATACTTTCTTTTCAGCTGGTTAATCTCATTTAACCTTGCTTCAATGATATTGAGGCGATTCGGATCAAACTCCAGGCTATCTAACGCTGAGCCTGCATGGCGGGCTGCATCCTCAAGCACATAGAAGCTTTCAGATACAGCTTCATAAGCTGCTTTATACGACTCGTCAATTTCAGCTGCCGCTTCCAGCTGAGCCATGGCCAGCCCGATCCAATCCAGCCCTCGCCCTTCTCCCTGCAATGCATTGGCCGCATTTTGAACAGATTCGTACAGCTTCTCAAAGTTGCTCAGCTTTCTCTTTTCCTCCATCAGCTCCTCATCTTCGTGAAGCTGCAGGTCAGCCTTTTGAATTTCAGACAGCTGAAACTGCAGCAAATCGAGCCGATGGGCCATTTGTTGTTCGTTTTCGCTTAGCTGGCTGAGCGCTTTAGCCGTTTGTTCATATCGTTTATAAACGTCAGCATAGCTTTCCTTTGCCGCCAATACTTCTGTTCCGCCAAAATGATCAAGCAGACGCAAATGCTGGCTCGCGTCCATTAGCTCTTGATGCTCATGCTGGCCATGAATATCTACGAGAGTAGAGCCAATTTCGCGCAAAATAGCAATAGTAACGAGCTTGCCGTTGATGCGGCAGACGCTCTTGCCGCTGACGGAAATCTCCCGGCGAATGATAATGGTTTCCTCCTCCGCCTCAATGCCGAATTCCTGCGCTTTTTGGAGGCAAGCATGGTTCGGGCTGTCAATTTGAAACATCCCTTCAATTTCAGCCTTCTTCTCTCCGTGGCGGACAAACTCAGACGATCCGCGGCCGCCGACAAGCAGATGAACAGCATCAATAATAATCGACTTCCCTGCCCCGGTTTCACCGGTAAGCACCGTCAGCCCTTTTTCCAGCGAGACATGGAGTTCTTCTATGATCGCAAAGTTGCGTATGGACAGTTCCTGTAGCAAAATCAGTTCACCTCAAATTAAAGCATTTCTAAAAAGCGCTGGGAAACAGTAGATGTATGTTCAGGCGCCCGGCAAATGAGCAAGCAGGTATCATCTCCGCAAATCGTGCCCATGATTTCTTCCCAATCCAGATTATCAATTAGGGCGCCAACTGCCTGAGCATTGCCCGGGAGCGTTTTCATAACAACAAAGTGGCCTGCAGAGTCAATGCTCACAAACGCATCAACGAGTGAACGCTTTAGTTTTTGCAGCGGGTTAAAGCGCTGATCTGCAGGCAAACTGTACTTGTAGCGCCCATCCATTAAAGGCACCTTCACTAAATGAAGTTCTTTGATATCACGGGAAACCGTGGCTTGTGTCACGTTATAGCCAAGTTCTTTCAAATAATCCACTAGCTCGTCTTGCGTTTCTATTTCATTATTGGCAATAATTTCTCTGATTTTAATATGGCGTTGCCCTTTATTCATCGCTCATCACCTCATAAGTCGCATAAATATACCTGAATATACAACATTTTATCTTATTTAACTTCCAATGTATAGCGTAGAAACTTTTTTCAAACAATCGAACCTGCTTTGATTCTCTGTCCTTAGGTTGATGAACTAAGGGAAAAATCATTCTATTTCAAACAAGAAAACTGGCCAGAAGCTCCTGGCCAGTTTTGTCTTGCGATTAATTTGTTTTTTTGAGCTGCTTTAATTCTGAATGTGCAGCTCGGACAACGGAATCAACTGTTTCTTGAAACAAATTCTCTCCTGTTACCGACTCTGCGTGGGGCCAGTTGAGATGAATCAAAAATTCGATATTGCCGTCCCCTCCAGTAATTGGGGAAAAAGAAAGATCCTTTACATCATAACCCAGACCGAGGGCAAGATTGATAATTTTTTCAATTACTTCTATATGAATGGCAGGATCTCTGACAATGCCTTTTTTGCCAACCTGTTCTTTCCCGGCTTCAAACTGGGGTTTAATCAAGGCTACTGTGTCGCTTCCCGGAACGAGCAGCGTTTTTAAAACAGGAAGGATCAGCGAAAGCGAGATAAAGGACACATCAATCGTAGCAAACTCTGGCGCCCCTTCCTTCAAGTCCTCTAGAGTAACATAGCGGAAATTTGTCCGCTCCATCACAACCACCCGCTCGTCTTGGCGCAGTTTCCATGCCAGTTGATTGTACCCTACATCCAAAGCGTAAGACAGCCGCACTCCATTTTGCAGGGCACAATCTGTAAATCCTCCCGTCGATGAACCGATGTCGATCATGATTTTGTCTTTAATATCCAGGGCAAATACCTTTAATGCTTTCTCTAATTTCAATCCGCCGCGGCTTACATAAGGAAGCACATTCCCTTTTATTTGGAGAGGGGCATCAGACGGGATTTTTTCGCCAGGCTTGTCAAGCCGTTCTTCATTAGAATAGACCAAGCCTGCCATAACCGCCCGTTTCGCCTTTTCCCTCGTTTCGATAAGCCCTCTTTCCACGAGCAGTACATCAATACGTTCTTTCTTCGCTTTCATTACTTATGCTCTTTTCTGTTTTTTTGGTGTCATTGCCAACAGTTTCCGAACAGCTGTCTCTTCAGTCAGGCCGATCTCCTCAAGCAATGCATTGACGCTTCCATGCTCAATAAAGCAGTCTGGGATACCCATGCGGTCGATTGCATGCCCGTAAAAGCCCTGATCATGCGCAAATTCAAGCACAGCACTGCCAAAGCCGCCCTGCAAAACAGCTTCTTCAATCGTTAAAATCGGCATGTTGTCTTTAAGCAGATCCAGCAGCAGCGCTTCATCGAGCGGTTTGATGAAGCGGGCATTGATCACTTTCACTGATACCCCTTGTTTGTTCGCTACCTCTGCTGCTTTCAGGGCCATCGGAATTGTTGTGCCAAATGTTAGAATCGCAACGTCCGTACCTTCCCGCAGCACTTCCCATGAACCGATCGGAATTTCTTTCAGCTTTTCATCCATCGCTACTCCAAGTCCGTTGCCGCGCGGGAAACGCATAGCAATCGGTCCATTGTCATACTGGACAGCCGTATTGACCATATGCTGGCCTTCATTTTCATCTTTCGGCATCATTAGAACCATATTCGGTATATGCCGCAAAAAGGCAATATCGAACACGCCTTGATGGGTCTCTCCATCAGCGCCGACAAGCCCTGCCCGGTCAATGCCGATAAATACGTTTAAATTAGGACGGCAAATATCGTGAACGACCTGATCATAGGCTCGTTGCAGGAACGTCGAGTAGATCGCCAAAAACGGCTTCATGCCCTGTGTAGCCAGGCCGGCAGCAACAGTGGCAGCGTGCTGTTCAGCAATTCCGACATCAAACATCCGGTCAGGGAATTCTTCCGCAAATCCTAACAATTTAGATCCCACCGGCATAGCCGGCGTAATCGCCACAACTCGGTCATCTGTCCGGGCGATCTTTCTAACTGTTTCACTAACGAGAGCGCTCCATGCGGGAGGCTGTCCGACAGGCTTAATTAAGTCGCCTGTGTCCATTTTATAAGGGCCTGTCCCGTGCCAAGTCCCTTTTTTATCGAGTTCGGCCGGTCCAAATCCCTTTCCTTTTTTCGTTAGCACATGCAGGAGAACAGGACCTTCTGTCTTCTTGGCATACTGCAGATTTTCCAGAAGCTCTTCATAACTGTGACCATCGATCGGCCCTAAATAAGTAAATCCAAGCTCTTCAAAAAACATGCCGGAGACGAGCAAGTATTTCAAACTGTCTTTTAAGCGTTCGGCTGTTTGTGCCATCTTTCCGCCAACGGCCGGAATTTTTTTCAATAAAGCCTCGAGTTCGTCTTTCACCCAGTTGTACTTGCCGGCTGTCCGCAGACGCCCGAGAATACTGTGAAGCGCACCAACGTTCGGAGCAATAGACATTTCATTATCATTCAGGATGACGATCATATTCTTTTTCTCATGGCCGATATGATTCAGTGCCTCCAGCGCCATTCCGCCAGTTAATGCCCCATCGCCAATAACCGGGACGATGTAGGACTGCTCCTTCTTTAAATCCCGTGCAATCGCCATGCCCATGGCTGCCGATAACGAAGTGGAGCTATGACCGGTCTCCCATACATCATGTTCGCTCTCAGCCGTTTTAGGGAAGCCGCAGAGACCTTTATACTGGCGCAGTGTTTCAAACTGATCGGCGCGGCCAGTCAGTATTTTATGAACGTAGGATTGATGGCCAACATCCCATAAAATCTTATCCTGCGGACTGTTAAAGCAGCGGTGCAAGGCAATAGTCAATTCAACAACGCCAAGGTTAGGGCCGATATGCCCTCCTGTTCTTGACAAGTTCTCAATCAAAAATTGGCGAACGTCTTTACTTAATTCATTTAATTCATCAATCGTCAGGCCTTTTAAAAAGGCGGGACTTTCAATAGATAAAAGATCCAATCGGATCACTCACTTTCATAACTGTGTCATTTCACTTTCCTTATTATAACGCGATCCTTATTTTCCACAACTTTTTACCCGAAAAAATCGACAACTTTGTTTATGTCCTTATGGAGAAAGACTTTGAAAAAATAGCCGCTAACACAGAGTGTGATAACGGCAATTTACTGAAAATAGCACTATCATTATACCACATAGAACAAATCACAACAATTTTAGTCAATTTTCTTACTGATCGCGCGTAGCAATTAAATCCACAAGTTCAAGCAGCAGGGCGGAATCGGTGTGTGTTTGAAGAAGAGCCGCCTGTGCTGCCTCTGCATGCTTGGCCAGTTGTTTTTTGGCACCTTCCATCGTCAGCAAGGCCGGATAAGTGCTTTTATGATTGGCCGAGTCGCTGCCCACCCGCTTGCCAAGCTTTTCTTCTGAGCCTTCTACATCTAAAATATCATCCTGAATTTGGAAAGCAAGGCCGATGTGGAAAGCGTACTGACGGAAATGAGCCAATTGCTCTTCATTCGCGCCGGCTAGCAAAGCACCTGCCATGACACTATAAGCAAGCAAGCATCCTGTTTTGTTTTTATGAATGTACTCTAATTCATCGAGCGTTAACTTTTTCGTTTCTCCTTCGATGTCAGCCATTTGGCCGCCTACCATTCCTTCAGGTCCAGCCGCTTCAGCGAGCCATTCAATTAACGTTACTTTGTGCTCGCTTGAATAACTGTTTGATTGGGCAATCACTTGAAAGGCATAGGTCAGCAAGGCGTCTCCAGCCAGAATAGCGGCTGCTTCTCCAAACACTTTATGATTAGTCGGCTGTCCCCGTCTTAAATCATCGTCATCCATACTTGGCAGATCATCATGGATAAGCGAATATGTATGAATCATTTCCAGTGCAGCGGCTGCCGCCAGACCAGTCCTTGGATTCTTTCCAAACGAAGCCAGCGTGGCAAACAGCAACATTGGGCGGATGCGTTTTCCTCCCGCTTGCAGCGAATAATCCATCGCTTTTTTTAATACGGACGGTGCCTGTAAGTTGGTAATTAACTCTTTCATTTCTCTCTCTAAAACATCCTTATATTCCTGCATAAAAGCAGATAATGTACCAGCCATCTTTACTCCCCCTCGTCAATAGAAAACTCTTTTTCTCCGTCATCTGTTATTAACTTTGCCAACTGCTCCTCTGCCTGACTTAACAAGGTGTGGCAAAAACCGGAAAGCTCCATTCCTTTTTGATAAAGGCTTAAAGCTTTTTCCAGCGGCACATCCCCCTCTTCCAGCTTTACAATAATTGACTCTAATTCCTCCATTGCTTCCTCAAATGTCACTTCTTTATTTTCCATTCTTTTTCACCTCAATTGACTGAACTTGGCACATAAGATGGCCATCCATAAGTTCCACCTTCACCCGGTCTCCTGCCTGCACTCCGGTGCTTGACTTGATGAGATTGTCTCCTTCATCATAAGCGAGACTGTAGCCGCGCTCCATAATCTTTAGGGGACTTAAAGCATCCAGCATGGAAATATTGCGGCCTAAACCCTCTTTCTTGCTCCGCAAAAGCATGCCGATCTCTCTGGAAAGAGACGCATCCAGGCGGCTGATTTGCTGCTTGGCTTCAGTAATCTTGCGTTGCGGGTGGTTCCGGCGCAGCCTTTCCGTCAAGTCGCTGATTTTTGCTGTTGTGTTCTTTATATATATGGATTGTCCTTTGGCCAGCATCTCTGTCAAGCGGTCCAGACGTTCTTGCTGCTGTCTGTACAGCGTCTGCGGATTGCGGAGAATATAAGCGTTCCTGGCGCTTTCCAGCCGCTTTCTCTCCCGCCTCACTTTCTCCGATATCGACCGGATCAGTCTCGTTTTGCGGACAGCTACCCTCTCCAGCACCTCTTCAAGATGAGGAACTGCCATTTCAGCGCCGGCTGTCGGCGTCGGCGCTCTTTTATCAGCGGCAAAATCGGCAATGGTCACATCGGTTTCATGTCCGACAGCTGAAATAACCGGAATAGCTGAGAGGTTGATCGCGCGTGCGACTATTTCTTCATTGAAGGCCCACAGCTCTTCAATAGATCCTCCTCCGCGGCCGACAATCAGCACATCGGCGCGTTCGTCGCCGTTAGCCCGCTGAATTGCAGCTGCAACGGACGGAGCCGCGTTGTCTCCTTGCACAAGAGCAGGATAAATTAGTATTTCCGCTATCGGGTAACGCCGTTTAATGGTTGTAATGATGTCTCTGACGGCTGCTCCCGTCGGTGAAGTCACGACACCGACCGTTTTCGGATAAACAGGCAGCGGCCTTTTTCTATTTTCGTCAAAAAGCCCTTCTTTCGCAAGCTTCGTTTTCAGCTGTTCAAAAGCCAAATATAAGCTGCCGATGCCATCAGGCTGCATGGACTTCACATAAATTTGATATTGTCCGCCTGCTTCATAGACGGTGATCTCACCGGCCACAAGCACCTGCATGCCATTTTCCGGCTGAAATTTCAAGGAGCGGTTGGCTGAAGAAAACATAACAGCCAAAATCCGGGCTTTTTCATCTTTTAACGTGAAATACATATGCCCGCTGGAGTGGCGTTTAAAGTTGGAAATCTCTCCCCTAACATATACATTCGTTAAATGGGGATCGGCATCAAATTTTCTTTTTATATATTTAGTTAATGCTTTAACGGTTAAATAGCGTTCGGCTTCCATTTTCATTCCACCTTTTCCGGTCAAGCTAAAAAGCTGCCTCCTCATTATAACATGATTAAGAGACAGCTTTTCATATGAAAGATTATTTAACAGTCCGCCCTGCTGTTTGTTTCGCCGATTGCACAGTATTGTAAAGCAGCATCGTGATCGTCATTGGTCCGACCCCGCCTGGCACTGGAGTAATGGCGCCGGCTGTTTCCTTTGCACTTTCAAAGTCCACATCGCCGCATAATTTGCCGTTTTCGTCCCGGTTCATCCCGACATCAATAACGACCGCTCCCGGCTTAAAGTCGTCCTTCTTCAAAAACTTTGCCTTTCCAACTGCCGCAATGACTACATCGGCTTGCCGTGTAAAAGCAGAGAGGTCTTTTGTTCGTGAATGGCAAACTGTGACAGTTGCACTCTCTTTTAATGACAGGAGAGCTGCTGGCTTGCCAACGATGTTACTCCGCCCAACAACAACGACATGCTTGCCTTCTAGCGAAATATTTTCTCTTTCCAGCATTTTAATAATGCCGTAAGGAGTGCAAGAATAAAAAGCCGGCTTGCCGATCGCCATTTTCCCAACGTTCACCGGATGAAAACCATCTACATCCTTCTCCGGAGAAATCGCGTCAATGACTTTATCTTCGGACAAGTGAGCCGGCAAAGGAAGCTGAACGAGAATACCATGAATAGCCGGATCAGCGTTTAACTCTTCCACCTTCTGCAGAAGCTCCTCTTCAGACAGGTCGGCCGAATAGCGGTAGATCTCGGAATGAATGCCCACTTCCGCACACGCCTTGTCTTTATTGCGCACGTATGTATGTGAAGCTTGATCGTCTCCTACTAAAATAACGGCTAATCCAGGAGTGACCCCTTGCGCTTGAAGTTCTTCGATTTCCTGTTTTAATTCCTTGCGAATATCGCTTGCAATTTTCTTCCCATCAATAATAGCTGCTGTCATTGTTGCTTTCCCCTTTCTTCTTCAATCCATTACAAGGATTCTTTAATCCTTGATAAAACCCCATTAATAAATTTGCCGGATTGTTCATCGCTAAATTGTTTAGCAAGTTCAATCGCTTCATTAATTGCTACTTTCTCTGGTACGTCCTCTCCGTATTTCATTTCGAACACGGCAAGACGCAAAATGTTCCGGTCCACTTTAGCCAGACGGTCAAAGGACCATTTTTCTAAATGAGCCTTGATGAGCTCATCGATTTCCTCTCTATGCTCGATGGTTCCTATTACACTTTTGTGTAAATACTCATCGGCTGGTGCTTCCTCGAGAACGTTTGTAATCGCTGCTTCCGGCTCCGCGCCGCTTACATCAATTTGGTAAAGCGCCTGCAGGCTTTTTTCACGTGCTGTACGTCTTTTCATGTGTTTCTAGCTCCTTTATTTAGCCTTTTTCTGCATTATAAAAAGATAATAGCATATATTCAAAGGAAGTCACATCTTCTGATGAAAAAACCTGGTTCATAGAAAAAACCAAAGGGCTCTCCCTTTGGTTTTTTCCCGCTTACACTTCCGGAGCGAAATCGCTTTCACTGTTTTTTGTTTCGAATTGAATGCCGACAACGTGGATATTTACTTCTTCTGCCACTAACGCTGTCATATTTAATAATGCTTGGCGAATGCTATCTTGAATTTTTTGGGCCACACTCGGAATGGATACCCCAAATGCGATCACACAATAGACATCAATTTTGATGCCTTCTTCTGTCAAATCAACACGAACGCCTTTTCCGTGATTTTTCTTGCCGAGGCGCTCAACTACACCAGAGGCGAAGCTTCCGCGCATTTTTTCTACGCCTTCCACTTCAGAAGCGGCAATGCCGGCAATAACTTCAATAACTTCCGGCGCAATTTCGATTCGGCCCAGTCCGTTATCCCCATTGCTCATTTCTAATACTTGATTAGCTGTTTGATTGTTTTCTGCCATTGATTACACCTCCGCTTTCATTATGTCATATTTCTCAAGAAACTTCGTGTTAAAATCCCCGCCGACAAACTGCTCATGCTCAAGCAGTCTGATGTGGAAAGGAATCGTTGTATGAATTCCTTCAATAACAAACTCGCTTAACGCTCTTTTCATACGGGCAATGGCTTCTTCGCGCGTAGCTCCGTATGTAATTAACTTAGCAATCATAGAATCATAGTACGGCGGAATGGTATACCCTGGATAAGCAGCTGAATCCACGCGGACCCCAAAGCCTCCCGGCGGCATATAATCCGTGATTTTGCCCGGAGATGGCATAAAGTTTTTCTCAGGATTTTCCGCATTGATCCGGCATTCAATCGACCAGCCTGTGAATTCGACATCCTCTTGCTTCAAAGACAGCTCTTGGCCTGAGGCTACCCGAATTTGTTCTTTAATCAAGTCTACGCCTGTCACCATTTCCGTTACAGGATGTTCTACCTGGATGCGCGTATTCATTTCCATGAAATAAAATTTTCTTTGCTGGTAGTCATAAATAAACTCTACTGTGCCGGCTCCCGTGTAGTTAACAGCTTGTGCAGCTTTTACAGCAGCGTTCCCCATTTCTTCCCTGACAGTTTCATCCAGCGCCGGAGAAGGCGTTTCCTCCAACAGCTTTTGCATGCGGCGCTGAATTGTACAGTCGCGCTCTCCAAGATGAATCACATGCCCATGCGTATCTGCCAGCACTTGAATTTCAACATGGCGGAAATCCTCAATGAATTTCTCTAAGTAGACGCCCGGGTTTCCAAATGCCGTCGCTGCCTCTTGCTGGGTCATGTTGATCCCTTTTTTGAGCTCTTCTTCATTGCGGGCAACACGGATGCCTTTTCCGCCTCCGCCTGCTGTTGCCTTAATAATAACCGGATAACCGATCCCTTCCGCCGTAGAAAGACCATCCTCAATCGACTGAATGATCCCGTTCGAGCCTGGAACAATCGGCACTCCAGCCTTTTCCATCGTCTCGCGAGCTACGTCTTTTGTTCCCATTTGCGTAATAGCTTCCGGTGACGGCCCGACGAAAATAATGTTGCATTCGCGGCACAACTCTGCGAAGTCAGCATTCTCTGCCAAAAAACCATAGCCCGGATGAATAGCATCGCAATTCGTCAGCTTAGCCACGCTCACGATATTCGTGAAATTTAAATAGCTGTCTTTGGAAGCTGTCGGTCCAATGCAGTATGCTTCATCAGCAAGCTGAACATGGAGTGCTTCTTTGTCGGCTTCAGAATAAACAGCCACTGTTTCCACATCGAGTTCCTTACAGGCGCGGATGATCCGCACTGCGATTTCGCCGCGGTTGGCAATTAATAACTTGTTAATCATTCCGCTCTCTCCCTTATTGAGGTTTCACTAAAAATAACGGTTGGCCGTATTCGACTAACTGCCCGTCCTTTACAAGAACCTCTACAATTTCTCCTTCTACTTCCGCTTCAATTTCGTTGAAAAGCTTCATTGCTTCTACGATGCATACGACTGTATCCGCTGAAACTTTTGATCCTGCTTTGACATACACATCTGCGTCCGGAGAAGGGGATTGATAGAACGTTCCAACCATCGGAGAAGTAATCTTATGTAAATTCTCATTGGAAGCAGCTTGTTGCGGCGCTTCCGGTGCTGCTGTTTCTTGAACAGCCGGTTCCGCTGCTGGAACTGCCGGTGCTGCCTGGACAGGAGCAGGTGCTGCTGCTTGGACAGGCTCTTGTGCCGGTACTGCTTGCGGCGCAGGAGAATAAGTCACACCTGTATTTTTCTTCATTTCTATTTTACTTCCTTCAGTTTCGAATACAAACTCTTCAATGGACGATTGGTCAACAAGCTTAATAAGTTTTCTAATTTCCTGTACTTTCATTAAATGGACACCCCTTGAAAGATTATGACTAGATACTAATATCTTACGATAATATCTAGTAAGACTTCAACTGAAAAGTTAATTGAAGCTTGTATTGTTCATTTTATCCCTTTTTTTATAAAGATGAAATAATAAATCGCGCTTTCATAAAAAACCCCTGCCGGAGCAGGTGATCACCTGTTCCGGCAGGGTGCCTTTTCAGCTATTTAACCGGCTGGAATTCAACAGCGATCGGCTGCTGCTTGCCAAGCTCGTCCTTCGCCATCCGAATAATTTCATTCGCTGCTGCTGCTGAATGCTCGTTGGATTTTACAGTGATGCGAATATTCTCTCCATCCGCCCGCACAAGGGCATCTGAATATCCTTTAGACTTAATCAGCGTTTCAAGCACGTTTTCTTTTGTCGCCAATTCCGTCAGCTTTTCCATTTCCTCATAAGCTGTATTTTTGTCCTCGGCAGAAAGGTCAGCTGATGCCACCTTCGCCGTTAATTCTTCTTTCATTTTATTCCGGTCATCCTGTACTTCTAAACGAAGCATATCAAATGCTTCATCACCGGCAGACTCCGTAATAATTTCTGCTTGTTTATCGCCGGCTGCGCTCTTTGCTTCTTCCATTGTTGCCTTGCTGCCGCCCGCTTGTTCTTCCGCCATTTCAGTCTTTAGTTCTCCTTCTTCAACAGGGGCAGCCGTTTCCGGAGACAATTGTTCGGGGGAGGTAATATAATAGACAGATAGAACAACAACTAAACTCAACATTGTCAGCAGCCAGACTGTTTGCTTTTTTAATAACATTTACATGTCCTCCTTTGGTTTTTTCGGCATGACTGCCACGCGGTGGCTCGGTACATTTAACACCCTTGTGACAGCTTCAATGATCCACTTTTTCACTTGAATATTTTCCGCTCCCTCGGCGACAATGAGCACACCGCGGATATCTGGTTTTTTCATTTCCTGAATGACTGGAGCTTCCCCGCCGTCTTTCTTTACCATTACTAGGTCCTCGTCCCTTGTCTGATCAGTAATTGTGCGTTCCCCGCCTTTCTTATCCTGCTCTTTCGTTTCTTGTGTTTTCACGGCTGTATTTTTTTCGAAAATTTTCCTCTCAGATGCTTCAATGGTCACTACAACTGTTACATTACTGACGCCGGCCATTTGTTCTAAAGCAGCGGTAAGCTCTCTTTCATAAGCTGCCTCAAAATCCTCTTTTTCCGGTGCCGTTTGTTCATTTCCCTCCTCAGAAGAGTCTTGCGGGAGGACAGCTTTTATTTCTTCCCTATCCTTCAAATCACTTAGAAGCATGAAACTGATGCCGATAATGGCGGCAATGGCCATCCATTTTGCTTTATTTGCTGTTTTCTCCTCTCCGCTTTTTTTAGATGGAATTAAGGATTGCAACCAATCAAAGCGGCCTTTACGATCACTCAAGGCTGTCCCCCTCCTCTACCATATGAATATTCAATTGCTCTATTGGAATATTCCACTTTTTTGAGAGAAAAGCAGCTAAATTTCTCTCTTCCTTCCGGTTAGACTCTGGTTTTTCAGAAGAATCAATGCGAACCTCCTGGACATAAGACTCCTCCCCGCCAGCTGAAAGCGAAGCCACGTACACATCAATATGCTCAATATGCTCAGGCATGGAATCTTTCCATTCCTTCACCTGAAGATTGATATCCATAATTTGTTTATGAAACCTCTGTTTTAGCTCGTTTTCTGCAAGTGACTTCAACTGCTGCTCGCTCTGCTCTAAAATAAAGACTTGCTTGGCGGACTCCAAGCCGCTTTTTTTGCTGTCCACGGCTGTTGCGGCCTGCTGGTTGGTTATGGTGCGCTCTGTCCAATTTGACAACTCTTCTTCTATATTCACAGAAAGAATTTTCCATAAAGGCTGCAGCATAACAAATAGCAAAAGCAGACCAATCACAACTTTTGCATACTGCTGAAAACGGTTGGACGGCATGAGCAAATCCATCACAGCCGCTAACAAAAGAAAAGCAATCACGTTCTCAAGCCAATCCGTTAAAAAAGCCATAGGCTTCGTTCCTTTCCTCAGCGAATCATCATCGTTACATTGCTAGCGGCAACAAGAATAACGATCGATAACAAAAACATAAAGGAAACAATGACTAATGCCGCAAATACGTACGTCATATTTTTTCCGATGATCTCTAAGCACTCTGTCATCGTTTCGTCACCAAGCGGCTGCAGGACTGCGCCAGCTACTTTATAAACAAGAACAAGGGCAAAGATCTTTAAAGCCGGAAAGGCAACAATCAATAGCAAGATCCCGGCGCCGGCAATTCCAATCGTATTCTTTAACAGCAAAGAGGCACTCATGACTGTATCAGCCGCTTCGGTAAACATCTTCCCGACAACAGGGATAAAGTTGCCGGCAAAAAATTTGGCTGTTCGAATCGCGAGTCCGTCTGCAACTGCGGCAGCAGAGCCTTGGATAGATACAATCGCTAAATAGGCCGCCATAAATACACTTAAAAGGCCGACACTCCAATGGCGGAGCAAATCTGCCAGTTTCGTTGCTTTATAGTGCTCGGAAAACAAGCTGACTACGCTAAGCAAAGTAGAAAAAAACAAGAGCGGCAGCACCACTTTTTGAATAACAAGACCGCTAACATTCATCAGAAACAGCAGAAACGGATGAAAAACCGTTGCGGAAACGGCTCCTCCCGTCGAAGCTAGCAGCGCCAGCAAAATGGGCATCAGTGCCAGCAGAAACTGGATCATTTGATCGACGGCATCCCCCGCATATTCCATAGCCAGCCGAAAGCTATTCAACGCCAGAATGAGCAGAACAATCAAAACGACGCTGTAAGCCGTTTTGCCCACAGTCCCCTGTTCAAAGGCATTTTGAAGAATTTGCAAGAAAACAGAAAAAACCGTTAATAAGATGAGGGTGCCAAGCAATTTCCCGTTGGCGTACAATTCATGAAAAACAAAGCTCAGCAGCCCTTTTGACCAGGCGCTGATCGAAAATGCTTGTCCTCCTTTAAAAAGATCGGTCAGTGGCTGTTGCTGTGTTTCCGGCAAATACTGCCCGTATGTTTTTAACAGCTGATCCCAATAGACGGACAGATCATTGACTCCAAGCTGTCCGAGCTGTTCCTCAGCTATCACTCCAATATCCGGGCTTTCTTCTTTAGATTCCGCTTGCGCCGAATGAAAGATAAAGGATAGGAGAAGCAGAGATAGCAAAGCGATTTTTTGGCAGAACCTCATCTCGCTCACCGCCTTCTTTCGGCTGCCTCTCTCTATCCGGGTTTCTATACTGGAAGATCATAGACAGGCCCCTCACTTTCCAGGAAGCATCGTTAAAATGGTTTCTATTAAGATGGTCAAAATAGGCACTGCCATTGATAAAATAATGACCTTGCCCGCCAATTCCATTTTGGCGGCCAGCGCCTCTTGTCCGGCATCTTTTGTAATTTGAGCAGCAAATTCGGCAATGTAAGAAATACCAATGATTTTCAAAACGGTCTCCACATAGGCAAACTCTATATCCGCCCGTGCCGCCAGTTTTTTAATCATGAGAATAATCTCAGCAATTCTGTCCGCCAAAAATAAAAACAACCCGCTCCCGACAAACATTACGAGCAAGAAAGCAAAAACAGGCTGTTGTTCCTGCAAGAGAAGAGCCAAAAAAACTGTCACAAGAACAATCGCAGCTATTTGGATAATCTCAATGGTTTTCCTCTCCCGTCATTGAAATAAAAATACTTCCCTGATCTTGTCAAACAATTCCTCTACGATAGAAACAATCAGAAACAAAATATAGACGAAACCGAGCAGCGTCACCCACTGGGCATACTCTTTCTTCCCTACCTGTTCTAAAATCGTATGGAGGAATGCCACGACTAAACCGACACCGGCAATTTTAAAAATCATTTCCACCTCAATGCCCACTTTCTTCCTCCTTCCTGCTAAAACAGCAGAAGCACGATTAACAGACCGCCCATTAAGCTCAAACTTCTCATCATTTTTCCATATTTTTTTTGCTTTTCACACGCTTCTTCCTCTTGCCGTTCCAGATGCTTTAACGTGACTAAAATTTGCTTTTGCTCTGTCAGGCGATCATGCTTGCCAACCGTTTCTCCAAACTCCAATAAAATGGCCCGCTCACTTTCCATGAGCGCAGTTCGGGGCCAGACCTTTGCTAAACTCCGCTTCCACGCCTCACTGGCATCCAACTCAGTCGACGTCAGCAATTCGCTGAAGAGAGCAAACAGTTCACTGACAGGCGGCGGCAGCCGTTCAGACAACTTTCTGGCCGACTCATGCAAAGGGGTAAGGCCATATACAATTTCTGCTTCCAGTGTTTGCAGCGCCGATCGAATGAAACGGATTTGCTTTGGCCTGTCACTTAGTTTCTTTGATTGTTCCGCCCCCAGCCAAACCGAAGCAAATAATATAAGCAGCGCCCCCAGCCATTTCATTGGGCTGCCCTTTCCGGAGCCGCAAGTTCATGTCCGGATTGATCGAGAACCTTCAAAGACCTCTCGCCTTTTTCCGCGGAAAGTTCAATAAACCGTTCAAACGCTCCGCTCTCTATCATCGCTTGCACAATAGGACGGCGAATCACTTCGGCATAATTTGAACCGTGGGCCGTAGCCATTAAGGCAATGCCGGAATTGATGGCTTCGGCGACGGCCTGTCCATCTTCTGCCCTCCCAATTTCATCTGCGATTAATATGTCCGGGCTCATGGAGCGGATCATCATCATCATCCCTTCTGCTTTTGGACAAGCATCTAAGATATCCGTCCGCAAACCGACATCAAGCTGCGGAATTCCTTTAACACAGCCGGCAATTTCTGACCGTTCATCCACAATGCCGACTTTGACCGGGGGAATATTATATTTCTCCATCCCTGTGGCTGCTGTTTTGGCTAAATCCCTCAGCAAAGTCGTTTTTCCTGTTTGAGGAGCCCCGATAATCAATGTATTCTTCCACTTCTCATCAAAAAGCCAGGGGATCAGCGGATGGGACACACCCGGCTTTTCCCTGGCAATCCTTAAATTGAAAGAAGAGAGGTAACGCAGCGCTTTTACTTTCCCTTCTTCAAGAATGACTTTGCCCGCCAAGCCAACACGGTGTCCTCCCTCGATGGTTAAATATCCGCACCTTAACTCTTCATCCAACGCATAAAATGAATGCTGACTTAATTTATTGACAAGCGCTTGTCCCTCTTCAAAAGTAACGACATGCGGCAAGTGAAAAGGGCGGCCGGCAATCACCTCAAGCGGTTTGCCAACGCGCACCCTGATTTCTTCAATTTTACTTTTCAGATCGGATGGCATGGCATAGATGGTCTCCTTTAACGTTTGCGGCAAATAAGCATATATCGTTTCCATGAACGCTTCCTCCTTTTTCTCCTCCTTTTTATTCAATGTATGTATTGAATTGAAAGATATGCCGACTCATAAAGATCAAAAGAAAAAATGGCCGGATCACTCCGGCCATTCAATTTGTCGGCAAAAGTAGTTTGGAATGATCTCATTCCGAACCACTTTTCATTTTTAGATGGTTTTCAAGTCATTCGAGAGAAAGATAGATCTCTGCTAGTCGATGATTCAATTCATTTTCGGACCCTGCCAAGCCTAATTGGCCATTTTCTTCAGATTAATGGCAGCAAAAGCAAGCGTCGCCTGCCTCGGCAATTTTTAAGTTCCCTTCACATCGTTCAACGTATGCCATGCTTTTCTTTTGCTTCTGCGAATACACGCTCAAGCGTTTGATCTATCTATTTTCAAACAATCTTCGTTATACGGCTACCCTACCTTTGTCAGCTCTGTTAATTGAAATGGAAGGCGCGGAAAGCGAAGCGACTGAAATGGAAATCAACAGTCCCCTCTACAAGCAAAATAAAAAAGCCGCTCCTGAAAAGGAACAGCTTTAGCTTTCTTAAGCGCGGGAAATATAGCTTCCGTCATCTGTGTTAATGATCAGAACATCGCCTTCATTCACGAAGAACGGCACCTGAACAGTTAAACCCGTTTCAACTGTTGCCGGCTTTGTTCCGCCTGAAGCCGTGTCGCCTTTAATGCCAGGCTCTGTCTCAATCACTTTTAATTCTACTGTGTTCGGAAGATCGACTCCGAGTGTTTCTGTTTGGTACATCATAATGGAAACTTCCATGTTTTCTTTTAAGAATTTCAGTTCGTGTTCAATTTGGGAAGCAGGCAATTCGATTTGCTCATAAGACTCGTTGTCCATGAAGACATGCTGATCGCCGTTTGCATACAAGTATTGCATTCTGCGGTGGTCAATTTGGGCTTTTCCTACTTTCTCCCCTGCGCGGAATGTTTTTTCTTGAATGTTGCCATTGCGCAGGTTGCGCAACTTAGAACGAACGAACGCCGCTCCCTTTCCAGGCTTAACATGTTGGAAATCGACTACGCGCCAAAGTCCGCCGTCTACCTCAATTGTTAAACCTGTACGAAAATCATTTACTGAAATCATGTTGTATTTCCTCCTGTTTCCTTAAAGAATGAGTAAATCTTTTGTGGAATGCGTGAGCGTTTCATTGCCTGTTTCTGTGATCAATGTGTCATCTTCAATGCGTACGCCGCCAACGCCCGGCAGATAAATGCCCGGCTCAACCGTAACGACCATCCCAGGCTCAAGAACCGTGTCAGAGCGAAAAGAAAGCGCCGGCCCTTCATGAACTTCCAGCCCGATGCCATGGCCCGTTGAATGGCCAAAATATTCCCCGTATCCTTTTTCCGCAATATAATCCCGGGTAATGGCATCTGCTTCTTTCCCAGTCAAGCCGCCTTTAATTTGCTCCATCCCTTTTTCTTGAGCGTCGAGGACAATTTGGTAAATTTCCTTCATTTGCTCAGTTGGTTCTCCGACAGCAATGGTACGGGTAATATCAGAGACGTACCCTTTGTAATAAGCTCCGTAATCCAATGTCACCATATCGCCTTTTTCGATCACTTTACTGCTTGCTACACCATGAGGCAAAGCTGAGCGTTTGCCAGAAGCTACAATCGTATCGAAAGAAGAAGAAGCGGCTCCCCACTTTCTCATAAAGAACTCCAGCTCATTTGAAACCTCCAGCTCTGTCATGCCAGGCTGAATAAATTCAATGATGTGCTTAAAGGCTGCATCGGCGATATCGGCTGCTTCCTTTAATATCTTAATCTCTGAATTATCCTTAATCAAGCGCAATTTTTCAATCATTTCGCTCACAGGAACTAATTCTTCTTTAAAAAGCCCTTTAAGCGTTTCATAGGATTGGAATGTTGTATAAGCTTTTTCAAATCCAAGCCGCTTGATCCCCTGCTTTTGGGCTTGCAATGCCGCTTCTTCATACAGCGTTCCCTGGTGCTGGACAACCTCAAATCCTTCCGCCTGTTTCCCCGCCTGCTCTACATAGCGGAAATCTGTAATAAAAGTCGCTTTTTCTTCGGAAATAAGGACCGCACCTGCCGAACCTGTAAAGTTTGTTAAGTAGCGGCGATTATAAGGGCTCATTACGAGCATGCCGTCAATTCCGTCTTTTTTCATCTGCGCACGCAGCTTCTCTATTTTAATCATTTGTTTCTCCCTTCCCTTGAATATGTATAATTGCCTGCAGAGCCAATTCATAACCGATAACCCCAAGCCCAGCAATTTGCCCGGCAGCTACAGGCGCAATGACCGAATGCTCCCGGAATGGTTCACGGCTATGAATATTGCTGATATGCACTTCAATAACCGGCACCGGAACAGAAGCAACCGCATCCCTAAGCGCATAGCTGTAATGTGTAAAGGCTCCCGGGTTGAAGATAATGCCATCCATTTTTTCATCAGCAGCCAGATGAATCCTGTCAATTAATTCCCCTTCGTGATTGGATTGAAAGGCCCTGACAGATGCGCCCCATTCTTCTCCTTTAGCAATAATTCGTTTTTCAAGATCCTGCAAGGTTTCCCTTCCGTAAATCTCAGGCTCCCGCTTCCCCAGCCGATTTAAATTCGGCCCGTTTAATAAGAGAATGTTCTTCATGTAATTTCTCCGCTCCACAAATTTAGTTACATGAATATTTTAACATATTTAAAATTACAAAAACTACTTAGGCGTTTGTCTTTTTCCAAGCACTCAGCCTCTTTTCTTTCAAAAGATGCTGTTCATATCCGTAGGAGATCGAATAGCCGATAAATAAACCGTACAGAACAAGCAGACAAAGCGTAGTGGATAACGTATTGCCATTCAGCTTTTGCCAAGAAGGGATGCTGGCTAACAGCGGGTGAATCATCATAAATACAAAAATCCAAAGAAACACGCCGAAAAGCACGCCCGCCCAGATTGTTTTGCTTTTTTTCAACAAGAAATAATATATGGCGGCAAGGATCAGCGATACACCCGTGTGAAAGAGCATGCCCGCGATCACTCTCCACATGCCGCTCTGGATTTTTGGGATATTCACATATTTAACGACCGCATTCAGATCAATCGTCATAAAATGAAAGTAAGCAGCCAGCTGTGCTAATCCGCCCCATATAATTCCCCCGAACAATCCAATGACCAACGCATAGCTTAAAGGAAACCGCGCTTTCTGCTCTTCTCCTTGCTTGTTTTCCATGGTACACCTCCAAAAATAAGTTAAACGGCACAAAAAAAGATTACTAAGTGATTCAGCTTTTATTTTTGCTTAATAACGGATAGAATATGTATATAGAAGCTTTTTACATTTTCACATCTGTTAATAATGAAAGAGGGTATAAGATGAGTGAACAAAAGCCGGTTTACGGCGGGCAAGCGCTGGTAGAAGGCGTCATGTTTGGAGGGAAGCATCATACAGTAACGGCTATTCGCCGAAAAGACCGTTCGATTGAATTCTTCCATTTGCCAAGAACACCGAAGCCTGTTCTGCAAAAATTTAAAAAAATTCCTTTTCTTCGCGGGATTTTTGCAATCTTGGATGCAGCAGCGACCGGCTCCAAGCATTTAAATTTTGCTCAGGAGCGTTATGACGTAGATCCTAAGGAAGACGAACAACTCCATGCGGCGGCAGAGCCGTCTAAATGGTCGATGATCCTCAGTGTCGCCGCTGTTGGCATTCTGTCTTTCCTATTTGGAAAGTTTATATTCACACTGGTTCCAGTCCTTCTGGCAGAGCTGACACGTCCGATTTTCACGGGTGACTTTGCCCAGATCTTGATGGAAGGATTTTTCAAGCTTGTTCTCTTGCTTGCCTATATCTACTTAATTTCTTTAACTCCACTCATCAAACGAGTGTTCCAATATCACGGAGCGGAGCATAAGGTGATCAACGCATTTGAAAGCGGGCTCCCGCTAACAGTGGCAAACGTGCAGTCGGCTTCGCGTCTTCACTACCGCTGCGGCTCCAGTTTTATTTTATTTACAGTAATTGTCGGTGTTTTTGTCTACATGCTCGTCCCCACTGATCCGCTTTATGTAAGAATATTAAATCGGATCGCTCTGATTCCCGTTGTTCTCGGCATCTCATTTGAAGTGCTGCAGTTGACGAATAAACTCCGGGATATCCCTGTGCTCCGCTACCTCGGCTACCCGGGTTTGTGGCTTCAGCTGCTGACAACGAAAGAACCAGAGGATGATCAAGTGGAAGTGGCGATTGCTTCTTTTGAGAAGCTGCTTACAATGGAAGAGAGCGCCAAAAAAGGATTAAGCACAGAGGAAATTGTCTAATATGTAAATAACAGCTTATTTAACAGTTCGCTAGGAGGTGGCTTTTTTGACAATCCGGTCAGTCATTGCCTATACACTCGTGGGGCTCGCGGCCATTGGCTTAATTTCCATGCTGCTTTACTCACCTGGAGCTTTAGCAAAACAGCTTATTATTCTTGCGGTTACGGCTGCCGTTATTTATTTCATCTACCGCCTAGTTATCAGAAAACGCCTTGGCGGTGGCACTGAGGACAAAGCATTTGCCAAAGCAGCGAAGGAATCAAAGAAACGGCTGCAAAAACAAAAGCGGCGAAATCCCGTCTCTTCTTCGGTTGCTTCTCCGAAAAAGAAAAAACCGTTTCGAAGAAAAAAAACCAATCATTTGACGGTTATCGACGGAAAAAAAGGCAAAAAGAACAACCGGGCGTCCTCATGACACCCGGTTGTCAGTAGCACCACCTTTTTAAAAAGGCCTCTGTATACCCGCGCCCTATTTGAATGAGGGCGTCTTTTTTTTCGTCTGACAGCCCAAAGTCAGTAGCTGATGTTCCTTCTACAGGAATAAATACGATATTGTTTGCATGCCTTTTGGAAATATACCTGGCATCATGGGCGTCTTTCATCGTATGGAACATGGCGCCGAATAAGTCGGCGCCGTTATGAATCTGGCGCGGCATTCTCATTGTTTTGGTGCTTAATTTAATGCCAAGCGCTGGCCGTTTTTTCTTTTTTTCTTCATCAAATAGCCAGAGCGGAAAATTGCTTAGCATCCCTCCATCTAAAATAAGTGCCTTGCCGTGTGGTCCAGGCAGCTTGACAGGCTGAAAGAAGTACGGGAGCGTGCAGCTCATCCGCACTGCGCGAGCAATCGAAAATGTCTGCGGATTAATCCGGTAGGCAGGCAGGTCATCCGGCAGTGTCAATATCCGCCCATTGGTAATATCCGATGTCACAACCCGCAAAGCTCCCGGAGCCAGGTCGCCGAAGGAACGAATGCCTTTCTTCATAAGCAAGCCGTCAATCCACTGCTCCAGCTTTTTTCCTTTATATAACCCCAGTGAAAAATACACCTTCAGCCAACGCACAAAAGGCAGATCGAACAGTGTATCATCGAGCAATTCCTTTCCGTCTACTCCCTTTATGATGCTCTTCAATTCTGTACTCGTATAACCGGCTGCAATCAAAGCGGCCATAATAGCGCCAGCACTCGTTCCCGCCAGCCTCACAAATCTCAAGCCTCTGCTCTCAATGGCCTCATAAGCGCCGATAAGAGCAAACCCTTTAATGCCGCCGCCGGAAAATATTCCATCAATGTGCATGCTTCCGCCTCTCTTCTGCTTTCTTTATATATATGTAAGCGGCAAAAGCTTGGACTAGAAGAAATTTCTTGCAAGTGCCCAGACAGGTAGCAACAAAAAAACAGCCCCTTGTTCAGGAGCTGTTTTATGGCTTTTACAAACCGCATTTCAGCTGAGCGCCGCAGTTTGTGCATGTGTTGCATCCGCCCATTTCTTCCACGGTTCCTTTACGGCAAACCGGGCATGTATTCCCGACTTCGCTGCCGATCGTCACGTTAGTCGAGCGGATTTCTTGAATGGTATCAACGAGCACGACATGGTTTTCATGCTCCTTCGCTTTTGTTTCTTCTTGCTCGTCAAAGCTGTTTTCTTCTGCTTTTAATGTTAATACCTGCGAATCACGGCTGCCGTCCACATAGACCGTTCCGCCTTTTGCACCGCCTTTATACAGGCGCTCGTACACTTTTTCTACCTGTTCTACTGTATAGCCGCGCGGCGCGTTGACTGTTTTGGAGATAGAGCTGTCAATCCAGCGCTGGATGACACATTGAACATCAGCGTGGGCTTCTGGAGACAGGCTCATAGCAGTCACAAACCACTCCGGCAGATGATTCGGATCTGCGTCTGGATGGCGGTCTAAGTATTCTTTTACAATATCCGCCTTCACTTCGATAAATTTACCTAAGCGTCCGCTCCGGTAATACGTAAAGGAGAAGTAAGGCTCTAAGCCCGTCGACACGCCCACCATCGTTCCTGTAGAGCCTGTCGGCGCTACTGTAAGAAGATGGGAGTTACGGATGCCTGTTTCAAGAATCGCTTCACGAACATCTTCCGGCATTTTCTTCATGTAGCCTGTTTCGATAAATGCTCGGCGCAAACGATTCGTTTCCTCTTCTGTTTCTCCTTCAAGGAACGGGAAGCTGCCTTTTTCCTTTGCCAGCTCTACAGACGCTTTGTAAGCCGTCGTAGCAATTGTTTCAAAGACTTGATCTACGAGTTCATTTCCTTCAGGAGAACCGTATTCTTTTTCACAGTAGATCAATAAATCGGCAAGCCCCATGACCCCGAGGCCAACACGGCGTTCACCAAGGGCCTGCTTCTTATTTTCTTCAAGGAAGTAAGGAGTCGCATCAATGACGTTGTCCTGCATCCGTACCCCGGTGCGGACCGTTTCTTTAAGCTTTTCAAAATTCACTGTTTTTGTTTCTCTGTCTGCCATTTCTGCCAGGTTCACAGCAGCTAAGTTACAAACAGAAAATGGTGCGAGCGGCTGCTCCAATGCTCGCTTTTGTTATCCTATCAGCTTTTTATCCGATAGTTCTTACAGTTGATTTCCTGTAAGTTCAGCATACATTTTCATTGCATACCATTAAAAAATTCCACCTCTTTATCAGGTATGCAACGTTGCGGCCTCGTGGATGGATTATATTCTGCCAGGCAGGTTCACCATCTATGCGTTGCCCCTGACTGAAGCTTTGCCTTCAGCCTTCGGTTCGGATTCCCATCTCAGGGTTCCCGCTTTATTCCGCAATGTTTAACGTGAGGCAAGCTATTTACCACACGGATTCGTAGCTACGACCTGCTGGCCGTACGCTTTAGCATTCGTCATATCATTGGCGTTATCAATAAAGAAAATGCCTGGCTCTGCAGAATATGTCGCACAAATATTAATCAAGTTCCATAGCTCGCGCGCCTTCATCTTGCGGTATGTCCGCACAGCGTGTCCTTGCTTCTCCCACTCGCGCACATCACCGACTTTATGCCAGTTTTCATTATAGTAAGCCATTTCCTCTTTGCTGTATGTTTCAACAGACGGGAATCGCAGCTCGTACTCCGCGTCTTTCTCGACCGCTTCCATAAATTCCTTCGTTAAGCAGATAGAAATATTGGCTCCTGTTAAGAATTCAGGATTGTGAACTGTATATGTTCCGCCCGTTCTTAATTTCTCTTCTGCTTCCTTAATAATTTCAGCGCTGAAGCCGCCATATCCCGGAATGTTTTTATAATTCACCACACCTTGATACATCGCTTCTTCACGTTCAGTGAGCGGCTTGAAGTTCAGCTTGTCCTTCGCTGCTTTTTTAATTTGTTCATCTTGTGTATTTTCAAGCAAATAACGTAAAATACGCGGATTTTGCATTTTGGAAATAATAAATTCTACGATATCTGGATGCCAATCCGCCAGCATAATCATCTGTGCTCCGCGTCTGGAGCCTCCTTGCTCTACAAGGTGCGTTAACTTGGCAATATCATCAAGCCAGGAAACCGATCCTGAGGACTTTCCATTTACGCCTTTGGCAAGCGTGTTGCGCGGACGAAGAGTAGAACCATTCGTGCCAACGCCGCCGCCGCGGCTCATAATTTCCATTACTTGTTTCCGGTGTTCCGAAATGCCTTCGCGTGAATCAGGAACGAACGGCATGACATAACAATTAAAGTATGTAACGTCCGTTTGTGCTCCCGCTCCATAAAGAACGCGTCCCGCTGGAATAAAGTTTAAGTTCACAAGCTCTTGATAAAATTTCTCGAACCACTCTTTTCGCTTTTCTTCCGTTTTTTCTACAGAAGCAAGACCTGTTGCGTTGCGCTTAGCAATTTGCTCGTAATAAATTTCAAGAGGTTTTTCAATGACATCCAACGGACGGCGAATCAAACCCGTTTCTTGTTCCTTCGGGTCATCTAAAGCACCGCGGAACTCTTCATCAACAAGCACCTCTGCTTTTTTTTCCTGCCAGTCGATGCTTGTAATGAAGCCAACTCCTCTGGCCGGGAATTTTGGATCCTCTTTAATCGTTAACACAACAAAATCGCCTTCTGTTAACGTGACTTTCTCCGTGTCTTTAAACGAATAGCGGTCGATCATAACAAGACGTGAAACCCCTTTATGAGTGATCTTCATATCGGGGGTAACAGGATGAACTTGAGGGAAGACGCTGATGTCTTTGTTCAATCTGTCAACGTTGAGGGACATATTCTTTTGTGACGCAACAGACATAATCACAGCTCCTTTTCTTCTGCATAATATTTCATAGGCATTTAATTATGGTATACCCACACTTTTGAAGTAAAAACTAAACAAACACAATATATTGTGTTTGTTTTTATGAATACATTACTATATATTGAGTTAAAAACATTTTTTTGTCAAGGTGAAAAAGAGCTTCCTTTCCGATCAAAAGCTGGATTTCATAAGAAAACACAGCGATATTCGAAAGCAAGAAAAATTTTCGCGCTGTCCTTTTATTCCACTTTTTTCATTTTTTCGCAAAAAAAGAGAACAGGCCTAAAGGCCGGTTTCTCTTCCGCCTGATGATTCACCTTTTAAAATTCCATTCATCTGAAGCGTATTTTTCCTTAGCAAGCCGCTCGATATAAGCAATTTCTTCTGAAGTAAACTCATAAGGCTCAAGCGTTATTCCAAGGCCTTCCTGAAATCCTTTTTTAAAGGCTTCGCCAGCCTTCTCATAAGTCACTTTATGGGGACTGATGTCGTTCACGGCAACAGCCTTGCTTTTAAATGCCCGCTGCATCCGCTCTTTCACACGGTCGTTTGAATATGTAAATAAACTAAACAGCTTGTCTTCATCAAGATCCAGCAAGATGGAGCCATGCTGCAAAATCACGCCTTTTTGCCTCGTTTGCGCACTTCCTGCTACCTTTCGGCCCTCTACCACTAGTTCATACCAGCTTGGGGCATCGAAGCAAACGGAAGAACGCGGGTTTTTTAAACTATCCTTTTCCTCTTCAGTCCGCGGAACAGCGAAATAGGCTTCTAATCCAAGGTGATGGAATCCTTTCAAGATACCTTCAGATATCACCCGGTACGCTTCTGTCACACCTGCAGGCATATTGGGATGCTCTTCTGTAACAATTACGCTGTATGTCAGTTCATGCTCGTGAAGCACCCCTCTGCCGCCTGTAGGACGGCGTACAAAACCGAGACCGTGCCGTTTGACCGCATCTAAATCAATCTCTTTAGCTGCTTTTTGAAAATAGCCGATGGACAGCGCTGCCGGCTCCCAGCCATAAAATCTTATCACTGGCGGGATTTTGCCTTCACTGTGCCACTCTAACAGCGCCTCATCCATCGCCATGTTGAACTCTGCCGTTTGACGGCCGGAGTCGACAAACTTCCACGTTTCTTTTTTCATGATGATTGCCGCCTTTTTTATGATGAATTCACCCACTTAGTGTATCAAAAGCAGCGACAAAAACAAAGAGTTATCATTCAAGATTATAGACAAAGTCTGTCCCCTGCCTTATCGGCCAGACGGAAAATGTTCAGCTCTCAAGGGATAGACATGGCAAAGAAACAGGGCGAATCTTGATGAAGAATTCGGACAGGCGAACGGCAAGCCCTGGCCAACCGCCTGATTGTTCGTTTATTTCTTTTGATTCTTCCCGCAGCCGCGTTTATAATAGAAATCAGCGCATGTTTTACTAGGAAGGGGTGTATCCATTGCTTTATACAATAGCTGCTATTTTAGGCGCCATTATTTTGTATACTTTATATATGTACTTTTCCCAGAAAAAAGCGGTCACTACGCTTTCTCAGGAAGATTTCATTAAAGGATACCGCAAGGCTCAGCTTATTGACGTCCGTGAACCGAATGAATTCGAAGCCGGCCATATTTTAGGCGCACGCAACGTTCCGCTGACACAAATGAAGGGGCGCATGAAAGAAATCCGCCCGGACAAGCCTGTCTACTTATATTGCCAAAGCGGCATTCGCAGCGGCAGAGCGGCCCAGACGCTATACAAAAAAGGCTATCGTGACCTTTATCAATTAGAAGGCGGCTTTAAACGCTGGACCGGAAAAGTAAAAAGCAAGTAAAAAAAACTGCCTGTAGGCAGTTTTTTTATATTTAAGCGTTCTGCAAATCTCTCTCGTACCGAAGAACCGGCTTGCGGGCTGCGGCCGTTTCATCAAGGCGGCCAATAAGAGTCGTGTGCGGCGCTTCCTGGACAATTTCCGGATTAGTCTCTGCTTCCTTGGCAATTTGAATCATGACATCAATGAACGCATCAAGCGTTTCTTTTGACTCGGTTTCTGTCGGTTCAATCATTATGCACTCCTCCACATTTAATGGGAAGTAAATGGTTGGCGGATGGAAGCCGAAGTCAAGCAGGCGCTTAGCAATATCAAGCGTCCGGACGCCGAGCTTCTTTTGGCGCTTGCCGCTCAGCACAAACTCATGCTTGCAATGGCGGTCAAACGGCAGGTCGAAATAAGGAGCCAGCCTGCGCATCATATAGTTGGCATTTAACACGGCATATTCGGTGACTGCTTTTAAGCCGTCCGGTCCCATTGAGCGGATATAGGTATACGCTCGGACGTTAATTCCAAAGTTTCCGTAAAACGGCTTCACACGCCCGATGGATTGCGGACGGTCATACTCAAAATGATATACGCCCTTTTCTTTCACAAGCACCGGCTTTGGCAAGTAAGGAATCAAATCCTTCTTCACACCAACCGGACCAGAACCGGGGCCTCCCCCGCCATGAGGGCCTGTAAAGGTTTTGTGAAGGTTTAAATGCACAACGTCAAACCCCATATCTCCTGGGCGGGCTTTTGACATAACCGCATTTAAATTGGCTCCGTCATAGTATACTTTTCCGCCCACGCCATGAATAATTTCGGCAATCTCTAAAATGTTTTCTTCAAATAAGCCGAGTGTATTTGGATTAGTAAGCATGAGTGCCGCTGTTGTTTCATCAGCTACCCGTCTTAAATCCTCTAAATCAACCAGCCCGTCTTCCCCGGACTTCACGGTTACTGTTTCAAAGCCTGCCACCGTTGCTGAAGCTGGATTTGTGCCATGCGCAGAATCAGGAACAATGACTTTCGTGCGGTTTACATCCCCGTTAGCTTCATGGAAGGCACGGATCATCATCAATCCCGTCCATTCTCCATGGGCGCCGGCTGCCGGCTGAAGCGTCACTTCATCCATGCCGGTGATCTCCTTCAAATGCTCTTGCAAATCATACATCAGTTCCATCGCGCCTTGTACAGTCTCTTCTTGCTGAAGCGGATGAATGTGGGCAAAACCGTCAAAGCGGGCTACGTCTTCATTGATTTTCGGATTGTATTTCATTGTGCAAGAACCCAGCGGATAAAACCCAGAATCTACGCCGTGATTTCTTTTGGATAACGCCGTATAATGGCGGATAATATCAAGTTCAGACACTTCCGGCAGTTCCGGCTCCTCCTCCCGCACATATCCATCCGGCAAAAGAGATGATATATCTGCTTCCGGCACATCCAGTTCGGGCAAGCTGTAGCCTACACGGCCCGGCTGCGATAGTTCAAAAATAAGCGCCTGGTCTTTGTTATTCATGGCTATCCCCCAATTCTTTTGCAAAAAGTTCAATTTCTTCTTTCGTGCGCAGTTCTGTAACGGCGACAAGCATACAATGATCAAGACCACTGTAAGAAAGACCAAGATCATAGCCGCCAATGATGCCTTTTTCAAGCAGCTTGTTATTTACTTCTTTTACCGGCTTGCTTAAGCGGACAACAAATTCATTAAACACCGGTCCGTCAAATACAATGTCCAAGCCGTTTTGCTTGAGTGTTTCCCGGGCGAAGGATGTTTTTTGCAAATTTTGCACAGCTATTTCACGAACGCCTTTTTTCCCTAAAGCCGTCATGGCCACGCTGGCTGCCAGCGCATTGAGCGCTTGATTAGAACAAATGTTGGAAGTTGCTTTATCCCGGCGAATATGCTGCTCGCGCGCCTGCAATGTCAGTACAAAGCCGCGCTGCCCTTCATCATCGTGCGTCTGGCCAACGAGCCGTCCCGGCACTTTGCGCATCAGTTTTTTCGTTACTGCAAAATAGCCGCAGTGCGGGCCGCCAAACTGGGCTGGAATACCGAATGGCTGAGCATCGCCGACAACGATGTCTGCTCCAAACCTTCCTGGAGGTGTCAACACACCAAGCGCCAGCGGATTGGAAGAAACGACAAACATCGCTTTTTTCCCGTGAGCTGCTTTTTCAACTTCGGCCAGTGATTCAACCGCTCCAAAAAAGTTCGGATATTGAACAATGACCGCTGCTGTATCATCATCGACCAATTCGTTTAATTGGCTGATGTCTGTTACGCCTTCTTTATGAGGAACGACCACGACTTCAATGTTTTGCCCCTTCGCATACATACACAACACGTCACGCGACTCGGGATGAACGGTTTCTGAGACGAGCACTTTTTTTCTTTTTGTCTGCCCCGCGCTTAGCATGGCCGCCTCTGCTAATGCCGTGCCTCCGTCATACATCGAAGAATTGGCGACATCCATGCCTGTCAATTCACAAATCATTGTTTGGAATTCAAAGATAGCCTGCAGCTCCCCTTGGGAGATTTCCGGCTGGTACGGCGTATACGCCGTATAAAATTCCGAGCGGGAAATAACATGATCCACAATGGATGGGGTGTAATGGTCATACACACCTGCTCCCAAAAAAGAGGCGTATTGCTTAGCATTCATATTTTTCGCGGCCATAGCGCTCAATTCTTTTTTCAGCGCCGGTTCAGCTTTAGCTTCCTTAATATCATATAACCCTTGAAAGCGCACTTTCTCCGGAATGTCCGCGAATAATTCATCGATGCTCTGGACACCTACTGCTGCAAGCATTTCCTTTTTATCCGTCTCTGTCATCGGCAAGTAACGATGCTTCATACTATTCCCTTCCCTCTTCTCTTATTTTGAGCGTTTATAAAATGGCGGCTTTACAGTTTTAGCTACAAGCTTTTTGCCGCGAATCTCTACGGACAGTTCCTGATCCGGCACAGCCCATTCAGCCTTCACCAAAGCAAGGCCAATGTTTTTCTTTAATGTTGGCGATTGTGTACCTGTTGTAATATGTCCCACTAGTTCTTCACCTGAAAAAACAGGATAGCCATGGCGCGGAATGCCGCGGTCGATCATCTCCAGGCCAATGAGCTTCCGCTGCGGGCCATGTTCTTTCTGCTCCTTTAGCACTTCCGAGCCGATAAACTCACCTTTGTTCAGCTTCACAGCAAATCCTAAGCCAGCTTCAATAGGGGAAATATCTTCCGCCAATTCCTGTCCATATAATGCCAGATTCGCTTCAAAGCGCAACGTATCCCGTGCGCCAAGGCCGCAAGGAAGGAGCCCTTCTTCCTTGCCTGCTTCTAAAAGGTCTTTCCATAGCTTAGGAGCCTCTTCACTCCGGCTATAAATTTCAAAACCATCCTCCCCCGTGTAGCCGGTACGTGACACAAGGGCAGCTGCACCGTTCATCTGCACATGCTGACGGAATTTGAACGGCTTGATCTCAGATAAATTCACATCTTCAACCAGCTTTTGCAAAATCTCTTCTGCTGCCGGTCCTTGAATGGCAAGCTGCGCCCAGTCTGTTGATACATTTTCAATATGGACGTTCTCTGTTTGATGCTCCTTTAGCCAAGCAAAGTCTTTATCTGTATTAGCGGCATTGACAACGAGCAAATAATCTTGCTCAGCCAGCATATAAACAAGCAAGTCATCCACCGAGCCGCCTTTTTCATTACACATAATCGTATAGATTGCCTGATTGGGCTGCAGCTTTGACAAATCATTTGTCATCACTTTTTGCAAGAAAGACAGCGATTCCTTTCCTTTCACGACGATCTCTCCCATGTGTGAAACATCAAACAAGCCTGCTCTTGTACGAACCGCCTCATGTTCTTCCTTAATGCTCGAAAACTGAACAGGCAGCTCCCAGCCGCCAAAATCAATCGTTTTTGCTCCATGCAGCTGATACAGCTCAAATAGCGGCGTACGCTTTAATTCTCCCATTTTCTTGCCCCTTTCCTTGTCATTCTGATGGTTCAATTCGTTATTTTTCCATAAAAAAAGACAGAGAACAGCTTATACAAGTTGTTCTCTGTCCTTGAACCTGAAAGTTTAACCTGACGAACAGGCTGTCTTCTTTGGTGGTTTCCTCGGGAAACACTCTCCAGAGCCGCGTCCAGCAAGAGTTCTTTTGCCTGAGAGATTCACAAAAATTTGCTTGCTCCTTCGGCGCTGTATATACAGTCTCTCCCCTTACCTTCATTCGCTATATTTAATTGATAAATGGGCATACTATGAACATATGATTAGCAAAAATCAATAATGTTCGTTTTTTTACAAAAAGACACAATATTTTGTTCACTTACATCCTACCATTAAAGTCATGGTTTCGGCAACCTATTTTATAAAGGAGTTTTTCACATGAATGTAGATATTTATTTTGATCACGCCTGGGAAGAAGAATTAGAGAAAAGAATTGAACAGGACGGACCTTGGGGAAATTGGCCGCTTTTTCAATCGACTGTAAATATGGAAACACGAATGATGGTGCCGAATTTCGAAGGATTGTTAGCTCCTGGCTTTTTGCCGGAGCTTAATCCTCTGCCGCATCAGCTTGAGGCAGCCAAGAGAGTCGTAGAAGAAATGAATGGAAAAGCAATTTTGGCCGACGAGGTTGGTCTTGGAAAAACAATTGAAGCCGGACTGGTATTAAAAGAATACTTGATCCGGGGCCTTGTCAAAAAAGTTTTAATCTTAACCCCTGCTTCTCTCGTTTCTCAATGGGCGAGCGAACTGGCTACCAAGTTTTATATTCCCGCTGTCGCCCAGAAAAAGTTTTATGCTTGGGATCAGCACGACATTGTGATTTCTTCGATCGATACAGCAAAACGCAGCCCGCATAAAGAAAAAATTTACGAACAAGAATATGATTTAGTCATCATCGATGAAGCTCATAAATTAAAAAATCATAAAACTAAAAACTATCAGTTCGTTCGCCATTTAAAAAAGAAATTCTGCCTGCTTTTAACCGCGACTCCGATTCAGAATCGCTTGGATGAAATGTTTCATCTTGTTTCATTGCTAAAACCCGGCCACCTCGGAAACGAAGGACAGTTCACGGAGCGCTTCAAAAAAGGGGACCGCCAAGTGCAAAACCACCATCATTTAATCAAGCTGATGAATAAAGTCATGATTCGCAATCGCCGCCAGGATACCGGAGTGAAGTGGACAGAAAGAAAAGTAGAGTCAGTAAAAGTAGCGTTCACTGAGGAAGAGCGCTCGCTCTATCAGGCTCTCGAATCCTTTGTTCGCAGCCAGCCCGACGAGGTGCGTTCTTCTTTCTCCTTGCTCACGCTGCAGCGGGAAGCGTGCAGCAGCAAAGAAGCTGTTTTTTTCACACTGAAAAACATGGCCCAAAAACTATATGGCAGCCAGTTGGAGTTTCCTCAGAGCTTTCAAGACGTTTTAACGCATATACAAGCGATCTCGCGCAATTCAAAAGCAGAGAAGGCGCTGGAACTTATTCAAACGATTAACGATAAAGTGATTATCTTCACTGAATACCGGGCTACACAGCTTTATCTGCAATGGTTTCTTAAACAAAACGGCATCTCTTCCGTTCCGTTTCGCGGCGGATTTAAGCGCGGGAAAAAAGATTGGATGAAACAGCTTTTTGAAAAGCATGCCCAAGTTTTAATTGCCACGGAAGCGGGCGGTGAAGGACTCAACTTGCAATTTTGCCATCACGTCATTAACTTTGATCTTCCATGGAACCCTATGCGCCTTGAGCAGCGAATCGGCCGTGTTCACCGATTTGGACAAACAAAAGACGTGCGAATTTATAATTTCAGCATTGCAGACACGATTGAAGATCGGATTTTACAGCTTCTTTATGAAAAAATCCATTTATTTGAACAGGCTGTCGGCCAGCTGGATGCCATTTTAGAGAGAATGGATATTCCAAACATGCAAGAACACCTTACAGATATTTTCCAGCATTCAAGAACCGAAGGCGAGCTTCGAGTAAAAATGAAGAACCTTGAAGCAGTCATGGAACTAGCAAATGAATGGCAAGAAGAGGAGGATACATCGCATGAAAAACGAAATTCATCTATTTCTTGAAAATTATTTCAAAGCGGCAGAATGCACCTTTTTAGAATCTACAGAAGGCTCTCTTAGCGTTAAGCTGACACCCGAAATTGATAAAGAGCTGATGAACAGGCCCTTTTACTGGCATTATGCAGAAAAAACCGGCATGAAAGGCGAGCCGCTTTCCTTAACACTTATAACAGATCCGATCAAAGCTCCTGGAGAGATTGAAGGAGAAAGCATTCATTTCGGCACTCCCCGGCTGCATCAAATCTTTCAATCGGCCAAAGGGCATACGGGATTTATCCGGCTTTACGAACAAAGGAAATCAGGCAGCCGCCAGCCGCTTCATCCTTGGCTGCTCGTCAACATAAAGGTGTCTTATGAAGCGAACCATAAAAAAGATATCTTCTATTCACTGGGCCTCAGCTTAATTCACGGAGCGATTCAGGAAGAATTTATGAATGTGCTCAACCGGAAGCTGCTCGTATCAAAAATCCCTGATTTTTCGTTTACGATCACCCCTTTAATTAAGCCTAAAAGCGGTGTGAAACGGCTTCAGCGTTTTTTAATATCCCGGCTCGAACAAGAAAACCATGACTGGGCGGTAAGAGCTCGAAAAGAATGGGAAGAGGATCTTTTGCTGCTTGATTATTTTTATGAAGAAGAGGAAAAACCAGAAGCTTATTTTATTGAAAAAGCGGCCTTAGAGAAACAGTATGCCCCCAAGATTCATGTCAGTATTATCAATGGAGGCATTGTTTATCTGCATTCTTGAATAAACGATAGGGAAAAAAGATGATTCACTCACAAAGCAAACAAAAAAGGCGCCAGCCCTCATCTTTTATGAAAGAGCTGGCGCAGCGCCCAAGGAAGCAGCCCGAACCACCGGAAAGAAAAGCCAGGGCGCTCCGCCTGTCTTTGGCGGCGTTTTTCTTTCCTTATCTGCTTCGGTTCATCGAAATAACCAAGAAATGCCTCCATAAAATATTTGATATACTCGCTCATGCCCACCGCCTCCTGCAGTCGGTGTCATTTTCTCCAACTTTCTTTCACTTTAAACGCATCTTATTCGATCCACTTAATAATTTGGCGTTCCGTCAAATGGTACACCACTTTCGTTGTGAAGAAAGTTTCCGGCTTATTGGTCTTTAAATGAATCACAACCGCTTCTTCCCCCTCATTCGGGGCAGCCGCATAAATAACCTCTCCCCGATCTGTCCGATAACTGCCCGAGACAGCCTCTCCACCTTCTAAAAGAGGAAGAATTTCTTGCAGAGCCATTAACTCGATCACTTTCGTTTCATAATAATCTGTTAACAGCAAAGCGGTTTGCTGCTTGCTCACAAAAATGCCGGTCCCAAATAAGGCTGCTGTGCACACGACCATAAAAAGCAGAAGCGTAAAGGGCAGCACTGCCCCATCTTCATTTGAAGCGAAGCCTTTCATATAGCCTCTCCCCGGTATAAATGCAGCTGCGCCTCTTCCTTTTCGCCGTTTTCAAAAGCCGCTTCTGCACATAATAACGAACCGCATGAATAAAAACGGATAGATACCACTTCCTGTAAAATAATTTCATGTCCCCTTCCCCCTACTCTTCTCCTCACTCCTTCTTGATATTTTTCAATGGAAACGAGGTCAGCCCCTTGGACAAAGGTAATCCTTTCTTCTGTTATTTGCAGAGAGTGCGACAGGTGCATTTCTTTCCTGAGCTGTAAAATAAATAATTCCCACTCTGCTCTTCTTTCCGGATCAAGTTGTTCTTCTGTCCGATAAAGCGCTCCATACACCAGCGGAAAAAGCGCGGCAATGCTGATGAAGATCATGAGGACAAGCAACGATTCCACCATCGTGAATCCTTTATTGTTTGCGGATGCATGTCGCCCGCCCTGACACTTCAAAGCAGGCGGAGCCGCTGATTGTTTCCCAGGAAATTTCATAGCTTTGTCTCTCTCCTTCGTAAGCAACATAAAAATCTGCTCTTTCCTGCAGCCGCTTTCCGCTTTCTTCATATAAAAGCCTCATTCCTTTTTCGCGCTCCCACAGCGTTTTGGACTGGCCGGTCATTTGGACCATCAGCGGCAAGATAAAAGCAGCTATCATTGCCATAATCATTAAAGACAGCAGACTCTCTGCCAGAGTAAAACCTTTTTCATTGTTCTTTAACATAAAATCTCCCCTTACCAATTTGAAAAACCAGGAACAGGTACCGATCTCCATATTTAAAGTAGACAGTGCCGAAACTATTCGTATTGCCATTGGGCAAAAAAGACAGCTTCGCCAGTGAACCATCCATATATTGAATCGCATCGGGTATATTCCGCTGGACAAGAAAGGAAGAAGACGAAGCAAGTGTGCGGACCGTATAACGGTTCCCCCCGTAAGCAAACCTTACTTCGACGGTTTCCTGTTTGGCTATGGCGTGAGACTGGGCGAGAAAAAGATCTGCCCGCAGCTGGTTCAAGAATTGCCGTTTTTCAAACTCAGCTGCTCCCCTTGAAAATGAAAGTACAGTGATCGAAAGCACAACGAGCACAACCGCAAGAACAACCATTGTTTCAATCATTGTAAAGCCCTGTTCTTCCTTGATAGCTTTTTTCATTTTATTGAACAACCGACACTTCCCCATCTTCGCCAATTTTTAACTGTTCTCCGTTCGGACAAGCGGTTTCATCGTTTCTTAAATAGCCATCCTGTACCATTTCAGCAATTGAGGCCGGATATTTCTTTAAATCAATCCGGTAAGCCTGGACTTGTCCCTGCACCATATGTTTAAACGCCGTGCAGCCTTTATTGTTAATGTTCTTGCTCTGTTTAGCTACATTTGGAATAGCAATGAATAACAAGACGGAAATAACAAGCAGCACGATCATCATTTCAATCAACGTAAAGCCTGATTCATTTTGTCGTACAAGCTTTCTTTTCACAAACTCACTCCTCCTTTTTTAAACGGAACCGATCATTTGAAACATCGGCAGCATAACCGACAAATAGATAGCGATGACTACAAGGCCGACAAACAAGAAAATAGCCGGCTGCAAAATAGCCAGTCCTTTCTTGATTTTCTTCTCGAGAAGCGTCTCACAAAATTGGCTAAATAACAGCAGTTCCTGTGCAAGCCGGCTGTTTGCCTCGCCATGCCGCATAATGCGCGGCAGTTGGGGGACAAAGCATGAAACCTGTTCGGCAGCTTCAGCCAAAGAATGCCCGGTTACTAAATAGCCATTTATCCCCGCCGCCACATGCTTCATCATCGGGTGCACGGTCTGTTCTTGCAAAATCAGCAATACTTCATTGACAGCAAAACCGCTTTCCAATAAATAAGACACTTCTTTAGCGAATAATCGGGGAAAAAACAAAGCAAAGAAAGTAGAGAGGACTGGAATTTTCATTAGCCGATTGATTTTTATTTGAGGAGTTTGCCGTTGGTAGTTGAAGAAATACGAAAGAGAAGCTGCTGCGCAGCCAGCAGCAGCTAGAAGAATCAGAGAGGGCCCTTTCTGCAGAAAAGCCATGAAAAGAAGCGTACTGCCCTCGGGAGAAAAATTGAGGGCCGCATAGAGGTCTTCCAGCCGGGGCATTAAAAAGTGCTTTAGCAAAAACAACAGCAAAAATAAAAGAAAAAGCAAAAAAAGCGGGTATTGAAGCAGCTTAGTTAACTTTTCCTTCGCCTGCTCTGTTTTCTTCCAGTGCTCCCCAGCTTGTATGAGCGTTTCCGGCAGGCGGCCATGCTTTTCAGCAAAATACACTTGAAGGCAAATCATCGATGGGAAATCAAGCAAATGAAGAATCTCGTGCAGAGGTGTACCGGCGTTCAATTCAGCGCGAAGGGAGTGAATAGATTCACGATGATTGCGGTCAAAGTTGATTAACAAGAATTCAAGAGCCGCACTCATCGGGAACCCCTGCTTCAGCATCTCTCCCAGCCTTAAAATAAACTCACCTTGATATTTTCCTGCTCTTCTCTTCTTCAAATACCCAGCGATCATATTCGTTTTGAGAGAGATACCCAAGGGCAATCCCCTTTCCTAATAAATGTTTTAACAGCGGATAGCGATAGAAGCTCTTTTCTCCTTTTGCTTCATTTAATACCGCCTTTAAATTAGACCCGCTTAAGATTTCATAAATAGTCGCCTGTTTGCGCTGCTTCTCTGACAGGCAGCGGGAAGAACAAGCTGTCCCGCACGCCGGACATAACAGATTGACAAGACGCTGGGCCGTTACGGCGATTAAGGTTTGCTCAATCTCATGCCACTTTAAGCCGAATTCCAGCAGGCGAATGACGGCTCCTTTGGCGTCACGCGTATGCAATGTCGTTAAAACCAGATGCCCTGTTAAGGCGGCTCGAATGGCTATCCTTGCCGTTTCTTCATCGCGGATTTCCCCGACCATAATCACATCGGGATCATGCCTTAAAATGGCTTTTAGCCCAGCTGAATAAGTGACACCCGCTTTTTCATTCACCTGCACTTGCAGCCATTGGTCATTTTGCTTTTCTACAGGGTCTTCAAGTGTAATCACATTGCGGCCGTGCTGGCTGGCGGTATGCTGGATTAAGGAGTAAAGCGTGGTCGTTTTGCCGCTGCCCGTAGGACCGGTAAAAACAATTAATCCATGCGAATGCGACAGGAGGGCAAGCAGTTTTCTTGCCGAATGAGGAAACAAAGAAAGCTGAAGCAAATCCGGAACTCCTTGCTGCGGAAGAAGCCGGATGACAAGGCTTTCTTTTGAGAGGGCGGTAGGCAAAGTGGAAATGCGCAAAGAAATCAAACAACCTAAAATCTGAAGTTGAAACGAACCGCTTTGGGGCTTTCTCTTCTCCCCGATATCCATAGAAGCCATAAACTTAAAATGAGAGATGAGTCTCTCTCCTTCACGAACTGAAAATTGACTGTGGGGAATTAATTGGCTGTGGGAGCGAATGTGGACAGCGTAGCTATGCTTGCGGGGGATGAAGTGGATATCTGTCGAATCGAGGGAAATAGCTTCTTGCAAAAGTTGTTCCACCGTTTCTTCAATTGCCATTGTTGTTGCTTTCACCACCTTTCTTTCCGGTTCACTTAGTTTTTATTCGACAACATAGAAGAAATTCCTTTTTCTTTTTTAACTTTTTTTGCTTCCTCCTGCTTATTAACCTCAGAAAAGACAAATGCTGCAGCCGCATAGCCAAATAACGGCCTTTTTCTTGAATATGCATAAAGAGGAGCGGCATGATATGATAGAGATATCACTTAATCGTCACAAAGTGTATGAAAGTTATATTTACAATACTAGCGCCATTCCATTATAATAAGATACTGATGGAGTGACGAATAAAGGAGGGATACATAATGGATCGCATGTTCCGCGTATTAGCATTCTGGACTGGAATCTTTGCTGTCATGTTCTATCTTGGCGACATGAATAAAACAGCGCTGCTATTCCTCGGCCAGACAGGTTTCTTCTTAATTGTAGGCTTTTTAAACTTAACTGAACGTATGTACGTGTATCTTTTCGCAGCATACTTAACTGTATTCTTCTGTGGATACAGCTACTGGACTACCTTTATGGTAACTCCTGGAGCAGGCCATTAATCAATGGCACTGCCAGCCGGCCGCTATGGCCGGCTTTTTCATTGGGATGCCTTTCTTTTATTTAAGAATATGCCAAAAAAGCTGTCTCTTCAGGTCTTCAGCCTATGCGAGAGACAGCTTTTATATTTTTAGAAGCCGTTTAAAAATGGATTGCGCTCCATTTCGTCACCAATCATAGTGGCCGGACCATGGCCAGGCAGGACAATCGCTTCCTCCGGCAATGTCAACAAATGATTGTGAATGCTCTGAAGCAGCTGTTCGTGATTGCCTCCCGGTAAATCCGTCCGTCCGATACTTCCCATAAACAGCGTGTCGCCGGCAAATACCGCATTCCCCTCCTCAAAAAAATAAGAAATACTGCCGGGAGAATGTCCAGGTGTATGGAACAGCCGGAAAGAAAATCTTCCGATTGTCAACGATTCTTCCTCATCTAAGAGATGATCGGCTGGCTGGCTGCTGATTTCTCCAAACTGAAAACGGGCAGAGCCATTCAATGAGGGATCTGTCAGCCATTCTGCTTCTTCTTTATGCAAGTAAACAGGAACGTTAAATGCCTGCCTTACCTGCTCGACTGCGCCAATATGATCAAAATGCGCATGCGTCAGCAAAACAGCCAGCGGCTGTAAGCGATTTTCGTTTAACCATTGAACCAGCTTCTCTCCTTCTGCTCCGGGATCAAATACGATGCATTCTCCGTCTTCGCCGGACAATATGTAGCAATTCGTTTGCAGCGGGCCTAACGGCAATTGCGTCCAATTCATTATTCCTTCTCCTGCCTTTCATTGTGACTATCATTATCGTACCAGCCAATCGTGTCTTTTTAAAGAACAATGATTTTTCAACTCGACAAACAATCAAAAAAACTATAGAATAGTGATGAATATGTACTGATTTTACATAATGATCTCTAAAGGATGATTATCGAGTGATCTAAGAAAGGAGTTTAGTTTATGAACGGCTTAGTAATTATCTTTGCCCTAGTAGCTCTTCTTGCCCTATTCAGCACAGTAAGCGCTTTGAAAAACAAAAATCTTTTGGGCATTATTTTCGGACTTGGCACGTTGGGAGTATTCGGATGGTTTACAGTTATGACTGTGATCCACCAAGGATACCCTGCCGGATAATTGACTTTCTTAACGGAATCCTCTGCTGCTTTTTGCAGCAGAGGATTTTTTCTTTTACGCCGAATTCAACAGTAAGCAATAAAAAAACATCCCTGCCGCTTAACGGCAGGGATGTTTTTATTGCTTTTTGGCAGAGTCCGGATCATAGAAGCGAAGCAAATCGCCATAAATAATTCGGTCTGAGTAATCAAGCTCTGTTGCCGCCTTTTCAATGTAAGGCGTGCAATAATTCTTTTCTGTCGGCTGTTCGGTCGCTTTGCTCCAACATTTGTTGTCAGCATAGACATAATCTTTCGTTACGAACCGGCCATCGCGGAATACAGTAAAGTCTTCATGATCTTCAGACAACAAATCTTGTCCGAATTGCAAATCATCTTTTGTATTGATTCCGAGCAAGTGAAGAAGCGTTGGACGAACATCAATTTGTCCGCCTACCTTGTCGATCACTCTGCCTTTCACGCCAGGAACATGGATCATAAATGGCACCTTTTGCAGCTGAGTGGAAACGAACGGCGTAACTTCCTTGCCTAAATATTGGCTCATTGCTTCATTATGATTTTCTGAAATCCCATAATGGTCTCCGTAAAGAACGATGACGGAGTTTTCATAAAGTCCGGAAGCTTTCAAGTCCTCCACGAACTTCTTTAACGCCTCATCTGTATAGCGCACGGTAACGAAATAACGGTTCAGCGTGCCGCTGTTGGAAGTAAATTCATCAATGAACTTGTCTTCCTCATCATAATAAAACGGATGATGGTTCGTTAAAGTAATCATTTTTGAATAAAACGGCTTCGGCATCTCTTTCATATGCTGGACAGATTGCTGGAAAAACGGAACATCTTTCATTCCCCAGTTGACACTGTTATCTTCATTGATATCATAATCCCCGGCTTCATAAAAGCGCTCATAGCCTAAAGATTTATACATAATGTCCCGATTCCAGAAGCTCTTGTTGTTTGCATGCATAGAGTTGGAGAAATAGCCGTTTTCACTTAATTTTTCGGCCATAGAATTAAATTCATTGCCTGAATGAGTAAAGAAAACAGCTCCACGGCTAAGCGGGTAAAGCGAGTTTTCAGTCAGGAATTCCGCATCAGATGTTTTCCCTTGGCCCGTTTGGTGGTAAAAGTTGTTAAAGTACAAGCTTTCCTTAGCAAACTGGTTCATAAACGGCGTAATTTCCTGGCCGTTCACTTTATTATTCATCACGAATTCCTGAGTAGACTCCACAGAAACCATAATCAAATTCTTGCCTTTCGCCACGCCGAACAAATCATCATTTGGCGTCGCATAATTGGCGTCTGAATAGTTTTCAATATCCGCCAGTTCGCTGCCATCGGCAAGCGCACGCTGTGCAGACGACTTCGATTGCAAAATCACGTCATAAATATGATAGTTAAATGTTCCAATGTTCTTCACAAGCATCTCGCGGTCAAATGTTCTCGTTAAAAGCTGCGGGCGTTCAATTTCAGAAAGACCCAAATTTAAAAAGAACATCGCAGCAGCAGCCAAAAAGTAAGCGCGACGATTCATTTTAGTCATGGAACCGAAGTTTACGAGCTTTGGCTTCACCTTTAAGATCACCACGAGCACAATCAAGTCGATAAAATAGAAAATGTCATACCATTTAAATTCTTCCGTGACACTATTGCCCAGATCCGCAAAGTTGCTTGTCTGAAATAAAAGCGGCATCGTAATAAAGTCATTGAAAAAACGGTAGAACACTACGTTTGCATAAAGCAGGAAAGTAAGCAAGAAACTTGCAATAATTAAATAACGGTTTCTAGCTTTTTCACTCTTAAAGAACATACTAATCCCCATAATGAGCATAATAAAGCTCAATGGGTTGATAAAGAGTATAAATGCCTGCAATGTATTTTCGATTTCCATTTTAAAGCTCGTTTGATAGATAATATACGTTTTCATCCATAAGAACAAAACGACAACAGCGATTAAAGATACATTGTTGCGTAAGGTTCCTTTCATTCAATAACCTCCTTAATACACACCGTACCGATCACTCTGTATAAAAAACCGTTCACTGTAAAAACATCATAGCTAATCTTAATACTTTTTTTACAAAAAAGCAAACGAGAGAAAACAGAGATTTTGTAGAATAATAGTTTAGACTCCCCCTTTTCTTCCTCTTTATCATACGATTCACAAAAGAAAAAAGTTCCATTTTTTTAGGTTTTGGACAATAAAAAAGGAACCGGCTTTAAACGGCTCCTGAACGCAGGGGAAAGCCCTGCTTTTTTATTGAATCAGCGGTTCCAGCATGGAAGCTGCTGATTTCCCCCATCGTCGCTGTTAGCAGCCTCTCTTTTCCCTTTCCAGCCTGTGCTCCTGCCGGACAATGAGCAGCGCCTGCTGAAAATCCTTTATATCAAGCAGCTTCGAATCATATAGATCTTTCAATTCCGCTTCCATCAGCTCTAAATCGGCCAGACGGTCGCCGACATATACAAAAATACCATACCGCTTTAAAAGCTGCTGTACATCCCACATCGTCTTCAACTTGTTCAACAGCTCCTTTGTTATTTTTTGTCGAATTATCTGTTGTTTTTTTTGCTGCCGGGCATGGCTCGCTATACGGAAAATCCGATATAAAGACCGCCCATCGTTAATAAAAGCGCCGCTGCAAGAAAGGCGAGCTGCATCAAAGGTTTTGTCTTAGCGGGAACATGAACAGCGCCTGCGGCTAAAAATCCGCCGATCAAACCGCCAATGTGCCCGGCATTATCAATTCCCGGCATGGAAAAACCAAATACCAGGTTTATCACGATCAACACAATGATATTCATGCCCATGGTCCGGAAAAACAAACGCGGATAAATCACCCCAAAGTAAAGCAAGGCGCCAAAACAGCCAAAGATTGCTCCGCTTGCTCCAGCTGACAGGCTAGGGCTTATAACGAAGCTGGCTAATGTTCCCGCGAACCCGGCAAATAAATAAATGAACAAAAACCGAAAGCGGCCATATATTTTTTCTACGGCTGTTCCAAGAAAGTATAAAGCAAAAGTATTCATGAGCAAATGCAAAAAACCGATATGCAAAAAAACTGGTGTAATAAAGCGCCACCATTCTCCTTCAAGAATAAGCGGATTATATTTTGCTCCAAAATAGATAAGCGTTGCTGAGTTTGTGCTGCCGCCGCTCAATTCCAGCAGAAAAAATACAATGATTTGAACAGCAATAAATAAGTAGGAAAAGAACGGAGCCGAAGCATGAAACACCTTCTTTTCTTCTTCGCTCTTTTTGACTGAATGAACGAGAGCAGCTCTTCGGTAAGCAGCGGTCTCTTCCTCAGACCCAGGTTCAAAAAAAGCCGCCTCCAAATCCCCTGGAAATAAGCCGCTCAATGATTTTGCCGCTTCATGCTTATGTCCCTCGGAAAACAAGATAGAGATCACTTTCGTCCGTCCTCCCTTAGGGAAGTAGGCCGGCTCTTTTAAATAAGTTTCATATTCATCAACTGGCGGATAGGGGGACAAGCATAAGTTGACGACCGTTAATTCCCGCTTGCCCAACTGTTTGCGAATGCTTTCTCCGACAGTGAGCACTCTTTCGATATCCCGGCGCATTTTGCTGCTCCAGTCCAATTCGCTGTATGCCATTCGAATGATCTGCGCCGGCTTATTAGATAAGTTTTCAAACAAAATCTCCTGATAATTCTCTTCCATCCGGACAATTCGATAATCCTGCTCCACGATCAGAAAATACGCCAGCTTCCAAAACAAGTTGTTTTCATAAGAACCCATTTCACCACTGCCTTTATTCGTTTTCTTATTACAGTAACTATAACGAATAGAAAAAGTGAATGCAAAGCGCAGACTACGACTGTGTACTTGCCGAATCGCAAACAATTACTTCTTGTTCTGTGATAATCCGCTGAACAGGCAGGTCATGAGGCTCTGTAGGCAATTCAGCGATCAGCTGCTCTGAGAAGGCAAGCGCAGCTGTTCTTCCGCTATAGCCCGTTAAAAAACGGTCATAATAGCCGCCTCCGAAGCCGAGCCGGCCGCCTGAACGGCTGAAAGCCAGGCCCGGAACAAGAATCAAATCCATCTGCGAGCGGTCCACCGGGGGTGTACTCTCGATCCGAGGCTCGTACAAGCCGAAATAGACCTTCTCTAATTCGGCAAACGAGGACAGCAGCTGGAAGGTTAGTTTCTTTTCAGCCGGCAGGCATTTTGGCACCGCCATCTCTTTCCCCTCAAGCCAGCCTTGGCGGATAATCTGCCATGTGTCCACTTCCGGAACATTGGATACAGTCACCGCGACTGTCCTTGCTTCTTTCCATTCTTTCAAAGAAAACAGCTGGCGGGCAATTTGAAAAGAGTGCTGCTCATAGGACAGCTTATTTAGCATGGACAGCTTTTCTTTTATTTGCCGCCTGACAATTTGTTTATTTACCAAGAGACAGCCTCCTTCTTTTGCTTGTTTATGTATCGTGTCTATCCTGCTGGGGGCGGCTTTCTGGGCGTCATTATACGCACAAAAAAACAGCAGGAAATAAATCCCCGCTGCTTACTTTGTTTCACGGTGTGCAGTAACACGTTTTTCTCTAGAGCAATATTTTTTCAGTTCAAGACGATCTGGATTGTTACGCTTGTTTTTAGTAGAGATATAATTACGATCACCGCACTCAGTGCATGCTAAAGTGATATTTACGCGCATCTTTTTTTCCCTCCAAACTTTTCAATACATTTGTATCTTCTTTACGACTTTTCTATAATAGCACTTTTCTTGTACAAATGCTAGTCCGACTTTGCTATTCGGCAGTTGAATCAAAAATTCTTTTTTAACAGCTGAAAAGATAGCCAACACCGCAAAGAACTAGTTTGAATGCCCCCTCAATCACGTTATAATAAACAATGAGGTGAATAAGAAATGAATGGACTAATCATTGGGCTGGCTGCGGCAGGCATTGTTTTCTTACTGCTGTCCTTCTTCGTTAAAGATCGCTCCCGCCTGCTGGAAAAAGAAGTAGAAGACTTGTCCTTGCAGTTTTTGCAAGAGACTTATCAGTTAAAGAAAAAAATTAAAGTTCTGGAAGAAGAGTTGTTAATCGGGCCTCCCGTCACCTCTTTGCAGAAAACAGCCGCCGCTGACGAAACGGCAGCCGTTGTCAACGAAATACTGAAGAATCAGGTAATCTCCCTTTATTATCAAGGAGTGAAACTTGAAGATATCGCCAGACAATCGTCTCTTTCTCTTTCACAGGTCCGGCAAATTTTAACTCCCTATCTAAATGAAGGAAAAGGATGATAGCATGAATCAGCAAACAATGAGAGCCTTTGCGTTTGGTCTTCTGGCCGCTGCACTTGCCCTCTTTATTTACACCCAAGCGACCGGCTTTTCCTCGTTGTCTGAAACGGCGATGATTAAACAGCTGGAAAAAGAACAGTATGTGGTGCTGACGTCTGCACAAGCGGCAAAACAAAAGCAAGAAAATGAAAAGCTGCAGCAGAAACTCAGCCAATTAACTGCCGAGAACGGCAAGCAAGCGCCGCAACGAACGAAAGAAAAAACAAGCGCAAAGAAGAAAAAATCGTATACTTTGCATATCAAATCAGGCATGTCTTCCTCTGAGGCCGGACAGCTCCTTGAAAAAGCAGGAATCATCGAAGACAGCCAAGCATTTAATGATTACTTAACAGAAAACGGCTATGCGGAAAAGCTCCAATTGGGCGAGCATACCGTTCACCAGTCGATGTCTATGAAGGAAATCGCTATCGTTCTAACAACGAAGTAAAGAGGCCGCCCTTTAAAGGGCAGCCTCTTTTGTTTTGCTTGTGGGGGAGAATGGTTGATTGCCATTTCAGAGGCTTCGCTTTCCGCAGACAAACATCAGGTCTTGTTCCTTTACATGACTAATGATGAAGAAGGCAGCATTACATAATAGAGAGAAAGCAACCAGCAGAGCATTCCGAGGAAGGAAGAGGCTCTCGGACAATCATTCTATTCAGCGAGGTTTCCCATTCTCTCTAAGTTCTTGACAACCATTAAAAAGCAGAAAAGGTTCGGAAAGAGCTCTTTCCGAACCTTTTTGATGGCCGATTTAGCCAAATCGGCCTGTAATGTAATCTTCCGTGCGATGATCTTTGGGATGATTAAAGATAGTATACGTATCATCGTACTCCACCACTTCTCCATTAAGGAAGAAAGCTGTTTTATCGGAGATTCGCGAAGCCTGCTGCATGTTATGCGTCACAATAATGATGGAGTATTTTTCTTTCAGCTCTTGAATCAGCTCTTCTACTTTTAACGTTGATACAGGGTCCAAGGCCGAAGTCGGCTCATCCATTAACAGCACATCCGGCTCCAGCGCGAGGCTGCGGGCAATGCAAAGACGCTGCTGCTGTCCGCCGGACAATCCATAAGCTGATTCGTGAAGTCTGTCTTTTACTTCATCCCAGATCGCTGCCTGGCGCAAGCTCTTCTCCACCGTTTCATGAATGAGTTGTTTATTTTTGATGCCATGAATTCTTAAACCAAAAGCAATGTTCTCAAAAATTGATTTTGGAAAAGGATTTGGCTTCTGAAATACCATACCCACTCTCGTGCGCAGTTCTTCTACATGAAAGTCCTTGCTGAAAATATTTCTTCCCCGGTATTCAATCACTCCAGCTGTTTTTACATTTGGAACAAGATCGACCATGCGGTTTAGCGTCTTGATATAAGTAGATTTCCCGCAGCCTGAAGGACCGATGATAGCCGTTACTTCCCTTTCTTTCATATCCAGATTAATATTCTTCAAAGCATGGTGGTTCCCATACCAAAGATTACAGTTCTTTGTGCTGTACACGGTTTGGCGTTCAACAAGCGGCTGTTCATTTATTTTTTTCGTTTTTGTTTTTAAGGCGACTATTCCCATTTTATTTCCTCCTCGTTTGCTTTCAGTTGTCCACTCAGTACTTATTCTCGTAACGGTTGCGAATCCATACAGCCACCGAATTCATTAAAATTAATATGATAAGCAAGACGATAATTCCGGCGGCAGCAAGAAAGTGAAACTCCTCCTGCGGTCTGCTCGTCCAGTTGTAAATTTGCATCGGCAAGGCCGTAAATTGATCAAACACACTTTTAGGCAAAAAAGCGACGAATGCCGGGATGCCGATGACCACTAGCGGAGCTGTCTCCCCGATAGCACGGGAGAAAGCGAGAATGCTTCCCGTTAATATGCCGGCTAAAGCAGAAGGCAGCACAACACGCAAAATCGTTTGCCACTTTGTAGCTCCGAGCCCATAGGACGCTTCCCGCAACTCTTTCGGAACCGCCCGAATGGCTTCTTGAGAAGCAACGATAATAACAGGAAGAATCAGCAGGCTCATCGTTAGTCCTGCGGCGAGGACACTATTGCCGAGAAAAAGGACGCGAACGAAAAGAGTTAACCCCAACAAACCGAAAACTACTGACGGAACACCAGCCAGATTGGAAATATTCATTTGGATAAAGCGGGTCATTCGATTTTTCCCCGCGTATTCTTCCAGATAAATAGCCGTTCCTACCCCTAATAGCAACGAAACAGGGACAACGACCGACATCATCCACAGCGTACCGATCATGGCTGCTTTAATTCCCGCCTGCTCCGGGCGTCTTGACGCAAAATTTTGCAGGAAATCCAGCGATAGATGCGAAGCACCCTGCGAGAAAATTCTGGCAAGCAGCACGACTAAAAGAATAAAAGTGAAAAAAGAAGCGAGGAAAAAGAGTCCTTTATATAGTTTATTTTTTAACAAACGGCCGGGAATTTTACCGATCATCTCGTCTGTATGAATTTTTTTGTGAACGTTCTCCATTAATACTCCTCCCTGAACCTTCTGGAGATTTTCTGTGCCAATATGTTCATAGCAAGTGTGAACAAGAACAGTGTAAAACCGACGGCATAAATGCTGTAGTAAATCGTTGTGCCGAAGCCCACATCGCCCGTGCTCACTTGAACAATGTAAGAAGTCATGGTCTGCAGAGAAGTGGTTAAATCCAACGAAGCAGACGGTGTCGATCCGCCGGCAATGGAAACAATCATTGTCTCACCAATTGCGCGGGAGAGTGCGAGCACAATAGAAGCAATGATCCCAGACAAGGCCGCTGGAAAGGCAACCCGCCAGGTCATTTCCCATTTAGTCGCTCCTAGCGCTAGCGCACCTTGGCGCACCGAGTCAGGCACAGAAGACAGAGCATCCTCTGAAAGCGATACGATCATCGGAATGATCATCATTCCAACAACGACTCCCGGGCTGATGGCGTTGAACATTTCCAATGAAGGAAACACTGCCCGAAGTATGGGAGTAACAAACGTTAAAGCAAAGAATCCGTAAACGATCGTTGGCACCCCTGCTAACACTTCCAATATCGGCTTCATGACTTTCCGCACCTTCTCGGAAGCATATTCACTCAAATAGATAGCTACGGCCAAGCCGATCGGAACAGCTGTTAAAGCCGCAATTAAAGTAATTTTTAATGTACCGATGAATAAAGGCAAAATCCCATATGAAGCATCTGTTTTTGAAAATGGATACCAAACTTTGGCCGTTAAAAACTCTGCTAACGGCACTTGTTTAAAGAAGGTAAATGTCTCAACAATTAAAGTAAGTACAATTCCGATCGTTGTAACAACGGAGACAGCCGCCATTAGAAAAAGGATCACCGGGATGGCTTTTTCTCCCTTTCCTAAAAAACCGTTCTTATTTTTTTTGTCAAGCAGGCGTTGGACCGGGCTCTTTTGCTCCTCGTTCGCTTTCAAAACGAAAACTCCTTTCAACCTTGGACAAGCGGGTAGATCGTCTCTATCCCGCTTGCGCCTGTAGATCTATTCTCAAATTATTTTTTTAAACCCTCGAGCGTTTTCAATGCTTTTTCATATTCTTCTTCTGGAAGTTTCACATAACCGACTTCTTCGGATAACGTGCCGGCATTCTCAAGCGTAAATTTCAGGTAATCATAAACTGCTTCATCTTCTGCCACAGCTTTGTTGGCTGCATAAGTGAATAATGGTCTTGATAATGGCGCATACTCGCCGCTTTTAATTGTTTCATTTGTCGGCTCAACGGCACCTTTTCCACCGTCAATTGGCACAACTTTTAGCTTGTCTTTGTTTTCAAGATAATAAGCATAGCCGAAATAACCGATTCCGTTCTTCTCTCCTGTTACGCCTTGTACGAGGACGTTGTCATCTTCAGAAAGAACAGCGGCTTTGTCGATTTGCGCACCGTCAAGAATCACTTCATCAAAGTAATCATAGGTGCCTGAATCTGTTCCTGGAGAATACAGCTTAATTTCTTTATCAGGCCAGCCTTTGCGAATATCAGACCATTTCTTTGCTTTGCCGTTATCTACCCAAATCTTTTTCAATTCGTCAACAGTCAGGCTGTCGACCCAATCATTATCTTTATTAACAACGACGGACAGACCGTCATAAGCTAATTTGAATTCAGTAAAATCTATTCCTTTCTCTTCCAAAGATGCTTTCTCTTCATCTTTAATCGGGCGGGACGCGTTGCTCATTTGTGTTTCACCAGCAATGAACTTTTCGAATCCGCCGCCTGTTCCAGAGTAGCCGACTGTTACTTTAACGTCAGGCTTTTCCATCATGTATTCTTCAGAAACAGCTTCCATAATCGGAAAAACAGTAGAGGAGCCGTCGATTTGAATGTTTCCTTGCATTTGTTTATTTTCTTCTGCTGATTGTTCAGCCTTTCCTTCACCGTTCGTGCTGCCGCATGCACCCAGCACTAATGCGGTGCTCATCATTGCTAAACCAGTCAACACTTTTATCTTTTTCATTCTGTTCTCCCCCTGCTAACTTGTCAGATTTTATTGTTCTTTACAATAAACAGATTAACGGAGAACTATTAAACAGGTTTTAATAGAATGTTAACGTTTTGTAAATCTCACTTTCCACAAGGCTTGCAAAAAAACAGCCGTCTATGAGCCGGCTGTTTTTCCTTCATCCTCATTTTATTGATTGTCTGTATCCTCTTTATTGTCAGCTTCATCTTTTGCTCGGATATCTTTTTCAATGACAACATCTGACTTTTCTTCCTGCGCTCTTTCAGCTTTCAGCTCAAAATATTTGTCGAGGGCTTTCCGGCCGACAATATTATTGATAGATGCTGAGTTGGCACCGCGCTGATAAGCCCATGGCACGACAACGGAAAAAGCCACTTCCGGATTATCGTGAGGAGCATAACCAACAAGGGTAACGTTCCAAGTCATCGGCACCTCTTGGCCTCTTTCGATGTATTTCTCACGCTGCGGACCGTCATATAATCCTTCTGCTGTTCCGGTTTTACCCGCGGGATTATAAGGTGCACCTCTGAAATACTTTTGAGCGGTTCCTTGAGAGCTCTGCATTACCATGCGGAAGCCCTGCTGCACACGTTTAACCTGTGCTGGTGTCGCATCAATGCGGTTTAATACTTCCGGCTTAATTTCTTCCACTACCGGTCCCAGCTTTCCATTTTCGGCGATCGGCTGGCGAATTTCTTTCACAATATGCGGTTCCATCCGATAGCCGCCATTGGCAATCGTGGATACATACTGTGCAAGCTGAAGCGGCGTGTATGTGTCAAACTGTCCGATGGAAAAGTCGAGGGCGAGACCCGGCTGTGTCAATTCTCCTTGGAAGCCGATTTGCTCGTTCGGCAAGTCAATTCCAGTACGGACACCGAGACCAAATTGGCCAAAGTAGCGCCGCATCGTCGGCAGCGTGTCCGGAGAAATCTTCAAAGGGCCATTCGGACGATATTTGGCACCACCGATTCTCATTGCTGTCTTCATCATATATACGTTAGAGGAACGCATTAAAGCATATGTATCGCTAATGCTCATGGCTCCTCCTCGGTTAAACCAGGAGCTTTTTGATTTTCCGCCTGATCCGGCAAACTTTAACGGCTGGTCAACAAGGCTTTCTCCTGGATGAATCGCTCCAGTCATATAGCCGGTTAACACTGTTGCTCCTTTGACAACAGAGCCCATCGTATAAGAAGTCGTCAAATTTCCAAGCGCAAAATCATTCATTTCCGCTTTGCCGTTTTTCACTTCATATTGCTTTCCGGCAAGCGCTAATATTTCGCCTGTATTTGGGTCCATCATCGTCACAAAGATCCTGTCAAGCAGCGGATGGCCGCCTCGGCTCTTTGCTTTTCCGAGTTCCTCTTCAATAATTTTTTCAACTGCCAGCTGCAAGTCCATATCAATCGTTAAAACTAAATCATTTCCACGCTGACCTTCCCGTACGACTTGGGAATCAAGAACATTTCCGGACTTGTCAGTCAAATTTTTCACCTTTGTCTTCTGACCGCGCAGCACTTCCTCATATTGATATTCAATGTAGCTTTTGCCGACACGGTCATTGCGGCTGTAATCCCTAGAAAGGTAAAAGTCTACCATCTCTTTCGGCAGGCCTTCACGGGAGGAAGAAATATTGCCGAGCACGGTTTTCAGTGTATTGTCATAAGCATATGAACGATCCCAGTCCGTTGTTGTGTTTACCCCTGGCAGCGATGCCAAGTTTTCACTAACTATAGCATATTCCTCTTCCGTTACATTTTTGTTTTTCACCACTTGTGGAGTCATAGCGTAACCGGACGTAAATTCACGGTAAATCGCCAGCACTTCCAAGTCTTCCTCTGTCAGTGTTTTTAAATCTTTCTCCGTAATCCGATCAATCTGCATCTGATAAAGCTCTTTCGAAGAAATTTCATTCTCCTGAGCCTTTTGCCATTCTTTATCGGTAATTTTTTCTTTAGCTTTTTCTTCATTTTTTAAGATCCAGAAATCTTTTTTATCCCGTTCAGTCACTTGATCCGTTTCTTTATCAATCAGCTTCGCAAGCTTTTCCGCTGTTTTCAGCATCTCCTCTTGTGAAGCTCCTTTTTTCCGTGTATACGTGATCGCATTTTGCGGAACATTGTCTACTACAACTTGGACATTGCGATCAAAGATTTTCCCGCGCGGCACACTTGCATTTACTGTTACGTCTTCTGTTCGCTCAATTTTCCGCTGATAATCTTCCCCCTGGACAATTTGCACAATCCCCAGTCTGAAAATTAAGATCGAAAAAAGCAAAAAGACAACAAAAAACATCATGTTCATCCGAAAAGGAACATGTGTCTTCTTCTTTCTCTTTGTTTTTTTCACCGTTCACTATCCTCTCTATTAAAAATCTATTATTCTTCACTCCTCATTTTAAACAACTTCCTCCTTTTTTTCTACATCCAAGCCTAAAAAGAGACTTGGATTAGTTCACCAAGTCTCTAACAGGCTGTGTATTCACCTTTCTAATACATAAATAAATGAGACTATGGCCGGCGCCGAGAATCAGGAGCAGCACCGGAATGCTTACTTTTTCGTCAAAGAGGGTGATCGCGGCAATAAAGGATAGGATCGACACTGTCCGGCCGGCGTTAATAAAGATTTCTCTGAGAACGATGTATTCCACTCTTCTCTCCGCTGCTTCCCTGCTTCGCCCGATGACATCGTATGTCATGGACACGTAAGGCACATGCAAGAACGGATAAGCTACCGCAATGATGGCCGCATAGATCAGCAGCTTTGTGAATGTCAAATTCACAATGATTAAAAACAGCGACAGAAAAAGAGCGACGCCGCCGGCAAAGATCACTTTCTTGCGGTGTTCTTTCTTTACGAGCTTGACCGCGAGCGAGTAACTAAAAAATGAAACACCCGAATACACCAATCCATACGTTCCTAACGCAAGCTCACTTCCAGTGGTCACAAAAACAAAGACAGAAATGACGAACACAAATACGCCCTCTCTCAACCCTTGAAAAAAATGAGCATTCAGCACCCGCCGCCAATCGGGATGACGGTCTCGTTCCTTCCATACTTCCAACAATTGAAATCGGCCGCGTGAAGGGCGGCGCTTTAACAGCAGGCTTAATAAAACAGCAGCCACAAAGCAGCCAAGAGAGATGCCGAAAATGATAAAATACCCCGTATTCGAAGTAAAACGGCTAATGATAAAGCCAGCGGCGATCGGCCCAATCATTCCCCCCATAGAAAGCAGCGAGCCGAAAAATCCATTAAAAAAATCTCTTGTCTCCGGTTCTGTAATCTCAAAAGTCAGCACATTGTAAGCAAGCCAATAAAAACCGTAGCCGACACCAAGCAGTGCACCAAGCAGCACAATCCATTCCGAAGCTTGGCCGCCGATTAACAAGACCGCTATATAGAAAAAGCCGAGAAATAACACGCCCATTCTCAATACAACGATACGATCGACCTTTTTGGCGCATTGACCAGCAGCAATGTATGCCAGCAGCTCAAAGATAACCGCCGTCAGATTATAGATAGCTAAATCAATAAATCGACCCGACTGTTTCCAAAGAAAAATATTTACAAACGTGTTAGACAACGCCACGCTCAGGGAGTACAAGCCACCAATAAGCAGCAGCAGCCCAAGATCTTTCGACAGCGCTAAGTGGCGGAACCTCTCTCGAATGATCGACAAGATGCATCCCCCTTTCTCCATTATAGCGTTTGGAGAAAAGGGCAAAGTTATTCAAAAAAAGCGAGCCGGTTCTCCGGCTCGCTTTTTGCATTGATTATTTTGCTGCTTGATAACGCTTAGCTGCTTCATCCCAGTTAACAACATTCCAGAAAGCATTGATGTAATCAGGACGACGGTTTTGGTAATTTAAGTAGTACGCATGCTCCCAAACGTCCAAGCCAAGGATCGGTGTTTTGCCTTCCATGATTGGAGAATCTTGGTTTGGTGTGCTTGTTACTTCTAATTCACCGTTGTTTACAGCAAGCCAAGCCCAGCCAGAACCGAAACGGCCTGCAGCCGCAGCAGCGAATTCTTCTTTAAACTTGTCGAAGCTGCCGAATTTGCTGCTGATGGCATCAGCTAATTCGCCAGATGGCGCCCCGCCGCCGTTTGGAGAAAGGATTTGCCAGAATAGAGAGTGGTTCGCATGTCCGCCGCCGTTGTTGCGTACAGCTGTGCGTACGTTTTCTGGAACAGCATCCAGGTTGGCAATTACTTCTTCAACTGACTTGCTTGCCAATTCCTCCTGGCCCTCAAGTGCTTTGTTTAAGTTTGTTACATATGTGTTGTGATGTTTCGTATGGTGGATATTCATTGTTTCCTTGTCGATATGAGGCTCCAGTGCATCATATGCATAAGGTAATTCAGGTAATTGAAATGCCATAATAAATTCCTCCCTATGTAATATTTGTTTCTCTACTTTCAATAATAAGAGTAACAAAACTGAAAGCGCTAATCAATAATAAAGCTTACAGCCCCGCAGAAAACTCTTTTCCCCTGCCGGATGCATTTGCAAAACATACGATCTTTAAAGGCTGGAACAGAAGCGGCCATAATGTTTGCCGATAAGTAAAAAAGCAGCCTTCTCCTGTTCAAGGAAAAGACTGCTCCTGCTTCCTTTCAGATGGTCGCTGCTCTACAGATCTCTCACTCCGAGAATTGCCTCTGCAATATTCACAGCGTGGTCACCCATCCGTTCAAGGTTACTGATAATATCAACAAACACGATGCCTGCTTGTCCTGTACAAAGCCCTTCATTCATGCGCAGAATATGCTGTTTGCGCAGCTTTCTCTCCATCTTATCAATTAGATCTTCTTTTTGTGCTACTTCTTTAGCCAAGTTTAAGTCGTTCTCATCTAACGCTTTCACCGATTTATTCACAGCGGAAATCGTTAAAGCAAACATTTCCTCTAAATCCGCCATTGCTTGATCGGTGATTTTCACTTTATTCGCCTGCTGATAGTCGATCAGCTCAACAATGTTTTCACAATGATCGCCGATGCGCTCAATATCCCGGACCGCATCGATTAACATATTGTGCTTTTCTAATTCCGCTTCTGAAAGCGAGGTGCCTGATAAATGAACTAAATAATCAGTAATTTTTTTATCTAAATTATTCAAAGCCTCTTCTACTTGAGTAGCCGTATCAGCATGCTTTTGATTTTTTGTTTTTAAGTATAACTGGACTTCCTCCATCCCTTTCACGGCGAATTGTCCCATGCGGATCACTTCCTCTTTCGCCTGTCCAAGGGCAATGGAAGGAGATTGTTCGATAAAGATTGGGTCAAGATGCTTTGCTTTATACTCAATCACAGTATCTTCCCCTGGGATCAGCTTCGTTACAATCATAGCAAGAACTCCCACGAACGGAAGCTGAATTAATGTGTTCGTCACATTAAACGTACCGTGCGCAAAGGCGATGACCATTTTGGGTTCTAGATCCAGCATACCGGTTAGGTAATGGATAAATTGTGTAAACAACGGCAGGATGATTAAAAAGATAACCGTTCCAATCACGTTAAATAATACGTGAGTGGCCGCTGCCCGTCTTGCCGCTACTGAAGCCCCAATCGATGCTAGGATAGCTGTAATGGTCGTTCCGATATTATCGCCGAACAGAACCGGCAAAGCTGCATTTAAATCAAGCAAATTCTCTGAAAATAAGCCTTGAAGGATTCCAATCGTCGCACTGGAACTTTGAACGATCACAGTGAAGATCGTTCCGACTACGACACCTAAGATAGGGCTGGAACTCATATTAACTGTTAAATCATGGAACTTTTCTAGTGAACGCAGCGGCTTCATGCCGTCGCTCATTAACTCTAAACCGAAGAATAAAGAACCAAAACCGAAAAGAATCATTCCCATATTATGCATCTTCTTGCTCTTAAAGAAGAAGATAAATACGGCGCCAAGCGCTAGAATAGGCAAAGCATAAGCTCCCACATCGATCCCAATAATAAAGGCCGTAACTGTTGTACCTATATTAGCCCCCATAATAACGCCGATTGCCTGCCTTAGAGTCATAAACCCGGCACTGACCAATCCAACGGTAATAACCGTAGTGGCGGAACTGCTTTGAATTAAGACAGTAACAAGAATCCCCGCTAAAACTCCCATCAAAGGGTTAGTCGTAAAGCGGTCGAGAATGTCACGCAAACGATCCCCAGCAGATTGCTGCAGTCCATCCCCCATGAGCTTTATCCCATACAGAAATATACCAAGTCCTCCTAGAAACTGGAACAGCATTTCTTGGACGTTAATCCCCATCTTTTCAACTCCTAATCAAAATGAATTCGACAAAACTTGCAAACCCTCTACAATTATTAATAAATTGCAAGGAAGAAGTAAATGCTCTCAATGAAAAATTTACAATTGATTAACATTAGGTGAGTTATGTTACATTTTCATTACAAAAAGAGAGAGAAAATAGGACGCTGCGCTTGAAAAATGAAGAGAATTAAGAATAGAATAACGAGAAGGAGGATTCACATATGAATATTTTTCAGCAGCTATGGAAGAGTCTCTATTCTCCCAAAATGATTTCTTTTTTTCGGTTTCAAGGAATAGGCAAGACCATCGCTTATGTTTTTTTATTAACGCTGATCGCTTCTCTGCCATTTATTATTCAATTCAGCCTGCTGGCAACAAGCGGCCTGTCATCCTTGAAAGAAGCGGTAAAGGAAGAACTGCCGCCCTTTACGATCGAACAAGGCCAGCTGACGGCTAATGAAGTGGAATCGATCTGGATGAAAAAAGGAACGATTGATATCGTTTTTGATCCTGCAGGTACGGTGTCAGCAGAGGATGTCGCAAAAAAAACCGAAGCCATGGGACTTTTAAAGACAGAACTGGTCTTATCCATCGGAGGGCAGGTACAAACGATTTCTTATAATTTCCCAGGCATCGGAACAATTCATAAAGAGGATATCATCGATTATATCCAGTCCATTCAAGCCTACTCGGCTATTATTTTTCCTGTTCTCTTTATCATTTATTATTTATTCACTGCAGCTCTTTACTTTATCAAAGTATCCATTTTTGCTGCTATCGGCATGCTTTTTAAGCAGCTAACAGGCAGAAAGCTGTTTTACCGGCAAAGCTGGCGGCTGGCCGCTTATGCTATGACGCCTGCGATTGTCCTCTTTTCGCTTTTGCACATAGCCGGCATTATTCTTCCTTTCAGCTTGCTTATTGATTGGTTGTTAACGGGGCTGATGCTGTTTCTTGCTGTCCGCTCCATTCCGCTCCCAAAAGCGAAAAAGCAGCCGGAAGCACAATAACTATCTGCCGCCTCTTTTATTGTTCTATTTCTTTAGGACAAGCATATAGTACTAAAAAGAGGTGGAGAGATGAAAAATTTCTTGATCTTTATTGCTTGTATCCTAGTCGCAGCCGGTCTCTGGAACGACTTGACCAACGGCTCGCTGCCCCATATAGAAGAACCGCAGCAGCAGAAAGTGAAGGCAGAAAGGAAGGAACTGCCCGCTCTTCCTTATAAAGAAATGAAGGTGGAGCAGGGGGATACGGTCCTTTCCATTTTGGCCGACTTGCATCGCGGAAAGCTTCCGGCAGACATTGAAACAGCCATTATTGACTTTCAAGAATTAAACCAAGGCATCTCGCCGGACAGCATCCGCACGGGCGAACAATACAAATTTCCTCTGTATGAAGGCCGGAGATAACGGCTGCAAAAAGCAAAGGAGCCAAGTTCTGCAAACGGCAGCAAGCGAAAAGCGTTTTCCGCTGTCAATTCCTTGTCAGACCTGCCCGATTACTGGTACAATTGATGACTGAAGCAGCTTTTTAACAGAATGAAAAGGGGCGAATCACCATTGAGTGAAATTATCCACCGTTCAAATACACGTCCGGTGAAAGTTGGAAACTTAACCATCGGCGGAAGCAATGAACTATTTATCCAAAGTATGACAACGACTAAAACTCACGACGTAAAGGCAACGGTCGAGCAGATCCACCGCCTTGAAGAAGCTGGATGCCAAATTGTCCGCGTTGCTTGTCCTGATGAGCGTGCGGCCAATGCCATCGCAGATATAAAAAAACAAATTAATATTCCACTCGTTGTCGATATTCATTTCGACTATAAGCTCGCATTAAAAGCGATTGAAGGCGGAGCTGACAAAATCCGGATTAACCCGGGCAATATCGGCCGCCGCGAAAAAGTGGAAGCTGTAGTGAATGCCGCCAAAGCGAAAGGCATTCCGATTCGTATCGGCGTCAATGCAGGAAGCCTTGAACGCCGCATTTTAGAAAAATACGGCTACCCGACAGCTGATGGAATGGTAGAAAGTGCACTGCACCACATTAAGATTCTGGAAGACCTTGACTTCCATGACATTATTGTTTCCATGAAAGCGTCAGATGTAAACCTGGCGATCGAAGCGTATGAAAAAGCAGCTAAAGCCTTTGATTATCCGCTTCACCTCGGCATTACAGAATCCGGCACATTATTTGCAGGAACTGTAAAGAGCGCCGCAGGTCTTGGAGCCATTTTAAGCAAAGGCATCGGGAACACATTGCGCATCTCTTTAAGCGCAGATCCTGTTGAAGAAATTAAAGTAGCTCGAGAGCTGCTAAAAGCTTTTGGCCTTTCCTCCAATGCTGCAACCTTAATTTCCTGTCCAACTTGCGGACGGATCGAAATCGATTTGATCAGCATTGCTAATGAAGTAGAAGAATACATCCAGAAAATTAAAGCACCTATTAAAGTGGCGGTGCTTGGCTGCGCTGTCAACGGACCAGGAGAAGCGCGTGAGGCTGACATCGGTATCGCTGGCGCTCGCGGGGAAGGCTTGTTATTCCGCAAAGGACAAATTGTCCGCAAAGTGCCGGAAGAAACAATGGTCGAAGAGCTGAAGAAAGAAATTGACAAAATTGCTGAAGAATATTACCGGAAACAAGAAGCAGAAGCGCAAAATGCATAACATGCAAAAAGCCTGGCAAATGCCAGGCTTTTGTGTTATCTAAAAAAAGGGTAAAACGAATAGCCCCATAATCACAGCAGCAGCTCCTACGCCAATTGCCCAAGCACCAAGCATTCTCTCTCCTCTGTTCCTTGCAAAGAAACCGAGAACGATGCCAACAATCCCCAACAGAACCGGCATAATAAACAACGCGAGAACAGAAACGATTAAACCGGCATATCCAAAACCGCGGCCGCCCGTAGTTCTATCCTCTCCATCATCTATCCTTTCCTCATCATCGATACGTGAAGGAATCGGATCAGTCAGTTCAGCAGCTGTCTCTTCATACATCCCTGTTTCGCCTGCGGGCATTGGGTCTCTGTCAAATTTATTATCATCCATTGCTACTCATCCCCTCACTATCATCATTTAAGGAGCCTTTATAGTATTGGCATTTTCGTTAAAATTATTCCGATCGCCAAGGTCTTTCATAACAATCTTCACCAAAATATGATACACTTTGATAAAGATTTCACAACGTAAGGAGCAAAGAACGATGAAAGAAAAACGGTTTGGCATCGATATCGATGGAACAGTTACTTGTCCAACGAGTCTGATCCCGTTCATTAACGAGGACTTTTCTTTAAATATTACGCTTGATGATATAAAGAAATACGATTTATCCGAAGCACTTGATATTCCGGCAGAACGCTTCAGCGATTGGTTCAACAAAAAAGAACCAGCAATTTATTCCAGCTCTCCCCTTGCAGAAGGAGCGAAAGAAGTCCTTTTAAAGTGGAAAAAACAATTTCAGCTGTTTTTTATTAGTGCCCGCAGAAGCCACCTGATGGATATTACTGAACAATGGTTTGAAAAGCAGGATATTCTTTATGATCGCATTGAGCTAATTGGCTCTCATGATAAAATCAAGGCAGCCAAGCAATATGGAGTGGACATTTTCTTTGAAGATAAACATGATAATGCAGTTAGCATTCATGAAGAACTGCGTATTCCTGTGCTCTTATTCAATACTCCCTATAACCAGGACCCGGTGCCTGAGGGAGTCATTCGCGTCAATAATTGGACACAGGCAGAGCAGTGGGTGGATCAATGGGTCCATACAGAAAAAACGCTTCCCCTCAACAGAAGCTAACCAATAGAAAAAGGATGCAAAAGAAGCATAAAGCTTTTTTGCATCCTTTTTTTGATATTCAGCGGTTTTAGGCCTCTTTTGCTGGCGAGCAGGACGGACACAACCCATAAATTTCAAATTTGTGGCCGGACACTTCATATCCGGGAAGCTCATGAATGTGATCCATGGGACATAAATGAATTTCCCGGGTCTTGCCGCAAGTGAGGCAAATAAAATGATGATGATGCTCCTTATGCGAGCAAGTGAAACGGTAATGCCGCTCGCCAGATAATTCAGTTTCCTCAAGAATCCCCATCTCTACAAACAGCGCTAAGTTCCGATAAATCGTGTCAAAGCTAAGTCCTGGATAGCTGTCCTTCATCTCCTCCAGCACTTCTTTTGCTGTTAAATATTTATCTTTGCGCGCAAATAGCGCCAGCATATCTTCGCGCTTGCCGGTCTGCTTATATCCCCTTTTCTTTAAAAGCTCAACCGCTTCCGTTAAATTCATGCTTTCTCACCCCGCCTTTGTAAACTTTTTAGCCGCAATGACGAGCAATAAAATCAGGATAGAGGCCACAACAATCGTTCCGCCCGGAGCCAGATCCAAATAAAAGGCACTAACCAATCCGGCAAGCACCGCGATTTCACCAAACAAGACAGAATAAGCAATGGTCTGCTTAAAGCCTTTGGCCATCCGCATAGCGGCAGCAACCGGCAATGTCATCAGCGCGGATACAAGCAGGACACCGACAATCCTCATAGAGGCTGCAATCACAAGCGCCACAAGAATGATAAATATAAAATGGATAGACTTGGCCGGTATGCCTGAAGCTTTAGCATGCTCTTCATCAAATGACAGTAAAAATAATTCCTTATACAATAAATAAACGGTTGCTATCACAATGAGGCTAATGAGGCAGATCAGCCACAAGTCTTCACGGCTGACAGCGCTGACGCTGCCGAACAAATAGCTGAATAAATCTGTGTTGAAGCCGTCCGCCAATGAAATAAAGATCACACCTACGCCTATGCCTCCCGACAAAATAATCGGTATGGCCAATTCCTGATAATGCTTATAAACCGTTCTCAGCCGTTCAATGAACAAAGAGCCGATAATCGAAAAAACCATTCCCGAATACATAGGATTAAGCCAGGCGAGAAAAGTAAATGTCTGGCTAAAGTACAATCCGGCCGCAATCCCGGCCAGCGTTACATGGCTAAGAGCATCCGCGATGAGCGACAGCCGTCTTACAACGATAAACGCACCTAGAAGCGGCGCAATCACTCCGATAATCATGCCCGTCAAAAAAGCATTTTGAAGAAACTCATATTGTCCGATTGCTTCAATCATACATCTGCCCCCTGATGCTCGTGATGATGGTCAAGGAGATGAATGCCGTGTCCATATAAGTCGGACAAATCCTCTTCATCGAGTGTTTCAAACTGCTGCATGCTGCCGTGAAAATGCAAATATTTATTTAAGCAAGCCACATGGGTCACTTTATCGCTAATAATGCCAATATCATGTGTCACCAGCAAAAGTGTAATTCCCATCTGCTGATTTAAATAAGCAAGCATGTTATAAAATGATTCGACATTTTTGCTATCCACTCCAACAGTCGGCTCATCGAGGATAAGAATATCCGGTTTGGATACAATCGCTCTGGCAATAAAGATCCGCTGCTGCTGTCCGCCGGAAAGCTCCCCGATATTCCGGGTAAGAAACGCCTCCATCCCTACTGCTTCTACAGCCGCTTTAATCGCCTGCTTTTCCTTGCTTCCCGGCCGCCGGAAGAGTCCCAGCTTCTTCGTTAAGCCACTCGCTACTACCTCATAGACAGTTGCAGGGAAGCCCGTATTAAATGAATTGGCTTTTTGCGAGACAAAGCCAATCCGATCCCAGTTTTTAAAACTCTTCTGAGGGGTGCCAAACAGGAAAACTTCCCCTTCCTTCACTTTTAACAGGCCCAAAATTAATTTAAGCAAAGTGGATTTTCCTGAGCCATTCGGACCTACTAAACCTAAAAAAGCCCCTTTAGGGACAGATAATTGAATGTTCTCTAACACATTATCCCGGTCATAACGGTAGGACACGTTTTTAATTTCAATGACAGGTGGTTGATTCATTGAAGTGTCTCCTTTATAAGAATGATTACGATTTGTAAATCAAATGAAGTATACAACATCTAATAAGAAAAGTAAATCGGAACTGCCTCCTGGCAGCTCCGGCTTGGTTAATGGATCGCTGTCTTAAAACGGCCGCCTCTTGTCTCATGGGTATTCATAATCGTCAGAAAAGCATCCGGATCCACATCATTGATAATGCTTTTGAGCTTGGTGATCTCCAGCCGGGTGACAACTACATAAATCACTTCTTTTTCCGAATCTGTAAACCCGCCTTTTCCTTTCAGCTTGGTGGTTCCCCTTCCAAGACGATGAAGAATAACATCGGACATTTCCTCATAAAAATCAGAAATAATGATGCAGGCCTTCGTTTCCTCTAATCCCTGAATGACCGTATCAATCGCTTTAAATGCAATATAGTACGTCATAACGGAGTACATTGCATTCTCCGTGCCCAGTACAAAAGCGGCCCAGCCAAATACAAAGATATTAATGAACATAACAAACTCCCCGACGGAAAAAGGTAATTTTTTCGTCATCAAAATGCCGAGGATTTCCGTGCCGTCAAGCGTACCGCCATGGCGAATCACAAGCCCGACTCCCAGGCCAAGAAGAAGCCCGCCAAAGATAGCCGCCAAAATCGGCTGATTTGTAAATGGATCGAATCGATGAAAGCTGTTTTCCAGAAAAGCAAGACAAATGATTCCAAAAAGCGAAGAAAACATAAACGTCTTTCCGATCTGCTTGTAACCAAAATAGAGAAATGGAATATTTAATAGAACAACAAATGTGGAGAAATTCAGCAGCGGATGCTGGAATAAGTAACTTAGGATTAGTGATATCCCAATGATTCCCCCGTCAATGATATTGTTAGGAACAAGAAATAATTCAATGGCGGCAGCGGCAAAAGCTGCTCCCACCAAGATCATAACGAGGCGGTAAAAAGAGCGGGATTTACTTTCTCTTTTGTGTTGTTTAGGCATACCATCATTCCTTTTTATTTTAGAATATTCTTTTCGCTCCATTCTGTCCTTCAATCACCTCTTTTTCTTTCTCTCATACATTAAACATAGAAGAAAAGGAGTGACTGCTAATGAAATTCTTACAGCACCTCATTAATCAAAAGGCGCAAACAATTACGGCAGATGAATTGTTAAATTATGCAAAGGGGCTAGATATCCCGTTAAAAAGGGAAGAGGCTGAAAAAGTTTCCAGCCTTCTGCGCAGACAAAAAGTCAATTTATTTAATGAACAGGCGAGGGCAAGTCTGTTGAGGGAAATTGCCGCCATCACGAACGAACAAACCGCAAATAAACTAAATAAATTGCTGACCACATTTTTACAATAAAAAACACAAAGATGCTCATTTGCAGCCCAGCTCACGAGTCAAACAGGGATTAGAAGCTTGCGGTTAGGCAGCAAAAGAAGAAGCGCTTGTCCCTTCTTTTGCTGCCGCGCATCCGCTTGCTCATAGAGAAAATACGCTCGTTAATGAACAGCTATCACTTTCTCTAGTACCTCATCATCAAAGGCTTTTTGACGGAACATTTCAATTTCAAATTTGTAAGGCGGTTTGCGTGATTTTTTATCTTCGCCGACGTACGGAGTTTCTAAAATTTTAGGAACCTCCATCAGCTGAGGGTGATGAACGATATAATTAAGCGCGTCAAATCCAATGTGGCCAAACCCAATGTTTTCATGACGGTCTTTTCTCGCCCCTTGTTCATTTTTGCTGTCGTTGATATGCAAAACCTTGATCCGGTCTACTCCAACGACACGGTCAAAGTGGTCAAGCACTCCGTCAAAATCTTCTTTAATGGCGTAACCCGCATCATGGGTATGGCACGTATCAAAGCAAACCGATAATTTATCGTTTAAATGTACGCCGTCGATAATCATCGCCAGCTCTTCAAACGACGCGCCGCACTCCGATCCTTTGCCAGCCATTGTTTCGAGCGCTATTTGGACATCTATGTCTTTGGTCAGCACCTCATTGAGCCCTTCAACAATTTTTTTGATGCCCGCTTCCGCCCCCGCTCCGACATGAGCACCGGGGTGAAGAACAATTTGTTTAGCGCCGAGAGCAGCAGTGCGTTCTATTTCGGAACGCAAAAAGTTCACTCCAAGCTCAAACGTGCTTTCGCTTACTGTATTGCCGATATTAATAATATAGGGGGCATGGACAACAATGTCGCTCATATTATTTTCTTTCATATGAAGCCATCCCTTATCAATGTTCAGTTCTTCGATTTTCTTTCTTCTTGTATTTTGAGGAGCCCCTGTATAAATCATAAATGTATTTGCCCCATAGGAAGCCGCCTCTTCACTTGCTCCAAGGAGCATTTTTTTCCCGCTCATAGAAACGTGAGAACCAATTTTCAACATATGTATCTCTCCTTTATCTCTTTATTTTACTAAAAAAAAGAGCTTGTTTCAGCAAAAAAGACCTGCCACAGCAGGTCCCGGTCCGTTGACAAATACTTGCTTTCTTCTTTTGGCCAGCTGCCAAGTCATACTTCTTGAAAAGCCATTGCTTCAAGAAGGTTCGGTATGGTCCGCCGTTCTCTTGCTTGCAGCAGCGGATTTGCCGGCTTGTTTCTTACCCTTTGTTGTTGCGTTTCCCTTCTAGACGGCGGGCACGCTTTTTAAATTGGACTACTTCTCTTTGCATTTTCTTCTTGTAGCCTGGTTTTACCTTTTTCGGTTTACGGACGATTGATTTAGCTTTTGCGTCAATTTCATCAGCGGCTTTTTCCCGTTTCTTCCGCTGATTGCGGTCAGCTAGCTCTATCCACTCTCCTTGGCGCAAATCAGCAGAACGGAAGGTGATGCCGAGCTTCTCTAAACGAACGAGTGCATCCTCGTCAGATGGCAGATAAATGGTCGCGCATATTCCTGAGGAGCCTGCCCGCGCTGTCCGCCCTGCCCGGTGAATGTAGAAATCCAAGTCCTTTGGCAGCTCATAGTTAATTACGTGGCTTACCCCTTCAATATCAATTCCCCGTGCCGCCAGATCCGTGGCCACGATAAATTGATAATCCAGATCGCGGATTTGCTTCATCATCTTCTTGCGGTCACGGGGGGATAAATCACCATGTATACGCCCTGTTTTTAAGCCTTTTTCTAAAAGAGCATCTGCTACCTCATCGGCTTTTTGCTTCGTATTTGTAAAAATAACCGCTAGATACGGGTTGTATGCCTGCAGCATGTCAGACAGCAAATCAATCTTCTCCCGGCTTTTTTTGGGAACAAGGATATGATCAATATTTTCTGCTGAAATATGCTTAGGCTGAATGTGAATATACTCTGGGTTTTCCATATATTTTTTCAAAAACGGTTTCAACTTTTCCGGAATTGTCGCTGAAAAAACATACATGCTTAATTGCTCTGGCATTCTCGAAGCAATCTGGTCAACATCGACAATAAATCCCATGTCGAGCATTAAATCCGCTTCATCAATCACGAGCATCTGAGCTTTATGCACAGACAGCGCTTGGGCTTGTATTAAATCATTGATTCTTCCAGGTGTGCCGACGACGATATGCGGCTGATTTTTCAGCTTTTCAATATCGCGCTGCTTATCGGTGCCTCCAATGTAGCAGCGGGCGGTAATTTCCTCATCAGACAAACGGGCAATCTTAAGAATCTCCTGATAAATCTGATTAGCGAGCTCTCTCGTTGGTGCTGTAATTACCGCTTGCACTTCTTTTTTGGCCGGGTTAATTTTATGAAGAATCGGCAGAACATACGAGTGTGTTTTCCCGGTTCCCGTTTGCGATTGGCCGATCGCGCTTTCCCCCTTTAACACTAGAGGAATCATTTTGGTTTGAATGGCCGTCGGCTCACGAAACCCTAATTGCTTTATTCCTTTATTAATAAACGGCTGAAATCCGTACTTTTCAAATTGATGATTTGTCAAATGTGACACTCCTTTTGGCTGAAAACAGCCTTTTTCTCCATCTTGATATTATATCAAAACCTTTCATAAATCAAAGGCATCCTTATGGATTCGTTTATTTTCGGGAAAAACCTTTTTGCTTTTTGCTGCATACAATAACGAAGAAGAACATATGAAAGGATGAACAAGTGATGATTCCTGTTCCGCGCGGTAACGGGCTTCCTCCCTCCTATCGCTATCCGCCTCCTATGCGGGGATTTTCTCCCTCCATGCCGCCCCCAGGCATGCCAAGAAGAACAGGCGGACGAGGGCTTCTTGGCCTTTTAAGGCAAGGGGCCGGATCCGGCATGACCGGGTTTGAGCGTGGTGGGGCCGGAGCTGCTGCCCAAAAGTTAGCCAATCCCATGAACTTGCAGCAAATGCTGGCCAACACCCAGCAAGTATTGAAAACCGTCCAGCAATTCGGTCCGATTGTCGAACAGTATGGTCCCATGGTCAAAAACCTGCCTTCCATGTGGAAGCTGTATAAAGGATTAAAATCCCTTCCTAATGCAGAGGAAAGCAAAGAAAGCGACAGCCAATCGAAGCAGCCCGAAAGTAAGCAGCAAGAAGCTGACACTGAAAAAACAGAAAAACAGCCAGCTAAAGCAGAAAAAGCTCCGCCGGAGGATGATGGCGATAAATCAGCTCCAGCACTGGAAACGAAATCATCGTCTCCCAAACTTTATATTTAAGAAGCGGCTGTTCACTTCCAAAGTTCAGCCTCCTCCTATATAATGAATTCGTACACATTTTCACTCCGCCCTAAAAATAGGAGGTTTTTTTATGGAACTGATTAAAATTGCCCCAAGAGGGTATTGCTACGGCGTGGTAGATGCAATGGTCATTGCCCGGAACGCCGCTTTAGATAAAAGCTTGCCGCGTCCGATTTATATTCTTGGAATGATTGTCCATAACAAGCACGTAACCGATGCATTCGAAGAAGAAGGCATTATTACTCTTGAAGGCAGTAACCGCAAAGAGATTTTGGAAAAGGTCAACGAAGGAACGGTCATTTTTACCGCCCATGGCGTTTCTCCAGAGATCAGGGAGCTGGCCCGCGAGAAGAACCTTGTCACTATCGATGCGACTTGCCCTGATGTAACAAAAACGCACGAATTGATTCTTGAGAAAAAAGCTGAAGGCTATGAAATCATCTATATCGGGAAAAAAGGGCACCCCGAGCCGGAAGGTGCGTTAGGGGTTGCCCCTGATATCATTCATCTAGTCGAAAAGCCTGAGGATATCGGCAAATTGAACATTCAAAGCCCAAAGGTGATTGTAACCAATCAAACAACGATGAGCCAATGGGATGTAGCTGATATCATGGACGAAATTAAAGAAAAATATCCGCATGCAGAAATGCACAAGGAGATTTGCCTGGCTACCCAAGTTCGGCAAGAAGCAGTAGCCGAACAAGCAGGCGTTGCTGACGTGCTAATCGTTGTCGGCGATCCAAAGAGCAACAACTCTAATCGCCTCGCTCAAGTATCCATAGAAATTGCCGGGACAACCGCTTACCGGGTGGCCGATGTTTCAGAAATTGAAATTGACTGGCTTAAAGACGCTAAAGTAGCGGCTGTCACTGCCGGAGCGTCCACACCGACACCGATTGTTAAAGAAGTGATCCAATTTATAGAGCAATTTGATCCAAACGATGAGAGTACATGGGCACGCGAGAAGAAGGTTCCGCTAAATAAAATCTTGCCGAAAGTAAAAAGATCCACACTTACAACCCGTTAAGCAAAAACAAAGAAAGCGGCAGATCCTTGTAAAAGGATCTGCCGCTTTCTGTTTGTCAGCAAAAGGGAGTCGAAATAACCCCGTTCTGGATTTCAAGAACTTAGAGAGCGGCAGGCCTTTCAGGTTCCCATTAAGGTCGCCCGCCGCTGTTCGTTTTTATATAAACGTAAACGGATCTGTATGAATGGAAGAAGGAATGAACTGCACATCCAAGCCTTTCTCCGCTGCCAAAGCAGCCATTTTATTTGCCGTTCCCGCTTTCATGACTTTTTCCACATTATGGCCAGGATCAACAACCTTTAAGCCTGCTGCTAACGCATCATGGGCAGTGTGGTAATAGAAGTCACCCGTTACATACACATCTGCCCCTTTAAATTTGGCGGATTGAAAATATTTGTTTCCATCGCCTCCAAGCACGGCTACTTTCTTGACCTCTTCAGTTAATTGGCCAACAACACGCACGCCTTTCACATCCAGCTTCTCTTTCACGAATTCAGCAAATTCATGCAGGGTCATAGATTTTTCCAGCTGGCCGATTCTTCCAAGGCCGAGTGTTTCTCCCTCATTATCAAGCGGATAAATATCGTAAGCGACCTCCTCATAAGGGTGGGCCTTCAGCATGGCAGAAAGAACCTTTTTCTCCAAGCTTCTTGGATAAATGGTTTCTATCTTTACCTCTTCTACCGTTTCCAGCCGGCCAGCTTCTCCAATATATGGACTTGTCTGCGCGCCAGGCAGGAATCGTCCTGTTCCCTCCACGGAGAATGAGCAATGGCTATACTCGCCGATAAAGCCCGCTCCCGCTCTGCCTAATGCTTCCCGAACACTTCCGGCATGGTCTGACGGCACAAACACCGCAAGCTTCTTCAAGTCCTCTTGGAGCGTCGGTACGAGCACTTCTGTTTCTGTTAGCTCAAGCGCCTCTGCCAACAGATCATTCACACCGCCCTTGGCCACATCCAAATTTGTATGAGCTGCATACACGGCGATGTCATGCTTAATCAGCTTCTCTAAAAGCCGCCCGGCTGGATCGCTCGTAACAACCGATTTCAATGGCCGGAAAATTAACGGGTGGTGGGCGATAATCAGCTGAACATCTTTGTCAATCGCTTCATCCACCACTTCCTCCAATACGTCAAGCGCTATCAGCACCCGCTCAACCGGTTTGTTTAAGCGGCCAACTTGCAAGCCGATTTTATCGCCCTCCATTGCATATCTTTTAGGAGAGAATTGTTCAAACAGCTGAATAATTTCATGTCCGTTCGTTTTCTTCACCATTGATTGCCTCCTTGATTAACTGAAGTTCTTGAAGCACACTTTGCCTTTTCTGATCGGCCGCCTGCTGATCTTCTGCCTTCTTCAGATTTTCTAGCACCACCTCAAGCTGATCTGCTTCTCTTCTCCACTTCTTGAGGAATACATCACTTTTTTCAGCCAGCAGCATCGGGCCAGTCAGCAACTCGACTTCTTTCCTCTTGCCGTAGGGCTTGTCGGCATCTCCTTGTTCAGCAGTTAAGATTTCATAAATTTTCCCGTCTTCTTCCATGATTTCCTCATCGATTAATTGCCACCCGTTCACTAACAGCCATCTGCGAATATGATCTGCCCGGAGGTTGGGCTGAAGCACAAGCCGCTTGACCCCGACGAGCTTCTCCTTTCCTTCATTGAGAATAGAAGTGATCAACGGACCGCCCATTCCGGCAATCGTGACACAGTCCACCTCGCCGGCTGCAATCACTTCCAGGCCATTTCCTTTTCGCACGGCGATTTTCTCTTCAAGCCCTGCGGCTTGCACCTGCTGCTTGGCCGCCTGCAAAGGACCATCGGCTACTTCCCCTGCCACCGCCTGTGCAGCCACTCCTCTTTGGACAGCATAACAAGGCAGATACGCATGATCGGAGCCGATATCTGCTATAACCGCTCCAGCCGGAATCCGGGAGGCTACCGCCATGAGTCGTTTTGATAATTGATTAATATTCATCGTGTCACCACTTTTAATTTAATGTATCTTCTCTATTCTAATAGAAAACGGTTAATGTAAAAAAGTTCTTTGCCCTTAGACAAAGAACTTTTTCTGCATTATTTAATTTTGCTGACCCAGTCAGCCATTGCGTCAGCGTTTTCAGCTGGCACAAGACCCGGAGGCATAGCGCCTTTACCGTTTGTGAGGATCTCTTTAATTTCGTCTTTCGACAATTTGCCGCCAACACCTTTCAAAGCAGGACCTGCTCCTCCTTCGAAGTTGCCGCCATGGCAGCCTGCGCAAGTTTGCTTATAAAAACCTTCTGGTTCAAAAGCACCTGCTGTTTCACCTTCTGCTTGCTCTCCGCCTTTTTCCTCTTTCGCCATTTCTTTAGAGTTATCCAATCCCTCTAAAGAAAGGAAGAAAATCAGACCAAGGCCGAACACAGCAATCAGCAAGAACGGAATGATCGGATTACGTTTCATTTTTTAACCTCCCTTATGTACACAAATAACAAATAGAAAGTACAAACACTTATTATTCTACTTGAAAATAGAGAAGACGAAAAGCCCTTACATAGAAGTTTTTACCCGTTTGTCGTAAATTAGACACAATTTCGGCCCTTTTTTCTTCTGCAACAGATTTTTTATATTATACAAACATAAAAATCAGCAGCAATGCCGCTCCCAGCCATGCAGAGATTGTAAAATAAATCTGACCTAGCTTTCTGCCTGCTGCCCACCAGATTAAACAGTGGAAAAATAAGAGTGCATAAAGAGAAGCAGCGTTTTCTCCCCATAATCTCTCATGCAGCTCCACAGTGAAAATCAAAAACAAAACAGCAGCGGCGGCGTATAAAAACGGAAGAAAAAAACCTTTTTTAGAAAAATAAATAGCAAAAGCTGTCAATAAAACGACAAAAGCTGCCAAAATCGTCATTTGCAAAGGGAAAGACAATTCAGTAAAATATAGAACAAATAAAGAAATACCTGTCAATAACAGGGCCGCAAACAAACTGACAGCGAACAGACGCTTAGCGCTTATTCTTTTGGCAGCGTTTTCGGGCAGCTCTTCTCCTTGCGTATACAGCGTCAGCAAATAATCGCAGTATTGTTCAGGCAACATATGATTCTGTTTCCAAAAAGAAATTTCATTGAGGATAATTTGTTTTTTTTCATCTTTCATCCATTGTCACATCCTGTCATAAACACATTCAAGAAAAATCGGGAAATACCTGCTTGCAATAAAAAAAGTTTACTTCTTAGACAAGAAGTAAACTGCAGGTGCAAACAAAGCCGGCTTTATGCTGCAAGCCCAGCTTTTCAATGACAAGGCACGAAAAGTGAGCAATGCAGAAAAGAAGCGTTTATCAGCAGATTAAACAAAGCAAATGCAGAACGGTTCAGCCTGCTCGACTGTCAAGCCATTTGATCGTCTTTTTTATTCAAGAAAATCTTTCAGTCGTTTGCTGCGGCTTGGATGGCGAAGCTTGCGCAGCGCTTTCGCTTCAATTTGGCGAATCCGTTCGCGTGTTACGCCAAACACTTTACCGACTTCTTCAAGCGTGCGGGTGCGGCCATCGTCCAGCCCAAAACGAAGGCGCAGGACATTTTCTTCGCGATCAGTTAAAGTATCAAGGACATCTTCCAGCTGCTCCTTCAGCAACTCGTAGGCAGCATGTTCGGAAGGTGACGTAGCTTCCTGATCTTCGATGAAATCACCTAAGTGAGAATCATCCTCTTCTCCAATCGGTGTTTCCAGAGAAACTGGCTCCTGGGCAATCTTAAGAATTTCGCGGACTTTTTCCGGTGTTAAGTCCATTTCCTCAGCAATTTCTTCAGGAGAAGGTTCGCGGCCAAGATCCTGAAGAAGCTGTCTTTGGACACGGATCAATTTGTTAATGGTTTCAACCATGTGAACAGGAATCCGGATCGTTCTTGCTTGGTCAGCTATCGCACGCGTAATCGCTTGGCGTATCCACCAGGTAGCATACGTACTGAACTTAAACCCTTTGCGGTAATCGAACTTTTCGACCGCTTTAATCAAGCCCATGTTTCCTTCCTGGATAAGGTCAAGGAAGAGCATGCCGCGTCCTACATAACGCTTCGCAATGCTGACTACAAGACGAAGGTTCGCTTCGGCCAGCCGGCGCTTGGCTTCTTCATCGCCTTCTTCGATGCGCGTGGCTAGTTCAATTTCCTCTTCAGCGGAAAGAAGGTCGACACGGCCAATTTCCTTTAAATACATGCGTACAGGGTCATTAATTTTTACGCCCGGAGGAACGCTTAAATCGTTGAGGTCAAACTCTTCGCTTTCCTTCTCAAGTTCATGAATATTCGGATCCTCATCCTCGTCCTCATCGTTTGTTATGTCAATCCCTTGTTCCCCAAGGTACTCATAAAATTCATCAATTTGATCAGATTCTACTTCAAACGGCGACAACTTATCCGCTACATAATCATAAGATAATTTGCCCCTCTTTTTCCCTATCTCAACAATTTGCTCTTTCGCTCTTTCCAGTGTTACTTCAGCTTCTTTGGAACGTGTAGACTTTTCAGCCATTCGTCGTCCCCCTCCTTCCAAAATCCTTGCCTCAGAGTGATTACTTATTTTTCAATTCCTTTTTCAACTTGACAATTTCCATAGCAAGATGGGCGGCTGTTCCATAATCCTTGGCCTTTTCCGCTGCCACTTGCTGTTGTTTTTTTGCTTTTATTTTCAATACTTTATCGTATTGCAATATTTCTTTTATATAATCATGGACTGCTTCATCATTTATCGCTTCACTGACCATCATCATTTCTATATCTGAAACGAGGCGGCGCAAATTGGTGTTTGGGAGAAAACTGATAAATGCACTTGAATCCGGCGCATTGCCTCCTTCATAAAAACCCAGCAAATACGTAAAGATGGCCTGGTGCTCATCTAGATTGAATGTTTCGCCATTTAACAGCTCCTTGACTTTATATGTCAGGTCCACATCCTTCAGCATATGAGCAATGAGCCTTCGTTCTGCTGTTTGAAAGGCCGGATACAGTTTGACCGGCGCACGTACAGCAGGTGCTGGCCGGAGTGTTTGTTCATTTGAAGCATGTTTCTTTCTTTCCTTGAAGAACAGCTGTTTTTCCTGTTGCTTTAACGCATCAAGCGAGAGCGAAAATTGCTCGGCGATCTGCCTTAAATAGTAATCCCGCTCCACTGCTTTTTTCAGCTTGGAAATTTCCGCTACTATCTCTTCAATATAGTGAAGCTTTTGGCCTTCGTCCTGTAAATTTTTTCCTTGCTTATAATATTCCATCTTGAAGGCCATTAGGGTCATAGCTGTTTCAATCACATTGTTACGAAACTTTTCAGCGCCATAGGCCTTTATATAGTCATCCGGGTCCAGTTTATCTGGAATGAGGGCGACTTTGATATCGCAGCCGTTGTCACTTAAGAGATTAGCCGCACGAAAGGCTGCTTGTATGCCTGCCGAATCGCCGTCAAAACAAATAATGACCTGATCGGCTATTCGTCTAATCTGCTGGACATGAGCATCAGTCAGCGAGGTTCCCATCGTCGCGATCCCTGTTTCCACCCCGGCGCTTGCCGCTGCAATTACATCGGCAAATCCTTCAAAGAGGACAGCATAATGCTGCTTGCGGATAGCTGGCCGAGCCCGATGAAAGTTATACAGGAGACGGCTTTTATTAAAAAGCGGGGTTTCGGGACTATTTAAGTATTTGGGCTTTTCATCATGGAGCGATCGGCCGGAAAAAGCGACGACCTTTCCTTTTTCATTATGAAGCGGAAACATGATGCGCCCGCGGAAACGGTCGAAGTAGCTTCCATCCTCCTCTTTGCGGATAATCAATCCAGCTTTTTCCATCCATTCAGAGTCAAACCCGCGCTTTTGCAGAAATTTGGCGGTAAAGTCCCAATTGGGAAGCGACCAGCCGATTTGAAAAGCTTCCAGTTCTTCCTTTGAAAAACCCCGTTTCTCCAAATAATCCAGCGCTTCCTGTCCCTCTGTTGTATTCATCAGCAAATGATGGTAGAATTTTGCCAATAGCTCATGAGCTTCCATGATTTGATCATGCTCTTTCGAAATCGAGCCTCCATGCTCATGGCGTGTAACAGCAGAGTCAAGGGTTATTCCTGCACGTTCGGCCAATTTGGCCACAGCTTCCTGAAAGGAAATGTTTTCTATTTCCATCAAAAAAGAAAAAACATTTCCTCCCGCTCCGCACCCGAAGCAATGATAAATCTGCTTGTCGGGGGATACAGAAAAGGATGGTGAATTCTCACCATGAAACGGGCATAGCCCGAAAAAATTTCTTCCCTGCTTTTTCAACTGAACATAGTCGCTGACCACTTCAGTAATATCCAGTGATTGCTTAATTTGTTGAATTGTTTCTTCAGGAATCTTTCCTGTCACATACATCACCAGCTATACTATTGTTCGATAAAAAAACTAAAGTTCCTGCAGCTTTTTCCGCTATTTGTTTTCTTTTAGCGGCTTCTGCCAGCGATTATCCGTTCTGGCACCTTGTGCGCTGCTGGTTAACCGCCAAGCAGGCATAGGCAAGAGAATCGACAAATCCTCTCAAATTTCTCTTCCCTATGCATTATTATTCTACAATGTTGATTAGAATCCTTCTCAAATGAGAAATAAACTAAAAAAAAACGAACAATTATCTGCCGTCCGGCAAATATCCTTCCAAGTGGCATACAATTAGTTTATTCCTTTACGCTAGGTGTTAAACCTTTTTAAATACATTTTTATCACAATTTTTTATTATAGTACATTTCATAAAAAAAAACCATTGATTTCTGCAAGCCAAAGAAAAAGAAGCTCTTCCAAAATGAAAAGCCTCTCTTTCTCATTGGCCGCCTAAACCATAAAACTGATCGATCAACTGTTCAATTGTAAAACCGCACGTCCTCAGGCAATTATTATTTGCGTTTGCCAAGCCGGCTTAAAATAATGTTAGCCGTTTCTTCCACCGCTTTATTTGTTACATCAATCACTTCGCAGCCAATGCGGTTCATAATCTTTTCGGAATAGGAAATTTCCGCTTTAATCCGTTCAAGATCCGCGTAACTCGCACTGTCATTAAGACCAAGAGATAGCAGCCGTTCCCTGCGGATTTGGTTCAGTTTATCCGGACTGATTTTTAATCCAAAGCACTTTTCAGGCGGAAGGCTAAATAATTCCTCTGGAGGGTCCACTTCTGGTACAAGCGGAACATTAGCTACTTTCAGACGCTTATGCGCCAAGTATTGTGAAAGAGGCGTTTTTGACGTCCGTGAAACACCGATTAAAATAACATCCGCTTTCAACAGACCTCGAGGATCCCGCCCATCATCATATTTGACAGCAAACTCGATAGCTTCTACCTTTTTGAAATATTGTTCATCCAGCTTCCTCACGAGACCCGGTTCCATTAAAGGCTGATGGCCGTATAACGATTCTAATTCATCCATCAGCGGACCAATCAAATCAAAAATCATAATATTTTCTTTTTCAGCTTGCTGCTTCATATAATTTCTGATCTGTGGTTTAACAAGTGTATAAACAATAATTCCGCGCTCGATTTTCGCCAGGTCAATGACTTCATCAATGGTCGATAAATCCTCCACATATGGGAATCGTTTGATCACAGCGTGTGATCCATTAAACTGGCTGACAGCCGCTTTTGTCACAAGTTCGGCTGTCTCGCCTACTGAATCAGAGACGATGTAGATGATTGGGTCATTCAGCAAAAAATAGAACCTCCTTTCTTAGCTGCATCATTCGTCATCTGCCAATGAGACAAATGCTTTGGCAATATTCGTTTTAGTGATGCGGCCGATCACTTCTTGGCCGGCAGCCGTTTTTTTCACGACTGGTACAGCATCTATTTGTCGTTCAATTAAGTTTTTCGCCACATCAACGAGCAAATCATCTCTTTCGCATACAGTAACGTTTGGCATTCTTGTCATAATAATATTGACTGGAATTGCATTTAATTCCTGCTTGCCGATGCTGGCCCGCAGCAAGTCTTTGCGTGAAAGCACACCGGCTAAATGACTGTTCTCATCTACTACAAACAACGTGCCGACATCCTCTAAAAACATTGTGACGATGGCATCGTAGACAGATACATGTTCGCGTACAACAACAGGCACCGCCTGATAGTCTTTCACATAGATTTTCATTAAATTTTCCGTAAGAAGCTGGGTGCCGGATTTGCCTGTATAAAAATAGCCGACGCGGGGCCGTGCATCTAAAAAGCCGGCCATCGTTAAGATAGCTAAATCCGGACGCAGCGTAGCTCTTGTTAAATTCAGCCGTTCCGCGATATTTTCACCGGTAATTGGCCCGTTTTCTTTGACAATTTGCAGGATTTTCTCCTGCCGATTATTAAGTTCGATCTCCCTCACCACCTAATGCGCAATAACAGCACAAGTGCCGGCAGCCCGTTACCCCTTTCATTCTTACAGCTGAGCCAACAAGCACCTGTGCCTCCGTCTTTAAAAGTGTTATACCATATAATAAATATTATATACTATTTAACCCGAATGAAAAGAAAAGTTTCATTCGGCCGCTATATTTTGCGCTGGTATAGATGAATGATCAATGAAAGCAGAAAAACAACTGCTCCTTTACTTTACTAAAATTTTATTAAAGTCAGCAAAATTGAGAATAAGCACCGAAAGTTCTCTCATTTGATTTAAACGGTTTTCCCGGACAGCTGCTTCTTCCGCCATAACCATCGTATGGTCAAAATATTGTTCGATCGGCTGCTTTAAGCTTGCAAGCAGAGCAAATTGCTGTTCTGCTGTTTCTGCCGCTTCCAGCCCTTTCTGTACACGAACAAATTCCTTGTATAATGCCTTTTCTTCCCCATTTTCAAAGAGCTGTTCCTTCACTGCTCCTGCAGCGGACGCTTTTTTGGCAATGTTTACAACACGGCTCAATGCTTCAGTCGCCTCTTTAAAGCCGGCTTCTTCCTTGTGTGCCATCAGCACAGCTGCTTTTGCAAACAAAGAAGGCAAGGAGCCGATCTGCTCTGCCAGCACAGCGTCAATTAAATCATAGCGAACGTCTCTTTCCTGCAAGCTGTGTTTAATGCGAAGCTTAAAGAACGCGACCAATTCTTCCAAGAGAGCTTCCGTTTCTTTTTCACCGACTTGGTCTGCTTTCACCACATCGATAGCTGCTTGCAGAACCGTTTCAAGCGAAACATCCCACTTCTTCTCTTCCAGAATAAGAACAATACCTGCTGCTTGTCTTCTTAAAGCATAAGGGTCTTGAGAGCCGGTTGGAATAATATCGACGGCGAAGCAAGAAACAATCGTGTCCAGCTTATCAGCCAGGCTGACGATGGCTCCGGTAAATGTTTCAGGCGCTTTATCTCCAGCATGGCGCGGTTCATAATGTTCGTTAACGGCCCGGGCCACGTCCGCATCTTCACCTTTTTGCCGAGCATACTTTTCGCCCATGATCCCTTGCAATTCCGGAAACTCATATACCATCTGTGTAACAAGATCAAATTTGCAAATTTCTGCTGCACGATCGATTTTTTCTTTTTCTTCTTTGGCTGTGCCAGTGAGTTCGCCCAGCTTGGCCGCCAAACGGCGAATCCGGCTGACCTTTTCAGCTAGCGTGCCGATTTTTTCATGATATACGATAGCTTGCAGTTTGTTTAAGAAGAAATCAATTTCTTTGCTTTGATCTTCTTTATAGAAAAAGTCAGCATCGGCAAGCCGGGCTCTCAATACCTTTTCATTTCCGCGAGCGACCGTATCAAGCGAACGGCTGTCACCATTGCGGACAGTGACAAAATGAGGAAGGAGCGTGCCTTCTTTATCTTTTACCGGAAAATAACGCTGATGCTCTTTCATGGATGTAATCAGCACTTCTTCAGGCAATTCAAGAAAATTGCTGTTGAATGATCCAGATAAAGCAGTCGGATATTCTACCAGGTTAGTGACTTCTTCAAGCAAGTCTTCATCGACGGGAATAACCCACTTGTTTTCTGTTTCCAGCTGGGCCAGCTGCTGGCGGATAGACTTTTTCCGTTCCGCCGGATCTGCAATAACAAACTGATTCTTCAGCAGTTCTTCGTAGTCTCCTGGCATCTCCACCGTCACTGAATCTCCTAAAAAGCGGTGCCCTTTTGTTGTCCGGCCGGTAGATACATTTGTGATTTGGAATGGGATCACTTCTGAGCCGAATAAAGCAACCATCCATTTAATCGGGCGAATATACCGCAGGTCATTGTCTGCCCAGCGCATATTTTTTCCAAAATGCAGGCCAATGACAATCTCACGCAGCTTCGGCAGCAAATCAACCGTCGGCTGGCCCTTAATGAATTTATTGACATGAACATATTCTACACCGTTGATTTCTTTAAAATAAATATCATCAACAGTCATCCCTTGACCGCGCGTGAATCCGATCGCTGCTTTGGACCAGGAACCATCTTCTTGAAGGGCGATTTTTTTAGCCGGCCCTTTCGCTTCTTCTTCGATATCCTCTTGCGCTTCCGCTGCCCCTTCTACCAGGACAGCTAATCGACGCGGAGTAGAATAAAGCTTTACTCCTTCAAAAGAGACTTTCTGCTCTTGCAGGAATTCTTCCACTTTCTTTCCAAGCTGATTCATGGACTCCGTTACAAAGCGCGCTGGCATTTCCTCCAGGCCAACCTCTAACAGCATATCTCTCTTATTCATGTTCCGCCTCCCCTTTCTCTTTCAACATTGGGAATCCAAGTTTTTCGCGTTCTTCATAAAATGTTTTGGCGATTTGTCTAGCCAGACTGCGCATACGGCCCAGATAAGCTGTTCTCTCTGTGACTGAAATCGCTCCTTTTGCATCAAGAACGTTGAACACATGAGAGCATTTTAGAACATAATCATAAGCAGGATGAACAAGTCCTTCGTCCATTTGGCGCTTCGCCTCTTTTTCATAAATCGCAAAGAGATTAAAAAGCATGTCAGCATCTGAAGTTTCAAAGGTATATTTCGAATGCTCGAACTCCGGCTGATAGAAGATATCTCTGACAGTGAAGCCCTCTGTCCATTCCAAATCGAACACATTTTCCTTTTCTTGAATATAAGACGCCAGACGCTCAATTCCATATGTAATCTCTACCGAAACTGGCTTACATTCGAGTCCGCCAACTTGCTGAAAATAGGTGAATTGAGTGATTTCCATTCCATCAAGCCATACTTCCCAGCCAAGCCCGGCACAGCCGAGAGAAGGATTTTCCCAGTTATCCTCTACGAAACGGATATCATGGTCAAGCGGTTCAATGCCGAGTGCCCGCAAGGAATCCAAATACATTTCCTGAATGTTATCCGGTGAAGGCTTCATAATCACTTGAAACTGATGATGCTGGTACAAGCGGTTCGGGTTTTCCCCGTAGCGGCCGTCTGCCGGTCGCCGGCTCGGCTCTACGTAAGCCACGTTCCAAGGCTCAGGTCCGATCGCCCGCAAGAACGTATAAGGACTCATCGTGCCTGCTCCTTTTTCTACGTCGTATGCCTGCATTAAAATACAGCCGTGATCAGACCAGTGTTTTTGCAAGGTTAAAATCATTTCTTGAATATTCATATCGATGCCTCTCTTTCTATAATTGGTGAATGGCGCTCCCTGTTGTGAAGAAAGCGAAGCACCATTGCTGTACTAGATAACTTAGTGGCTGGAGCATCTGTAACAAACCAAAAAACTCCCGTCTCTATGCACATCATTGTACATAGGGACGAGAGTTACCCGCGGTTCCACCCTATTTGCCGCATACTAACACACGGCCTCTTTTCCAACATGCTGCTCCAGACCGCCCTTCCATGATGCTCTTTCCCCGGCTTTCACTGTCCCGGGTTCGCTTGTAAAAGAGGGAAATCATGTACTCCATTCCTTCACTGCAGCTAATCATTATTTGGATTGAATATAAAAAACTTAATCGAAAACAGGCCGTTTGTCAATCCTCTTCTTGCTCTTTATTCACAAGAAAAGACTGCATTCTCTCCATCTGGTCAAGAAACCTGCGCGATTTTAAATAAATGCCGGAATACTCATCGTAGTAGAGAGAAATCGCCGTCCGCAATTCTTTTTTTGTCTCTTCCTTCACCTTGATATCGCCCAGTCTTTTCAGGTCGAAAAAATAAAACAGCCGCAACAGTTTAATTGCAGCTTGTGATAACGGCAGCAAATATGGATCTACTTCAAAGCAGCGATGGCATAAAAAGCCGTTTTCTCGAATGGAAAAGGCAAATCGGCCTTCTCGGCTCCCGCAATGAGCACAGCCGGACAGCTCCGGGTGCAAGCCGATCACCTGCAGCATTTTCATTTCAAAAATGGCTGTGATCACTTCTGCGTCATATCCCTCGTTCAAGTAATGAAGACATTGCTCAAAAAGCTCATATAAATATGGATTCGGCTTTTTTTCTTCTGTGCTTTTGTCAAGCAGTTCGGCCATGTAGGCCGCATGTGCAGACATAAGCAAATCTTCCCGGATATGGCGCATGGATGTCATCATTTCCCCCTGCTGCAATGTGCCGAGACCGCTGCCAGACTGAACGAGAAAGCTTCCATGTGTAAACGGCTGGGTGACGGAAGAAAGGCGGCTGTTGGGCTTCTTTGCTCCACGCGCCATAAAAGCGAGCTTGCCCTTCTCCCGTGTGTAAATAGTTACAACTTTATTAGTTTCTCCATAATCGGATGTTCGAATTACAATCCCTTCAATCTTTTGAAGCATGAGAAGGCCATCCTTTCACCCTCCTCAATTCGTCACTCCGGCAACCGGGAAGTCGGGATCAGCCAATTGTTGCTCTTGTTCAAATGGGGGATAGCTGCGGCCTTGTTCAATCTCCTTATACAAAAGGTACATTTCCACACTTCCTGTCTCCGAAAAGACTTTCCACGTAAAATCTAACATGCTCTTTCCCGCCTTTCTTAATTAGAACTGGCATTTACCTTTGGCTTCCCTATTAGCTTCACCGATTCCTTTTTGATTATGAGGAGCAAAAATTTCTAATTATTGATTGATCAGTATTCATCTTCACGGAACCCGAAGTCACGAAGGTTGGATGCTTTGTTGCGCCAATCTTTTTGCACCTTCACCCACAGCTCGAGAAATACTTGGGAACCCAGCAAATGTTCAATGTCATGCCGGGCCCGCTGGCCGATCTCCTTGAGCAAAGCACCGCGCTTGCCGATGACAATCCCTTTTTGGGAGTCTCTCTCCACAACGATCGTAGCCATAACATTGATAATGTCTTTGTCACCGCGCCGCTCCATTTTATCAATAACCACGGCAATGGAATGCGGCACTTCCTCCCTTGTCAAATGGAGAACCTTTTCCCGAATCAGCTCGGACACAATAAAACGCTCCGGATGGTCTGTCACTTGATCAGCCGGATAATATTGCGGCCCGGCAGGCAAATTTTCTTCAATTTGTCCAAGCAGGCGCTCTACGTTGTTTCCTTCAAGAGCAGAAATGGGAATAATCTCTGCAAATGAATATAAATCTTTATATCGGTCGATTAATTCCATCAACTGATCTGGATGAATGCGGTCGATTTTGTTGATCACAAGAAAAACCGGCGTTTGGATGCCCTTTAGTTTTTCAATAATAAACTCATCCCCGCGGCCGTATCCTTCTTCGGCATTCACCATAAAAAGAACCAGATCCACTTCCTTTAGCGTATTAACGGCAACCTTCATCATAAAGTCGCCAAGCTTATGCTTTGGTTTATGAATGCCCGGGGTATCAATAAAGATCATTTGGGCGTCTTCTTTCGTATAAACTCCTTGCACTTTGTTTCTTGTCGTTTGCGGCTTATCACTCATAATGGCAATCTTTTGGCCGATCACCCTATTCAGGAAGGTCGACTTCCCTACATTCGGGCGTCCAATAATGGAGATAAAACCTGATTTATAAGTTGAATTTGTCTCTTGTCTATTCATGTAAATCCTCCGGTGAAAATGCTCCTGGCAATAGTTGTTCAACAGTTGTTTCTTGTACATCTCCCTGCAGGTTCGTTAAGATGACCTTCATTTCAGGCGGACAAAGCTCAGAAATCACCTGACGGCAGGCACCGCATGGAGGTACCGGCCGCTTGGTATCGGCAGCTACCGCCAGCGCAGCGAATTCTTTTTCGCCCTCGGACCAGGCCTTAAATAAAGCGGTTCTTTCTGCGCAATTACACATGCTGTAGGCAGCATTTTCTATATTGCATCCGTGAAAGATCTTTCCATCCTTTGTCAGAAGTGCAGCACCTACTTTAAATTTTGAATAAGGCACGTATGCACGTTCTCTTGCGATGATCGCTTCCTTAACTAATTGTTCTTTTTTCAATGTTTCCTGCTCCTCTGCTTTCTATTTTAATATAAAACAGCTTTGTTGTAATCTATTTACGTTTCCTTTTTTCTGAAAAATCGAAATTATCTAAAATAACTCAAAGACTTTCGGCAAAAAAATGATTGTTCCGACTAAAGAGGCGAGAAGAGAAAACAATAAAACCGCTCCTGCCGCTACATCTTTGGCCGCTTTAGCCAGCGGATGGCGATCTTCTGTTACTAAGTCGACGGTTTTTTCGATGGCAGTATTGACTGCTTCAAGCGTCATGACTCCAAAGATCATTACTAAAATAAACAGCCACTCGGTTCGCGATAATGAGAAAAATACGCCCGCCGCGACTACTGCGGCTGCCGCGGCCAAATGAAATCGGAAATTAGGCTCTTGCCAAACAATTCGCAGGCCGTTGAGCGCATAGCGGAAGGAAAAGAAGAACCGCTGGAAGCCGATCGCTTTTTTACCGTTCCAATCCGTATTCATTTAAGATGTCCCTTTGCTTTTGAAACATGACTTTTTCTTCTTCCTCTGTCATATGATCATAACCGAGCAAATGAAGCAGCCCGTGAACAGCCAGAAAACCCAGCTCCCGTTCAAAGCTGTGTCCATAATCAATAGCCTGTTCCTTCGCTCGCGACACGGAAATGACAATGTCGCCCAGCATGCGCGGCAGTCCTTCCACCCCGCTAATTGTTATTTCCCCTTCTCCCATTTCTTCCAGAGCAAAAGAAATGACATCAGTCGGTGCATCTTTCTCGCGATACTCGCGGTTGATTTCTTGGATTCGGGCATTATCGGTAAATGTTACCGAGACCTCGCTTCCTTCAGCCACGCCTTCCTTTTGAGCGGTCAACTCTAGCAATGCCTCCACCAGTTGAAAGGCTTCCGCTGCCAATTCTTCTGTTTCATCCACCATATCTATCACTAAGCCCATTGCTTTCCTCCGTTCTTCACTTTTCTTCCTGTCTTTCCTGTTACTATTCAAGCAATTAATTTTTATTTCCGTATAGTATTTATTTCTCTTGTACGTAAAATCATAACAGGTTTCCCCCAAAAAATCATGTACCGCTCAAAGAAAAGAAAAACAGGCAGTCCGCAGACTGCCTGTTAACTATCAAGTTCTTCATAGGCTTGAATAATTCGGGCCACGAGTGGATGACGAACAACATCGCTTTGCTCTAAATAAATAAAAGAGAGAGACGGAACCCGTTTTAAAATTTGCTCTGCTGAGACGAGTCCGGATTGTGCCCCTTTTGGCAAATCAATTTGCGTACGGTCACCCGTTATCACCATTTTTGATCCAAAGCCAAGCCGCGTTAAAAACATCTTCATTTGGGCTTTTGTTGTATTTTGTGCTTCATCTAAAATAACGAAGGCGTCATCAAGCGTCCGGCCGCGCATATAAGCAAGCGGCGCCACTTCAATCGTTCCCCGTTCAATGAGCCGCTGCGTTTGCTCTGTACCAAGCACATCATGCAAGGCATCGTACAAAGGACGCAAATACGGATCAACTTTTTCCTTTAAATCTCCAGGCAGGAACCCCAAGCTTTCACCTGCTTCTACAGCCGGCCTCGTCAGCACGATCCGCTTTACTTGTCCTGTTTTTAATGCGTGAACAGCCATGACGACGGCTAAATAGGTTTTTCCTGTACCTGCCGGGCCGATGCCGAATACAAGATCATGCTTGCGGATGGCTGTTACATATTCCTGCTGTCCAAGCGTTTTAATACGGATCGACTTGCCTTTCGCATTCTTTGTAATTTCCTGATCATACAGTTCATCTAAATATTCAATCGTTCCATTTTTCGCCATTTGAACAGCGTTCATAACGTCACGCTCTCCAATATTAATGCCTTTGCGAATAATAAGGAGCAAGCGGTACACAATTTCTCTCACTAGCGCTGTATTCGTTTCTGCACCAGCTATATGAAGCGTTTCTCCTCTTGTAATGAGAGACACATCAAACTCTTCTTCTAAAATGGTCAGATTCTTATCCGACACTCCGAAGAGCGCAGCTGCTTCATTCGGATTTTCGAGCTGGATATTCATTATGTTTTTTTCTTCTGGCATTCTTTTTGTCTCCTTGAGTGATTGGTTTCTCTACGGCTATATTTTCTAGTACTTGGAAGTGTATAGATAATTTTACTTTACCATTGGTGAACTGTCTCTGCAAAATTTTTTCACCGCGTATCTCTGCTTTCTCGGGGAGCTTCGCTTCAAGATCCCCTCTGGCAATGTCTAATGCCCGAAGTTCAGCTTCTTTTTCGGTATACGACCGGCTTGTCTGCTTGCTTTCATAATAAGTTGTTTCCGCATAGCTGACCGGCAGTTTCATCCCGAGAAACGAAATAGAATGCAGTTGCTCGTCCTTCTTATAATCCGCAAAAGAATGATTTTTAAATCCCCATACCGGCAGTTTAAATGATCCTGCTTCAAGCCGATGTTTTTTCACCTGACGGCCAGTCAACACTTGGAATTCTGTAGAGACGGGCATTTCCACCTTCGCCTTATACCAAGTCTCTGCCCATACTTCACCGTCAGCAGCCACTTCCTTTAACCTGTCTTCTGTGCCGATAAAGCCGGATACAAGCAACTGGCCTTTATGAACAAATTGGTCTCTTTTGACGGCAGCCTGTCCCTTTTTTACAAACAGCTTGGCGATCACTGCCTCTTTTGCCGCTACAAGATGCCTTGGACCTTTCACTTTCTTTTCCTTTGGGGCAGTTTTTTCCACCACGCGAAAGTGAAAGGTGCTGCCTCTCACTTCTACTCCAACCCATGTCAATCCCTCAATACGGTTCAAAAGCTTATGCTGAACGGTTTCGGGGTCGTCTGCGCTAAAGATAAACTTCCCTTTCTCAATGCCCATACCAGCAAGCTCTTTGCGGATTTGGTGCTCCATTTTCGGGCTTGCTCCACCGATATCTATTCGCCAGACAATGTTTGATAGCAGCAGGACGACCACCAGAAAAGCAGCCGCTCCAACTAAAAAGCCGGAACTTCTCCACAGCCTTTTCAGCAAAAAAGGGAAGCCTTCTCCCCTGTAGAAGTGCAGATCCCCTTCAAATGTACGTGCCGCCCGCCTTACCTTGTGGATATGCTGAAGGGAACAGGAAAATAAAATGGCCTGTTCGCCTTGTTTGCTTACATTCCAAATGGGAATGCCGGAACGAAGCAAACGGTTAATCAAACGTTCCGCTCCTTGTCCCTGCACCTTCACAAAAATAATCCCTTGAAAAAAAGCAAGCCACTGATTGTTCAAGCTTTTTCCCCCTTACCCATCCAAATAAACGAACTTCTCAATTTTTCCTTCGATTAATATTTCTTCCGGCAAAATAGTCTTAATTGTAAATGACTGGCCTTTAATGAGCAGCTGGCCCTTCGTAAGCATTAACCGCACCTCTTTATCTGAGAAAGCAAGCAATCCTCTATGATTTTCAATATAGATATGAAGCTGGCCAATCATCGTGATCCGGGGAAGGTCCATCATGACATCTTCGGGCAGGTTCAGCGATTTTGTCAGCCAGCTTCTCATTTGCTCTCCCCACTTTTTTGCCATAAAAAGAACCCCCCTCTCCTTTCAAATGTATGAAAGGGGAGGAGGGAACATGTCAGTTTATTTCCGTCTTAATGCTTTAGGAGGAGCAAGAATCTCTGCGAGGATAATTCCCTTCGTTAAATCGTCAGCACCTACTTCTAAATTAGGAACAGAGTCTTTTTTCTGCTCTTTTTTATCTTCTTCCTGCAGACGTCTTAAACGGCCGGAGGTGCTTTCATTTCGGACTGCTTCTTTTCTCTCTTCTTCATTTGTCTGTTTAGGTGTTTGCCGCCGTGCTGTCTGAAGTGCCTCCTTTTTCTGCTCTGCTTGAGCAAACACATTGGCTCCAGACGGTGACGGCATTTTTTTCTGCTGTGTGTTCTGCTTTTTCGCTTTCTCGTTCTCTCCTTTGAGACGGCCGGTAATCACCGAAATGACACCAATAATAATGGCTATAATAATGGATTCCATGGCGCCCCTCCTTTAAAAAACAAGTGCATTAGCTGTCTTGGCCTTTATTGCCGTCCTTGCCGCCAGCCATCTTGCCGATTGATCCGCGCATGCCAGTATCGGCGTCGATGTTTTTATAGTTCATATAATCCATCACACCAATATTTCCTGTGCGCAAGGCTTCTGCCATGGCGAGCGGCACATCTGCTTCTGCTTCGACTACTTTTGCCCGCATCTCTTGTACGCGCGCTTTCATTTCCTGCTCATTGGCTACCGCCATGGCCCGGCGCTCTTCTGCCTTGGCCTGGGCAATATTTTTGTCCGCTTCCGCTTGCTCTCTTTGCAGTTCGGCTCCGATATTTTTGCCGATATCTACATCCGCAATGTCGATGGACAAAATTTCAAAGGCTGTACCGGCATCAAGCCCTTTACTTAAAACCGTCTGCGAAATCATATCCGGATTTTCAAGTACTTTTTTATGGTTATTGCTTGAACCGATGGTACTAACAATCCCTTCACCAACACGGGCAACGATGGTTTCCTCTCCCGCTCCCCCGACGAGACGCTCAATATTGGCGCGCACGGTAATACGGGCTTTTGCCTTCACTTCAATCCCGTCCATTGCCACACCGGCAATAAATGGCGTTTCAATCACTTTGGGGTTAACGCTCATTTGCACAGCTTGCAACACATCACGGCCCGCAAGATCAATGGCCGCGCAACGTTCAAAGGACAATTCAATATTGGCTCGCTGGGCAGCAATTAGCGCATTAACCACACGGTCAACATTTCCGCCTGCTAAGTAGTGGCTTTCAAGCTGGTTCGTTGTAACATCTAACCCTGCTTTCGATGCTTTAATCAGCGGATTAACGACACGGCTCGGGATGACCCGGCGGAGTCTCATTCCAATTAACGTGAAAATACTGATTTTTACTCCTGCTGCCAAGGCAGAAATCCATAGCATAACAGGAACAAACGTAAAGAACACCGATAAAACAATAATACCGATAACGACTGCTGCAATAATAAATCCAAATCCAAGATCCATGACCTTTTCCCTCCTTAATCAATTTCCCGCACGACAATTCGCGCCCCTTCCACTTTGACCACAACCACTTCTTTTCCTGGCGCAATGAAACCGCCTTCACTTACCGCATCAATTCGCTCTTTCTCCATCATCATTGTGCCAGAGGGACGAAATGGGGTTTTGGTGATGCCTGTTTTGCCAAGAAGTTCAGAGCGATTAACGTTGGATACATAGCCGCTTTCTGTATTCGTAGCATCGTTTAAAATCATCTTTTTAAAAAATTTCATCTTTTTACCAAACACCTTCACCATTAGAATCATTGCTGTGATAGAAATGGCCATTGCTATGACCAAAGAAACGCCCATCCATTTTACATTATCTCCAGCCAGCAAAATACTTCCGGCTAAAGCAGAAAAGCCTAATATGCCAGCAATTCCGCCTGGAAGAAACAGCTCAGCAACAACTAACACTGCACCGATGATAAATAACAGCACAGATTCGTATCCTGCAAGACCGGCAACTAAATGACCGTAGAAAAACAGCAGCAAGGAAGCGAGACCAACAGAACCCGGCAAGCCAAATCCTGGCGAATACAATTCCAGAACGAGCCCGAGACTGGCCAGTGACAGCAAAATCGGGACCACAATCGGATTAGTCACAAATCGGGCGACTTTTTCCGCCCAGCTCTCTTCTACCTCTATAACCTGTGCCTCTCCTGCTTTTTCATGCTGTAAAACTTGTTTTAATTCACGGACAGTCGCCTTTGAATAACCGGTTTCCAGTGCTTCTTTTGCTGAAAAGGTCAACAATTCGCCTTTCCCAGCCCCATATTCCGGCAAGTTAACCTCCGGATCAGCCATCGCTATTGCGTATTTTGGATCCAGGCCGTTTGTCTGGGCTGCGCTTTTCATCGCTGAGCGCCAATAGCTTTGGGCTTTTTTGTCCGCCATATTTCCCTGCTGGTCAATGATAGCCGCTGCCCCAATCTGTCCGTTCGGCACCATATAAATCGCATCGGTATGAAGAGAAATAAAGGCTCCTGCCGATAGCGCGCGATCGTTAATGAAAGCGACGGTCCGTATATCTGTTTCATCTAACAGCTTGCCAATTTCTCCGGCTGCATCTACTGCGCCGCCCGGTGTATGAATATCGAGGACAATCAGTTGTGCTCCATTTTCCGCCGCCTCTTCAAATGAACGCTCCATAAAAGCATAAAGCCCTTTTTCCACCTCATGATGCACAGGCACTACATACACCGGCTGCTCCTCAGCCTGCGAGAAAACTGGGAAGCCCAGTCCCATCAACAGGAGCAGCATACCAAATATTAAAGCGAACCACCTTCTTATCAAACTCACCACCCCTCAGCATCCTTTTCCTTCTATACGGTTATTGTAAAGAAAAAGTTTCAAAAATATAACAAAAAACCAGAAATGTCTGAACGGCTTTTGAATGAAAAGGCTCTTTACAGCAAGGAGCAGCTTTTGGTTTCATGCCTGGAATGGCGCTTAAAAGAGGATGGCGCTTTCTTGATAAGCATCAGACAAAACCCATGATCATATCACCGGTTCATATGGAGCGGCATGATTGTTTAAATGTTTCCCGGCCATCTATGCCAAGGGCCAGATTCTCCGATCAGCGTGTAATTATCGTTCCTGTTTCTTATAGCCGCAATGGTTCCTGCTGAAATTTCGTCATTGGTTAACCATCGGGAACGATTGTTTTCGATCACAAAGCCGAGCTGGACTTGATGATAGTCACAGTTATCCGGAATAGCCAAACTAGCTTTAACCGCATCTGCGTCACGGTTGCTTCCAAGAAGATGATAAAGCTTCCATCTGTTATTATTCTTTGACACTATTTCAGCAACCGTATAAAGAGCGCCATTGGCATATGAATGGATCCAGGCTACTACTAAATCAAACGGGCGCTTCTGCCTTATAGGCGGCAGAAGCGCCCGTCTCAACTCATCCTCATGGCTGTAATCAACGAATATAGGCATAAGTTTCGATGGATTCGCAGATCGCTTGATCATCCGCTCCATTTTGTGCGGATCACGGGCAACAACCGAAACATAATAATTGTTTTCTGCCAACCAAAGAGACACACCCGACAGCATACCAGTTCCTCCTATGACTAATGCATGTTTCATCTCTCTCACCCCGTTTAAACAATTGTAAAAATGAGCGGGCCATTCATGAAAGCTAGCTCGGTTTATCCTTTTTATATTATGGCTGAGCATGGGCCAAAAATTTATTTTTCATGAACAAAGCGGTCGCTAATATCCTAAAAAGAGCGGCGCTTGTTAAAAACGATCAAATAAAAAAGATGACAGGAGAACCTGTCATCTTTTTTACGAAAGTTTTTGCTGCACGAGCTTATTGACGAGACCGCCGTCAGCCCGGCCTTTTATTTTCGGCATTAATGCGCCCATTACTTTGCCGATGTCTGCTTTAGAGGAAGCATTAACTTGAGCAATCGTTTCCTGAACAATTGCCTCTATCTCTTCGTCTGAAAGCTGTTCTGGCATATATGAGTTCACGTAAGTCAGTTCAGTTTGAATTTTTGAAACGAGGTCAGCACGCCCCGCCTTTTCAAATTCATGGAGGGAGTCTTTGCGCTGTTTCACTTCACGAGAAAGAACCGCCAACTCTTCATCTTCTGTTAATCCTTGGCTGCCTGCTTTAATGGCTTCGTTTTGCAAAGAAGCTTTCAGCATGCGGATTACAGTCAATTTTTCTTTGTCTTTGTTTTTCATCGCTTGCTTGATATCATCATTTAAACGCTCGAGAAGACTCAAAGTAATACCCTCTCTCTCTTTAGAACTTACGTTTTCTAGCCGCTTCTGATTTCTTTTTACGCTTTACGCTTGGTTTTTCATAAAATTCGCGTTTTCTTGCTTCTTGTAAAGTTCCAGTTTTGGAAACAGCACGTTTGAACCGACGTAGAGCGTCTTCAAGCGATTCGTTTTTACGAACAACTGTTTTTGACATATCTCTTTCCCTCCCTCCGAACACTTACGATTACATGTTCCGTAACGGAAATTCCATGTACCAAATAATTATAATACAAGCCGGTATGACGGTCAAGAAATTCCTTTTTAACCACCAATATGTTTATGCGGACTTTTAATAATCTGACGTGCCTTTGAGCCCTTGAACGATTTGAACGCCTGAGCTGGCTCCAATTCTTGTCGCTCCAGCCTTGATCATGTTCAAGGCGTCCTCTTGGCTGCGAACGCCTCCGGAAGCTTTCACCCCGATATCCGGGCCGACTGTATTTCTCATGAAGCGAATATCTTCTTCTGTCGCTCCTCCTGTAGAAAACCCAGTAGATGTTTTTACATAATCAGCGCCGGCTTCAACCGCCAATCGGCAAGCCCGCTCCTTCTCTTCATCCGTTAACAGACTCGTTTCAATGATGACTTTTGTCAGTGCCTTTCCGCGCGCAGAGGCGGTTACTGCTTGAATGTCTTTTAACACCGTTTCATCATCGCCGGCTTTTAAAGCGCCGATATTAATCACCATGTCCACTTCTGTTGCGCCGTTTTCAATCGCTTCTTTTGTTTCAAAAGCTTTCACTGTGGAGGTTGTCGCTCCGAGCGGAAAACCGATGACCGTGCATACTTTTACTTTTGTGCCTTGCAGCTGCTCACTCGCATAAGCAACCCAGACAGGATTAATGCAGACGGAAGCAAATTCATAGGCTCTTGCTTCCTCGCAAAGCTTCTTCACCTGATCCTTTGTCGTTTCCGGTTTTAATAACGTATGGTCAATGATTTTTGCTACATCTCCAAATTGATCTGTTATCAAGTGACTTATCTCCTTTTCAACAAGTTGTACGTACCTCTTTTCCTATCGTACCATCGAATCAGTAAAATGGCGAGTTACTTTAGAAACTTTCACCTTTATTTTCTCTTACCATACCCTTTTTCCGCGAATTTAAAAGCCTTTCATACACTTTTGCATAAAAGGCCCAGTTTGCCCACAAAAGAGGTTCAGAATGGGAAAAATGCTTAAACGGCTCACTCCTGGGTCCATCTCTTCCATCCTACCAAGCGTTTTGTAGGTCTACCCTAACTTTATACACCCTGTTGATCGGAACAAAAGGCGCGCAGACTCCGGCGGGAGCAGCGGGACAGGGGAGACCCCGCAGGCGCTTGGGGGCCGAGGAGGCTCACCGCCCGCCCCGCGGAAAGCGAAGCGCCTGGAATGGAAAGCAACAGAACCCATCCGCAAGAAAATAAAAAGACCGCGGACCAACTTCAATTTCATTGAGTTGGTCCGCGGTCTGAGCCCTTGATGCACTTCGCATGAAAGGCTTTGTTCTGTTATTAAACTGTCGGGTTTAACTCTTCATCCATTACCCGAACGAATTGTCCTTCATTGAACGGATAACCGGCTTTTGTAATTTTTACTTTCACAAGCTGGCCAACCATTTCTTCTGTAGCCGGGAACACTACCTTTAAATAGTTATCGGTATACCCAGTATACAAGCCTTCTTCAGAGCCTTCTTTAAACGGCTCTTCAGGGATGACCTCCAGCACTTCTCCTTCAAAACGAGAAGCATATTCTTTAGCCAACTGGTCGGAAAGAGCGATTAAACGGTGAACCCGCTCATTTTTCACTTCTTCATCAATTTGATCATCCATACGTGCTGCCGGCGTGCCTGTCCGTTTGGAATATGGGAACACATGAAGCTCAGAAAATTTATGTTCTTTAATAAAATGATACGTTTCCATGAATTCTTCTTCTGTCTCGCCAGGGAAGCCGACAATGACGTCTGAAGTAACCGCCAGACCTGGAAGAGCTTCCTTCAGACGGTTTAAACGGTCAGCGAAAAACTCCATCGTATATTTGCGCCGCATTCTCTTTAACACTGTGTTGGAGCCAGATTGAAGCGGTACATGCAGATGTCTGACCACGATATTGGAACGGTCAATTACTTCAATTACTTCATCAGTCAATTGGCTCGCTTCGATAGAAGAAATCCGGATGCGCTTAAGGCCTTTAACTTTTTGTTCCAGATCTGTGAGCAGCATCGCTAAATTATAGTCCTTCATATCGGAACCATATCCGCCGGTATGAATACCCGTCAGAACGATTTCTTTGTATCCGGCGTCCACTAGCTGCTGAGCCTGGCGAATGACTTCTTCAGGGTCGCGGGAGCGCATCAAACCACGCGCCCACGGAATAATGCAGAACGTGCAAAAGTTATTACAGCCCTCCTGAATTTTCAGGGAAGCGCGTGTACGGTCTGTAAAAGCCGGAACGTCCAGCTCTTCATATACACGGTTTTTCATAATATTGCCGACACCATTGATAGGCTGGCGTTCTCTTTTATACTGTTCGATGTATTCCAGCATTTTTGTGCGGTCTTGTGTACCAACCACAACATCTACTCCGGGAATCGCCATAATTTCTGCCGGAGATGTTTGCGCATAACAGCCGGTTACACAGATTACCGCATCAGGGTTTTTACGTACGGCGCGCCGGATCACCTGGCGGCTTTTTTTGTCCCCCGTATTTGTTACTGTACATGTATTAATAACATACACGTCTGCAGTCGATTCGAATTCTACACGGTCATAACCCTGGCCTTTAAACAGCTGCCAGATGGCTTCCGTTTCATAATGATTTACTTTACATCCAAGTGTTTGGAATGCCACTGTAGGCATAATCGTCACCTCATTAGTTCAAAATGGTAGGAGATTGCAGACAAAGCGTAAAGAGGCGCCGTTTCCGTCCGTAGAATCCGCGGCCCGAGCCCGCATGGAACAAATCCGCTGCTCTTTAGCTTTTCTGCTTCCTTCTCTGAAATTCCGCCTTCCGGCCCAAAAACAATCAGCAGTTCGTCGCCCGGCTTCATTTCACTCAACAAGTGATGAAACGCCGTCTTCTCCCCCTTTTTGCTTTCTTCTTCAAACGCATATAATTTAAATGGATACTGTTCTCCAATTCGAATTAATTCTTGAAAATTCACCGGAACATTCACTTCCGGCACGCGGTTCCGCTGCGATTGTTCCGCCGCTTCTTTGGCAATCTTTGCCCAGCGTTCCGTCTTTTTCGCAGCTTTTTTCTCATCCCATTTAACGATGGAGCGATCCGCATGAAAAGGGACAAACTTGCTTGCGCCAAGCTCGGTTCCCTTTTGAATAACGAGTTCGAGTTTATCCCCTTTCGGCAAGCCGCTCGCAATCGTGACAGCTACCGGCAGCTCTTTTTCATCATGCAGCCATTCCACAATAAAGGCGAGGGCACAGTCGGCGGAAACTTCTTTAATCTCTGCTTCTGCTGATCTTCCATCAGGAAAAACGACAGCAATCCTGTCTCCTTCTTTCGCACGCATCACACGCGCCAAATGATAGAAGTCTTCTTCCGTAATTGTTACTCTTTCATCATTGTCCGGCTTGTCATTTAAAAAATATCGCTGCACAGCTGTCACCCCGTCTGCCAAAATATCGTTCTGTTGAAAATCCATTGCCTCATTGTTCGGTTCCTTATTTCTTTCTGGCGATAATGGCCACCCAGTCTTCCATAAGAACCGTTTCTTCTACCTCAAATCCAACTGCCTGCACGGCTTCTTTCACTTGCTCTTTCTTTTGTCCGATAATTCCTGATGAAATAAAGTATCCGCCGGTTTTCACCTTTTTAGCCACATCCCCTGTAAACGAAAGGATGACCTCAGCAAGTATGTTGGCGACCACAACATCGGCCTGTTCAGTAATGCCGTCAAGCAGGTTATTGTGCAATACCGTTACTTTTTCTTCGACCTTGTTTAAGCGGATGTTCTCTTTCGCGGCTTCAACAGCGACTTCATCTAAATCAAGAGCTGTTACTCTTTCAGCTCCAAGCATGGCCGCCCCAATGCTAAGAACCCCAGAGCCCGTGCCGACATCAACCACATAATCTCCCGGATGGACGTAACGCTCCAGCGCTTGCAGGCACATCACCGTTGTTGGGTGCGTTCCTGTGCCAAAGGCCATTCCCGGGTCGAGCTCAATAATGAGCTCATCCGTACTGACAGGTTCATATTGCTCCCAGGTTGGCACAATAGTGAATTTTTCAGAGATTTTAACCGGATGATAGTATTGCTTCCAAGCTGTTGCCCAATCTTCTTCATGTACTTCCGTGATTTTCACTTCATTGCGGCCAATATCAATTCCGTAACTGGACAGGTTTTTGATCGATTCTTCGATCCCTTCCGCTGTTTCAGCGAGAAAGCTGTTAACAGGCAAATAAGCTTTCACAATTACAATGCCTTCTTCCGGATAATCTTGAGGATTGAGCTCATAAATTTCACCGAACTGATCTTCCCTTTCTCTGATCAGTTCCACTGGATCCTCAATGACAACTCCGCTCGCACCTGCCTCATGCAAAATGTTTGAAATTGGTTCCACGGCTTCATTCGTTGTTTGAATACTAATCTCAGACCACTTCACGTATTGCCAGCTCCATTCTCATTTAGTCGCGCTTTAACGCACGTTTCACTTTATCAAAAAAGCTGTTCTCCTGCTCATCCAGCACTTCGCCGCTTACTTCAGCAAACTCTCGCAGCAAATGCTTTTGCTTCTCCGTTAACTTCGTTGGAGTAATGACTTTCACTCGAATATGCTGATCGCCTGTACCGTAGCCGCGCACATTAGGGACACCCTTTCCGCGCAGGCGGAATTTTGTATCCGTTTGCGTTCCAGCCGGCACCTTCAGCTTGACTTTACCGTGAATGGTTGGCACTTCAATTTCGTCTCCGAGCGCTGATTGAACAAAGGTGATTGGAATTTCACAATAAATGTCGTCACCTTCCCGCTCGAACAGCTCGTGAGGAAGCACGCGGAAAACAATGAATAAGTCTCCTGCCGGTCCGCCATTGATTCCAGCTTCACCCTGTCCTGCTACGCGCAGCTGCTGGCCATCATCAATGCCTGCCGGGATTTTCACATGAATTTTTTTGTTTTTCGTAACTGCCCCATCCCCGCCGCAAGTCGCGCATTTGTCTTTAATTAGACTGCCGGTGCCGTGGCAATAAGGACATGACCGCCGGTTAACGATGCGGCCAAACGGTGTGTTTTGTTCAACGTTTAACTCGCCGGTGCCGTGGCAGTGGCTGCACGTTTCCGGAGTCGTTCCCGGCTTAGCGCCTGTTCCCTGACATGTGTCGCACGTTTCTTCTTTAGGAATTTGAATATCCGTTTCTTTGCCGAATACAGCGTCTTCAAAGCTGATGGTCATTGTATATTGCAAGTCGGCTCCCTGCCGCGGAGCGTTCGGATCTCTTCTGCGGCCGCCGCCGAAAAACGTACTGAAAATGTCTTCAAACCCGCCGAATCCGCCAAAGTCCTGTCCGCCAAATCCTTGATTCGGATCAGTATGGCCAAATCGGTCATATTGCGCTTTCTTTTGATCATCGCTTAATACTTCATATGCTTCCTTTATTTCCTTAAACTTCTCATCTGCACCAGCTTCTTTATTAATATCAGGATGATATTTTTTAGAAAGCTTCCGGTATGCTTTTTTTATTTCCTCTTTTGAGGCGTCTTTTTCAACGCCGAGCACTTCATAATAATCTCGTTTACTCATATCATTGCCCACTCCCCGACTCATTTCACATAAAGGCTATTTTAACATAATTGCTTAGCAATAGTGAACATTATTCATTGAAAAAAGCCAAAGCCAAGAAACCCCTGACTTTGACTTTTCAATGTCTGAAAGGCAGACGTACGCGAAATTATTTCTGATCGTCTACTTCTTCAAACTCAGCGTCAACCACATCATCGCCTTTTTTTCCGGATGCTTGCGCTTCTCCTTCTTGACCTTGCTGTGCTTGTTTCGCTGCTTCTTCATATAATTTTACTGATAAGTTTTGTACAATTTCAGATAGCGCATCTTTCTTCGCGCGGATATCTTCCACTTCATTTTTCTCAAGAGCCGCCTTTAATTCTTCTTTGGCTTCTTCTGCTTTTTTCACTTCATCAGCATCGACTTTGCCTTCAAGCTCTTTTAATGTTTTTTCTGCAGTAAACACAAGCTGATCCGCTTCATTTTTCAATTCCACTTCTTCTTTCAGCTTCTTGTCTGCTTCTGCATTCTCTTCCGCTTCTTTCACCATGCGATCGATTTCTTCATCGGATAAGCCGGAAGAAGATTTGATCGTGATGTTTTGCTCTTTGCCCGTGCCAAGATCTTTCGCGCTCACGTTTACAATTCCGTTTTTATCGATATCAAATGATACTTCAATTTGCGGAATGCCGCGCGGTGCCGGCGGAATATCTGTCAGCTGGAAGCGGCCAAGCGTTTTGTTGGCAGAAGCCATTGAGCGCTCTCCTTGAAGAACGTGAATATCAACGGCTGTTTGGTTATCAGCAGCTGTCGAGAACACTTGGGACTTAGATGTTGGAATCGTTGTATTACGATCAATTAACTTTGTAAATACGCCGCCCATTGTTTCAATTCCAAGTGAAAGCGGTGTAACATCTAGAAGAACGACATCTTTCACATCACCAGTTAACACGCCGCCTTGAACCGCTGCACCCATAGCTACTACTTCGTCTGGGTTTACGCCTTTATGAGGCTCTTTTCCTGTTGCTTTCTTAATCGCTTCTTGAACAGCCGGAATACGTGTGGATCCGCCAACCAAAATGACGCGGTCCAGCTCAGACGCTGAAATGCCCGCATCAGAAAGCGCCTGGCGCACAGGTCCCATTGTACGCTCAACTAAGTCAGCGGACAATTCATCAAATTTCGCGCGCGTTAACGTTAATTCCAAATGAAGCGGTCCTGCTTCACCAGCTGTGATAAACGGTAAAGAGATTTGAGTGGAAGTAACACCAGATAAGTCTTTCTTCGCTTTCTCTGCTGCATCTTTCAAGCGCTGCATAGCCATTTTATCTTTTGACAAATCAATGCCGTTTTCTTTTTTGAACTCTTGTACTAAGTAATCAATGATCACTTGGTCAAAGTCGTCTCCTCCAAGGCGGTTATCACCGGCTGTGGAGCGAACTTCAAATACGCCATCGCCCAGCTCAAGAATAGAAACATCGAACGTACCGCCGCCCAAGTCGTACACAAGTACAGTCTGGTCTTCGTCCATTTTATCCATTCCATAAGCAAGCGCCGCTGCTGTCGGCTCGTTGATAATACGCTCGACCTCAAGGCCAGCGATTTTTCCGGCATCTTTAGTTGCCTGGCGTTCTGCATCGTTAAAATAAGCTGGCACAGTAATGACTGCTTTTTCTACCTTTTCGCCTAAATAATCTTCAGCATAAGACTTTAAGTATTGCAAAATCATTGCTGAAATTTCTTGAGGAGAGTATTCTTTTCCCTCTGCCTCTACCTTATGGTTGGTTCCCATATGGCGTTTAACGGAAATAATTGTATTAGGGTTAGTAATCGCCTGGCGTTTGGCCACTTCCCCTACTTGGCGTTCGCCATTTTTGAAAGCGACAACAGATGGCGTTGTCCGGTTGCCTTCCGGATTTGGAATAACTTTTGGTTCTCCGCCTTCAAGAACCGCTACACAGGAGTTAGTTGTTCCTAAGTCAATACCGATGATTTTGCTCATTTGCAATATGCCTCCTTTAGAATATGTAATAGTTATTGATTGACCTTTACCATGGATGGACGAATCACGCGATCTTTCAGCTTATACCCTTTTTGAAATTCTTCAATCACTTCATTAGGGCCGTATTGATCATTGCTATCCGTCATTACAGCCTGATGGACATTAGGATCAAATTCTTTGCCGATCGCCTCGATCACTTCCACGCCTTCTTTCTCAAGGGCGGAAACCAGACCTTTATAGACCATCTCCATTCCTTGGAGAACGGATTGTGTCTGTTCATTCGTCGCTTCCACCTTTAAGGCGCGCTCAAAGTTGTCTAGCAGTGGAAGAAGGTCAGAAATTAAGCTTTGGGCTCGATACTTCTCGCTTGCTTCACGGTCCAGCTGCGCGCGGCGGCGGGAGTTATCAAAGTCCGCAAGGAGACGCAAATAACGGTTTTCCGCTTCTTCAAGCTTTTGCTCAAGCTCATTTATTTTTTCAAGAGAAGCTTCTGCTGCAGGCTGTTCTTCTTCAGCCGGCGCATTTTCCTCTTGTACGGAAGCTTCTGCTGTTACAGGTTGCTGTTCATTTTCTTCTTTCTTCAATTCTTTCTCTTCTGCCATTCGTTTCACCTCCTTTAAAGAATAAAGGGAGGACGGACCCTTCTCGCTTTTTGCACAAAGAGAAGGAAATTAGCCAAAAATCGCTAATTTCCGCCTGCTCCACTTCAGCTATGATAAAAATTAGTTAACGCTTTGGTCATATCATGGCTTAAAAAGTCAACAAGACTGATGACGCGCGAGTATTCCATTCTCGTCGGGCCAAGGATCGCAATCGTTCCGACTTGTTCATTGCCGACGGAATAAGAAGCGGTGATCAAGCTGCAGTGCTGCATAGCAGCATTTTTATTTTCTTTGCCGATCTTGACTTGAATGCCGGCAGGAACACCGCTGATCAGGCGATAGATCCCTTCTTCCTGATCAATCATGTTCATCACTAGCCGGATTTTCTCCACATCATGAAATTCCGGCTGATTCAAAATCTTTGTTTTGCCGCCGAAGAATAGTTTTTCATTCGCATGCAAATCAACAGCTTGCGTAAACATCGCCAGCAAGGCATCATGGTTTTGAATGTGCCGGCGAAGCAATACAACAATTTCTTTATATAATTTATCATGCAGCTCAGAAAGAGGTACACCAATAAGCTTTTCATTTAAGATATTGACCATCTTTTCAATATCGGAAGGATGCACCCGCTCCGGCAAAGTAAACGTCCGATTTTCCACATGGCCAGTATCTGTCACGATAATCGCCACAGCGGCATCTTGGCCAAGCGGCACAATTTGCAGCTTCTTCAGCTTATTATCCTTTAATTCCGGCCCTAACACGATGGCCGTGTAATTGGTCAGTTCCGATAAAATCTCCGCTGATTTCTGTACAATTTTCTCAAGCTCATAAATGCGTCCGCCGAAGATAGAGTTGATCGTCTCTACTTCCTGATAGTTCAGCTTTTTGGGCCGCAGCAAATGATCTACATAATAGCGGTAGCCTCTTTCTGACGGCACACGCCCCGAGGATGTATGGGGCTTCTCGATGAAGCCAAGGTTCTCCAGCTCCGCCATGTCATTGCGGATCGTAGCCGAGCTAAATGTTATTTCTTCTTTTTCTGCGAGGCTGCGGGAGCCGACCGGCTGAGCAGATCGAATGAAATCATCAATAATTATTTGCAAAATAAAAAGTTGACGATCGGTTAACATCGTTGATCACCTCTGTTAGCACTCGCTTGTTATGAGTGCTAAATCTATAAATAAATTATCAAAATCGGCGGTTAATGTCAACGACAGAGCACCGATTATCCTGCTCTGTTATTTTTCTTCAGCAAGCAAAAATGCTTGGAATACTTCATTCCCTAACAGTTTTCCCTGTGCTGTCAGGCGGATGGACCCGTCTTTATCTGCTGTGAGCAGTCCTCTGGCCGTCATTTCTGCTATCGGCTTCCCGAATAAAGATTGAGGGGACCGGCCAAATTTCTCTTCAAAACGGACGGCTGACACGCCTGCTGTCTTTCGAAGACCAAGAAACATCTCCTCTTCCATCTTCTCTTTCTCAGAAAGCTTATTTTCATGAAGCCAAGGGAGGCGGCCCTCCTGTATAGGGGCCATATATTTTTTCAACGGACCGTGATTGGAGCGCCTGATCCCTTCCATATAAGAATGGGCTCCCGCTCCGAATCCATAATAGTATTCATTATTCCAGTATACAAGATTATGACGGCTTTCAAACTCAGGGACGGCAAAGTTGCTGATCTCGTATTGCTGCAAGCCGGAAGCTGCCATTTCCTCTGCAAGCAGCTCGTACATTGCTGTCTCAGTTTCCACCTTCGGAAGCGGCAATGCATCTTTTCTCATTAAATTATAAAACACGGTCTTCGGTTCGATAATCAGTGAGTAGGCCGAGTAATGGGGAAGTTGCAGGCTCAGGGCCTGCTTCAAAGTATCCCGAAAATCCGCCAGCGTCTGATCCGGCAAGGCATAAATTAAATCAATGCTTATATTAGAAAATCCAGCTTTTTTAGCATTTTCAACTGTGGCAAACACATCGGCGCTTGAATGCGTGCGGCCAATCGCCTGAAGCAGCTGATCATTAAAAGACTGGACCCCAAGGCTCAAACGGTTCACTCCATAATCACTTAGCACCGCCAGCTTCTCTGGCGTTAAATCGCCCGGATTTGCTTCAAATGTAAATTCCCCTTTTTCAAAAGGCAAGTGCTTGCGAATGGCCTGGCACAACTGATCCAGCTGTGCAGCGGTGAGAGCCGTCGGTGTGCCGCCGCCGACAAAGATCGTATCAAGCCGGTCTGACGGATAACGTTCCATCGTCATACTCATCTCGCCGGCCAGTGCCTTGATATAGTCTTCCACCGGCTGATTTTTCAAAAAAACCTTATTAAAATCACAGTAATGACAAATCTGATGGCAGAAAGGAATGTGAATGTAAGCGGAACGTATCATGTAAAAACTCCTCTTTGTTTGTTCAATAACGAGAAAAAGGGGAAGCATCTGCGCTTTCCCTCTCTCATTTCCTTATTTATTATTCTCGTCATCCATCTTCAGAACAGCCATAAAGGCCTCTTGCGGCACTTCAACTGATCCGACTTGCTTCATCCGCTTTTTCCCTTCTTTTTGCTTCTCTAGCAATTTGCGTTTCCGGGAAATATCGCCGCCATAACATTTAGCGAGAACGTTTTTGCCCATCGATTTAATGGTTGACCGCGCAACAATCTTCTGGCCGATTGCCGCCTGGACAGGAACTTCAAATTGCTGTCTCGGAATGAGGCTTTTCAGCTTCTCAACAATGGCTTTTCCGCGGTCATAAGCAAAGTCGCGGTGGACGATAAAGCTTAAAGCATCAACTTTGTCGCCATTTAGCAAAATATCCATCTTAACAAGCTTGGATGGCTTGTATCCAATCAGTTCATAGTCAAAAGAGGCGTAGCCTTTTGTACTTGATTTTAATTGGTCAAAGAAATCATAAACAATTTCTGAAAGCGGAATTTCATAAATTACATTTACCCGGTTTTCATCCATATATTGCATGTCGATAAAGATTCCGCGTTTATTCTGGGAAAGCTCCATGACTGCACCGACATAGTCGTTCGGCACCATAATAGAGGCTTTCACATACGGCTCTTCCACAACATCAATTTTTTGCGGATCCGGCATATTGGAAGGATTATCGACATTAATTTCTTCCCCATTGGTTAAGCGGACTTTATAAATAACGCTTGGCGCTGTCGTAATCAAATCAATTTTAAACTCGCGCTCGATTCGCTCTTGGATGATTTCCATATGGAGGAGGCCAAGGAACCCGCAGCGGAAGCCAAAGCCCAGAGCTTGTGAGGTTTCTGGCTCAAATTGCAGCGCCGAATCATTTAGTTCAAGCTTTTCCAGCGCTTCACGCAGGTCATTGAACTTGGATGAGTCAATCGGATAAAGACCGCAATACACCATTGGATTCAGCTTTCTGTATCCAGGCAGCGCTTCGGCAGCCTGATTATGAGCCGAAGTGATCGTATCCCCTACCCTTGTATCTCCCACATTTTTAATGGCAGCCGTCAAGAAGCCTACATCTCCAACTGTCAGCTCATCACGAACAGTCGCTTTCGGCGTAAATACACCGACTTCAGTGACCTCGAATTCTTTTCCAGTAGCCATCATTCTAATCTTATCACCGGCTTTTACCGAGCCGTCTACAACCCGAATATAAGCGACTACTCCGCGGTAAGCATCATATAAAGAGTCAAAGATTAACGCCTTTAGTGGAGCGGAAGGGTCTCCTGCAGGAGCAGGAACCTTTTCCACAATTTGCTCCAGAATTTCCTCAATCCCGATTCCGGCTTTTGCGGAGGCAAGCACAGCTTCCGACGCATCAAGACCGATGACATCTTCCACTTCCTGGCGGACACGCTCCGGTTCTGCTGCCGGCAAATCAATTTTATTAATAACTGGAAGGATTTCTAAATCATTATCCAAAGCAAGATAAACATTCGCAAGCGTTTGCGCCTCAATTCCTTGCGCCGCATCTACAACGAGGATCGCCCCTTCACAGGCAGCCAGGCTGCGGGACACTTCATACGTGAAATCGACATGTCCTGGTGTATCGATTAGATGGAAAATATATTCTTCGCCGTCCTTTGCCTGATACTTCAGCTGAACAGCATTTAATTTAATAGTAATTCCCCGCTCGCGTTCAAGATCCATGGAATCGAGCAGCTGGCTTTTCATTTCCCGTGCAGACAGAGCATTTGTATACTCTAGAATCCGATCGGCTAAAGTAGACTTCCCGTGGTCAATATGAGCAATAATCGAGAAGTTTCTAATATGCTCTTGTCTTCTTTTTTTCTCTTCATTATTCATGTTTTTCTTCACTCCTGTTAGTCGGCGCATGTATACTAGGATTGATTATATCAGCCAGAAAAGCAATTGACAATTCGCAAAAATGCAAGAGCCTTTGCTTTTGCCAAGAAAAAACCGCATCCTGAAAAACAGGCATGCGGTTTCTAACTATTAAATAAGGAAGCAGCAGCAAATGTAACGGCTTCAGCCAAAGATTGCCCCGCTTTAGAAAATAGATTAACATTCTCTTCGTCCTGCAATCTCTCTCGTTTCTTCTGCAGGTCGATCTCCGCTTCATCTTGTTCAAAAAAAGAAAACGGCGGTTCCTCCGCTTGCCCATAGAAGGACGGCGTTTGAGCGTTTTGGCTATGGAAAGAACCGATTAATACACCAATAAAAAAAAGAGAGAGAACAAGGCTTATTTTCAACAGAAAAATTTTCATGGGAAGATCCTTTCTTACCGGCCTTCAGTCAGCTTGTACTGCCTCTGCCTGCCAATAATAGTCTGCGAATACATCCGCGAATGCCTCCGCTGTGCGGTTTAATTCTTCAAATGTATTATCTACCCCGCCAAACTCAATCAGCATGGCTTTATCGGACAGGTCCTGATTGAATTTACCATTCGTATTTTTCCCCTGTTTTAAGATAACTCCTCTGGATAACCCTTTATATTTCTTCTCTAATAGATTGTGCCATTGCGTGGCCAGCTTGACATTTTTTTCGTAGTTTGCATGCTCGCCGCCGACGACAAATACTACCTTCGCATAATCTTTCCCATTTATAGACGCTGTCGTCACTTCCTTGCGCTGCGAGTCTCTATGAATATCAATAAAATATTGCAAATCTCGATGATTAGACTGCGCGGAAGCAACAAGCGCCCGCGACTCCTGATATGATTGGCTGTACTTTCTGCCCGACTGGTCCAGCTTAGCAACGATATCCGTTTTGTCGACCGTGGTGCCGATGCCTTTAGCTTCAAGCGCTTTGCGCACCATCTCGCCCACTTTCGTCACGTTTAAGGCAGAGTGATGAGCAGAATCCGCCGAAGATACTCCTTGCAGATGCGGCAAGTATGATTCCCTCGTATGGGTAAAATACAAATACACCCGCTTTTTCCCGCCGGTTGCCAAAGACGGCGGCGGACTGTCTTTCTCTCTCGGAATCTCTTTGGCGGGCTTGACTGCCACATCATTTCCCTTATCAAGGACTCTATCAGGAGGCTCGGACTCAATCGGCATGTTTGTATAGTCCGTTCCTTCTCCGGCTACTAAGATTTCCCCATCATAAATAGAAAAGCCGGGAACTTCTCTTCCTAAAAAGCTGCGCGGGTCCTGAAAGCGGACATTGGTCGCATACCGAAAAGCTACCTCGCTTAATGAAGGCGGCCGGGCGCCCTCAGGTGCATGGGCCGCAAACAGCTTGTTTTCCATTGTATACAAATAATAAAGCGCACCGCCGGACACATTCTCCGCTGCCTCATTCACCGAGTGGGAAGAGAGGCGATAATTGTAAGTGAGAGACGTTAACATGCCGGCAAATGAAAAAAGTGAGAGGAGAGAGAGTGTAAAAATCATCGTTCCCTTTAAGATCGTTGACAAATTAATTGAAAAAAGTTCATACGGCTGATTCTCCTTCATTGCTCCACCCTTTCTGCAAAAGTCTTGTACTATCGTATGACTTCATCAGAAAAAGCAGAACAATTTTTGTTGGGAAGGATGAGAACAATCGTTTCTCTTGGCCGAAGAAAGGCTGCTCTATCGACGGCTAGGAACCTTGATCACTTTGTAAAAAATCCAGTATTTTCCTGATCGATTGCCGAGTGCAAAGCAGCATTCAAACAGTTCGCTAACAAATTAGCGGTGTCCTTAATAAATAAATCAATTTCCTTTGGTGTGACCATCAAATTGTGTCCCAAGGGAGACAATACTTCACGAATCAGCTGACGCTTTTCCTCCTCAGGCAAGGTGCCGATCATTCCCAGAAAAGACTGTCTCTTCTCCTCATCCGGCAAATGATTCTCCGACAGCCGGTTTCTGCCGAAAGAAAAGCCGGCTGGAGCCAGAGCACCAGAAGGACGGTCCCCTTCTTGGATCTCCTTTCCTAAATGCTTAAGAATAAAATCAATCGTATCACTTGTAATCGATACAGCATCTACCACAGTGGGAACACCGATCGCGATGACCGGAATACCAAGCGTGCTCTCACTCAGCTCTTTTCTTCTGTTTCCTACGCCTGCTCCCGGCTGAATACCTGTGTCGGCGATTTGCACAGTGGCGTTGACCCGTTCAATAGACCGGGAAGCAAGCGCATCAATGACGACTAAAAAGTCGGGCTTTGTTTTTTCTACTACCCCAAACACAATATCGCTCGTTTCAATTCCCGTCATTCCCATCACTCCGGGAATAAGAGAGCTAACGGGCCGGTAGCCTTCCTCCACCCGGTCTGGCTGCAGCTCAAACAAATGCCTCGTTACCATGATTTCCCCGCATACGAGCGGACCAAGCGCGTCGGGTGTCACATCTTCGTTTCCTAAACCAACAACCAGACAGCTTGCGTCTTCCTGAATGCCTTTCTTTTTTAAAAAAGCGGCAAACTCGCTTGCCAGCACTTTTTCGACTTCATGCTGATGGCTTGTATCATGAGTGCGGATTCCTTGCGATTCTATCGTTAAATAAAGACCGGCTTTTTTCCCCGTTGCCTTTTGCCCTTCCTCATCAATCGTAACGGAAGTGACAGTAATATCATTAATTGTCCGCTCTTCCGTGAAAACGCCCGCTACTTGCTGATTGCCTTGCTGGCGTTCCTCTGCCAGCGTCTTTGCTTCCACAGCTAAATCTGTTCTAACTGCATACCGGCTTAAATCAAGAGATGATTCTTCCATCATATGTGCCCCCTTTTAAATAAACTTTTCTTTTAGTCTGCCCAACTGTGTAAAAGTTCATTCCTTGACACAAATTGCGAATGTAACTATTGCAATCTCCCCTTCTGTTTGATAGAATAACTTTTGTTCTTATAAGGAAAATGGAAGTCGAGTAAAAGATAGAATCTCGATCGCTTTAGGAGGTGACCGGAATGCCAAATATTAAATCCGCTATTAAACGCACAAAAACGATCCAAGATCGTACAGAGCGCAACAACCAGCAAAAATCTGCAATGCGTACAGCTGTGAAGAAATTTGAAACAGCAGCTGCCAACAATGAGGAAAACGCAAAGGATCTTTTCGCTCAAGCAGCAAGAAGCCTTGATAAAGCTGCCGCTAAAGGTTTAATCCATAAAAACGCTGCAAACCGTAAAAAATCTCGTCTATTGAAACAGCTTAACGCGTAATCAATGACCGTTTCGCTCAACAAAAAATCCTTCAAGCCCCGCTTGAAGGATTTTTTGTTTCATTTTCTTTATTCCTCTTTTCCTTGCAAGCCAGGCACCCGCTTGCAAGGAAAACACTCTTCATTTTATGAATTCATTCATCTGCTCATAAGACTTTGCAGCTTAAACAGAAACATTTCAACGATCAGCGGCTTAGCCATTGCACTCGTTTTCATGTCCAGGTCGCTATTGGCCAGCAGCATCATGATAGCTGCAAGCTGCTCATCCGAAAAACCGCGCGCCTGGCCAGCTGCAAGCTTCACCCGAAATGGATGCACTTTTAAAAAGCTGGCTATTTGCTGCTGGCCATATCCTTTTCGCGCCAGCTCCTTCGTCTGATAAATGAGGCGGAACTGATTAGCGATTACGGCAAGGATCTTAATTGGCTCCTCGTTCAACTTCAGCAGATCGTAATAAATACGAAAAGCCTTCTCGGCCTGCCCGGTTACCACCTTATCCACTAAAGAGAAAATATCCTGCTCTAACGAACGGGCTGTCAGCTGATCGACGATATCGACCGTAATCGGCTGTGCGCCGGACACGTACAGGGCTAATTTATCCATCTCAGAGGCAAGCATCATTAAATCTGTACCCGCAATCGCAAGAAGATGGTCCAGCGCCTCTTCATCAATTTGCGCTCCGCTGGCTGCTGCCTGGGAACGAAGCCAGGACTTCAATTCTTTATCACTCAGCTTGTTCGCTTCCATGACTTCCGCATTTTTCTTCAGCAGCTTGGTTATTTTTTTGCGTTCATCTAATTTTTCGTAAGGAGCAGAAAAAACAAGGATCGTATAAGGAGCAGGGTTGGCTATGTATTCTTCGAGCTTTTTGATATTATGCTCGATTTTATCCTTCGAACGTTCAGCAGTTAAAAACACTGGATTATTTAAAATAACAAGTTTTTTTTCTCCCATAAAAGGAAAGGTTTCCGCTTCTTCCAGCGCTGTTTCTACAGGGGTTTCCTCAAGGTCGTACGATGAAAAGTTAAAATCCATTTCTTCTGCTGTCAGCACAGATTGAATCAGTCGTTGCTTTGTTTCATGGATTAGAAACGCTTCTGTTCCATACAGCAAATAAAGGGCTGATAATTGTTTTTGCTCTAGTTTTTTCCAAATGGGCATCAATGGCTTTTCTCTCCATTTTCATGTATGATACTCCCATGTTAAAAAAGCTTCTTTCATTTGACAAGGGGAAACTTCTGAAGAAGCCTCCCCGTGATCTATATGAACGCCGGCAACGCTGCCCCGGGAAACAGCTTTACAGACGGTGATCATGTTAATTGTATTTTCACCGAATTTGTCAATCTTATTGCAGTTAACTCTTGTCAAAGCAGGAATTAGCAAGGACAGTCTAGATTTTTTAAAAAGGTTCGTCTATACTATAAATGAAATAGGAGGGGTAGTTGTGAACGAATTTGAAAAAAATGTCCAATCAACGCGTAATGACGCAGTAGATTCTGGAGTGGCTTTTGGTGTTTCTTTCGCTTTTTTTACTATTATCTTCATTATTGCACAGGTTATCAAAGCGATTGGATAACTGCCGCAAAAGCCCGTCAATTGACGGGCTTTTTTCCGCTTCCGACAACCTCTTGTATAGTTTACGGATAGATGGCTGAAAACGTGCCTGTTTCCCCCGCTCTATACTTATACACCACCTCTCCATGAAGATCTGTACGCCAAATCTCTATTCCATGGGCTTGAAGACGGTCGGTCACTTCTCTGTGCGGATGGCTATACCGGTTGTTTTTGCCAAGAGAGATGACAGCCGTTTCAGGTGCCGCTTTGCTCAGAAAAGCTTCTGTCGTTGACGAACGGCTCCCATGATGTCCGACCTTTAACACATCAATATCAATAGCTGCATGTTCCATGAGCTGTGCTTCTCCTTGCGCCTCCATATCCCCTGTGAATAGCCATTTCTTCCCCCCAAGCACTGCATAAATGACGAGTGAATCATCATTTCCTTTATACTGCCTGTCTGCAGGAGAAACAATTTGAAAGTAGGCCCCGCCGCTTTGCCAGCTTTCCATGTATTTTCCGTAGCGGATAGAAGCTTTATGCAGGCGCGCCTTTTCGATGGCCTGCTGCATCACCGGTTTTGTTTCTGATCCCGGGCTAATGATGACTTCCCTAATAGAGAAATGAGGGAATAACTCTTGGGCTGCCCCGATATGATCATAGTCGCTATGTGTCAGAATCAACTTATCAATACGAGTGACTCCTCTTCCTTTTAAATAAGGAATTAGAACATCGTCACCAATCGAAAAGCTGTTTCTTTGCTTTTGCCATTCCTCCTTCTGAAACGGCAGCAGCCCGCCTGTATCGATCAAATAATTTCCTTTGTTAAACGGAAGGGCAATAAAAATCGCATCTCCCTGCCCTACATCGATAAATGACACCTCTCCTATCGGCGAATAGGTGTGCGCCGTTACAGGAATACCAATGATCATCACCAGAAAAGCGATTACCCGTTTCCCGTCCTGTGTTTTTTCCCATTGCAGAAAAGCTGCCAGCACCAAGAGGCAAATAAGAGTCAACAGAAACTCTCCCGGGCGGCCGGTGACAACGACGGTCCCCGGCCACCTGCTCACTTCTACCGCGATTTGATCTGCTTTTTCAAGCAGAAGCTGAAGCGGCTCTAATAAAATCACGGCGGAGCTCAGCAAAAAACTTAAAGGAAAAATAATTACAAGCAGGGGCAAAACGAAGAAAGAGTAAAAGGGAACGAAAAATAAATTGGCGACAAAGGAATAAATAGACACCTCAAAAAAGTGGTACATCAATACTGGTAAACCGGCCATTTGGGAAACAGAGGTGACTGCCAGCATTTTCCCTAAGAGAGAAGCCGGGGCAGACAAGATAAACGGAGAGGAAAGAAGCAACGAGAAACTAACGAGGTAAGAAAGCTGAAATCCAGCCTGATAAATCAAGTACGGATCAAGCATTATCACGATGATAAAGCTTGCGCCAAGGGCATCCAGAGAAGTAAATCGCCGCTGAAAGCGAAGGGCCAGCAGGATAAGAATCGTCATTAACGCCGCCCGGACGACAGGGGGAGAGCCGCCGGCTAAGAGCGCATATACCGGAAGAGCGATAAGCAAAGCGGTTTGAGCCGTTTCTTTCACTATCCCCGCCCGTATCATCACGTAATAAGCCAAAGAAGTCACTAAGCCAACATGAAGGCCTGATATAGCCAGCAAGTGAATGATGCCGAGACGCTGATAAGCGGTCAGCACCTCTTCCTCAGTTAAAGAGCGGTCCCCAAACAATAAAGCAGCAGCAACGGGCTGCAAACCTTCAGGAAAAACTGCTTTTAGATGGCTGATTCCTTTTTGCCGCCATTGCAGAATATCCTTCTTGATCGTTTTTCCACCGTTTACACAGGATGATAAGGACAAGCGGTCAGCCTTCAGCTGCCAGAAAATATGCTTGTTCTTGAGAAACGATTGATAATCAAAGCCGTTCCGGTTGCGTTTTCCTCCAGGCTCTTCCAGCTTGCCCGCAACATAACAAACGGTTCCCGGCAGCAATCCTGCCTGAAGCTGTTCCGCTTCTTCAGCAGAAGACAGCCGGTAAATCAGGCGCAACCTTTCTTTATGATCCGCTGTGACAGTCGCTTTCAGCCGGTCCCCATCAATCATCGTCTCACCCGAAAACGTTACCAGCCATTTCTCTTCATCCCCAGTAAAAGCTGTATTGTTTCGTTCCTCCGCCCATTGTCCGGCTAAAAAGCCGGACACGGCACAACTAAAAAGAGCTGCCCTTCCCCTCTTATCAAGCTGAATGATAACAAAGAAAACGGCAGCAGTCAGAAGCAAACGGAGGCTTCCTAACGAAGGAAGCGCCCACAATAAACCTGAGAGTACACCCATTGCCATATAAATAAGCTTTCCGCGCATAACTCCCCCTTCAATAGTTTTATTAAGGTAAATGAACGACTTCGATGTCCTTTAAAAAATGTTTATTCCATTTATTCGGATAAGCATTTCTGTAAACAATTTTTTTGATTCCAGCCTGCGCCAATGTCTTTGCACAGTTTTCACACGGTTCATGCGTGACGTAAGCAGCCGCGCCTTTCAATTTATCCCGCTCTGCGTGCAGAACGGCGTTTAACTCCGCATGCAGGCATCTGATGCAGCGCTTTTCATCTGACAGCAGACAGCCTTCCTCCTCACAATGGGCATGTCCATGAATAGAGCCGTTGTAACCTGTAGAGATGATATGCTTATCCTTCACAATCACACAGCCAACATGCAGACGGTTGCATGTGGAACGGGTCGAAACGACTTGGGCAATATCCAAAAAGTATTCATCCCAGCTCTTTCTGTTCATCTGTTCTCACTCTTCCTTCAGCAAATTCATTTTTCTTTAGTGTAGCGGCAATAAAACGCTTCCGTCAATCCCTGTTACTGAACAACTACAAGCGGCGCCAGCTTTTCAAAGGTTTTGTCTCCAATGCCCGAGACACTTTTCAAGTCATCCGGCTTTGTAAAGGCTCCTATCGTTTCCCTGTAATCGATAATTGCCTGAGCTTTGGCCTTCCCGATACCCGGCAGCTGTTGCAGCTCCTCGACGGACGCTTTATTAATATTAAGAGCTGCTCCCCCTCCTGCCGAATGCCCGACTGTGCTCTTCTCCGGGACAGCAGCTCCTGCTGCCTCTTCCGGCGGCGTCTCGCCGACTTTCGGCACATAAATGATCATTTCATCCTGCAGCTTCTGTGCGAGATTGATGGCTGTCCGGTCAGCCTCCTTTTGAAAACCACCCGCCTTCGTTATTGCGTCGTTAATCCTCTCTCCGTTTTTTAACGAGTAAATACCGGGCGCCGCTACAGCTCCTTTAATATCAACCATGAGAACAGCAGGCTCCTGCGGCTCTGACAGCGGAGGTGCCGGCACTGGAGCCATGCTTTCTCCGGCCGGCACTGCTTCTTCCACGGCCGGTATTTCGGGTGAAGTCTCTTCAGCCGTCAGCTGGTAGAGCCCGAACGCCGCAAGTGCGCCTCCTGCCAAAATGTACATTTTGTACTGGGTGATCCATGTTTTTATATCGATCTTTCTCACCTCTTTCTCATAAACCAGCTTTTCTTTCATACATTGTAAAAGCAGCTTGTATAAGGAGGGAAAATACTGAATGAAAATAGGAGTAGCCGGAACAGGCAATATGGGAAGCATCTTAATTGATGCTTTAGTGGCATCAAAAGCTGTCTCTGCTTCCGACCTGGTCATTACGAACCGAACACCGGAAAAAGCACAGCAGATTCAGAAAAAGCACCCGGACATTACAGTCAGCAAAGAGTTTGCCGGGCTCGTTCAAGCATGTGAGCTTTTATTTATTTGCGTAAAACCCCACGACATCCATCCGCTGCTTCAGGGCGCCCGTTCTTTGTTTCGCCCTGAACAATGCGTCGTATCTATTACTAGTCCCGTCAGTACCGCCCAATTAGAGTCGGTCCTGCCATGTTCATGCATGAGAATGATCCCGAGCATCACGAATAAAGTCTTATCAGGAACCGTTCTCTATACCTTTGGAGAAAAATGTGAAGAAAAATGGAAAGTCGAAATGAAAAAGCGGATGGATAAATTGTGCAAAGAGGCTGTGGAAATTGATGAGGCAGTGACACGTGCGGCCTCTGACCTTGTCAGCTGCGGCCCGGCATTTATCAGCTTTCTGACGAGGAAATTCATCGAAGGAGCCGAAACAACCGGAATGGAGGCAGAAACAGCAGAAAAACTGGCAGAATCCATGCTTGCCGGCCTTGGAGAGTTATTTAAACAAAAAGAGTATACACTAGCCGAGTTAGAAGAAAAAGTATGCGTAAAAGGAGGAGTGACCGGAAAAGGGATTGCTGTTTTAGAAGCGGAGACAGGGGATATGTTCACGAAGCTGTTTCAAGCCACCCATAAGAAGTTTGCTGAAGACAAACAGGAAACAGCGGCGCAATTTGGAATCCCTTAATTTATTCGCCGCTGAATCAGAAAATCCTTTTTATTTTTTCGATAGGCGTATAGGCTTTCCCGGCGGTCAATTAAAAAATGGGAGCTTCAGTCATTTTCATAAAAAAGAAAGAGCTGCCCCAAAGGGTCATGAAAAACGACCTTTTGAGGCGGCTCCTTTTCTCTGCCTGTTTTTATTTCAGAGACTTGTTGGACAGGCCTCTCTCCATTTATGGACGGACGGAGCCGCTTGTACAAGAGAAGAAAATTCTCTCACTTGCTTCGTCCGGCGGCTGATCAGTAAAATCGGCTGTTATGGCAATGTTGGTAAAACCAGCTTCCTCAAGCCATGCTTTATACTGTTCAATAGCAAATGCACGCTGGACATGCAGCTCATCAAATCGTTCATATAAACCGAGCTTGTCCTCACGAACGAAAAAGGTCAGTTCATGTTCTACGCTATCGGGATACTCTCCATCAAAACAATTCCAAATGTAAGAAACCGAATCATCGACAGCCGTGAATGTACCGTCTTTGAAAATCGCACGCATTTTATATAAGGAATGAACATCAAATAAAAGCGAGCCGCCCGGTTTCAAGTGCTTTTTCACTCCTTGAAACGTACGCTTGATGTCCTCCTCCTCTGTTAAATAATTAAGGGAATCACAGAAAATCGTAACAGCATCAAAAAGACCGAGACCTTCAAGGCTGCGCATATCCTGCTGGAACAGCGGAATCATCAGCCCTTTGCTGTCCATTTTCTGCCGGGCGGCAAGCAGCATACTGTCTGACAAATCTGCCCCAGTGACGTCCCAGCCGGCTTCCGCAAGCCGCCAAGTAAATTCTCCAGTGCCGCATGCAAGGTCTAACACCTTTTTCCCTGATAAGGCCGATGTATGCCGCCGGAAAAAAGCAAGCCATTCTCCGTACGGCACATCTTCCATTAAAAAGTCATACACATAGGCGAAGCGTTCATAGGTCATGAAAGTAATTCTCTCTCCACATCCAGCTCCGGAGCATCTCCCCAAAGGCGTTCCAAGTTATAATAGAGGCGCTCCTCACGATGGAATACATGAACAATGATGTCTCCCAAGTCAATTAACACCCACTGTGCTTCATCAAAGCCTTCCATCCGCTTGACTTCATAACCAAGCTCCTCTGCCTGCTCTTTAATCTCACGGGCAATGGCTTGCACCTGTTTATCAGAGTTTCCATGACAGATCATAAAGTAGTCGGCCATAAGCGAAATTCCCCTCATGTTTAGCACCACAATATTTTCTGCACGCTTATCGTCTGCCGCATTAGCGACCCGTTGTAAAATTTCTGGTTGATCCATTAATTAGCCTCCTCTTTTTTCATCGTTAAATCATTGTACGTATGAAAAGTATCCGGATACACCGGCTGATTTTTCTTCATCAAAAACTGAATCGTGTTTTTTAGTGCCTGAATGAGCGCAGCATCCAAATCTTGCTGCGCCAACTCACGTACTTCCTCGACACCCGGAAAGCGGCGACCCGGTTCAATATAGTCTGCAACATAAACCACTTTTTCAAGCAACGTCATGCCAATTCTTCCTGACGTATGGTAACGGATCGCATTCAAAACAGCTTCATCCGTCACGCCAGCTTCTTTTTGCACTAAATAAGCGCCTGCCGGAGCATGCCATAGCTCTGAATGAAAAGAAAGCAGCTGCGGGTCCATTTTTTGCTGCTTAATGATAGCCGCCATCTCCTCTTTGGAGCGGAACTTGGCATAATCATGAAAGATTGCAGCCAGCTCGGCCTTTTGAACATCAGCCCCGTACTTCTCGGCCAGCATAATGGCGGTATCTACCACCCCGAGAGTATGTGTATAGCGATGCTCGGTTATTTGATCTCTCACTAGCGAGAGTGCCTCTTCACGCTTCATATAGACGATTCTCCTTTATATAAGCGATTACCTTCTCAGGGAGCAAATAGCGCAGCGTGCCTCCACTTGCAGCCCTTTGTCTGAGCATGGTAGAAGACAGATAGATTTCCGGTGTGTCAACCAACTTCACCGGATAGGGGGTCTCCACGGAATACCCCGGCCGGCGCACCCCGGCAAACGTAACCATCCGGCTAAGCTCGGCAATTTTGTACCATTTCGGCAAGTATTCAATCATATCGCCGCCGATGATAAAGTAAAATTCCGTTTCAGGCTCCTGCTCCTGCAGCGCCTTCATCGTGTCAAACGTATAAGAAGTACCTTTACGCTCCATTTCTATCAGCTCAAGTACAAAACGCGGGTGCCCGTCAATAGCCGCTTGGAGCATATGGATGCGGTCTTCATCAGTCACACGATGATCCATCTCTTTATGCGGCGGATGATAGTTCGGCATAAAGCGGACCTCATCCAACTGAAGGGCCTCAAGCACCTCATTGGCGATCATTAAATGGCCCAAATGAGGGGGATTGAATGTTCCCCCTAAAATGCCTGCTTTTTTCTTCATCTTGGCAGCTCGATTTTTTTGTTTTCTCTCGATTCTTTATACAGCACAATAATGCTGCCAATGACCTGCACGAGCTCGGCACGGGCTCCTTTCGCTAATAGCTTTGCCACCTCTTGCTTATCTTCTCCGCAATTTTGCAGCACACTGACTTTAATTAATTCGCGCGCTTCAAGCGCATTGGCGATTTGTTTCACCATATTTTCATTTACCCCGCCTTTTCCTACTTGAAAAATAGGATCCAGATGATGGGCTTTCGAGCGTAAAAATGTTTTTTGCTTAGTTGTTAACATAGTTTCCTCCTAGTTGATGTCGTACAATGTCTGCCATTCGTTCAATATCCGGTGTTTGGCCTGTCCATTTTTCAAAAGCGAGCGCTCCTTGGTAAACAAACATTTTCAGCCCATTTTGTATACGGGCTCCCTGTTTTTTCGCTTCCTGCAGGAGCTTCGTTTCAAAAGGATTATAAATAATATCAGAGACAAAGGCGCCCGGCTTTATATTTTCAACAGACAGCGGAGCTGCTTCAATAAGCGGCAGCATGCCGATTGAAGTGGTCTGGATAATAATATCATATGCCGCCAGCTCCGCTTCCGCTTCCTGCGTTGTTTTTACCGTGCCAGCAACAGAATAAGGGCAGCTCTCCGCAAGACTGGCTGCTTTTTCAAGCGTACGGTTGGCAATATCGATCTGATTGACCTTTTCTGAAGCCAGCGTATAATAAATGGCACGCGCGGCTCCTCCTGCGCCGATGAGCAATACCCTCTTGTCTTCAAGCGGCCCGCCGCACTCCTCGCGCAGCCCTTGCACAAAACCTGCTCCATCTGTGTTATATCCCGTCCATCCGCCGTTTTCGCGGACGACTGTATTAACGGCGCCGATTGCCTTCGCAAGCGGATCAATCTGGTCAAGCAAGGGCATAATCGCTGTTTTATGGGGAATTGTCACATTAAATCCTTGCACACCGATCGCCTTCATGCCGTGAACAGCAGCGGCTAAATCAGCCGATTTCACATGAAAAGGCTGGTAATATCCGTCGATGCCAAGCTGGGCAAATGCATCGTTATGCATCAGCGGAGACATGGAATGAGCAATTGGATCGCCTATAACCCCAAATAATTTTCTCACGGCTTCTCTCCCCCTTCTAAATTAAGGATTTCCGCAGAAAGACACTAACTCCCTTTGGCACATAAGCGGCTACTTTGGCGCCCGGTTCATTAATGGTCACCCAGCCAAGGCCTGAGAAGACAACATCCATTTTTTCTTCCTTAATCATGAATTCCTGGCGGGTAAATTCCGGAAAGCCTTCCATTTCCTCTCTGCGCGGCGGAGTAAGCAATTCTCCTGCATGAGAAGCATACAATTCATCTGCTTTCTCGAGCTTTGTCCGATGAATCATTAATTCATTGGACAAATAACACGTGAAGGAACGGCGCCCTCCTGAAAGATAATCAAAGCGAGCCAAACCGCCAAAAAATAATGTTTGCTGCTCGTTTAACTGAAAAATCTTCGGCTTGATTTCTTTTTTCGGCGTAATGTATTTTAAGTCCCGTTTATCAACAAAGTGAGCCATTTGATGGTGATTAATGATCCCCGGCGTATCCACAAGAAAATGGCCGTCATCTAACGGAATCTCAATCATATCAAGCGTCGTTCCTGGAAAATGAGACGTGGTAATTACATCCTTGTCTCCCGTGCCCTCTTTAATGATACGGTTAATAAACGTGGATTTGCCTACATTCGTGCACCCAACGACATATACATCCTTTCCATTGCGATAATGATCAATTGCCTCCATTGCCTCTTGCATGGAGGCTCCCTTTGCCGCACTGACAAGCAGAACGTCAATTGGCTTTAAGCCAAGCTCTTTGGCTTGCTGTTTCATCCAGTTAATCAACCTGTTTTTCTTCACTGACTTAGGCAAAAGGTCTGCTTTGTTGCCAATCAAAAGAACCGGATTCTTCCCGACAAAACGGTGCAAGCCAGGCAGCCAGCTTCCATTAAAATCGAAAATATCAACAACTTTTACAATCAAGCTGTCTGTTTGTCCAAGTGTGTTCAAGATGTTTAAAAAGTCGTCATCCGTCAAAGAAACATCCTGAACCTCATTATAGTTCTTCAAGCGAAAACAACGCTGGCAGACAATCTCTTCTTTTTCCAGAGCAGAAGCCGGCGCATAACCAAGGCCGGCCGGATCTTCTGATTGTACGCTGACTCCGCATCCTATACAAATAATCTTTTCGTTATTCACTTACTTTCCTCCCATTGAATTAAACCTTTTCGTTTAAAGAAGTTCATAATCCGCCGTTCAATCCGGCGGTTGAACTGCGTCCAGAAACCATCCGTCTGGGCGACCGGCACCACTAAAATGGTATAAAAGCCGTTTCGGTTGCCGCCAAATACATCTGTCAGCAACTGATCACCGATTACGACAGTTTCTTCCTTTTTCGTGCCTAATATTTTTACAGCTCTTCGAAACGCTTTTCCCATTGGTTTGCGGGCTTCAAAGATGTATGGAATATCAATAGGCTGCGAAAAGGTGCTTACGCGTTTTTGATTATTATTGGAAACAATTAGCACTTTAATGCCTGCTTTTTTCATTTCCTTGAACCATTCCAGTAATTCCGGCGTTGCATCGGGGCGATCCCAAGATACAAGTGTATTATCCAAATCGGTAATGATGGCTTTCACCCCTTTGGACTTCAAATATTCCGGTGTAATGTGAAAAATGCTTTTAACATGCTCGCTCGGCAAAAATTTCTTTAACAATCCCTACACTCCGTTCTCTAGGCTTTCATTGCCTTTATCATAGCTGATTTTAGCTGTCGTGACAAAATAAAACGTTAAAACACCCAACAGTAAACTGTAAATTTTTTTAAAAAACGAAAAATATTTTCCGACATTTTTTTCACTTTTAAAATGTGGATAACTTTATACACATTATCCTTTTAGTTTTCTGCCCTTTCCCCCTACTTAAACACAATCTATCCACAATTTATCCACCTAACTCTGTGGATAAAGGAACACTTGTTCTTTTTGTTTATATTTAGTACAGTGGGGTAGTAAACAACTTGAACCTACCATCTTATGCCACTTCACCTATTATAGACCACTTATTTCTTTGGAGGTGAATAAGACATGCACCGCATCTCTGATGATGTTCTTTTAGAAGCTTATGCAAAAGCACGCAAGCTGGATCTTAGCCGCGATTTTATCTTATTAATCGAAGACGAATTAAAAAAGAGAGCTCTTTACTTCCAAGTACAAGCGCACTAATATAGAAAGCACTCGCTCAAGCAGTGCTTTTTTTTATGCAAAAGTGCCGACGGTCTCACCGACCTTTACTTCGCAAGGCACAGCCAATTGTTCATTCAATCTAAATGTACCTGGCTCAAACAAGAGGACAACCGTAGAACCAAAGTTGAAATAGGCTACCTCTTCCCCTTGCTTCCATGTTGGCCTGTTATGGGAACGCTCAATCGAGTTAACGAACATCGCTCCTACTTTCACTACAGCCAACTTCCCGCCCTCAAAGGTCAGCTCGGTAATTTCACGGTAATTCTTGGCAAGCGGTGCTTTGCCATATTTCAACCCGGGGCTGTTCACAGGATAAGAGTGCCTGCCAAGCGCCCATGTTTCCGTCACCTGTCCATCAATTGGGCTATGGATTCGATGATAATGGCCAGGGCTTAAATAAAAAACAAGAAACGTGCCGTTTTCATAATCAGCAGCTTTTTCTCTGCTGCCGAGCATCTCAGCTACAGAATAAGGCTTCTCCTTGACTACGATCTCACAGTGGCTTGTAATCACCCCTGTTTCTGCGAGCAGAGCATCAACCGGGCTGACCACTTGGTTTTTCCCGTACTCAATCACCCTTGCTTCGGGCAGCAGCTGACGAATAAAGAAATCGTGAAGTGTCTGGTAATGATCAGCCGGATGGGCCATCTCCTCTTCATTGATTCGGTAAGCTTTAATAAAGGGACGGATCATCGGCTTGCTTACAGAAGAGCTTGTATAGCGCTCCAGCAATCGCGAAGACCATCTTTTATTTGTTAACTCAATAAAAAAACGATATAAATGCCGTTGCACGGTTTAACCTCCAAAAATTTAAAAATCCAATCCACTTTATGGTATAATAGATCATCGTTAAAATATTATTATATAATAAACTACCGGCAGATTCCCTGCTAAATTCGAGGAGAGTGTAAATTTGTTTATTTCTCAAGTCATAGACGTCACTATAAAAAAAATAAAAGCTCAAACAGCTAACGTACTTACAATGGGGAACTTGGCTTTAGGCGGCTTTTCCATCCTGATGACGATGCATGGACAACATCACTTGGGCCTGCTGCTTATTTTTGTCGCCGCTTTAGCTGATCGCTTTGATGGAATGGTCGCACGAAAAATGAATATTGAATCTGAACTGGGCAAACAATTGGACTCTATGTGCGATATTATTTCTTTTGGTGTGGCCCCCGCTCTACTATTGTATACCGGCATATTATCTGAATTCGGCTTCCCCGGCTGGTTTTTCACGGTATTTTATATTGGTTGCGGTGCCTTTAGGCTGGCACGCTTCAATATTTCCGAGAATAATGGCTATTTTCATGGCTTGCCGATCACAGCAGCCGGCTGCTTGCTAACCCTCAGCTATTTAGCCATTCCATATCTCCCAATGCCTTTATTTATGGTTATTATTATTTCATTATCCTTATTAATGGTCAGTCCTTTCAAATTGAAAAAAGTATAAAAACCGGATTTTCCGGTTTCAGTTTATCACCAAACAAACGAGGTTCGGAATGAAATCATTCCGAACCTCGTTCTTTTTTTAAAATAACTTTCAAGCCATCTGAGAAAAAAATAAGCCTCTCCAGGTCACTTATTCAGGTCATTTCTAGCCCCTGCCAAGTCCACCTGGCCATTGTCTTTAGACTCATGACAGCGGAGAGGATCGGCTTCTTACACATCTGCCTCATTCATGTGTAACAAATATCCTTTTAATCACAACACCAACAGGAGCCATGCTTACAGGGCCCATTTTCGCGTACCCCGCTTCCGTCAAGTCATCAATAAAAGCCATTCGCTTGAAAGCCCCTTCCTCACCTCAAGCGTTTTATACAGCTATCCTCTTTTTATACAACCTGTTAATTGGAATGGAAGGCGCAAAGACTCCAGCGGGAGCTGCGGGACAGGCGAGACCCC